>JAFQBE010000013.1 GCA_017416765.1 Clostridia bacterium
AAATGAAATTGCGATATAGGCTCACTACATTCGCCTGCGATATGATATAAATCCCCTGTACGCCGCAGCGTATATCGCATGCGAAGCATATATCGCACCGTTAGGTATATCGCAAATCCCGCAAGGGATTTATATCGCTACAGTTTATCTGCAGAGCAGATAAACTGTAAGTTAGTTATCGTCCATCTGTTTTTCAAGCTTAGGATATGTTTTAATATCCGCACTTTTTATAAGGGCAAACAGCGCCCATGAACAAATCATGCTTGTACCTCCGCGGCTTATAAAAGGCAGAGTTACACCCGTAAGCGGCAACAAATCGGTAATGCCGAAAACATTGAGTGCCAGCTGAACAAGCAGCATTGCCGCTGCTGCAACAGCAGCTATTGAGTAAACGGTTGAGCGTGCGTTGCGCGCAAGCCTTAAAGCGTAAACCGCAACAAAGGCAAAGCAAAGCACAACAGTAAACGCCACTATCATACCCCACTCTTCGCAGATAACGCCGAAGATAAGGTCGGTTGTAGACGCATAAACATTCCGCAGCCTGCCCTCGCCAATACCCAGACCGAAAAGTCCGCCGCTTGAAGAATAAATCAGCACCCTTGTCTGCTGAAAGCCGCCTTCATTTACATACTCCCATATATGACGGTAGGTTTCAAAGCGGGAAGCAACATGGGGCTTAAAGAATATAATCAATGCCGCACCGAGTACGGAAACAACACCGAGTAAGCCGATTGTTTTTATATCGCCCGACCGAAGGAAAGCGATAACCATAAAGGTTGCAAAGAATATAAGCGCTGTACCGAAATCGCGCATTAAAAACAGCGCACCGACGCAACCAAGCGAGAAAACAAGATATTTTGTAAGGCTTCGGGTAGACTGCAGCTTTTCAAGCGAAGCCGCTCCTACAAAGATAAACGCAATTTTCACAAGCTCTGACGGCTGAATTGAAAACGAGCCGATTTCAATCCAGTTAAGCGCGCCGTTGATTGTGCGGGCAAGCACAAGGTTTAACGCAAGCAGACCGACAGCCGCAACTGCAACAAACGGACGCAGGAAAGAAATAACCTCCACATTGCGCATTATTGCAAGAAGAATAACAAAGCCGACCAGACCTATTAAAATTGCTATAAACTGCTTCAGAGCATAATCGGGGTAAACGCTTGCAACGGTAGTAAGCCCTATGCCCGAAAGCATGAACGCAATAATTTCAAGCTCAACCGCACGCTGATTTGCAAGCCAGCGGGCACAGATAAAATAAACCCATTCAACAAGCATAAAGCCGCCAAAAACGGTAAGCAGTTCGGGATTTACCTCCTCACCCGAAAGCAGCACGGGCATAGCCGAAATAACCTGAAAAATCGTAACAAACATCAGCATTGAAACCCAGTTAAACGGTTGTTTTGCTTTTTTTATTTTTTCTGCCATTGCATTCACCCCTTTCATATAAAATAAAACAAGAATTATTTTTTAATTTTGTAGTATTCGTTGAACACAAAAATCACTCCGCCAAGGCCTATTATATCGCCGTCTTTAAGCCTGCGTCTGCCTGTGCCGACCGCACGCGCGTTGACCTTTGTACCTGTTGCGGAATTCATATCCTCAATAAACCAAGCCGTGCCGTTTTTGTAAATTTTAGCGTGTTCGGAAGAAATCGGGCTGTATCGCAGCTTTACATCGCAATCGGGCGACCTGCCCACAACACAGCTTTCACAGCCGAGTACATATGCCTTCTGTGCCGCTTCATCAATAAGCGCAGGCAGAAAAGCCGCGGATTTTTCGGGTCTTGCCGCCCTTGTAGCCTTTGCCGCTTCCTTTGCTTTACGGCGGCGCTCTTTTTCCTTGGCGCGCTCCATATCGTCAACATCAACATCGAAGAATTCAAAAGCTGCCGTACCGAAGGTAACCGTATCACCATGGTTGAGCTTTGTAACTTTAGTAATTTTTTCGCCGTTTACCAGCACACCTGTGCGCGAATTGGTATCTGCCACAACCCAGCCATTGCGACGCTTTGAAATAACGGCATGAAAACGAGAAACTGTAGGCACATCAAAAACCAGATCACAGGTAGTACTCCTGCCTATTGCGTTTTCCCAACGGGTAAGCGGATAACGCTTTTTGCTGTTTTTTTGTACAAGGTAAGAGCCGACGCGCTTGCCGAAACGGCGGGTTACAAGCGACACAACACAGCTGCCCAGTACAAGCACGGCAAGCATAGCTATCAGATAACGGCTCATTATTACGGTAAAGCCGAATATATCGTTCATATCCATATTCCGTCAGCCCCTTTCATATATATATTAATATTTTAATCTTTTATATTGAGTATGTCAACTGAATTACAGTTTAGCTTTGCAAAACTGTAATTTAAAGTGATTGACTTTTTGTGTGCAAATCTTTATACTTAATATAAAATATAAATTCGTCAAATTTCGCAAGAAATTACTAAATTTTTATTAAGGAGCATCATATCATGATTACAAAAAGCGTTTACGGCTTCATGCCCGACGGCAGCGAAGTAGCAAAATACAAAATCAAGAACAGTGAAGGCTGTTTTGCCGAATTCATAACCTACGGCGCAACTTGGCTTTCCGCTTTTATGCCTGATAAAGACGATATTTTGCAGGATGTGCTGCTCGGCTTTGACGATATGGACGGTCAGCTCAACCGCAGTGACTACCAGGGTCAGTTTGTAGGCAGATTTGCAAACAGGATAAAGGGCGGCAAATTCACTATTGACGGCATTGAATATCAGGTTGACTGCAATGAAGACGGCTGCAAAACCCTGCACAGCTGCGGCGAATTTTCATACGCTAATTTTGATGCACAGCTCTGCGGCGAAAATGCTGTTATTTTTACCGCAGTTTCACCCGACGGTACACACGGCTTCCCCGGTACACTTAAAGTAAGTGTAAAATACACTCTTACAGACGATAACGAGGTTATTATTGATTACTCAGCGGTTTCCGACAAGGCAACCCTTATTAACCTCACTAACCACGCATATTTCAACCTTGCAGGCTGCAACAGCGGTGATGTGCTGGGTCACGAAATCCGCTTTGATGCTGATTACTTTACCCCCACTACACCCGACAGCATACCCACAGGCGAAATCAGAAGCGTTGAGGGCACGCCCTTTGATTTCAGAACGGCAAAACCCATTGGCAAGGATATCAAGGCAGATTACGACCAGCTGATTGCCGCAAAGGGCTACGACCACAACCTTTGCCTCAACAGCGGTGACGGAGCAAAAGTAAGCGTGCTTGAACCCATCAGCGGCAGAACAATGGAAATGTATACTGACCTGCCCGGTGTTCAGTTTTACACCGGCAACTTCCTTGACGGAACAAGAGCCGGCAAAGGCGGCTGCCCCATGGTACAGCACGCAGGTTTCTGCCTTGAAACACAGGTTTATCCCGATGCACCCAACCACGAAAATTTCCCGCAGTGCACCTATGCCGCAGGCGAAGAATTCAAATCCAGAACAGTATATAAGTTTGGTGTTAAAGCATGACAAAAAAAGAAATTGCCGAATTTGCGGTTGAACAGCTGAAAAAGGATTATCCCGAAGCAATATGTTCACTTGACGCGGCAGACCCCGTACAGCTCATAATCGCTACGCGGCTTTCTGCGCAATGCACAGATGCGCGCGTAAACCTTGTAACCCCAAAGCTTTTTGAAAAATATAAAACGCTTGAGGATTATGCGGCTGCCGATATAGAAGATGTTGAAGAAATTGTCCGTCCCTGCGGCTTTTATCACATGAAAGCGCGGGATATTATTGCCATGTCGCAAATGATGCTTGACAAATTCGGCGGCAAAGTGCCCGACAATATTGACGACCTTGTAAGCCTGCCCGGTGTCGGCAGAAAAACGGCAAACCTTATAATGGGCGATGTCTACGGTCAACCTGCTGTAGTTGCGGATACGCACCTTATACGCATTTCAAACCGGCTCGGTCTGGTTAAAACCAAGGACCCGTACAAGGTTGAAATGCAGCTAAAAAAAATATTGCCCCCCGAAGAGAGCAACAATTTCTGCCACCGCTGTGTATTGCACGGCAGAGCGGTGTGTGATGCCCGCAAACCAAAATGCGATATATGCAACCTTGCAAGAGTTTGCAAAACCGCAAATCAGGAATAAAAATCAAGCAGTACAGCTTATATTTGCTGTACTGCTTCTCTTTTATCAGAACATTTTTAATTTTGATTGTTGTAAAAAATCAATACAGTTCTTCCAACAATGCGTTTACTTTCTCGCGTTTTTCGAGCATAGGAGCTATACCCTTTTCGTAGTTTGTAAATCCGAGCGGTTCACCTACGGTATTTTCAATAACTTCTACTGCCTTTTCGTGCCCGATTTTCTTTTCAAGGAGTTTGAGTGCGGCATAATCCTGGAAAGCATCGTAGAAAACCTTGAAGCGCAGAGAAATAAGCGGCTGACCGTTTTCACCGGGATAAACCATAAACGCATCACCCGACGGGAATGCCTTGCCCGCATCGGTTTCTTCAAAGGGGTTCAAATCGGTGCGCTTTGAATGCTGACTGTACCAGAAATTATAGCCCCACTGCAAAAAGCCGACACAGTTGAACTTAAAAAGCTGAAAGCCTAAAACACGGTTACGGTATGACGGCATAGCCATGAAGCGGTTTGATGTACCCTTATACTGACCGCAGCAGTAATAGGTCCACAGTCCGTCCACCTTGCCGTAGAATTTGTGCGCATGGTCAAGTGAGGGAACAGGAGTTTTTACAAGGCCCTTTTTGTAGTATTTAAAATTGCTCAATGCATCAAGATTCTTATAATCCGGGAAAAGCTCGCGAATCAAACGGCTTGCCTTTGCATAAGAACGCACCTGCAAATCGTTCGGTTCATCAGAAACATGAACCCAGCATCTGTCTTTGACATTTTCGTCAATAAGGAATTTATCAAGTGCTGCTGCAAATTGAGTGAGGAAGGCTTTGTATTTTTTACCGCCCGCAGCAGTTTTCCAACCGAAAATCAACTTGCCGTTTGTATCGACTATTTTAGGAGCATGACTTGCGCCCCACTGTGTAAACAGGTGTGAAAGCTCAAACTGCTTTACGCCGCAGCTGAGTGCCATTTTAATCCAGCGGCTGAGCTTATCAAAGCCAAAGGCATATTCATCCTTGCCGGTTACAGTAACATCAACAAGCTGCATTGTCGGGCGTTCACCGCCAACCGCTGTATCAAGCGGCGGTGTAAACAACGGGGTGAGAAGCATATTAATACCGTGCTTAACGGCAACTCTGACATAGTTTTCAATTATCTGCCAATGCTCTTCACTGAAAGCCTGAGCGTTATACCATGTTGCAAGGCAGTCGCAATGGAACCAATTTGTACAGATAAGCTCCTGCTCGGGCATTTCAACATCAATAACCTTAATTTTCATGCTTTCCTTTGCAACAAGCTCATTTTCTTCGTTGTAAAGTGAAAGCTCAATATTTTTTTCACCTGCTGTTTCAGCACTGACTTCAAACCATACGCTGCACCAGCCGCCGTTTACAAACTCAATTTCACCGTTTTCGCAAGGGACAAGACAATCGGGATAATAGCCGTCGGGTGAAACTAAAATATCGTCATCATGGTCTTCATAATATGGCAGTGCAGAAGGAACGGACAGAACATTGAAAGCATTTATTTCAACACCGTCTGCACCGTTTATTTCAACACGCAGCGGCTCATCCGTAAACACGGCAAGCTGAAAATTACTGCGTTCCTTTTTAAGCATGGAAAAGGAACTTATTGCGTAAAAATCGCCTTCGCTTTGTGCAAAGATTTTTTCAAGGGATGAAACAAGCTTTGTTTTAACCATAATTCTCTCTCCTTTAATCAGCTTTATATGAAACGGTAAAGCAATGCGAACGGATTCTGTAGCCCATTGCGGTTGCGCGGAAATTTGCACCGCTCAATGTTTTTGAGCCTACCGTCATTTTTGCTACATAGCCTATATCCGAACTCACCGCACCGTCGTGCTCGATTATTTTAATCCAGCCTGCAGGGTTGCCGTCGAGCTCAACACCTATGTTTTTTTCCATGAGAGCGCTGAATTCGTCTGCTGAAATTTCATAGGTAGTTTTGTATTTGGCACAGTTTTTATCGTATGAGCTGTCAACCACCTGTTCAAGGTAAGGATACGGTCCGCCGCTCCATACGCTTGATGCCTTTGTGGTTTTGCCCGCTGACATTGCAAAATATGTTGTCATCGCAGGCTGACCGCCGTATGAAACATAGTTACCCATAATTTCCTTAACCGCCTGCTCAAGAAGTGTACCCTCAAAAGCATAGCCCTTTTTGAAAGCGTGTGCCGATGCGCTTAAAGTAAAACCGTAGCGCTTTGCATAGGTGTAGGCAACCACAGCCTGAGCCTTGAACGCTTCCTTATTTGATGCGTTACAGCCCGTGCCTATTTCTGCGGCAACAGTACAGCAAAGGTATTCGAGCATACCGTATTCGGCTGCACCGTATTTTACCGTTTCGGGCATCGCGGAGTCCGCTTCAACAATTGTTGTGCCGGGGAAATAATGGAGCAATATTTCATTGCAGGTTTTGCCTGCCCTTGCCATTGCAAGCGCACCTTCCTGGCTCATACCCACACCGTGACCGTAGCCGTAAACGGTAAAAGTAAATGTACCCTTATATTTTGTTTCGGGTCTTGTTACCGTTGCTTCGGCGGTTGTTGTGTTTTTTTCGGTGGGCTTTTGCGTTATTTTTACAGCAGTTGTTGTAACGGCCGTTGTAACCGCCGCTAAAGTTGTTTTGGGGATGGTAGTGGCAGGCTTAGCTGTTGTGGTAACCTTCTTAGTCGTAGTCGGTTTTGTTGTTTTTTCTGTTGTGGGTTTTGCTGCGGTTGTTGCCTTTTCTGTAGTCGAAGGCTCTATATTCTCGGAAGCTTCCGTTGTATTCAAAATTATGGTTGTGGGTTCTGTAATATTTATTTCTGTGTTATTTTCGTTTGTTTCTTCTTCAAATTCTACAAATGGACCTAAAGCTGAATTTTCACTGTTCAAAAAAGGGAAGGAGCCGCTGTCTGCAACGGCTCCGCCGGCAGCAGCCGCAAAAGCTGCAGCTGCTGTTTCTCTGTTTTCATTTGCGCTGTCAAAGCCGAAAAAACCTACAAGAACTGCGGCGGCAAGAATCATTGCAACAAGCACATAAACTGCCGTTCTGATGCCCCTGTATTTTTTCTTGGTTTTTTCTTCGGGTGTGGGTTCTTCAAGCTCTTCAATAGGTTCTGCAGAAAAGCTTTCTGCAGCTGCGGCAGGTTCGGAAAGCTCTGCGCACTTGTCACAAATCATTTCCATAAGCATTTCAATTGCCGCAGTAATAAGCTCTTCGGGTGTTTCACCTGTCTGTGAAACGAAACGGAGAACGCGCGAAGCTGCCGTATCGGCAACCGCAACATATACATTATATTTCTGCTCGCCTGTTTCCTGCGATGCGCCCGTAAATACATTTGATACGGCTGCACCGAGTGCGCTTTCACCCTGCGGAATGGCATAACGCGCAAGGTCTGCTATGTAGCTGCGGGGGGCTTCGTCCCCGCGCTGTGCCGTATAGGAAGTAAATACAAAGGTGCCGTTTTCAATTTCTTCGCTGCAAAGGTCTTTTACCATTTCGCATGACGGTGTGCCTGCAAAATAAACCTTCATATCTTTTTCACGAAGCATTTTTCCTGCTTTTTCAGCAAGTTTTGAATCGGGTGCAGCTGACCTTTCCTGCTGTTCAGGCGCATATTTTTCAAGCATCGGCTTCAGACCCTTTTCTGTAACGGGGTCAAGCCTTAACTTGTCCAGCGTAAGCATTACAAAGTGCTGCTTGCCCGACTGCAGGGCAAAGCCTGAATAAAGTCCGTCCTCCGTGGGGAAGATTTCGGCATTTACAGGCATTGCACAATGCATTGAAAGCTGATATGCGGTCATATCCTTTGCATCGCCAATAAGTGTTTTAAGCTGTTCGTTAAGCTGGGTTTTGACATGCATTGCACGCAGAATTGCAAGCTTTGATTTGCAGTAGACCGACGGCTCAAGACCGACAACTACCAAATCGGAATTAGAAAAGGCATCGCTGAGCGATGATGAAACCTGCGACATTGAGCCGCAAAGCCTGAAATCACACCTGCCGTAAGAGGTCAGGACGCCTTTAAGCTTATCCGCCGCAAACTGGACGGTTTCAGCACCGCTGATATTCAAAGCAATAAAACTTATATTCATCTGGCTTTTCACTGTCCTTTCCTTTTAATTATGACGGATACCACTTGGCATAATCTGCATAGGGGTTTGTTTTACCGTTCTTTTCGTAATAACCCTGCGGATAGCGCGGATTCGCATTGTAGCGTACCGCATTAACATCAACATACTCGCTTTCACCCGGGCGTACCATTCTTGCCATTATGACAAGTCTGCCTTCGTCAAGCTCGTAGGTGCAGGTTGAAAGGGTAAGAATTTTATCCGAAACCGCAATATCAACCTGGGGATAATAAATTGAACGGAGCTTTATTTCACCGAGGAATTCTTCAACCTTCTGATTGGTTGAAAGGTCGGTGAACATATAGTTGAACAGATAGCCGTCATCCCCTGCGGAAGTACCGTTTGTTATAAACACGGCAAAAACCTTCCACTTGTAATCGGCATAGAGTGTACCGAATTCAATTACAGGCGCTTTTTTATAGCCGGCAACGGTTTTGTACTGCTTTAATTTACCGAACATCTTCTGGTCCTTCATATGGTGACCGAAAAGGGTTGTATTGTAATCGAGCGTATCAAAACGGTTGGTTGAATTCATGAAAATCGAACCGTATTTGCTTGTCTTGCCGTCAAAATCGGTTTTAAGGTACTGGTTATTATCAACGCCCTGAACAACGGGAAGCGAAATATCCAGGCCTGCAATTTCAATCCAGCCTACAAGGTCCTGGTTTCTTGCATAAACATCGCCGTATTTTTCGAGCATACCTGCAGGGAAATCAATGTCGGGGTATTTTTTTTCCATGCTCTGTTCATCAATAACACTGTTACCGTTACCGAGCAAGCTATTGAGTTCGTTCATATCCTTATCATTACGGTAAGGCATGATAACATAATCGTTAAACAGATATAAGCCCGAACCAATAATTGCAAGCACGGCAATTATCATTATAATCTTGCGGATTTTTTCCGCAGTCGGGTCTTCCTGCGAAATAACAAAATTGTTTTTGAAAAAGCCCTTCTTTTTCTTGGGTGCAGCTTCCTCGCCCTTTTTGTAATCCTTCGAAAAATCCGTTACTGCATTGACTTCCTTTTTAGCCTTAATCTTTTTAGCTTTTTTATCGGGCTTTGCAGGTGTAAACACAGGCAAGCCTTCAAGGTCCGGGGCAGGATAATCGGGCTGCTGTGTCGGCTGTTCTTTTTCTTCATCGCCGAAATCGAGTCCGCTGTCATCATCAAAGGTGAAGCCTTCAATATCATCCTGTGCAACATAGCCGCCCGCCGCCGAAGCAATATCAGCCTTTTCGGGTTCCTCTACAGGGATAAAATTGCTTTCCCTGGGTTCTTCAAAATAATCTTCCTGCTCAGCATTGTCTTGCGCCGTTTCAACAGCAAAACTTTCAAGCGGCTGCTCTTTAATTTTTGAAGCAGCATCGGGGTCGTAAAAAATGCTGTTGTCAAGCGAGCTGTCCAGCCACGAATCGTCGTAGCTTTCAATATCAAAAGCCTTTTGTGCCGAACTGCCGAACATATTCAGGTCATAGGCAAATTTAGGTTCATCCTTGACCTTTTCAATCAGACTTTCCTGCGGCTCTTCGGGTTCATTGTTTAAAAGCGAACTGTCAAAGCTGAATTCCTCTACCGCTTCGGGTTCGGACTTAACGCTGTCAAAAATTTCATTTATTTCTTCTTCAAATGTTTCCTGCTCTGTTACAGGTTCAGCCGCTTTTTCTGCCTGAACGGCGGGCTTTGCCTTTTTAACTTTTTTTACAGGCTTTTTTTCCTGCACAATTTCCTGCTCAGCTTCCTTTTCGGGTTCAGCCTGTACAGCAGGTGTCGGCTCGGCATCGACCGGCTTGTATTTTTTCAGCAGCTCTTCAAAGTTTGAGCTGCTTGAGCCGAAGTTGAATTCCTCTGCCATTTACTTACCCTTCCCTTCCTTTAAAATATTCAATCAGCATATGCAGGGCAGTTGATGCCGCAACATAGCGGTTATATTCTCTTGCGTTTTCTTTTTTGCCCGTGCGAAGCTCCTTAACCGTTACTCCGCCGGGATAAGCAAAGCCGATATAACTTAAACCTACGGGTTTATCTTCACTTCCGCCGCCCGGACCGGATATGCCCGTAACACTCAAAGCAAAATCCGCATTTGACAGCTGTTTTGCGCCCTGTGCCATTTCTGCGGCACATTGCTCACTGACTTCGGTATACATTTCAAACGTTTCGGTGCTGACACCGAGAAGCCTTTGCTTTACTTCATTCGAATAGGAAACTATGCCGTATTCAAACACTGCGGACGAACCCACAACATCGGTAATGCGCTTTGCTATATAGCCACCCGTACAGCTTTCTGCAAGGGCTAATTTTTTACCGTTTTTCAAAAGCAGGCGCACAACTGTTTCTTCAAGATTTGCACCGTCGGTTGAATAAATAAATTCGCCTATGCGCTCGCTGATTTTTCCGATAATCCTGTCGCACATTTCTTCGGCCTGCTGTTTTGTTTGAGCCTTTGCGGTAACGCGAAGCAGAGCTTCACCGTCCTTGGCATAAGGCGCAACGGTGGGATTTTCACCTTCAAGCAAATCAGCCACACGCGAAGCCATATCCGACTCGCCTATGCCGAAGGTACGCACCTGACGCGAATAAATTATTCCGCCTGTTTTTTCAGACAGGTAGGGCTTTACCTCATTTTCAAACATTGGTTTGAGTTCCCGCGGCGGACCGGGCAGCATAATTGCAACCTTGCCGTCCTTTTCAACGGCACAGCCGGGTGCAGTACCATTGGCGTTGCGGAAAACTGTACCGTTTTTTGGCACATATGCCTGTTTGCGGTTATTTTCGCTCATAGCCCTGCCCCTTGAAACAAAGTAGGAGCGTATATTTTCAAGTATGGCTTCATCAAGCACAAGCTCTTCGCCCATTACTTCACAGCAGATTTCCTTTGTAAGGTCGTCCGCCGTAGGACCTAACCCGCCCGTTAAAATAACAAGCTCACTGCGTTCAAGTGCGTTTGATATACACTCGCGCATACGCTGCGGATTATCACCCACAACCTGCTGATAGTGAAGCCCTATTCCCATAGCGGCAAGCTCACGAGCAAGATACTGTGCATCCGTATTCAGAATATCGCCGAGCAGCAGTTCTGTGCCGACACCGATGATTTCGCAGTTCATTAAAGCAACATATCCTTAACTAATATAAATCTTTCTTGTCTCTGCCACAGCGCGCTCAACAAGGCTTTCTATGTCGAGCTTTGCTTCAGCGGCTTCAACATCAGCAATTTTCGGTCTTGTTCTGGGGTGACGCGGTGTAAAGACCGTACAGCAATCTTCAAACGGAAGGATTGAAATTTCGAAGGTATCAATCTTTCGTGAAATTGCAATAATTTCATCCTTATCCATACCGATAAGGGGACGGAACATCGGCATTGTTGCCGCCGCGTCCGTACAGGCTATTGCGCCGAGGGTCTGGCTGGCAACCTGACCGAGACTTTCGCCCGTTATGAGCGCGCCGCAGCCCGAATGCTTTGCAATGCGTTCGGCACAAAGCACCATAAGGCGGCGCATTATTATTGTGAACAAGTCTTCAGGGCATTTATCCCTGATTTGCTCCTGAATTTCGGTAAAGGGTACTACGCTCAGCTCTATTCTGCCCGCATAGCGTGCAACCTTGCCGAGCAAATCATGAACCTTCTGCTCTGCCCTTTCGCTTGTATAGGGCGGTGAAGCGAAGTGAATTGCGGTAAGCTCAACACCGCGCTTTGCCATCATCCAGCCTGCAACAGGACTGTCAATACCGCCCGAAACCATGAGTGCCGCTCTGCCTGCAGTGCCTACGGGCATACCGCCCGCACCCTTGAGCTGATTTGCGTGAACGAAAATATCATGGTCGCGTACCTCTACCATAACCGTAATTTCAGGGTTATGAACATCAACGGTAAGGTGCGGAAATTCGTCGAGCAATCTTTCTCCCAGAGCAAGACATATCTGCGGAGAATCAAACGGAAATTTTTTATCGGAACGCTTTGCAACCACCTTAAAGGTTTCTGCTTCAAGCAGCTGCTGTTCAAGGTATCTGCCCGCATTTTCGAGCACAAGGTCAAAATTCTTCTCTAACTTGAGCGCACGGGAAAAGCCCGCAATACCGAAAACGCGCGATACACGCTCAACCGCTTCGTCAAGGTCAGCTCCGTCAGGACCTTCAACCTTTATTGTTGACTGTGCGGGGGTGAAGGTAAATTCGCCCAAGTCAGCCAGTCTGCGGCGCATATTCTTAATCATTACATCTTCAAAAGTGCGGCGGTTAAGACCCTTCAGGGCAAGTTCACCGTTTTTAATCAGAATTACTTCTTTCATTTTATGTCCCTTTATCTGTTAATATTTATTGCGTTGTATTACATTTTCCTGCGCAGCTGTTCGGTTGCGCTTTCAAGGCCGCAAAGCAGCATATCAATATCAGCTTTCGTGGTAAGCCTTGAAAGGCTGATTCGCAAAGCGCTGTCAATACGCTCAGGCGGCAAACCCATAGCGGTAAGCACCTTACTGCGGTGACCCTTTGAACAAGCCGAACCGCCAGAAACATATATTCCGCGGTCTGACAAGAAATTCAGCACCGTCTGCGACGGGTGACCGGGCAGAGAAATATTTATAATATACGGTACGGCATCTTCACCCGAGTTTATTTCGATACCGCCTATTTTTTTCGCTTCGCTTACAAAATAATCGCGCAACAGCTTTGCGTGTTCAAACTGTTCGGCAAGGTTCGGGAATTCTTCCACAGCACCCCACAAACCCATAATTGCAGGCATAGGCTGTGTGCCGGAATATATTTTACCCTCCTGATTGCCGCCGAGAATGTACGGCACAAGTCTTACGCCTTTGCGTACATAAAGGAAGCCGACACCCTTAGGACCGTGAACCTTGTGACCGCTTGCGCTGAGTAAATCCACACCGAGCCTTGACGGCTTTACAGGCAGCTTGCCGTAGCCCTGAACCGCATCGCAATGAATAAGCGCAGGTGCATTCGCCTTGCGCACAGCAGACTTTATAAGCTCAACAGGCATAACGCTGCCTACTTCGTTGTTAACAAACATCATGCTGACAAGAATCGTTTTTGAATTTACAGCCTGCATAAGCTCCTGCCTGTCAATTCTGCCGCTGCGGTCAACCTTGAGATAAACCACCTCAAAGCCTTCCTTTTCGAGTTTTTGCATACATTCCGAAACACTCGGATGCTCAACACAGGTTGTGACTATGCGGTTGCCGCGGCGCCTCAGCGCATAAGCTGCGCCGAAAATTGCCGCGTTGTTTGCAAGCGTACCGCTGTTTGTAAAAACAATCTCCTCCGGTTCACACGAAAGCGAGGCTGCAACAGCCGCCCTTGCACCATCAAGCTGCTTCTGTGCGGCAGTACCTACGCTGTGAAGTGAGGACGGATTGCCGTAGTATTCAGTAATCGCTTCGACCGTTTTTTCCCTTGCTGTTTTGCAGAGTGCGGTCGTAGCGCTGTTATCAAGATAAGCTACCATTAAAATGCTTCCCCCTGCAGTATTTTATTTGGAAGAAAACCTTTCCCCCATATTCATTATACTGCAAAGCTTTATTTTTGCTGCCACATGGCAATAACTTCGCCGACAATATTTTCATCACTGACATTCAGCTCAAGCGTCAGATCGTCCAGCGTGTAAAACTGCGTACCGTAATCGGTTACCATTGCGTTGGCAAAGCAGTATTTGCCGTTATAATATAAAACTCCGTCGCCTGTTTCAAGCGAATCATTATCAGCCTTTTTTACAAACCATGCGGCAGGCTTACCGTTTGAATCGGTATCCAAAACCAACGCATAATCCAAAATAAAAATTTCATCGGGCGTTTCTTTGCTGATAAAAAACACAGCGGCAAAGCAGCCGACAACCGCAACAACGGCGGCTAAAGCAAGTATAAGTATTGACTTGATGATGTTGGCTATAATTTTCATTCAAGTATCAACTCCTTAATCTGCCCTGCGTTAAACGCAAGCATATCCGCACCGTATTCCTTTAATTCTTCTTCGCTTCCGAAGCCGTAAACAGCACCGATTGATTTTATACCGACCTGTTTTGCGCCCTCAATATCGAAAAGTCTGTCGCCTACCATTACCGTACTTGCCTTTTCAGCACCAAGTGCCTGCATAGCCCATGTAATAAGCTCTGCCTTGGTGGGATTCACATGACCAACCTCCGGTGCCGAAATAAAGCTGAAATATTCCGCCGCACCGAGGCTTTCAAGAATCTGAGCAACAAATTTGCCGGGCTTTGATGAAGCAATAGCCATTTTACAGCCCGCTTTTTTAAGCTCATCAAGCAGTTGCGGCACACCGGGGTAAAAATCACATTCAAACATACCGCCGCCCGAATAATGCTCTCGGTATTTATCAACCATTTTGCGGGCAAGGGCTTCGTCTGCACCGTACAAATCCATAAAGCTGTCCACCAGCGGAGGACCAATAAAAAGGCGCAGCCTTTCTTTATCGGGTTCATCGTAGCCGTAAAAGCGAAGAGCTTCAAGCGCACAGCGCGTAATGCCGCGGGCGGTATCGGCAATTGTACCGTCAAAATCGAAAAGAACATAATCGAAATTTCTGCCCATTCTGCTCCACTCCTTTCGACAACAAAACACTTTTGGTTATAAAAATACACATATATCGGCATTATAACATAAAACAAGACCTTTTGGTATAGCATTTTTAAAAATTTTATTATAAAATAGAAGAAAAATATTTGAATTTCATGCAACACTTCACAAAAAAATTTACACTATATGGTTGAGTACTCAAATTGATGTGCAAAAGGGTGATTCAGAAATGACAAAGCGCAAAAGAATAACCGCTGGAGTTTTTGCCGTTATCGGCGCATTGCTTTTGCTCTGGGCAGGTGTATTTATAACCGATTATATATGCGTTTCAAAAGCACAGCCGCCCGTTTTTGCAAAAGCTGCAAATGACGGCGGTGACCCGTATTACAAAGGACCCGGCTACGGCATAGAAATAAAATATTATGACGCAACGGGAAACATCGAAGAAATAATAATGTATTCAGCCTTTGGTACGGTAATCAACGCGGTAATTCTCTGCTATTAACAAAGCAAGGAGGTTGAGAAGATGAAAAGCAACATAGCACAGCTTGCAAAAAAGGCACAACATGGCGATGCCCGCGCCTTCGGCGAAATTTACTCGTCGCTTTCGGGCGAAATGTACCGCTATGCGCTATACAATTTAGGCTCTGCGGAAGCGGCAAAGGACGCGGTGCAGGACGCGGCGCTTGAAGCATGGAAAAGCATAGGAAAGCTAAAAGACGAAAATGCCGCAAAGGCTTGGTTTTTCAAGATCCTCAGCCGTTCCTGCAAGCACCTTTTAAGAGAAAAATACCAAGCCGATTTTGTTGCGCTCGACATTGATTTACCGCAGGCAGATACCAACGAAGCCACTGCCCTCGGGCTTGACCTTTTACGGCTGATAAGCGAGCTTGAGCCTGGTGAAAAAGATATCGTTTTACTCAGCGTTATCGGCGGACTAAACAGCAAGGAAATATCAAAAGCAACCTCAATAAACGCAGCTACCGTGCGTTCAAAGCTCAGCCGCACTTTAGCAAAGCTGCGCAAAGAAATTGAAGAAGGAGGTAATACAAAATGAAAAGAAAAGACAGAGAAAATCTTGAGTTTCTAAAAGAAACTCTGAAGCCTTTAAGCAACGAAAGCACACCCGATAATATCAGCACAAACAGCATTGTTTCGCTTGTTGCGGACAAAGAGCAGACAGGTATAAAGAAAAGAAAAAAGCGCAGAATACGCACACTTTCAACCGTTGCCGCGGCACTTGTTATCGCTATAGGGCTCGGTGTTTATATTGATTACGCAAACAGCCCGAAAATAAAGCAGATGCCCGACATGATAGCAGAAGCCGAAATTCCCCTTTCAGGCAACACAGAGCAGACAATAGTTGACTATTTCACTACCCTTCGTGCAGAATACGAAAAAGCACGCGTTGAAAACTTTTTCACCAACTTCGGCGACCTGAAATATAGTGCCGCTGTTGAAGACGGTTTGGTACTGAATGAGTCTGCAGACGATGGCGAAGCTGAAGCGCCTCAGAGTGCTGCCACGGGAGGAACGGACGCCCACGGTACAACAAATGTACAGGTTAAGGGAATTGATGAAGACGATATACTGAAAAACGACGGCAGATACCTTTACATTCTCTCTGACCGCAGCCTGAAAATTGTTGACACACAGAGCATGAAGCTGCTCAGCGACACGCGCATTTCCTTCACCGAAAACCTGATTGACCCGAGTGGAATTTATATTTACGGCGACAAGCTTGCCGTAATCGGCACAAGCTGGCAGAAAGAAGTTAAAACACACGCTTTGCTTTTTGATATTTCCGACAAAGCAAAGCCTGAAATCACTTACGAATTCTCGCAGGACGGCAGTTTCTTTTCTTCCCGACTTGTTGATGGCAGAATAATTCTTCTTTCACAGTACAGCGTAAACTGTTACGATTTAGAGCTTAAAAACGGCTACGCTGTATATGAAGACATAGCTCCGTCAATACGCATAAACGGCGAAGAATCAACGCTTGAAGCTCCTATGATAACCATACTTCCGCAGGAAAACCACTACTCCGAAACCTATACGGTTATGACGGTTATTGAACTCGATTCACAAAAAGCTATTTCAAAAACCTCTGCCGTACTCGGTTCAGGCCATGAGGTTTACTGCACAAGCGAAAACCTCTACATCATCACACAGAGGTACGATAACGAAAACAGATTTATAAACCAGTCCTCAACTGTTACAGTAATTTACCGTTTTTCTCTTGAAAACGGCATCATAACAGCCAACGGTAAGGGCGAGGTTGCAGGCAGAATACTCAATCAGTTTTCAATTGACGAAAAGGGTGATTATATCCGCATAGCTACAACGCTCACAGAATCCAACCAGATTGCCGTGCTTGATAAAAATTTAAAGCAGGTTGCCAAAATAGACGGCATTGCCCCCGGTGAAACAATACAGTCTGTCCGCTACATCGGCGATTACGGCTATGTGGTAACCTTCAGGCAGACCGACCCGCTGTTTGTAATTGATTTTAAGGATATGAAGAATCCGAAAATCGTCGGCGAGCTTAAAATTCCGGGCTTTTCAAGCTACCTGCACCCGTTCAACGGCTACCTTGTAGGCATAGGCACAGACGGTGATGCTGACGGTGCGACAGACGGACTTAAAATTTCACTTTTCGATATCAGCGACCCGACAAGCCCACAGGAAATTGACAGATTTATCGTTGACCACGCATATGTAAACAGCCTGCACAAAACGGTTATGGACTGCTCACACAAGAACATTTTAGGCTTTATTTTCACGGATTACAACACAGGCAAAGCGAATTTCTGCACGCTCAGAATAAAGGAAGGTAAAATAGAACACATAGGCACTTACACAAATTCGCTTGAATCAGAAAGCCATGAAAGCAAGCGCTACGATGCGGCAGGCAACGAATATATTTTCTACTACGATTCAGCCGCAACGGATACCTCAAGCATAATGCGCGGCACATATATCGGCGATACACTTTATACCGTTTCAAGAACAAGAATCTGCTCCTATCCCCTTGAAGGCGGAAAGCTGATAGACAGGGTGGATTATTAAATTACAGTTTATCTGTCTGATGACAGATAAAAATTATGAATTAGGAATTGTTGGCGGGACACCCGCACCCGAAAATATAAGTATATAATTGGGTGTGGGCGAAGCCCACCCTTTAATTCCTAATTCCGAATTCTTAATTCCTAATTGGCTCGATAAACTGAAATTTACACAAACGCAAAAGCGGCAGACCGAAGTCTGCCGCTTGATTTATTTTATTTTGCGCTTGAATTTGCCTGTGCTTCGCGTCTTGCTGCGAGTTCCTCAACAATTCTCTGCTTTTCCTTACCCGAAATTTTGTAGAAGAACATCGGGATTGAGCAGAGCAGCATGCTTACACCGGGAACGATGGAAACCAGTGAGAACATTCCGAAATTCTGAATTCTTGTAAGCTCTGTTGCGGCCTTTACAACAGTATCGCTGAGCATCATTGACGGGTCAATATCAATAAACATATACATAAGAATAATGCCGCTTGTTGCAAGTGCGTTGCCAAGCTTATTTACAAAGCCCTGGCAGGCTGAACCCAGACCGTTATCGCGGAAGCCTGTTTCAAGCTCAAGGTAGTCAAGGCAGTCGCCAATCATAGCGTTGGAAACAACATTGAGAACACCAAGAGGAATACATGAAATAAGAATGAAGGGAATGCAGATGTAGAGGTTAGCCGTAAACCAACCGATAAGTGTTGTGAAAATGCTTGCGACAAAGCCTGCAAGGCAGGTTGTAATAACAATCTTCTTGTAATCAAACTTGCGCATTAACTTAGGCATAAGCAGCATTGCGCCGAACATACCTACAATAGCACAAACCTGGAAAATGGTTTTAACCTTACCGACACTGTCAGATATAAGCTGTGTTTTTAATTCAATATCCATATCCGGAGTAAGCTCGGGACCGATATAGAAAGCGTAACGCGCAACGTGAACAGCCGCAGCCTGAACCATGTATCTGCCGCTGGAAAGAACACCCATTGCAACAACAAGCATAAGCGGCTTACAGGTGAAGATTCGCTTGAGGCTTGAAGGCTCACCGGGCTGGCGTACCTTTACAGGCGGAATAATACGCTCTTTGATATGGCGGTAGGAATTGGCATACATAACCGTACCGATTACAACGGTAAAGAGCGCAATAAGAAAATACTTTTGCTTTTCAAACTCAATTCCGCTTGTGCCGAGAATTGTTGAAAGGCTGACTCCGCCCACTGTTATACTTGCAACAAGGAAGAATACTTCGGGCAGAGCTGAACCTATACCGTTGAGGTTTTTGGTATAGGAAATAACATAGCCGCGTTCTTCTGCACCCGGTGTCATAAGGTTGGGCAGACCCCAGAACGGAACATCAGCCATAGTATATGCCATACCCCAAAGTATGTATGTAGCAGCGGCATAAACCATAAGCCCTGTTGTATTCATATTCGGAGCGTAATACATGAGCAGCGTAAGCACCGCAATAGGCGGTACGGCATAGAGAATATACTTCTTCATTTTGCCGCGTTTTGTAGGCTCTCTGCGGTCCGCTATCATACCCATAAGCGGGTCATTTATCGCGTCCCATATTCTTGCGCCAAGCATAAGAATAAGCACGAATGCCAGCGGAAGCTGTAAAACGTTTACGTAATAGTCGCTGATGTAGCTTGACATCATGGCATAAATCATGCCCTGACCCATAGCACCTATCGCGAACATATTCAGTTCTTTTTTAGGGACTACATATCCCTCTCTTGTAGCTTTTGCCATATTCTGCATCCTTTCATAAAAGAAATTGCTGAAATAAATGATACCATACGAAAGCCTTATAGTAAATAGCAACACAAAAAATTTACAAATACAAAAAAGATGCATACTTTAACAAGTACACATCTTTGAGTATTTTATTGATTTGCAAATTTTCTTTCTGCTATTTCAAGGTCTTCAAAGCTGTCAACCTCTGCCCATTCGTCGGCACTTACGCGAAGCACGCGTATATCGTTGCGGTAGTAAACAAGCGAACCGAGAACAAATTCGTAATAATTGTCAAGGTCCTGCGTTTTTACATAGGTTTCAACAGCAGGATAGAATTTATTTTTAAGGAAGTTTTTGGTAAACTTATAGATATTTACTGTTTTGAGTGCATCGGTAAAATCAAAATTTTCATCCTGAAAACGCTTTACTACAAGACGCTTTGCATTATCCTTTTCATCGGCAAAAACAACTGTGCCGTCCATAGTTTCGGCATCGTACGGGCTTACCATAATGCTGCATTCGCCACCCGTTTCAAGCAGCTTGCCTATAAGCTCCTTATGATAAAACAGGTCACATTCAAGCAACAAAGCATCATCGTGAATGTAATCCTTAGTAAGATAAAAAGAATATACATTGTTGGTTGAAGCGTATTCGGGATTTTCAACATAGCTGATAGCCATGCCGTTGTAGCTGTAGCCTATGGTTTCAATAAGCATTTCGTGCTTGTAGCCTACAACAATAACCGTACGCTCAACACCGTAGGATGAAAGTATATCCAGCGCGTTTATAATAAGCGGTTTACCGTTGACCTTTACCAGGGACTTGGGGCATTCATCGGTAAGGGGGCTGAGCCTTTTGCCCATACCTGCCGCCAGAATTATAGCCTGCAAAAATGTCACTCCTTAATTTGTCATAGCGACTTTAACTTATACAGTATATCATTAATCGCAGAATAAATCAAGCACTGTTATATCCCTGTTACCTTTTTCGACTGATTTTTATGCGTTATTAATCTTTATTTTGTTGACATATGCGTTAATTTAATATATCATATCATTTATAAAATTAATTAAGGATTGGTGATATCATGGGTGATTTCAACAACAGCAGCCTCGGTTTGTATCTAATCGCAGGCGCAGTTATCCTGTTCGTCCTTGCCCAGTCGGTTTTCTTCCTTGTAAAAGCATGGAAGCAGGGTAAAGCCCTTGGTCTGGACAAGTCAAAGCTCCGCAACGCCGTAACATCAAGCGCACTGTTTACCGTTCCGTCGGCTCTTTCGGTACTTGCAACGGTTATTGCACTCGCTCCCGCACTCGGTCTTGTTATTCCTTGGGTCCGTCTTTCGGTTATCGGTAACCTCATGTACGAAACAACTGCAGCTGAAGCCGCAATGGAAGCAATGGGACATCAGGGCGGTATGGCAGTACCGGTTACAGACCCCACGGTTTATGCAGGTGTAGCCTGGGTTATGACGCTCGGTATATGCTTCTCTCTCGTAATTCTCCCCTTCCTTGCAAAGCCTCTGCACAAAAAATTCCTTGCAGCAGGCAAGAAGGACGAAGCTACAGAAGAATCAGCAGGAAATGCACAAACCGATAAAAAGAAAAAGAGAACTATTGGCGGCTTTATCAATGATTTTGCCACACCCGCAATTTTCATTGGTCTTATAGGTGCATTCATTGCCCGCGCAATCATAGGCGGCGGCAAGCCCGAAACCTTTGGCGACGGTGCAGGCGTGCTTTCAATAATCACACTTGTAGTTGCCGTTGTTGTTTCAATTGCGCTTGAAATCCTCGCAAAGAAGCTCAAGCTCACATGGCTCGAACCTTTCGTTATGCCCATAGGCATGATAGTTGCAATGGTAGCCGCAATCGTATTTTTCAATGTTCTTCCCGAAGACATTGCAATGCTTGAATGGAGGGGTTAAAAATGGCAAAGAACACAAACAAACCGTATATTGACCGCGTCCACTCATGGGGCAGAATTTCAAGCGTTACCGCACTTTGCGTACTGCTTATGTTCCCCGTTGCAGTCTGCCTTTACCTTGATGTTTTCCCGCCCATCAGCGGTATTTTACAGGGCTTATTAAAGCTCATTCCGACCTACTGGACTGTAGCTGTAGTTGAAGTTATTGTTTACACACCCATGCTTGGTGCAGGCGGCACATACCTTTCATTCGTTACAGGTAACATCGCAAACCTCAAGCTTCCCTGTGCTATCAGCGCAATGGAAGGTGCAGATGTTAAAGCAAACAGCGAAGAAGGCGAAGTTATTTCAACCATCGCAATTGCAACATCCGCTATTGTTACAACAGCCGTTCTTGCAATAGGCATTATCGCTTTCGCTCCCTTCCTTCAGTCCTTCACTGAAAACGCACTTCTCAAGCCCGCATTTGCTCAGGTTCTCCCCGCACTTTTCGGTGCGCTCGGTGCAGGCTACTTCATCAAGCACTGGAGAATTTCCTTCTTCCCGATTATCGTTATGATTATCGTGCTTGTTTTCGCTCCCACAATGGGTGCAAGCACACTGCTTTTCGTCGGTATTGTTGCTTCAGTCGGCGGTGCACTTTTCATGTACAAAAAGGGTATGCTTGACAGAACAAAAATCTGACATTAAAACCGAACAGGTTATCAGCGCAGTGCTTATGGCATTGCGCTGATTTTTATTTGTTGGTATAATTATAATATTGATAAATAAACTTACTTATGTTCGCCGACATTCTCGCTTTGCGAGAGTGATTTACGGAATGCGGGCTGTTATTCTCACTCGCAATTTGGTAGAATTAAGCTGCAAAAGCTAAAAAGGGAGGAATAGCCATGGAACAAAAGACCATAGGCAGCTTCATAGCCGTACTGCGCAAGGCAAACGGCATGACACAAAAAGAGCTTGCAGAAAAGCTGAACGTTTCAGACAAGGCGGTCAGCCGTTGGGAACGCGATGAATCCGCGCCCGATTTGACGCTGATACCTGTAATTGCTGATATTTTCGGCATTACAGCCGATGAACTGCTGAGGGGTGAAAGAATAAGCACGCGGCATACAAATGAAGCTCAGACGGCAAAATCCGACAAACAGCTTAACTTCTTGCTCAACAGCAACATAACAAAGCTGAAAATTCGCAGTATCATCAGCGGCGGTATTTCAATAATAGGCTTAATTGCTGCAATAATCTGCAATTCTGCTCTGCTTCGTTCAAGTCTTGGATTTTTTATCAGCTGTATATTCTATGTAATTGCAGGCATTTGCCAAGCCTGTTTTGCTGTAACGGCTTATTCTGCAATAAATTCGCCGGAATTTGACAGTGAAAAAATATCTGATTACAAAAAGCGTATAATAAAAATTACTTGTGCTGTTTTTTCTTTAATCGCAATTATGTTTACGGCAACTCTGCCGCTTTTACTCGGCGATGTTTATGTAGGAATTAACGGCGATGACTGGTTAATATATGCGCTTATTTGTCTGGCTGTTCTTGCTGTCGTTTCCACCTTCGGTTCATGGATTATTCGCCTGCAATTAATCAAAAAGAATATTATTAAGGCAAATGAAAGTGAGATACAAAAAAACAAACTGAAAATTAAGACATCGGTTATTACTGCGGCTGTTCTCGCCATAAGTACATTCACTCATTTCGTTGTATACTCTTCTGTACCTCAATCCTTTTTTGCCAAAGGCACCGTACACACAAGCATAGAAGATTTTAAAAGCTATATTGAAACACCTAAAGAATACAATTACTATAACTACCATGTTTATCAGGAAATCCAAACACAAACCATGAATGAAAGTGTACCGGAATATGAAGACATTTACGATACTGATTATGAACAGGAATGGCAGGAAATATTAGAGCAAAACGAAGGCATTGTCTATGATTTAAAAGGCAAAGAGCTTTTCAGATACTCACATCTCAATGAGCTTGTAACCGAAATACATTTCAGCGAAAGCGAAAACAGACTGCCCATAACCACCTTCACCTATGAACAGCTGCGAGAAGGACAGAACATGAAAAACCTGTTTATATCCGTACCGTTCATTTTGCTGTATGTAATTGAAATAATTTCAGCTTTTCTTATTTATCGAAAGAAAATCAACCGGCTATAAAATGCCAAAAGCGCGCACCCAAACGGGTACGCGCTTTTATGTTGCATTGAGCTAAGCTTATTTGAGTTCGACCTTTGCGCCAACTTCTTCGAGCTTTGCCTTTGCAGCTTCTGCATCGTCCTTGGAAACAGCTTCCTTGAGAGTCTTGGGAGCGCCGTCAACAAGAGCCTTAGCTTCTGCAAGACCAAGACCTGTGATTTCACGAACAGCCTTGATAACCTTGATCTTTTCTGCGCCAACTTCAGCGAGAACAACATCAAATTCTGTCTTTTCTTCTGCTGCTGCAGCTGCTTCTGCGGGAGCTGCAACTGCAACTGCTGCTGCAGCGGATACGCCGAATTCTTCCTCAACAGCGTGTACAAGCTCGGAGAGCTCGAGAACTGTGAGGCCCTTAAGTGTTTCAATGATAGAAGTAATCTTCTCTGACATGATTTTTAACCTCCGAATAACAATAAATTAGTTTTTGTTTTTGATAATTTGTTTGATTTAGGCTTCTGCGGAAGCTTCTGCCGGAGCTTCTTCAGCTGCGGGAGCTGCTTGAGCGAGAGCTGCATCTGCGCCACCCTTATCGACAATAGCCTGGATAGCACGTGCGAATGCTGAAATGGGAGCATTGAAAGCGTTGCAAACTGTAGCGAGAAGGATTTCTCTGCTGGGAAGCTTTGCAAGGCTTGCAATCTTTTCAAGGCTGATGATTTCCTTATCAAGGTAACCGCTCTTAACCTCGAAGGTCTTGCTTGTGTCTGCGTACTTGCTCAGGATACGTGCTGCTGCAACGTAATCGTCTGCGCTTGTAGCAATAGCTGTTGTGCCGTTGAGTACTTCCTCGGGAATTTCGAGCTCTGCTTCCTTAGCTGCGAGCTTGAGAAGAGTGTTCTTAACTACGGAGTACTTAACGCCGGCTTCTCTGAGTTCCTTACGGAGCTTAGTATCGTCAGCAACGGAAATACCGCTGTAATTAACGATAACGCCTGCACATGAATTTTTAAGATCTTCGGCGAGTGCTGCGACTGCCTGCTTCTTTTGTTCAAGAACTGCTGCGCTTGGCATGGTGAGTTCACCTCCGAAAAAATAAATATCAAAAAAGCTCTGCCCACCTTATTGGAGGACAGAGCATAAAAACACAAAAATGTTTTAAACAGCTTCATCCTCGGCAGGCGGAAAACCTTTGAGCAATTAACAAATTGCACCTGCTGTCTTTGGAACAGCTTGGATATGATAACACATTGACAACCGATTGTCAAGCATTATTTTTAAATTAGCCAACCTTTGTGGGGTTAACGCGGATACCGGGGCCCATTGTTGAAGCAACAACGCAGGAACGGATATACTGACCCTTTGCTGCTGCGGGCTTAGCCTTGATAACGGCTTCGAGAAGAGTGTTGAAGTTTTCTTCAAGCTTCTCTGCGCCGAAGGATGCCTTACCGATGGGGCAGTGCATGATGTTTGTTTTATCAAGTCTGTATTCAATCTTACCGGCCTTAGCTTCCTGAACAGCCTTAGCAACATCAGGAGTAACTGTGCCTGCCTTGGGGCTGGGCATAAGACCGCGGGGACCGAGGACCTTACCGAGACGACCGACAAGACCCATCATGTTGGGAGCAGCGATACATACGTCGAAATCCATAAAGCCTTCGCCCTGGATTTTTGCAACGAGGTCTTCTGCACCAACGATTTCTGCACCTGCTGCCGCAGCTGCTTCTGCATCGTCGCCCTTTGCGAAAACTGCAACGCGAACGTTCTTACCTGTACCGTTGGGAAGAACAACTGCGCCTCTGACCTGCTGGTCAGCGTGACGTGAGTCAACACCAAGACGGATATGAACTTCGACTGTTTCGTCGAATTTTGCTGTTGCACCCTTTACTGCAAGCTCAAGAGCCTCATTGGGGTCGTAGAGCTTGGTTCTGTCGATGAGCTTTGCGCTCTCAATATATTTCTTACCGTGTTTCATTATTTAAACCTCCCGAGCATTAATCAACGACAGTGACGCCCATGCTGCGTGCTGTACCTGCAATCATGCTCATTGCAGTTTCGATACTTGCAGCGTTAAGGTCGGGCATCTTCTGCTCGGCGATTTTTCTAACCTGTTCTGCGGTAATTGTTGCAACCTTTGTCTTGTTCGGAACGCCCGAACCGCTCTCGATACCGCAAGCCTTCTTGATGAGGACTGCTGCGGGGGGAGTCTTGGTTACAAAGCTGAATGTGTGATCAGCGTAAACTGTGATTACGACAGGGATGATAAGACCCATATCGTTCTTTGTTCTCTCGTTGAACTCCTTGGTGAAAGACATGATGTTAAGACCATGCTGACCAAGTGCGGGACCAACGGGCGGAGCCGGTGTAGCCTTACCGGCGGGGATTTGCAGCTTAACAAAGCCGACTACCTTCTGAGCCATTAGTTTGCACCTCCAAAATTGTGGTTGAGCGGAGCAGATTAAAAAAGATTTTTGCTCCTCCCACGGGACCTAAGCCCCATAACACGGGATATACCCGAAGTTACCAAAAGAAAATTGATTAATCAACAGCAGGTTCTACCTGGTCAAGTTCAAGCTCAACCATTGTTTCTCTGCCGAAGAATGCGGAAACAGTAACCTTGACCATGTTGTTTTCAAGGTCAATTTCCTGTACGGTTCCGCTGAAGCCGTCCATGATGCCGTCCATGATATTGACTGTATCGCCAACCTCATAGCTGACTTCAATGCTGCGCTTTTCAACACCGAGTTTGAGTACTTCTTCCTCGGTGAGGGGGACGGGCTTGCTTTCCGGACCGACAAAGCCTGTACAGCCGCGTGTATTGCGGATAACATACCAGGTTTCGTCTGTCATCTTGGGCAGACCGTCATCATCGTAGAATACTGCAAGCTTTACAAGGACATAGCCGGGGAAGATTTTGCGTTCAACCTCGTGTGTGCTTTTGTCCTCGCGGATTTCCGTAACAATTTCCGTAGGAATTTTAACATCAAGGATTAAATCCTGCATGCCGCGGTTTTCAACGATTTTCTGAATACTGTCGGCTACCTTGTTTTCGTAGCCTGAATAGGTATGGATAACATACCATCTTGCATCATCAGCCATTGTTATCCTCCGTGAAGCAAACGAATTTTTGTGTGGGGCTTATTCAGCCTGTGATTCAGCTTCTGTTGCGGCCGTTGTTTCTGCAACTGTCGTATTTACAACTGCTGCAGTTGTTGTTTCAGCCTCTGAGGATTCCTCTGAAGTCTCTTCGGATGAGCTTGTGTTGATACCAAGAACTGCGTCGATACCTGCGGACAGGCCCCAGTCAACAACCCAGATGCCTATACCGATAATAAGAACAACTGCGATAACGATACCTGTGTTCTTGAGAACGGATTTAGCGTTGGGCCATACGATTTTCTTGGTTTCACCCTTGAGATCTTTGAAGAACTTGGCAATGGCTTTGCCCATGCGAACGAAAATGTTCGGGCCGCCGCTTTTGCCTGCCTTTTTCTTTGAGGCTTTTTCGGCATCGGCAACCTTTTTAGCTGCCTCGGAGTTGGGGTCCTTTGCCATTTTCATAACCTCCCGATTATTTTGTTTCCTTGTGGAGTGTGTGTTTCTTGCAGAATCTGCAGTACTTGTTCATCTCCAGCTTTTCAGGCGTGTTCTTCTTGTTTTTCATTGTGTTGTAGTTGCGCTGTTTGCACTCAGTGCAGGAGAGAGTAACCTTTACTCTTGCATCTCCGGCCATAATTCGGCACCTCCATTTTTAAATTGCCTCCCTCAAAAAAGGGCACAAAAAAATAACCCTCTTACAGAGGTACAGTTACTATACCACAAGTAAGAGGGTCAGGTCAAGCATTTTTTTGTATTTTTGTTATGTTTAGGGAACTTGCACAATATACCGCACCTGCAAAAGCCTGTGCTGTGTACACCGTGTTTAAATAATTATGTCGTCGCCTTCTTCGCTGTCTATTCTTTCAAGCGAGGGTACGCTACCCGAAACATAAAGAAGGATACGCAGAGCGTCTACCGAATTCACCTTGCCGTCATATGTTACATCGGCAACCTTGAGCTGCTGCGCTGTCAGCTCGTCGGTTCCTGCGGTATAGCGAAGAACAAGCAGAGCATCCTCCGCGGTGACGAGTGAATCAAAATCAACATCGCCCATTTTATTGTTTGCCGCAAAAGAAACCGTGCATACACCGGCGATGGCAGCAACTATAAGTAACACCGATAAAATCTTTTTAATTTTCATAGAACATATTTCCCCATACTGCATTTTAATTTAACATATGAAGTATATCACATCTGTCGAGATAATACCATATTCAATTCACACAATGTTTAAACGGACATTTTGTAAAAATTGCAACTAAAGCACAGTTTTACAGCTGAATGTATATTCATATTAATGTTAAAATATTATATATAATTAACAATAAATACTTGACATAAGATATTAAAAGTTATAATATACAATATGTAGTGTATAAATGGGGCATTAATGCTTCGATGCCGTTAGTATGCATTGCTGTCGCGGAACACAAGCCGATTTTTCCGTTCCGCCGCATTACAATTTATTTAACCTATCAATATTCAAACAAAAATTACCAGAATTAGGGAGGTGCCAAAGGTTTGAATCCGGTACTTGCAATTGCACTTATTGTTATCGCATTCGCTGCAGGAAGTGTTATCTTCTTCTTCGTAGGCGGTTTACATAGGCGTAAAGTTGCCGAAGCCCAGATAGGCTCGGCAGAGCAGGAAGCAGCCCGTATAGTCAATGAAGCGTTGGCGCAGGCTGAATCCAAAAAGAAAGAAGCAATTCTTGAAGCAAAGGACACTATTCACAAAGAGCGTACTGCCGCAGAAAACGAACTGCGCGAAAGACGCTCCGAGGTTCAGAAGCAGGAACGCAGAATCATGCAGCGTGAAGAGCTGCTTGACAAAAAAGCTGATAACCTCGACAAAAAAGACGAAGTACTCAACGGCAAAATCAAAGAGGCTGATGCAAAGCTTGAAGAAATCGAATCCATCAAGCGCAGCCAGTTTGAAATGCTCGAACGTATTTCAAACTACACCAAGGAACAGGCAAGGGATTACCTTCTCAAATCCCTTGAGGAAGACCTCACCAGAGAAAAGGCTCACAAGGTTCTTGAATTTGAGCAGAAGCTGCGTGACGAATCCGACACAATGGCACGCGAAATTGTTTCCACAGCTATCCAGCGCTGTGCAGCAGAGCAGGTAGCAGAGGCTACAGTTTCCGTTGTTGCACTGCCCAACGATGAAATGAAGGGCAGAATTATCGGCCGTGAGGGCAGAAACATCCGCACACTCGAAACGATCACAGGCGTTGACCTTATTATTGACGATACGCCCGAAGCAATCACACTTTCAAGCTTTGACCCGGTTCGCCGCGAGGTGGCAAGGCTTACGCTTGAAAAGCTTATTTCCGACGGCAGAATTCACCCCGCACGCATTGAAGAAATGCACGAAAAGGCACGCAAAGAGGTTGAACACACAATCAAGCAGGCCGGTGAAAGAGCAGTTCTTGACGCAGGTGTCAACGGCGTTCACCCCGAGCTTGTTAAAATCCTCGGCCGCCTGAAATACCGTACCAGCTACGGTCAGAACGTTCTTAACCATTCACTTGAGGTTTCCTACCTTGCAGGTCTTATGGCTGCTGAAATCGGCGCAGATGTTAAGCTTGCAAAGCGCGCAGGTCTTCTTCACGATATAGGTAAGGCACTTGACCATGAGCTTGACGGTTCACACATCGAACTCGGTGTTGAGTACGCACGCAAATACAAGGAAAACGAAAAGGTTGTTCACGCAATTCACGCACACCACGGCGATATTGAGGCAAAAACAATTGTTGCCTGCCTTGTTCAAGCGGCTGACGCAATTTCTGCCGCACGCCCCGGCGCAAGACGCGAAAATGTACAGAACTACATTAAGCGCCTTGAAAAGCTTGAAGAAATTTCCAACTCCTTCAACGGTGTTGAGCGTTCCTTCGCTATACAGGCAGGTCGTGAGGTTCGCATCATGGTTAAGCCCGATATCATTACAGACGACAAGATGGTACTTCTCGCACGCGATATTGTTACCAAGATTGAAGAGGAACTTGAATATCCCGGTCAGATCAAGGTCAACATCATCCGCGAAAACAGAGCAACTGACTACGCAAAATAACAGCATTAAACTTCACCGGCTTGTAAACGCAAGTCGGTGGTTTGTTTTGGCTGTTGCTGTTTATCAATCTGAATTGAAAATGGAAAGTGGAAAATTAAGGGCCGCTCCGGAATATATTATTCGGGTGCGGGTGTCCCGCCCACAATTTTACATTTTTGATTTTTAATTTTACATTCTTAAATATATCTCTTGATTTTTTTGAAATTTTGTTATACAATACTAATACTGTTCGCCGGTGTGATGGAATTGGCAGACGTGACGGACTCAAAATCCGTTGATGGCGACATCGTGTGGGTTCGAGTCCCACCACCGGCACCAAAAAACGACAAATCTCAACAGAGGTTTGTCGTTTTTTACTTATTCGTTATTCATTCTTCACTAATCAACTGCAGGTATATTGAAGTCACGCACCGATGTATGATATAATGTATTTATAAAATTACAGCAGGTGGTTACCTATGAAAAACATTTTAGTAATTAACGGCTCTGCGCGTAAAGGCTCGGTTTCAACTGCGCTTTGCAATGCGTTTATTGAGGCTGCCGAAAACGGTTTCAACATTAAAACCTACAACGCATATAAATTGAATGCCAAGCCCTGCTACGGCTGCGGATATTGCGATAAAAATAAAGGCTGCATAAATCATGACCTTGATGAATTCATGGCAGATTTTGAAGCAGCTGATTATTTCATTGTTTCAACCCCCGTTTTTAACGGTTCAGTCCCCTCTCCTTTAAAAGCAATCGTTGACCGCTTTCAGCGTTACTATGCGCTGCGCTTTGCGCACGGCATTAAACCACCCGTAACAAAGCCGAAAAAAGCTGCACTGATTATTACCGCAGGCAGCAAGGGCGAAGGTAAAGAAAACATTGAAAATATGTTTAAGCAACAATTCACTGTGCTAAATACAACACTTGAAACGGTTATATTTGTAGATTCAACGGATACTGTTGAGTTGACAGATACACAACTTGAAAATGCAAAAAATAAAGGAAGCAAATTATTCCTTATGGCGGGGTCTTGACCCCGCCGTTTTGCGTTATACTGAATTTCTCGGCGGCGGCAAGCCACAGCCCTACTGTTTATATCTGCAAACCACAACTAAGATATATTTATATATCATTTTCCCGATATGATATAAAATCACCGCGGATTTTTGAAAAATCTGCGGTGATTTTGATTTTATTTAGTTCTTAAAAAACTGGGGAAGATAATCCTTGTGTGCTTCCTTCATTTCGTTGAAGCAGTTGAGTGCCTTTTCCCAGTCGCCTACAAGCGGATGGATAAGAAGTGCATTGAGTGCAGCTTCGTTTGAGCCTGTCTTTGCAGCTTCAACTGTGTAACGCTCATACTCCTTAACAACGCTCATAAGACCGATAATGTGGCGGTTATTGATTTCGCCAAGGTCAATGGGTTCTGCGCCGTTCTTACCGATTCTTGCAGGAACTTCAATAACATCATCGGGCTTGAGGAAGGGCAGAGTATTGCCGTTCTTGATATTTACAACCTGAACATCGCCGACATCGTTTGCAATGGAATTGATAAGGGAAACAGCAACAAGTGAATACTTGTGACCGCCGCGCTGGTCAAGCAGAGCAGGCTTTACATAAAGACCTTCATCGGAATACATTTCAAGCAGCTCTTCTTCAATTTCCATACACTTCTGTGCGCGGCTCTTTTCGCCCTTCATAAGGTATTCGAGCTTTGCATTGCGGCAGTAGTAATACTGAAGATAGGATGAGGGCAGAGCATGGATAGCGGCAAGAGTTTCGAGCGAGAAGCCGTCATCCTTAATGTTTGCCATAACCTTGGGAGAGAAGCCTTTTTCAATAAGCTCATCAATCATTTCCTTGCCGTCAACCTTAACGGAGGTCATCCAGCTAAGGTGGTTAAGACCGACATACTTGATTTCGGCATCTTCACCGACAATTTCCTTTGTATCGTCAAGCATATCAATCGGAACATTGCAAAGACCGATACACTTAACATTTGTATTGTTGAGAATGTATTCAGTAACAATACCGGAGGGGTTTGTGAAGTTAATCAGCCATGCATCGGGGCAGATTTCTTCAATTTTGTTACAGATATTCTTGATTACGGGGATTGTACGCAGAGCTTTGAAGAAGCCGCCGATACCTGTTGTTTCCTGACCGATAAGACCGTATTTAAGCGGAATTGTTTCGTCAAGATGTCTGCAGGGAAGCTTACCTACACGAATCTGTGTAACAACGAAATCCGCACCCTGAAGGGCTACATCAAGGCTGTCTGTAAGAACTGTTTCGCAGTCAATGCCTGCAGCCTTGAGCATACGGATGCAAAGGTTGCCGACAATATTTCTCTTGCGGTCATCAATATCCATAAAGGAAATTTTCTTGAGCTTGAGGCTGTCCCTTGCCTGAAGGAAGCCATCTACAAGCTCGGGGCAATATGTACTGCCTGAACCGATAACGCAAACATTAATCTCTTTCATATTTTATATACCTCCGTTGTAAAAATCATGCATACTGCTGAAGTATCCAGTTGATGCAGCCGAATACGGGTGCAGCTGTGAGCTTTTTGAAGTTGAGCTTTTTAGCGGTGAGCTTACCTGCCTTTTCAATCATAAGGTCAACATACTTCTCGCTGGGGAGCTTTGTATGGATTGAGCCTGCAAGGACAACCTCAACTTCATCGTCAAAATCAAGCTGATTTGCGTGTGCAGCAATGAGGTATGCACCGCGGTCAGCAAGAGCCTCAACAGCCTTCATAACAGGCTTATCGCCCATATTTGCTGCAGCAAAGAAGAAATCAATAAGGCGCATTACAAAGCGGTCAAACTGTGTTTCGTCCTCGTACATTGCAACTGTGCCGAGGAATTCTTCCTTTGTCTTGATTTCAAATTCTTCAAAGAACATATCGGTCATAGCGGTTTTTTCAATATTGAGCATAACATCATCATAAATGATTCTGTAAGCGGTAATCGCAATCTGATGTCCGCCGCCGATATCACCCGAAAATTCGCCGAGACCTGCAAGCTGACGCATTTCACCCTTGCGGTCAATGGCGTTGCAGCACATACCTGTGCCCATGTTGTAGCCTATGGCTGCGCCTGTTTCGCTGCCTGCCTTTACGCCAAGGAAGCCATCGTTATAAATTGCGTAATTCTTGAGTCCCTTTGCGTTAAGCTTTTCGCACATGATATCGTGCTGATAGGGGTGGTCGATACCTGCAAGGCCCATGAGTGTGAAGCTGACATCATCAAGTGTAATGCCGTGCTTTTCAACAAGAGCTGTAAGACCGCTCCAGATAATTTCGGAGGCTTCGTCAAATGAGCCTTCCATGTTTTCATGGTTGCTGCCGGGAGTCTTGACTTCGTCAAGTGTTTCCTTATTTTCGTTAAAGAGTGTGTAGACGGTTTTTGTACCGCCGCCGTCAACGCCTATGTAATACATACCTATCCGCCCTTTCTTTATTCTTTTATATCATAGTATTCTGTGCATACATCGTCAAGACAGTATCTGCCGCGAAGATACGGCTCTCTGTCAATCCACATACCGTCCGTGAAATCGGGGAAGGCTACGGGGTGGCTGCCCATTGCAACAGACTGCTCGGAAAGGCAGGTTACTGCCATCCATGCGGCTGTATCGTACACATCAATCGGGGGCTTTGTATCGTTGAGTGCCGCTTCGGCAAAAGCGGAAAGAACAAGGAAGTCCATACCGCCATGACCCTGCTCGTGAACACCGCGCTGGAAATATTCCTTCCACAGCGGATGCTCATATTCTTCAATGTACGGCTCAACTTTTTCAAATTCGTGATGAGGTGAGCGACCTTCAATATAAATCTGATTATCGTCCTCTGTGTACATACCCTTTGTGCCGTCAATACGGTAGCCTCTTGAATAGGGTCTGGGAAGTGAACATTCGTGAGTAAGGAGAATGGTTTCGCCGTGTGCGCACTTAATCATGGTTGTGACAACATCACCCAGTGTGAAATCGTAGCCGCAAAGGTCATAATCCTCACCCTTGTTGTCCTTAATCCACTGGTTAAGACCCTTTGCCTTTGAAGACATAGAAACAAGTGAAACCATGCGGTTGCCGCGATTGACACCGAGGAGCTTACAAATCGGACCTAACTGGTGGGTCGGATAAACTTCACCGTCGCGGTTCATGAAGTTGTAAAGTCTGCCGTGTCTGTTTTCTCTGCCGAGAACAATTTCATCGCGAAGGTCGTGCTGATATGCGCCCTGTGTATGTACAATTTCGCCAAACAGACCCTGCTTGTTCATGTTGTAAAGAGCAAGCTCAAAGCGGTCATAGCAGCAGTTTTCAAGCAGCATACAGAACTTGCCTGTTTCCTCGCTTGTGCGTACAAGCTGCCAGCATTCTTCAATACTTGCCGCGCCACCGACTTCCATACCGACATGCTTGCCTGCCTTCATGCAGTCAACCGCTATTCTTGAATGTGTAATCCATGTAGTGGAAATCATAACCGCGCCGATATCTTCACGCTTAATCATTTCCTTATAATCGGTGTAGCCGTCAGGTCTGAAGCCGTGTTCTTCATCAAAACGGTTAATCATATCCTGAACTCTGTCTTCATACTTGTCACAAACAGCAACAATTTCTACACCTTCAACATGCTGAAGCTCGAGCGCCATACCAGAACCTCTGCCGCTGACGCCGATAACGGCAAACTTTATTTTTTCTGACATATTTCTTGTTCCTCCGATGTCAAAATAATTTATTTGAATATTTTTTTAAAGCTTTTCCTGAATTTATACAAATACAGGGTTACAAGCTTTGTAAGCATAATATCATACACCAAAAAGGTGACATTTGCAACCGCAAGCAGAATAAAAATTCCGTATTTGCCCCATTCGCCCATATCATCAAAAGGTATACCCAGTACCTTTACGGTAAAGAAATACGCGGCGATTACGGCTGCATTAAAAATTGCAAACTTTACTATCCACTCAACAACCCTTGGCAGGTGTTTTTCGAGCGTTGACTTAATAATCGGGTAGTAGCCGAAAAATGCAACATAAAATACAGCCGCTTCTTTATCCGGCACTACAAAAACAGCAAGCAGGCTGACCGCAGCGTAGACGATAAATGCCCAGCTTTTGTTTATTTCAATAACCATAAGTATAAGCAATGCACCTGCAATAAGGGGCAAAGCGTAGGACATAAACGGGATAACAGCGGTCATGAGCATAAGCACTACGCTCAACGCGCTGACAATTCCACCCAAAGCAGTTTTAGAGGATTGCTTCATTACAATTCACCTCAGCAGCAGGGTATACAGTCGCCGCCCATACATTCGCAGCAGCAATCCGCACACAGCAAACCCGTACACATATCGCAGGCTGAGCAGCCTGTGCTTTTTTCTGTTCTGCGCTCTGTACGGTAGCCGCCCGAACGGTCTGCCGCTACATTTTCGTAAGCTCTGCGGTATTCGGCATTATTCGGCTCCTGACGGTATGCACGCTCAAAATTCTGCGCAGCATCCTCAAGCCAGCCCTTACGGTGCGAAGCTGTACCCTTTAAATAATACCATTCAGCGGTTCGCTGACCTACAGGCACATTATCAAGCAGGGCATCTGCTTCATCAACTCTGCCCGCGCTGAGCTTTGCTCTGATGTCACCGAACGACGGTGAAGAATAGCTCTGATAACTCTGATAGCTTTGCTGATTTGCCGAGCCGCCGTTGCCTGTACGGTTCAAGATAATAGTATCATACGCATCGTCAATTTCCCGCATCCTTGCGCCATCAGGGGTTTCACCGTTTATGCTGTAGCGGCGCGCAAGCTCACGGTAAGCATTTTTTACGGTGTTGTCGTCCGCTCCCTGCGGTATGCCGAGAACTTCAAACGGATCTCTTTTCATTTCTTCTCCTCCTTATTTTTATTCAATACACTCTGCATTGAACTGAAAGTGCCGTCAATAACTATGTTATCCAGTATTTCGCCGAACCTTGCAGGCTCCATTTTATCAAATTCATGTGCAAGCTGTGCGGCAGTCAGGTTGATAACACCTACGGCTTTTTCCTTTGCTTCTTTTTCATTATTTATATTATTAAAAACATTATATGAATGTGTTTTTCTGTCAGCTTCCATATCGTCAAGCGCATCCATAAGGTAAACCCAACGCCCAGAAATGTAGCCGAAGCGGTTCAGTTTTTCTTTTGTTTCCCCGTCAAAGCCGAAGCTCAATATTTCACCCATAGCCTTTGCACTCGGGTGTGCGGAAGCATCAATACCCGCGTTACCGCGTTTTTCAACCTCTGCCTGTTCTGCCATAGCGCAGGATATTATTTCATCAAGCGCAGGATATTTCTTTACTGCCTTCTTGCGTTTAAGGGCAAAATAAGGCTTTATAATTCGCTTAAAAATCCCTTTGATAAACGAAGAATCTGCAATATCGTCATTCACCTTGTGGTAACACATTATCATTGCCGCAGCAGCGGAATAAGATAATTCCTTGTTACCGTTTACACATTGCTGACATTTTTTAAGCGGATTGAACGCACAGCGGCTGTCTTTAAATCCGCAGCATTCTTTAGCGAAAGCAAGCCTTGTAAGGGCAAGCATGGTGAAATCGTAATTGAGAGTAAATGAAGCCAATATACCGTATTCTTTTTTCAGCGTTTTACAAAGCGAGCAATAAATGCCTTTGTACGCTTCGTAATGCTTCACCTTCAATTCAGGCTTATATATTTTAACATAGCCGAACATTACTTTACCTCTGTTATAATGCAAACGGCATGTGCGGCTATACCTTCTTCTCTGCCCGAAAAGCCAAGCTTTTCTTCGGTAGTTGCCTTTACATTAATTCGGGAAAGCTCAACACCGCAGACAAGAGCTATATTCTCACGCATTTTTTCAATATAGGGTTTGAGCTTTGGTCTTTGCGCAATAACGGTTGCATCAATATTACCAACCGTAAAACCTGCTTCATTTATTCTTTTTACAACAGCCTTCAAAAGCTCAAGGCTGTCCGCATCCTTAAACGCGGGGTCAGTATCGGGGAACATACCGCCGATATCGCCGAAGGCTGCCGCACCGAGCAAGGCATCGCTCACAGCGTGCAGAAGCACATCGGCATCGGAATGACCGAGCAGACCGAGCGTATGCTCAATCTCAACACCGCCGAGTATAAGCCTTCTGCCTTCGACAAGACGGTGAACATCATAGCCGTGACCTATTCTGAACATGGCTCATTCCCCTTTCAGTATACTCAGGGCAAAGGGAATATCCTCCGCCGTAGTAATTTTTATATTTGTATATGAACTGTCGGTTAATTTAACCTTTACACCGCAAAGCTCTGCAAGACGGCAATCATCCGTCATATCCTTTGCCTTTTCGCCGAGCTTTTCAACGCAGGCACAGTAGAGCTTTTTATCAAAGCACTGCGGAGTATGTACGGCGCGCAGGCTTGCTCTGTCGGGAGTATCGGTAATAAATGAGTTTTTGTCAATAATTTTAATTGTGTCCTTAACGGGTACGGCACAGCTTGCCGCACCATATTCCTTCGCCGCCGAAACGGTTGAAGAAATAATCTGTTGAGTTACAAGCGGTCTTGCACCGTCATGTATGGCTAAAAGTGTACTTTTTTCATCACACGCGGCTATACCGTTGGCAACACTTTTCTGCCGCGTTTCACCGCCGACAACTATATTTTTAACTTTTTTATACTTTGATAAAAGAGCGTTATATTCTTTTATATCTTCCTGCCTTGCAGTGATGATTATTTCGTCAATATCATCGTTTTTATCAAACGCTTCTACGGTGCGCTCAAGTACGGTTTTACCGCCCAAATCAAGCAGAAGCTTATTTATTCCACCCATTCTCCTTGAGCTGCCCGCCGCAACAATTACAGCAGAAACAAAAGCGTTTTCATTCATCTTCATCAATCCTTTTTACTGCCGCCTTGTATTCATCAAAGCTCATAAAGGTATTTATCATATCAAGCATTGCCGAAGTTGAAAGACGCTGCGGCAAATCAAGAAGCTTCAACAGCCTTTCCCTTTTTGCTTTGCTGTTTTCTCCGCCGCTTATACCATCCTCAAACAAATCAACAGTTTCAACGCGCCTTTGCTTGACAGCTGCCTCCTCACAGAAAACACCCGCCTTTTCGAGTGCGTCAACAAGCGCCTGCGTTTTCATGCCTTCCACACCGAGCTTTCCTTCTTTAGATGGCTCAGCTTTGCGTTTTTCTTTGCCGAGTACATCGGGTATATAGGCATGCTTTACATTTTCTTTAGGAATACTTCCGCCGAGGAAGGAGCGTATTTTAAAGCCCGCAGAATCACTGTCCGTTAAAATAAGTATGCCGTTTTTTTCTGCAAGGCGGCGAATCAGCTTCTGTTTTTCCTTATCCTTAAAAACAGCAAAGCCGTCAGTGCAGATTATTGTGGCATCAAGCAGGGATTCAAGGCGGATTTTATCGTATTTTCCTTCAACAACAACGGCTTGTTTTAGTTTTATCATAGCATCAACCAATCAGCATAAGCTTCAGCATTGTTTCTTCAAGTATTCTGCGCTCGTCAAGCGCCGTGCTTTTAATTCGCATATCCGCGTCGGCAAGTATGTCCAGACAGGTACGGATTTGCTCCATACTCATCTGTGCGCTGCTGCGTGCGGCATTTTTAAGCCTGAATTCGCGGCGGCGGTAGTTGAAAACCTTTGCCGCAGCATCCGCACTTTCGCCGGAATTGAGCGCAACCTGTGCGCGGTACATATCGACATATGCAGAAATCAATGTACCTAAAATAACAACGGGCTTTTCCTTTTGCGCAAGCAGGTCATTGAGAATTGAAAAAGCCTGCTGTGCCGTACCGCTGACAAGTGCCTTTGACAAATCAAACACGCTTGCATCAAGCGACCTTGTGCATACCGCATCAACATCGCGTCGGGTCAATTCACCTTCGCCCTTATAAAAGCAGAGCTTATCAAGCTCATTAAGGAGCATATTCAAGTCGTCACCCACACGCTTTACAAGGTATCCGGACACATCTCGGCTCATTTCAACGCCGCGCTTTTTGGCACCGTTTTCAAGCAGCTTATAAAGCTGTGTGCCGCTCATTTTGTCAAGCCTTAAAACAACACCGACCGCATCAATGGCTTCAATAAACTTTTTGCATTTATCTTTTTTCTCATCAAGGGCTACGCTGTCCATCCAGAAAACGGCAACGCAGGTTTCGGGCGGGTCACCGAATAAATCGAGCATGGCTTCAAGGTCGTCATTTTTCATTTTATCGACATTCAGGTCCTTAACAACAACACAGCTGTAATCACTCATAAACGGCATTGATTCAGCAAGCTGATAGAATTCATCAACCGTAAAATTCTCGCCGTTTATGCGGTGAAGATTGAACTGCGCCATAGCTTCGTCCACACTCTTTTTTTCAAGCTGCGAAACATAGTGCTTTTTAAGGTAATCCTCATCGCCGAATACAAGGCAAAGCGGAGGCAGCTCGCCCGAAGAAAGCACTTTTTTAAATTCCTGTTCGTTCAGATTTGCCATACACTTCACCACCCTTTAACTTCATACCTGCCAAAGCCGTTATATCTTAACAGTACGCAGGTATCAAAGCTGTATTCTTTGCCGCCGTATGCGGCACTTATATTTTTTCCGCCGTTGATTACAGCGGTATAATCATACGGCTTTGCCCATTCAGGTAAGCCGTTAGCTGTTATAATAAAATCTGTTTTAAATTCTTTTATATCGGGTTCAAGTGCAATAAGTACAGTACCCGAATCACAAATCACGCGGCAGAAGCTGCCGCAATATTCAAACCGCACACCGCCGAATTCAAAGGCAGTGCTTTCGGTTATTTCATAATTTTCTGCCAGAAATCTGTAATCGTGCTTTTCATTTATTATCAGCCGCTCAACATTGTAATTTTCAAAAAATTCTTCCGCCTGATAAATATTACTGTCTTCTTCAAGCACAGGAAGAAGCAGACTGACATTATTTATACAGTATTCATCAAGAATTTCTGCTGCTCTGTAGCAGCCGTAGTAGCCGTATACAATTGCAGCGGCGGTTGAACCGCGGTAAACTACAATACAGTTTTCACCTACCGCTATATTAACCTGCTTATAGTTCATTGCCGCACCGAAGCAGATGTTAAGCGCAACAGCAAACATTATAGCTATTGCCGAAAACTTATACAGAAGTTTTTTATTTTTTATAAACACAGAGGCAAGCAGAATTATTATCGCGACCGCTGCAAGTGAAGCTTTTACAAGCATAGAATCTGTTGATATACTTGCATACTCAAAACGAGAAAGTAATTCAACAACTCCGATTATATACTCACAAAAAATCTCACACAGCTTTGCCGCGGGCGCACAGACTGCTGCGGGCAAAACCGCAGTTACCAGAGCTGAAATAAGTACAACGGGTACTGCATAAAGCACAAGCAGGTTTGCCGGCAAAAACACCGTTGAAACCGCCCCGACGAAAAGCACCATAACCGGCAGACAAAACACCGTTGCCGCCAGCGATATACCCGCCGAATCAACAAGTACACGCACCGCATACGCTATGTTTGGCTGACCGATTTTTGAACACACTCTTTTTGAAAAATTTGATATATTGCGGTTAAGCAAAACTATGCCGAGTGTTGCTGAAAATGACAGCATAAATGACCAGTCCGTAACAGCGTACGGGTTAATCACCGCTATAATGAGCGCGGCAAAGCCCATGGAATTCAATGTATCTGCACGGCGGCTGATAAATTTGCCGGCAAGCATGGCAGAAAGCATTATGCACGCCCTTGTTGCAGACGGTGAAAAGCCCGTAACCCCTGCATACAAAACAGCGACAATTATGCAAACAGGTTCTGCCACCCTGCGGTATCGCCCCGAAAGCTTACAAAGCAGCTTATACAGCGACAGCACAAGTATACTCATGTGCAGCCCCGATACAGCCAGCACATGTGACAAGCCGGTTTTTGAAAAGCTGTTTTGTAGCCGCTGCGAAATATCGGTTTTGTTTCCCGTAAGCACACCAACGGCAAGTGCCGAAGCATCTCCGTCAAGAGCTGCCCTGAGCCTACTGCAAAGGTAAGCATTAGCTTTCAGAAAATAATACCCTATCGGTTTGTTTTCACATGGCTGAACGCTTACACTGTCAAAGCCGTAGCTTACAAGAAAAATATCTTTTGACTTATAGTAATTTTTTATATCGGGATTTATCTGCTCTATGCTGATTATTTCACCGCTGAAATCAATGAAGTCATACGGTTGTGCCTCAACGGCATCTTTACTGCTCAGCACCATTTTACAGTTGACCGCTTCACCGTCAAAGCTAAACGCTTTGAGCGTATACCGCCATGTGCCTTCAGAATAAACGGGGTTGCTTACAAGCTGCGCATGAACCGCTTTGTTTTCGCCGGCAAGCTCTACTACAGGTTTGTATGTATAGGTTTCACGCACATTAAAGCAAAAACATGCGAGTAAAACCGCAAGCATAGCCACCGCATATACTCCTCGCTGATTAATCGTTTTCATCAGAAGGCACATAAGCAATATGCACCCGCCCACAGAAACGAAAACAAAAACCGAGCCGTTAAACAGATTAACAGCAAGAAGTGTTAAGGCAAATGCGAATCCGACAAGAGCAAAGGGACGCCGAATCATTTAAAGAGCAGAGGTAATTTTTCAAGAAAAACAATATCTGTTCTGTCTGCGGCATCACCTTCCGCAAGCACAGCGGCTCTGGCAACAACCTGAACATCAAACTTTTCCATAAGCGCATCCATAGCTTTGAGCGATTCGCCCGTGCTGATAACATCATCAAGTACAACTACACGCTTGCCGCGGATTTCTTCGCCGTCCGCACCGTCGAGAATAAGGGTCTGGACAGCGTCTGTTGTAATTGAGCGGACATTGACTTCTACGGGGTTGCGCATATAGAGCTTTGCACGCTTTCTTGCAACAAAATATTTTTTGCCGCACTGGCGTGACATTTCGTATGCAAGCGGAATGCTTTTAGCTTCGGGAGTGACTATATAATCAAATTCGGGCAGCTTTTTGAGCAGCTCTTCACTCGCTTTTACAGTCAGCTCAACATCGCCGAAAATAATGAAGCCTGCAATATCAATATGCTCGTTAAGCGGACATACAGGCAGCTGCCTTTCAAGCCCCGCTATTTTCATAGTGTAAAATTCAGACATGGTAATTTTTCCTTTCAAGCACCGATATACAGCGGTATATTTGCCTGACGGCAAATGCGATATAACCTCGCTATGCTCGGTTGCGATATATTTTTGATTTTGCAAATCAAAAATGAGATATACAACAAATTCAAAATGAATTTGTTGTGTTGGTTAATTGATTTTCTTCAAAAAATCAATTAACCGGGAGGCCAGGTAAAATCTCTGCCGCCGAGAAGGTGGAAGTGAATGTGGTGAACACTCTGTCCCGCACTTTCACCGCAGTTTGTAACAACGCGGAAGCCGTTGTCAAGACCAAGCTGCTTTGCAAGCTTTGCCGCAACTTCAAAAATATGTGCGACAAGTGCGGAATTGCTCTCATCAATTTCCGCAGCGGACTTTATGTGTTCTTTAGGAATAACAAGAATATGTGTGGGAGCCTGCGGGTCAAGGTCATAGAAAGCTAAAACCTTATCATCCTCATAAGCCTTGTTGCTCGGGATTTCGCCCGCAGCTATTTTACAAAAAATACAATCGGACATTTTTTAATCTCCTTTGTGTTTAATCTTACTTTAACATGCCTTCAACAATGCCGTTTGCTGCAGCAACAGCATCGTCAAGCTTGGCAAGGTCTTTTGCGCCTGCCATAGCAAAATCGGGCTTGCCGCCGCCGTTGCCGCCCGCAAGCTGTGCAACCGCGCGTACAATTGCGCCTGCGTTTGCACCGGCTGCAACTGCTGCCTTACCGCAGGCAACTGCAATATTTGCGCTGCCCTTTTCGTTGTTTACACAAGCAATAACTGCAACTATATTGTCGCCCTGCTCCTTTGCCTTATCGCCAAGGGTGCGGATTTCATCGGCAGACATATCTTCAACCTTTGCCTTGATAAGCTTTACTGCGCCTACTGTTTCGGCAGCTGCAAAAATATCGGCTGATTTAAGCTCTGTAAGCTGTGCGGAAAGGGCTGCAATTTCCTTTTCCTTATCCTTGCTTTCTGCTGCCATTGATGCTGCCTTACGGTCAAGCTCGTTTACATTGCCAAGCTTCATAGCCTTGGCTGTATTTACGATAAGGTTGTTGAGCGATGCGATATATTCAAGCACACCGTTGCCTGTAACAGCTTCAATTCTGCGCACGCCCGATGCAACGGACGATTCGGAAACAATCTTGAACAGACCGAGCTTGCCTGTGTTATCAACATGTGTACCGCCGCAGAGTTCAAGCGAATAATCGCCTGCCTTTACAACACGGACAACATCACCGTACTTTTCACCGAACAGAGCCATTGCGCCCATAGCCTTCGCTTCTTCAATACCCATTTCGGTTGATGAAACTGGAAGGGCAGAAAGAATTACTTCGTTTACTTTATTTTCAACCTTTGAAAGTTCTTCGGAAGTAAGTGCGGAGAAGTGAGTAAAATCAAATCTCATTGCGCTATCGTTTACAAGCTGACCTGCCTGCTCAACATGGCTGCCGAGTGTTTCGCGCAGTGCTGCCTGAAGAAGGTGTGCCGCTGTATGGTTACGCATTGTAGCTTTTCTTGCTTCTTCATTGTAAACGGTAACAGCCTTGTCGCCAACCTTTACACCGTCGCCTGTAAGAGTACCGTGGTGAAGATATGCACCGTCGGGGTCTTTTGTTGTTTTGCTGACTTCAAAAATGCTTTCACCGATTTTAATTATACCGCTGTCGCCTACCTGACCGCCGCTTTCTGCATAGAAGGAAGTTTTGTCCAGAACAAGAACAGCATCGTCGCCGTCATTAATAAAGTCTTTTCTTTCACCGTCTGCAACAAGTGCAAGCACTACAGCATCTGTATTGTTTTCGGTATAGCCTGTGAATTCTGTTTTTGCAATATCTTTAAATGAAACGCCGTTGTTTCTCCAGTCGGAGTCCGCTGCATTTCTCTTTGCGTTCTTTGCCTTAAGTCTTGCTTCTTCAACAAGCTGGCGGAACTTTTCTTCATCAACCGTCATATTCTTTTCGTTTGCGATTTCCTTTGTAAGGTCAATCGGGAAGCCGTATGTGTCCTGAAGCTTGAAGGCATCCTCGCCGGAAAGAACACCGCCTTCGGATTTTTCCATCATTTCGTTGAGAAGTCCCAGACCGGAATCAATGGTTTTATAGAAGCTTTCTTCTTCCATTGAAATAACCTTTTTGATGTAATCCTGCTTTTCAACAAGGTTGGGATATGCATTTGCATTTTCGGCAATAACGGTATCGCAAACTTCTGCAAGGAAGGGTCTGTCAATGCCGATAAGTCTGCCGTGTCTTGCAGCGCGGCGGAGAAGCCTTCTGAGAACATAGCCTCTGCCGCTGTTTGAGGGCTGAACACCGTCGCCAACCATGAATGTTGTGCTTCTGATATGGTCGGTGATAACACGAAGGGAAATATCCTTCTTTTCGTCTGTGTGATATTCAATACCCGCAATATTTATAATGTGCTTCATAATGTTCTGAACCGTATCAACCTCAAAAAGGTTTTCAACATCCTGCATTACGCAGGCAAGTCTTTCAAGACCCATACCGGTATCAATGTTCGGGTTTGCAAGGCGGGTATAGTTGTTTTTGCCGTCGTTTTCAAACTGGGTGAAAACAAGGTTCCATACTTCAATAAATCTGTCACACTCACAGCCTACCTTACAGTCGGGGCTGCCACATCCCTTTGAAGGACCTCTGTCAAAATAAATTTCAGAGCAAGGACCGCAGGGACCTGCACCGTGTTCCCAGAAATTATCTTCCTTACCGAAGCGCACCATGTGTGACGGGTCAACGCCGACTTCTTTGGTCCAGATATCGTAAGCCTCATCGTCTTCAAGATATACGCTGACATACAGAAGCTCCTCGGGGATTTCGAGCACCTTTGTAAAGAATTCCCATGCCCATGCTGTTGCTTCGCGCTTGAAGTAATCGCCAAAGGAGAAGTTGCCGAGCATTTCAAAATATGTGCCGTGGCGTGCTGTTTTACCGACATTTTCAATATCGGGTGTACGGATACACTTCTGGCAGGTTGTAACCCTCTTTTTAGGCGGAGTTACTTCACCTGTGAAGTATTTTTTCATGGGAGTCATGCCTGCGTTGATAAGCAGGATACTTTTGTCACCCTGAGGTACAAGCGAAAAGCTGGGCATTCTCAGATGTCCCTTTGACTCAAAAAAAGCGAGATATTTTTCTCTTAATTCGTTAAGACCTGTCCATTCCATTTTATTCAAAAATCCTTTCGGTTAATTTACTTAATATGTGAGAATTACTGCCGCAACAACAAGTGTTTTATCGGAGCGGTTTGCTATTGAATGCTTCTGACCGCCAAGGCATATACAGCTGTCGCCCTTATACATTGTTACCCATTCGCCGTTATCGTAATACTCGGCTTCACCCTCAACAATGTAGAAAACCTCTTCTTCGTTTTCGTGTACATGCTCACCGATTGAACAGCCGGGTTCAAGGGTAAGAGTTGCGATTAATCTTGACTTGCCTGCGTATTCGCCCGAATCAAGCATTTTTGTAACTACTACCTGTCCGTCTCCGTCACGCATATTGACTTTGACTTCACTTTTCATTTCTTCTGCTCTTTTAATCAATTATTTATTCATCCTTTCGGGTTGCCCGGAATTTTTCTTGCATCAGTCTGTGCCGCGGTTACATTCATAACCGTATCAACATCGCTGCCCTTATAGCCTTTTTTGAAAAAGACAGTTACAAGGCGTACCAACCACATCAGCGGCAACAGCAGAACACATTTTTTAACTACGGGATAATTTATAGCCATAAAATCTCTGTCCGGGAAGAAGCGCCTGAACATATATTTTAATTTACCTTCTTCCTTAACCGTTTCCGCCGCTTTGTTTGAAACAGTACCGTAAGTACCGCTGCTGAAAATGTATTCGATAACATTTACAAGCTCGGGTTTCATTTCAGCTCCGTCAAATAAAACGGAAGTAACCCCAAACATGATATTTATAAATTCATCGAGCCGTATTTTTTTAAGCTCACCGAAAATATATTCTTTGTCAAGCTCAGGCTTTTTGCGCATATAAAGCCATATATCAAGCAGCGACCTGACACCGGACCCGCCTATAAAATAATGCTTTGCAAGGTGTGCCGCCATAAACACAAAGAAATCCTCATCGGTGTATTTTACCTCGCAGCCCTGCACGGGGACGGTGCGTTCAAAATGCGTTCCGAAATATGCATTATATAGCGGAACATCGGTATCCATCAGCGCACCGTGGTACTCGATATACATAAACGGCACACGCTTATACGCAATATTCACACCGTCTGTTCCCGAAACCTCGCAAAGCTCATAGCCGCATTCTTTCATAAATCCGTCAAGCTCGTGCTTGTGCGCCGTATCGTACTGAATATCAACATCGCACATTGAGCGAAGGTCAGGCCGCGGATAAAGTTGCTTCATAACACTGCCCTTTAAAAGCATATATTTTATGCCGCGTTTTTCAAGCTCCTGCGCAAGCTCCTGCGTTGCTATTTCCTGCGTTGCTTCGCGCGCTCTGCCGAGTTTAAGCTCACGCTCAAACGGTGCGGCATATTCGGGCGGAAGTTTATCAAGCTGTTTTAACGCATAGCAGATTATATTCACAACGCTGTGCGTTTTGGCAAATTTATATAACCGCTCATAGTCAATATCCTGCAGCAGCTCTTTTTCAATTTCTGCGCCGTCTGCCGCATAAGCCATAAGCCTTGAAGCTAAAAGCCCCGTATTCATATCATTCCTCCGTTGCAGCTTCTTCGGGTGTTTCAGGTTCGGCGTTCGGGCTGAAATCGAAGCTTTCATCGCCGTCAACCGTTACCTTACCCCAATCTTCGCCGCCTGCAATCACGCTGTATTCGCCGCTTTCAAGCAGGCAGTTAAAGCTGCCGTTTATATCTGTTTCAAAAACGAATTCCGCCGCATTGCCCGTTTTAAAAACAACCGTTGTATCGGGCGAAGCCGTAACCGTAATTGAGTTCATCAAGTATTTATTTTCAAGTGCTGCTTCAACGGCAAGCTTTGCATTAACCAACGGGTAGCTTTTTATTTTGAGCTTATCCGCAAAGTAATATTCCTCCGCAGGAGCTACCGTATCGCGTGTATTGGTACAGATAATCTCTTTTACATCTGCACCGCTCAAAGCACTGTTTGCCGACCAGACGAGGGAAGCAATGCCACTTACAACAGGTGCCGCCATTGATGTACCGGAAAGGGTCATATAATCGTTTTCCGTAACACAGCTGTAAATGCTTACACCGGGGGCGCAGATATCAACCCTGTCGCCGACATTTGATGACGCAGACTGAACATAGCTGCCGCCATCCATTGTTGCACTGCCTACAACAATAATTCTGTCAATCAAATCCTGTGCGCTTATTCCCGAATACGGAATAAAAGCGTTCTTTTCGTTTATCGGGCAAAAGCAGCCGTTTGAGATTGCGTCTATAGGTCTGCTTTCCGAATTGCCGTTACCTGCCGACTGTACTACCAGAAAATCATAGCCGTTTTTAAGCAGAGCCGCCATATAGCAGGAATACAGCATGGCATCAAGATTTCGTATAAATGCCGGCCACTGTGAAGCTTCCGCACCAAGCGTACCGGAAGAACCGAGCGAGAAATTGAGCACCTTTGCACCTGCTTCAACTATCTTGCCGAAGCCGAAGAAAATTGCGACATCGCCTATCCACAGCTGCATATCCGACGGACTCCAGTCAACACAGATAAGGTTTGAATTCTGGCATATGCCGCTGATACCCACACCGTTGTCGCCCTTTGCAGCGATAATGCCTGCAACATGCGTACCGTGGTAGCTGCTTCTGTTACGGCCGGCTTCCTTCGCAGTAGGGAAAGTTATTTTACCTGCAAGGTCATCGTGTTCAACTTCAAAGCCGCCATCAACAATTCCTATATTGATTTTTTCAAAGTAGCTGCTGTAGCCCCATGCCGCTCTGGTCTGCGTTGCTTCAAGCCACCAGTTGTTACCGGCAGGATTTGCTTCATTCCAGCTTTCGGTATACCAATCGTAATGAGTAAATGGGTCATTGGGCGTATACTGTTCTTCGTAGCGTTTCGCAGGGCAGATGCTTGCAAGCGCAATGCCATCGAAATCTGCAGCTTTTTCACATTCAGCCGTGAGCTGTTCGTAATTCATCGGGCGGGTTGCAACAACACAAAGATTGGCTTTGGGCATACTGCCTATAACCGTACCGCCGATTTTACGCAGAGAACCGAGCTTATCAAAGAACGATGCATCTTCCTCAAAGAAAATAAGCATCATATTTTTTATATAGCCGTCATTATCGGTAAAGCAGGAAATATCATCATCGCCTATACTGTCTATAAAATCCGAGCGTGTTGCAAGCAGAGAATAAGCATTTGCAAAAACCTGCTTTATGCCTGCCGCAGTTGCCTGATTGCCCAAGCCCGTAAGGCTCATTATAACCGCCATAAAAAAGGATATTATTCTTTCAACCAAAGCCCAATCCCCCTTTTAATATAATATTAATATATATAATAATACTTATTGAGCGATTTGTCACTATATAAACGCGAAATTTTCAAAAAATTTTCATGGTTTTATTCAAGTTGACACAGATTTTTCAGCGTGATATAATAAGTATGACAATTTACCTTTATGCGGTTTCCGCTTTGTTTCAAAGCGGAATTAAAACGGAATGCGGTCAGAATCCGCAGCAGCCCCCGCTACTGTATTGCAGACAATGCTTTTCATTCATGTCACTGAACCTTAATCGGTTTGGGAAGGCGAAAAGCAGCGGACGAAGCAAAGCCAGGAGACGTGCCGGATAAAGTGAAGCTCAAATCTTTCGGTGGGAAGGATATTGATGGCAAAGCAGCGCACTTTTCAGAAAATGAAGGGTGTGCTATAAGTCATTGTGTCCGAAAGCGCTCACCGCGAAGTGAGTGCTTATTTTTTATGTCAGAAAGGATGCAAAAAACAGATGAAAAAAAGCGCAAAAATCATCAGCACACTTCTTGTGTTTGTAATGGTTTTCAGCCTGAGCGCATCAGCCTATTCTGCCGAGCAAATGGCAGACAGCGTTACGGGATGGCTTCAAAAAAACATTACAGTTGAAGAAGCTGCAAAGGAAAACAAAATTGATTCTTACCTTGACTGGACCGTATTCGCCACAGCTCGTTCAGGCTGTGACAGCTATGCTGAAGCATACAAAAGCTACATAGGCAACGCAGTCAGCGAAAATTTCGACTCATTTTATCTGAGCGATTATGCAAGACTTGCTTTGACCGCCATGTCCGTCGGACTTAATCCCAAGGATATCGGTGGTAAAAACCTGCTTAATGCAATCGCTCAAACAGATTACAGCACAGAAATGTACACAGGAGGTCTTTTCTATGCGTTAATCGCGCTCAATGCCGCAGATTACGATACACAGGCACAGCAAAAAATTCTTGGAGTAATCCTTGAATCGCAGCGTGCAGACGGCGGTTTTAACTCTTATGTAAAAATCGATCCCGACGCATACTGGACAGTAAGCGGTGACCCTGATTCAACAGGCATGGCACTTCAGGCACTTGCCATTTATAAAGAAGACGCCAAAGTATCAGCCGCTATTGAAAAAGCTGTTATCTTCGCAAAAAACAGTCAGCTGAATGATGGGGGTTTCGGTGCATATGGCGTAAGTGCAGAAAGCACATCGCAGATTCTTTTGGGACTTTGCGCCGTTGGAATTGACCCGTTGGGCAAAGATTTTATAAAAGGCGAAAACAATATGCTCACTTCGCTTTCTTCTTTTATTAACGAAGACGGCGGCGCACGCTGCTGGGACGGTTCATCAAACATAATGACAGGCTACCAGCTGCTTATGGCAGTTGAAGCCTACGAGCGTTTCACAGAAAACGAAGAAGGTATATATGAGCTTTCGGTGCTTGCTGAAATCAAAAACGATATTCAGAACTCATGGTTTGGTATCAGCCTGCCTGTAATAGCTGAATTCATCATAACCGTAATAGAATATTTCTTCGATTTATTCGGTCTTGAACTTTATGTTCAGCCGTAATTAACGGACACATTGACCGAAACAAATGAGCGTAAATTGTCAAATAAGCGGCGCTGCCAAAAAGCAGCGCCGCAGCGCAGGAGAAAAACATGAAAAGAATATCAGCATTAACATTAGTTATTCTTTTAATTTTTATGGGCTGTGCCAAACAAAATCCACAGCAGCAAACCACAACAATCCACGAACAGTCTGATTCAATCACCACATCAACCGCAGAAGTTGTAACGGAAGAAATCACCGAAGTAAGTCTTACAGCACAAACCGCTGAAAGCGCAACAACTGAATCCGTCACAACCTCTGCCACCACAGCAATGCAAACAGCTCAAGCAACCACTGCATTGCAGACAAGCACAACACAAAAATCCACCACGCAAACAACCGAACCTGCAACGCATACAACACAGCCGACTACCGCCAAGACCACCGCGGCTTATACCACAGCAACAACACAAGCCGATACAACCACCAGCAAAGCAGAAATACTTGTAACTGTTCAGACAACCAAGCCTGTGCAAGCTGCAACTGACGAATCACTGATTACGGTAGCTGTATTGTGCAGCTGCAAAAATGCGGTTGATTACGGTATACGCGAAAAGAACCCTGCTATACCCGAAAACGGTATTATACTGAATACTACTGTAACCATAAAGCAAGGCAGTACGGCAATGGACGCAATAAAAGCAGCCTGCACACAAAGCTCCGTAGAAATAAAAGAAAACCGGGGCTATATACGCAGCATCGGCTCACTCGCGGAAAAAGACTGCGGCGGTGCAAGCGGTTGGCTGTACAGCGTAAATTCAGCATTCCCTAACACATCATCTGACAAGTATGTGTTAACGGACGGGGATAGCATAGAGCTTCATTACACGGTAAAAAACGGTGATATCACACGCATGTAATGTTTATTTAATTACTTGAAAATAAAAGCGTACTGTGATAAAATTTATACAACAGCATTTATTCCCTATTAATAAAACAAGGAGATTTTCAGCATGAAAAAATCAGTATTCAGAGTCACCTTATGTATCGTACTCATTGCAGCTATAGCTGTTCTGGCAGTAGGTTGCAACAACACTAAATCCGACGAAATTCAGCAAGTGCCCACCACCGTACAGGCACAGGGCGAGGTTACGGTTTTAGGTGAAGGCGCAAAGCAGTTCAGCTTTTCCGTAACCGATAACGACGGCATTGTAACCAACTTTGAAATCCATACCGACAAAACAACCGTCGGCGAAGCACTTGAAGAGCTTACCCTCATCGCAGGTGACGAAGGTCCTTACGGGCTTTATGTAAAGCGCGTAAACGGCATAACCCTTGATTACGATAAGGACGGTATGTACTGGGCATTCTACATCAACGGCGAAATGGCAATGTCAGGCGTAGATGCAACAGAAATTACAGAAGGTACTGTTTATTCATTCAAAGCTGAAAAATAATACATGAAACTGAACATAAAAGAAACAGCGGTTTTTTCCATGCTCGGTGCAATGATGTACGCATCAAAAGAGCTCATGGCAATACTGCCCAACATTCACCTTATAGGCACTTTTATAGTGGCTATGACGGTTGTTTACCGCAAAAAAGCCCTATATCCCCTGTATATTTTTATTTTCGTTACAGGGCTTTTAAGCGGCTTTGCAACATGGTGGATACCCTACCTTTATATCTGGGCTGTGCTTTGGGGCGCAGTAATGCTGCTGCCCAAAAACATGCCTAAAAAAATAAAGCCTGTTGTTTACAGCCTTGTGTGCGGACTTCACGGTCTGCTTTACGGCGTGCTTTACGCGCCTGCACAGGCCTTGCTGTTCGGGCTTGATTTCAAAGGTATGCTCGCCTGGATTGCGGCAGGCTTTCCGTTTGATGTAACACACGGTATCAGCAATTTTATATGCGGTCTGCTCATATGTCCGCTGATTGCCATACTGAAAAAATCGCACAAATTCACAAGCTGAAACTAAAAACCCCTTGATGAACATTCAAATTCATCAAGGGGTTAACTTTTTTATTTACTTTTCTTCAAAGTATTTTTCAATAGCATCAACAGCGGGCTTAATATCGTCATCGCCTGCAAGCTCAACCGCGCCGCAGTCTACAAGATTAGCGGTTTTCGGTCTGATAGGCAGCCTTGCAAGCACAGGCAGACCAAGTTCCTTTGAAACTTCATCAATCTTGCTTTCGCCGAAAATCGAGTGTTTTTTGCCGCAATCGGGGCATACAAAATAACTCATATTTTCAACAAGACCGATAATCGGAATATTCATAAGGTTTGCCATATTGTATGCCTTTTTGACTATCATCGTAACCAAATCCTGCGGAGTTGTTACAACAACAATACCGTCAACAGGCAGGTTCTGGAAAACTGTCAGCGGAACATCGCCTGTTCCGGGAGGCATATCGACAAACATATAGTCAACATCGCCCCATGCAACCTCGTTCCAGAACTGCTGGATTATACCTGAAATAACAGGACCGCGCCACACAACGGGAGCATCCTCCTTTTCAAGCAGAAGGTTAACCGACATCAAACGGATACCCGATTTGCTTTCTGCGGGAATAAGACCCATTTCACTTTGCTCAATAGCACTTTTTACACCGAATGCCTTAGGAATTGAAGGACCGGTTACATCGGCATCAAGAACTGCAGTCTGTTTGCCGAGTGCCTGAAAGGTTGAAGCAAGCAGCGAAGTAACGAGCGATTTACCAACGCCGCCCTTACCGCTGACAACACCTATAACTTTTTTTACATTGCTGTACTGATTCTGTGGCAGGCGCATATCCTCTGCCTGTTTTTTGCTGTCACAGTTTGAAGAACAGCTTGAGCAATCACCATTGCATCCCATTTTTAAATTACCTTCTTTTATTTAAAATTTAATTATTTCTGTTATTTTTGCAAATACCGATACAACTATACCCCAAAGCTTTGAAACAGCCTTTGCAAGCCAGCCGAAAATACTGCTTACGGTTTTACGGGTTTCCTGCAAATCTTCATAATAAGATTTCAGCATGAGTGTACCGTCCGTTTCAACAATTTCGTAAAACATCGCCGTTTCGTGGAAGCCTTCACCCGATGAATTCGGCGAATGGACGCTGAGCATATTCACACCTTCGTTGGTTTTAAATATCATGCCGTGTCCGCCGTCATAACCCGTACCGGCGATATCTCTGTGAAATAAAAGCCTCGGCTGCTGAGTCCATTTGCCGTCAATACTGTAGCTTTCAGCCATACCGACCGCATAACCGTTATCAGCCACATTCGACCAGAGCATAATCAGTTTACCGTCCTTGCAGGTGTAAATATACGGACCGTCAGTAACCTGCCTGTCCATACCGCAAAGTCCGTCATCCGCACGGAAAATTTCCTGCGGCTCGGAAATAAGCGCTGACAAATCATCGCTCATTTTCGCTACGCACATTCTGCCCACACCGTCATCGGTGCTTGTCCATTCGTGGACAAAAACCATCCACGGCTGACCGTCCTTATCAACATAGAGCGTACCGTCAATTGAATCCCAATCATCGGGAGTTGCAAAGCCGTCGCTTATCTGCTCAAACGGACCGAGCGGGCTTGCAGAGCGAAAAACAGCTGTACCTCTGTGGTTTAAAACGCGGTCATGGTAAGTGGCAAAAAGGTAGAAATCACCTTTATATTCAACACATTCGGGTGCCCAATAATCATTATCTGCCGTATGACCTTCAGGAAAAGCGTAAACACGCTGTGGCTCGGACCAGTTTTCTAAATCCTCGCTGACATAACAGCCGTAACCCGGCCAGACAACACCTGTGCCGTACATATAGTATTTACCGTCACTTACAAGTATACAGGGGTCGCGTATGCCGATATCTTCTCGTTTTTTCGGGTATTCAAGCTCTGCGGCTAAAGCGGAAGGGATAAGACAAACACCCATAAGAATCACGCAAAGTGTTACTGCCATTATCTTTTTCAGCATAGCATAACCTCCTTACCGTCCGTTATGAACAATATAAATCCGGGTGCGGGTGTCCCGCCCACAATTTTCATTATTCATTGACAAATACTGTTTCAAATTATTTTGCAACAATATTTACAAGCTTGCCCTTGACATAAAGCTCTTTGATGATATTCTTGCCGGCAATTTCTGCGGCAATTTTTTCATCTGCCTTTGCAAGTGCAATTGCAGCTGCGGCTTCAATATCGGTTGCAACCATCATTTTAGCGCGGATTTTGCCGTTAATCTGAACAACGATTTCTATTTCGTTTTCAACGCACTTTGCCTCATCATAGGTCGGCCACTCACCGCAGGCAAGCATACCGCCGCCCATAGCCTCGTTAATTTCCTCTGTAACATGAGGAGCAAAGGGATTGAGCAGGGTTATAAATGTTTTCAGCTCCTTGCGTGTAACCGCACCTGCATCATAAATTTCGTTGAGCAGGGTCATAAGCGCAGCAATAGCTGTGTTATATTTAAGGTTTTCTATATCGGAAGAAACCTTCTTTATTGTTCTGTTGAACGGAGCTTCAAGCTTCTTTGAATATTCATCGGTATCATTAAGAAGCGTCTGAAGATTCCACACTCTGTCAATAAATCTCTTACAGCCTCTTACGCTGTCCTCAGACCAGGGTGCAGCCTTTTCATAGTCACCCATAAAGAGTACATAAGTACGCAGAACATCCGCACCGAATGCTTCAACAACATCGTTCGGGTCAATAACATTACCGCGTGATTTGGACATTTTTACGCCGTCAGGACCGAGGATAAGACCCTGTGCGGTACGCTTTGCGTAAGGCTCTGCATAGGGAACTTCGCCAAGGTCGTAAAGGAATTTGTGCCAGAAGCGGGAATAAATAAGGTGGCGTGTAACATGCTCCATACCGCCGTTATACCAGTCAACCTGACCCCAGTACTTCAGCTTTTCCATATCGGCAAATGCCTTGTCATTCTTCGGGTCAATATAGCGCAGGAAGTACCACGATGAGCCTGCCCACTGGGGCATGGTATCGGTTTCGCGCTTTGCTGCACCGCCGCACTTGGGGCAGGTGCAATTGACAAAGGAATCAATTTTTGCAAGGGGGCTTTCGCCATCCTGACCGGGTTCAAAATTTTCAACCTTGGGGAGTTTAAGCGGAAGTTCCTCATAGGGAACAGCAACCATACCGCACTTGTCGCAATGGACAATCGGAATCGGTTCGCCCCAGTAGCGCTGACGGTTGAACGCCCAGTCCTTCATCTTGTACTGAACACCCTTTTCGCCTATACCCTGCTTTTCGAGTTCAACGAGCACGCGCTCAATAGAAGATTTTTTATCTGTATAACCGTTGAGGTAATCGGAGTTGACCATTTCGCCGTCGCCTGTATAGGCTTCAACAGCGATATCGCCGCCCTTTATAACCTCAATAATATCAATGCCGAATTTCTTTGCGAAATCGTAGTCACGCTGGTCATGTGCAGGCACAGCCATAATTGCGCCCGTACCGTAGCCCATCATAACATAGTCGGAAATGAAAATCGGAATTTCCTTACCGTTTACGGGGTTAATGCCTACAAAGCCGTCAAGCTTGACACCCGTCTTATCCTTTACAAGCTGTGTACGCTCAAATTCGGTTTTCTTTGCGCACTCCGCACGGTAGTTTTCAACCTCTGCAAAATTTGCAATCATGTCCTTATACTTGTCGAGCATGGGATGCTCGGGAGCCATAACCATAAAGGTTACGCCGAAAAGAGTATCGGGACGGGTTGTATAGATACGCAGCGTTTCGTCTGTATTCTTAACGGTAAAGTTAACAAATGCGCCAGTTGACTTGCCAATCCAGTTTTCCTGCTGGAGCTTGACATTGGGGAGATAATCAACCTCATTAAGTCCTTCAAGAAGCTTGTCGGCATATTCTGTAATGCGAAGATACCATACGTCCTTGGACTTCTGAACGATATCGCTGTGGCAGATATCGCACTTGCCGCCCTGTGAATCCTCGTTTGAAAGAACAACCTTACATGAAGGGCAGTAGTTAACAAGGGTTTTATCGCGGAAAGCAAGTCCGTTTTCAAACATCTTGAGGAAAATCCACTGTGTCCACTTGTAGTAACCTTCTTCAGTTGTGTCAATTACTCTGTCCCAATCGAAGGAAAAGCCTACCCTTTTAAGCTGTGAAGTAAAACGCGCAATATTGTCGTCGGTAACCTGTCTGGGGTGGATACCTGTTTTAATAGCGTAGTTTTCGGTCGGCAAACCGTATGCATCAAAGCCGATGGGGAAAAGCACATTGTAGCCTTCCATTCTGCGCTTACGGGAAACAACCTCAAGACCCGAATAAGCCTTAATGTGACCTACATGCATACCTGCGCCGCTGGGATAAGGGAATTCGACAAGAGCGTAGAACTTTTTCTTATCGGAATTATCAGATGCTTTGAATACACCTGCATCCTCCCATTTATCCTGCCATTTTTGCTCTGCGGCTTTAAAATCGTAATTTTTAGCCATAATTTATCAATCCTTTGCTGATGCAATAATTTTTTATTCTGTAATAAGTCCTGAAATATCAACGGGCTTTGCGTCTGCCCAGAGATGTTCAAGGTTATAATAATCTCTGTTGTCACGGGTGAAAACATGAACAAGCACATCATTATAATCAAGCAGAATCCAGCCTGTTGCCCTGCCTTCAATATGGTCAGGCTCAACACCGAGCTGCTGCATGCCGTATTCGACATCATCTGCCAAAGATTTTACATGAGTGCTAGAATTACCCGTTGCGATAACAAAGTAATCGGAAACAACCGTAAGGCTCGCTGTTTCAAGGGCAGCAATTTCTTCCGCCTTTTTTTCATCGAGTATTTTTACAATGTTTTCAACAAGCTCCTTTGAGGTCATTTAACTTCCTCCCTTTATGCGTAAATTTGTACCGCTTTTTACCGTAAAAAAGCATACAATTACAGTATTATATAATTTTAGGTATATATAATAGCACATTAGAATTTATTTTGCAAGGATTAATTGCAGTTTATAGAGCTAACTCATACTTCTCAATGAAACAAAAAACTTTCAGGTTTCATCTTTTGCAATCGGGTGCGGCGCAAGCCCATCCACCGTTCTGTGTTCTGAATTCTACGCTAAAAAGCCTCCCTGCCGAATCAGCAGGAAGGCTGTGATTTTTAGAATGTATCGTATACAATTACGCTGTAGAGGAGTTCGGGTAACATTGCAAAGAATTCGGGCAGCCATGTGCCGATAGCGTACTTTGCAAGGTTGAAGAATGAGGGGATTATATTCAGCGTGTAGTCCATTTCGCTTGTGGTATTGTCGCCCTCGAATGTGATTTTGTTTTCGCCTGTTTTCTTTGTGAAATCAATTTCATCAACAATGTTTGTCATGCCTGTTTTTTCGTTGACGATGTATGTTTTAAGGGTAAGTGTACCGCCGTCGATTTCAACTGTTTCAAAGCAGTAGCCGATGTTTCTTTCAGTTGTGTTTTCCCATGAGAAGCCGTCCCAGTAGTTGCCGTAGCCGTCCTTCTGAACAACAAGGTTTGCAATGTGGTCTGTGTTCATGAAATGACCTGCAAGGAAGGGACGCACTTCGTAACGCTTTGTGCCCGCTGTACCGGAAAGAACCCATGTTGTACCGTTGGCATCAATCTGACCGTTGGTGAGGGGCTTTGTGCGAAGGTACTGGTGGTCATGTCCGGAGAATACCATATCTACATTACATTCTGCCATAACACCGGGCAGGCAATCCTGGAGATAGAGAGCATCAGGCCATTTGCCGTCCTTACCGAGGGTATAGGGAGATTTGTGCATGAAAACGATTTTCCAATCCTTATCGGTGGATTTCATGTCGTTCTTGAGCCATTCAAGCTGAGCGTTTGAAATAGCAAGAATATCGTTTGTGTTAAGCACTGCAAAGTGAGCGTTGCCGTAATCGAAGGAGTAGTTTACGCCGTCCTTAATCTGTACGCTTTCGGTTGTATCAAGTGCGAACATATTGTTGAACCAGTATTCAACGCCGAGACCGTCATGGTTACCTGCTACGGGAACAATAGTGAAATTCTTGTTCATTGCACCGAATGCTTCATCGTAGTAATTCCACTCTTCGTTTGTGCTGTCATTGGTGAAGTCACCGCAGTTGGAAACGAAATCTGCACCGGGGAGCTTTTTGAAAGCTTCTGTAAGTGTGTTTGCACCTACCTGGAAGTTTTCAAGGTTGCTTGCCTGAACGTCTGCAATGTTGATAAAGCTGACCTTGTTGTCACCGTCGTCTGTTGTGAATGTGCCCCATTCGCTCCAGTTTGTGCCGTCACCTACGCGGTAGGTGTAGGTTGTGCCTTTTTTAAGCTCGCTTACTACAAGCTTGTGCATGTAGTTGCCGTCCCACTCTTCACAGACAACATCGCTTACCTTGTAGAAGGATTCGTCCATGCCGTCAAATTCAATTTTGGTTGCAGCTTCTTCAGCGGTGTACCAGCAGAAGCCGCGGCTTGTTGCTGTATCGCCGTTGACTGTTACGGAAAGGCGGAAGGGTGCTGCACCTGTTGCCTCTTCTGCGGATGCGACGCCTGTTACAGCAGTAGCAAGCATAAACACGCAAAGCGCAAGGCAGAAAATTCTCTTGAAGTTTTTCATCTGTTTTTTCTCCTTTGTTTCGTTTTTGGTTTATTTATTCTTTACCTCTTTGAGGTAGATTGTGTAGCTTGTTCCGTCGCTGCAGGGACGGTTTTTAAGGTTGAAGCCCGCATTCATAAGCAGTGCGCCGGAATGGATTTCATCCGTTTCATCGTCTATGTAATACTTATCAGGGTCAAGACCCTTCAGGCGCACATAGAATGTGGGGTTCTGACAGCGCAGCATAGTTACAAAAGTAAACAGGGCCTCACTCTTATCCTGCGATACATAGCCCCATGCACAGCGGTGGCTGTTTTCAGTAGGAGCAATAAGGCGGTAAAGGTCGCCGAAGTGAATTACATCGTAATACTTGTGGTAATCCTTAACCTGCTTTTTGACTATTCTTCTTTCCTCTTCGGTGAGCTTAATCGGGTCAAGCTCGTAGCCGAAGGTACCGCTCATTGCAACATTGCCCTTTGTTTCGTAGCCGGTACGGCTGCAAGCGGAAACGTGTGCGCCGACGGTTGAAACAGGGTAACACATGGACGTACCGAACTGAATTGTAAGGCGCTCAATCGGGTCAGTATTGTCGCTGCACCAAATCTGCGGTGAAAAGTAGAGCATACCGGGGTCAAAGCGTCCGCCGCCGCCTGAGCAGTTTTCAAGCAGAATGTGCGGGAATTCATTAACAATTCTGCCCATAAGCTCGTATGTACCAAGCACAAAGCGGTGGTAAACCTCCTGCTGCCTCTCGGGCGGAAGCAGAGCCGAGCCTACTTCCGTCAGATTGCGGTTAAAATCCCACTTGACATAGTCAATTTTGTTATTGCGCAGAACAGAGGCCATCTGCTCATAAATATTATCTCTTACATCCTTGCGGGACATATCGAGTATGTACTGATTTCTTCCGATTGACTTTTCTCTGCCGGGAACCTGCAGACACCAATCAGGGTGCGCACGGTAAAGGTCTGAATCGGGTGAAATCATTTCAGGCTCGTACCAAATGCCGAAATTAAGTCCGAGTGCGTTCACGCGCTCAATAAGGCTTGAAAGTCCGCCCTTGAGCTTATTTTCGTTGACATACCAGTCACCGAGTGAGCGTCTGTCATCGTTGCGGACACCGAACCAGCCATCGTCCATAACGAGCATTTCTATGCCAAGTTCCTTTGCGCGTTCTGCAAAGGCAACAAGCTTATCATCGTCAAAATCAAAATATGCGGCTTCCCAGCTGTTGATAAGCAGGGGGCGCTTTTTGTTTTTCCATTCGCCGCGGATAAGGTGGTTTGAATAGAGTCTGTGGAATATACGGCTCATTTCACCGACACCCGCGTTTGAATAAACCATTACAAGCTCAGGCGCGGTAAAACTCTCGCCCGGGTCAAGCCGCCAGCAGAAATCCGTGGGGTTAATGCCCATTATAAGGCGGGTTGATGAATTGAAATCAACCTCAATATCTGCCGCAAAGTTGCCGCTGTATACAAGGTTAAAGCCGAATGCTTCGCCGAAATCCTCCGTTGCATCGTCCTTGGCAAGAGCAACAAAGGGGTTATGCGTATGGCTTGATGAGCCGCGCTTGCTGTGAACAGACTGTATGCCATGGGCAAGGTGATGGCTGGTAAGCGTGCGCTCCTTGCACCACATACCGTAAAGATGCATCATGTTGTAATCCATGGTCGGAAATTCGACACAGGCACTGTAAACGCGCTGTATGTCCATAGGTTTATCCGAGCTGTTTTCAACACGGACACTTCTTGTCATTGCACCGTAATTCTCAAATACGGTATAGAGAAGAAATACCTTTGCGCCTGTAACCTTATCAATGGTTTCAATTTCAAGGGTTGTTGCATCGTCATCGCTCATTGTATATAGCGAAGGCAGACCGCAAAGCGCGGGCTTGCCCTTAAAAATTCTGTGGCTGACATAGCGCACATCGGTTGAAGCATTGCCGCAATGGTTTTTAATTGCAAGGGCTGAAATGCGCATATCACCTGTACCGTTGCAGGAATATTCCATAGGCCAGCTGTCAACGCTGAAGCCGTGCTCACCTATTATGGCGTTTGCGGGGCTGAAAGACGCATTGCAGCAACGCATTGCAAGGTCTTCAACGCCGTTGTCGGGTATGTATGCACCGTAGTAAAGGTGAACAAGATAATTCTGTTCGAAAACCTGAAAAATATAGCTTGAAGTCTTTGTATCAAGCTTGAAAATTCTTTTGCTTTCGTCAAAGCTTATCGGCATAAATCACACCTCATTTTCAAAAATATATAATTAATATAATATATTTAACAAAAAATAGCAAGTAAAACCATACAAAAAAGTAAAAACCCCCGGCGCAAACGCCAAGGGTTTTTCTTGTTCATTAACTAAAGATTAAAGAACCTTCTGGATAGCCTCAACTACTGTAAGGATAGCGTCCTTAACACCGTTCCAGTTGATGTTGCCGAATGCAGAAACGACGTCATTAATGCTGAAGTTCTTTGCGAATGCTACGATAGCATCTACGATGATGGTGATGTAATCCATTATGTGCACCTCCTCCGCCTTTAATATTATTCTTATAATATCATGTTTTGGCAGGTTTGTCCACAAAAATTAAAAATTTCTGAATTTTTTTTTAATTTTTCAAAATTAAAGGTCTTTAGCTTTACAAAATGTACAACTTAACTAAATTTTATGTAATTATTTGGTAATAATGCGGTTTATTATTCTTTTTGCAGAATTTGAATCAACTCCCGAAAGATTAAACTGCTTGAAATTTTCCGCCTTTTCGGATACTTCTGCGTTTCTTATGCAGCCGATTAATTCTGCCGTACTGCGCGCTACAGCACCCGGTACATAGCTTTCATAGTCAAAGTAAAACGGGCGGTTTGATGTATATTCTTCAAGGTCGGGCGCGAAGAATACACAGGGCTTATCAAGCAGAACAAAGTCCATACATACCGAGGAATAATCGGTTATAAGTATATCGCTTATAAGTGTCAGCTCGTTAACACTTTTATAATCAGTAACATCGGTTGCACCTTCAAGCCTGAGCTTACCGTGAACCTGCGGATGAAGGCGCACAAGCAGGGCATATTCTCCGCCCAACTCCTTATTGAAAGCCTGCGCATCAAACTTTTCAAGAAAGTGCGCGTCACTATCCGGGTCATCGCGGAAAGTAGGGGCATAAAGTACAATTTTTTTATTTTTACATTCCGGATGTAACCTTTCAAATTCTTCACGGAGCTGTTCAGCATTTTCAGCCTTTAGCAGCACATCCGCCCTGGGCGAACCAAGGGGAAGAACCTGTTTTTCGTTTACACCGAACGCACTTGCATAAATCGGAACAAGAGCTTCTGCCGAACATACAACATAGCTGAGCTTTTTATTTGCGGCAAGTTCCCTTTTGCGTATGGCTTCGGGCTGTTCAATATCAAGCCCGAATTTTTTGAAAGCGCCTTCCGCGTGCCAAAGCTGAACAATAACCGTTTCTTTGCGGAAATTGAGGTAACCCAGCGGCATAAAATTATCGTTCATAAAAACATAGCCGCTCGTAGCAAGAAGATACGCTTTTTTTGTAAAGAACAAAGCCGCTTTTAAAAGTGAAGAAAAATCCGCATGGGAAATGAAATTAAATTCATACTTGTCCTTTTTTTCAAGCTCTGTTTTTATTTCGCCGAGGCTGTCATTAAACGAAGCATTGTGCGGTGAAAGCAGAGTAACCCTGTTCTCCTTTACGGAAAACAGGGCACTTGAAATATTAAAGAATAAAGCGAAAAGTCTGTAAAAAAGCTCTTTCATTACTTCGCCCAATCAACAACAGTTTTGCCGAAGCTGCGGTGTATATCCTTATCGAATGCACCATGAATATCCTGTATCGTTTCAACCTTTATGACATCGCCTACAAGGTTATCAAGGTAGGATACCAGCTTGGGATATTTTTCGTAAAGCTCAACCGTTTGAACAAAATCCTCTCTGCCGCTGCGAGATGAGCCGTAAAGGCGCAAGCCCTTTTCGAGCACCATGCGGGTGTTGATATCAACAAAGTTTTCGCTGACACCCATGAGCGACATTGTACCCTCCGGATTGATAAGGTCAATCATCTGATTTATTGCGCTGCGCGAACCTGCACCGCCAACACATTCAAAGCCGTGGTCAACCGCCACGCCTTCGGGCACATGGTCAACATGGTAGGTTGCTTTTGCAAAAGAAAAATAGGAAAGCTTTTCTTCCACCGTACCGAAAATATAAAGCTCGGTTTCAGGATAGAGATAATGGAAAATAAGTGCAGTGATATAACCTACATTGCCGTCACCCCAGATGCCGATTTTTTTGCGGCGGCTGTGAGCAATTTTATCAAAGCGTCGGATAGCATGAACGCTGACGCTGACAAGCTCTGAAAAAGAAGCAACATTCATATTCATTTTTGCAGGCAGCTTCACAACTCTGTCAGGTGTTGCGGTGATAATATCCTGCAGGAAGCCGTCGTTGCCGCTTGAACGGAAATAGCTTGAACGAAGGTAATTTTCTGCAATGACCTCATCAGTTTCGGTGGGAACGGTGGGAATAGGCACAACAAAATCGCCTACATTGAATGTTCCTGTAGGGTCATAAATTACCTGCGCAACACATTCGTGTACAAGTGCCATAGGAAGCTTTGCTTTAAGGGCAGCCTGTGAACGCATACCCTGGTAATAGCGCTGGTCCGCCTTGCAGATTGACAGCTTGTAGGGGCGCATTACAACCTCACCTGCGGCAAGGTCAACCTCTTTATAGGTAACGTCAATCATTCGCGGGGCAACCAGCTGATAGACTGCGTTAATCATTTCTGTTCCTCTCCTATCAGGGACTGTGCAACCTTCATATCGAAGGGATATGTGATTTTAATGTTGAAAACCTCACCCTTGAGGACGTGCACATGCTCACCTTTAAGCACATACATTTTACAGGCATCGGTAAGAATATTCTTTTCTTCTTCTGTCAGAGATTCAAAAATTTCTTTAAGGCGCTTTGCCTTGAAGGACTGCGGAGTCTGACCCTGATACATATGGTCGCGCACGGGAATTGATGAAATAACCTTACCGTCAACGCTTTCAACAATTGTATCTGCCGCGGGAATCATAGTATCACATGCGCCGTATTTTGCAGCACAGTCAATATTTTCGTCAATAATTCTGTGTGTTACAAAAGGACGGACAGAATCGTGTGTTACAACAATTGTATCGTCATCAAGTCCGTAGTTATTTTCAATATAGGCAATGGCATTCATAATTGTATCGTTGCGGGATTCACCGCCGTCGATTACAACCACTCTGTCTGTTTTGCCGAAATTCTTTTCTACAAGGTTCTTTGCGTGTTCAACCCATGATTTATGGGTGGGCACAATTATCTTTTCAATTCTGGGGTTTACAAAAAACTTTTCAACAGTGTGCATGAGTATCGGCTTTGAGCCGAGCTTCATAAACTGCTTGGGCATATCTGTGTTGCCCATTCTGCTGCCCTTGCCGCCTGCAAGAACTACACCGAAAACCATAATATCAGCCCTCTTTAAAAATTTTATTTTGATTTGACCTTTTTATCATAAATATCGCAGACCTCGTCCGCCGTACCTGCGGCGATAATTTCGCCGTGGTCAAGCAGAATTGCCTTTGTGCAAAGGCGGCGCACCTGCGCTGTGTTGTGCGAAACGAAAAGCACGGTAACACCCTTGTCGAACATGGACTTGATTTTTGCTTCGCTTTTAATTTTGAATTTCGCATCGCCTACAGAAAGAACCTCGTCAAGTATAAGCACCTGCGGTTCAACAGCCGTAGCAATAGAAAAGCCGAGCCTTGCACGCATACCCGAGGAATAATTCTTTACGGGTACATCAATAAAATCGCCAAGTTCGGAAAAAGCAACTATTTCATCGTAGCGTTCCTGAATATACTTTCTGGAGTAACCCATGGTTGCACCGTAAAGGTATATATTTTCAGAGCCCGAATAGTTCATATCAAAGCCCGCACCGAGTTCCAGAAGCGGCGCAATAACGCCGTTCACCTCAACCGAACCCTTTGTGGGCTTGAGTACACCGGCAATAACTTTAAGCATGGTGCTTTTGCCTGCACCGTTAAAGCCGAGTATACCTATTCTTTCGCCCTGCTTGACTTCAAATGATATATTCTTCAGCGCCCAGAACTCCGTAAAGCGAAGCTCACGCTTAACCATTTTAATAAGGTATTCTTTTATATTATCAACTTTTTCTTTATTAAGGTTGAACATGACGCTGACATTTTCAACCTTGACTGCCGTTTTAGCCAAACGCCGTCACCTCATATATGAAGAATAAACTTGTCCTGCTTTTTGTAGAACACAAGCGAGCCTATACCAAGCATTGCAAGGCTGAAAACACTTGCGTAGAAGAAGTGGTTCCAATTCCACATTTCACCGAAAAGAACGCATGAACGGAACATTGAAACTATTGAATAAAGGGGATTTGCCATAAGACCCATCTGAACAAACTTGTTTGCGCCCAATGCATCGACCTTGTAGAAAATAGGCGTTGCGTAGAAAATAAGCATACAGAAAACTTCGTAAAGGTATTCTATATCCTTAAAGAAAACATTTAGCGTGGAAAGAATCAGACCAATGCCCGTGCAAAGCACAAGCAAAATAATTATCGGCACGAATGAAAGCAGAATATACGGAGTAATGCGTATTGCAACATCCGTAAATATCATGTAGTACGCCATCATTACAACAAGAACTGAAAGCGAAATTGCAAAGGTTACAAAGTTTGAAAGCACATTTGCAATGGGGTAAATGTACTTTGGCACATAAACCTTTTTTATAACGCTTGCGCTGTTGCGGATTGAGCGCATTGCACGCTTTGTGGACTGCGTGAAAAATTCATAAAGCAGTCTGCCGCAAAGCAGGTAAATCGGGTAACAGACTATGCCTTCGTTGCTTTTGCCGAAGATACCGCCGAAAACAAGCACAAGCACAAGCGTTGTAAGAAGCGGCTGCAAAAATGTCCAGAATATACCCAGCACCGAATTGCGGTATTGCAGCTTTACATTTTTACGCACTATTTCAACCAGCAGAAAACGGTATTTCCACAGGTTCTGAAGATAGGCAGATATTTTAATTTTTTTGCTTGCAGTATTCATGCAGCAATTCTCCTATTTCCCAAGCCATTTAGTAAAAAACTTAATCATTGACGAAATCTGAACAAGCATGAGCTTGAAATTCTTTTTGCTTTCTCTGCCCCATACATGGTAGATTGTTGCATCGGGGTAGAAAATAAGCTTTGCGCGCTGTCTTACAGTGCGCGAAATATCACAATCCTCAAAATACATGAAGTAGCGTTCATCAAAGCCGCCGATTTCCCTAAATAAATCAGTACGGAACATCATAAAGCAGCCTGTTGCGTTTTCGATTTCGCAGGGCTTTGATAAATCCTCATCAAGCATTGCGTATTCGCGCAGGGCAGCACTCGGGGAGGATTCGTCGCGCATACGGCTTGCAACAAGATACTTTATTTTAGGCGTGCGCTTGCCGAGAATTTGGCTTCTGCCGTCAGGGAAGCAGATTTTGGGCGACAGCAGACCGATTTCGGGATGCTCGTCCATATAAGCTGCCATTTTTGTGATAACATCATCACTTATGCTGATATCGGGGTTGATAACACAGTGATATTTTGAATCAAGCGCAGGTATAACAATATTATGTCCGCTGCCAAAGCCATTGTTCGTGCCTGGTTCGATAACTTCAACCTGAGGATAATTCTTTTTTATATGTTCAACCGTACCGTCTGTTGAAAGGTTGTCAACCACGGTAAGCTTGAACGGCACACCTTTGGTATGCTCAAGCAGGGTTGACAGCGTTTCATCTATGCTGCTCATGTTGTTATGCGTAACAATGCAGCCTGTTACTGAACTGTTAATGAATACCATTCCTTTCGACCGCAAAAGCGGCAGCCAAAGCCGATATTACGGCTTATAAGTCAGTATATCTTTAGTTATGTCAATTCGCCATTTTATTTTCTGAAGGGCAGAGGTTCTGCCGCCGGTCATGCTGCCTTCGTTGCGCCGCCAGAGAATCAGCGGTTCGGCAATAAATTCGACTTTTCCGCTTTTTTCGCAGACAAGACCCAGCCATTGGTCATGCATGGGTATATCCTTGGGAAAGGGCAAAGCAGCTTCAAAGCCTTCGCGCGTTACCGCCATGCACGCACCGGTATAGCAGTTTTTAAGTATATTGTGAAAAATGCCTTTTTTCGCATTTCTTGTATCAAAAAGCCTTTCACCCGTTTTTACAAGGTTTTCATCGGTAAGGTACGCATCGTGCAGAACACAGCAGGCACCGCTTTCAATCGCCGCCATACAGCGTTCAACCTTGCCGGGCAGCCATACATCGTCCTGGTCGCACAGAAAAGCGACATCACCTGTGCATTGAGTAAACAAAAATTCTTTGTTTGCATCAACACCCTTTCGCGGACCGATAACATATTTCACCCTTGAATCAGTTAAAAACGGTTCCAGCGCCTGACGCGTTTTACCGTCAGGACTGTCATCGGATATAATCAGTTCACCGTCAGCAGGAAGCTGACAAAGAACCGACTCAACCTGGGCAGCTATATATTTTTCGCCGCAGTAAGCGGCAAGCAAAACCGATATTTTCATGCCGCAGCCTTTCCTGAAAGCGCAAACAGGCGCAAATACACAAATACTGAATGTAGTCTAACATATAAATATTAACAGATTATTAATAAAAAGGAACAAGCAAAACTGTTTGCGCCAAGAGAAAATGGGGGGCTGACATTTTCTTTGACCCGAAGGAATACATTTCAAAAAGTTGACAAATTATGTTGAGAAAAAATAGTCGGATTGGTGTTTTCTTTACCCCGAAAACAGTCAAAGCCGTTTGTGGCAAGAGAAAATGGGTGGGCTGACATTTTCTTTGATCCGAAGGAATACATTTCAAAAAGTTGACAGTTTATGCTGAGAAAAAATAGTCAGATTGGTGTTTTCTTTACCCCGAAGGTGTGCATAGGCACATCGAGAGGGTAAAAAAACATCAAGATGGCTGTTTTTTCCGCAACATAAAAAAATAACCACCCTATTGGGTGGCTACTTCTAATAGTGTTGGCAACGACCTATCTTCCCGGGCGGTTGCCCACCAAGTATTTTCGGCACGATTGAGCTTAACTACCGTGTTCGGAATGGGAACGGGTGGACCCTCAATGTCATAATTACCAACTATTGTGTTGGCGTCGACCTATCTTCCCGGGCGGTTGCCCACCAAGTATTTTCGGCACGATTGAGCTTAACTACCGTGTTCGGAATGGGAACGGGTGGACCCTCAATGTCATAAACACCAACTTGTCTGCAAGTTCTCTCGCAGAACGCTTTGCTATAATATCACCTTGAAACACATTTGTCAAGCATTTTTTTAAAATTTTTTCAAAAACTGTAAAACTTCGCCTTTTACCGTATTGTAAAGCATATTTTCACACATAGGTAAAACCGTTTCAAAGGGCAGATGCTGCGGATTGGTTTCAAAAATGCGGCATACACCGTCAGCCTTTTCAAGCAGGCTCATTCCGCAAAGCACTGCAACAGGCACATTGCCCGCCCTGCTTATAATTTCACCCGGCACTTTGCCCATAAGGCTCTGGCTGTCAAACCTGCCCTCGCCCGTAATTATCAGGTCAGCTTGCTGTTTCCTTTCATCAAAGCCGCAAATATCAAGTACAGTTTTTGCACCGCTCTGAAGCTTTGCACCGAGAAACGCTTTGAGTCCGTAGCCCATTCCGCCTGCTGCACCTGCACCGGGCAGATTCGCAAAATCCGCACCGAGGCTTTTTATTACGGCTTTTTCAAGGTTTCGCAAGGCATTATCCAGAAAAACAACCTTTTCCTTGTCTGCACCCTTCTGCGGCGCATAAATAAAAGCTGCACCGTTTTCGCCGTAAAGCGGATTTTCAACATCACACAGAACGGTAATCTCGCATTCTGCAAGGCGCGAATCCATACCGCCCAAATCTATGGCGGCGACTTCACTCATGCCCTTGCCGTTGGGTTCAACTATATTGCCGCTTTTACCGGTAAAGCGTGCGCCGAGAGCCATGGCAAGCCCTATACCGCCATCGTTTGTGGCACTGCCGCCGATGCCTAAAATTATTTTCCTGCACCCTGCATCAAGCGCCGAAAGAATCAGCTCACCCGAGCCGAAGCTTGTTGCCAGCACGGGATTATTTTTGCTTCCGACAAGCGGCAGACCGCTTGCCTGTGCCGTTTCAATTACGGCAGTATCGTCCATAACTGCATATTCTGCTATAACTCTTTTGAAATCAGGTGCCGTTACTTCGGTTTTTCTGATTTTTGCATCGCAGGAAAAAACAAAGCTGTCAACCGTACCCTCGCCACCGTCCGCAACGGGAATACAGTCAACAGTACTTTCCGGTATTTCACTTTGAATAACGGCTTTAATCGCCGTACAGACCTGCAACGCTGAAAGTGAGCCCTTGAATGAATCGGGCGCTAACAGAATCCTCACAGCTCAAAATCCTCCGCAGAAAATTCCGACATGGTAACCGGGCGTACCGGAACACGGTTGAGCGGGTCATATTCAAACCTGCGGCAGGATGAATCCTTATACATAATACCTTTTTTTATGCAAAGTACGCTATCCCCGTCAGGCGAATGTCTGCCGTGGATACAGTTTGCGCATATTTTGTCAATAGAGGCGGTGTTAAACAATTTCTTTTTCATATCAAATTCCTCCATTGTTCTATATTAACACATTTTTTTGCTTCTATCAAGGTCTATAACAAAAACTGCGCAAAGGCACATCAATGCCGCCGTAGCAGGCACGGAATACGAAAAGCCGTTTGCGGTTACGGCAGCAACATTTGAAAAAACATCCGTTTCAACAGGAAACACTTTCAGCAGTACCGAACATATCACCGCCGCAAGTGCGGCATGCAATGCACGAAAGGCAAAAAACACGCTCAGCTTTGCTCCTGTTTTACGCACACTTTCCATAACCTGACAGCAAACGCACAGTCCGCCCCAGCCGAGTGCGGCGGCAATTGTACATAGGTTACTGCCCTTTGCAAGCTCTCGGCAGCCACCCGTAACTTCAAACAGACATTCAAAAGCGGTAAGTATTTCTTTTTTTGCTCCCGAATTTTCAACAACCGCATATATACAGGCAAAAAGCACCGTCCATGCACAGATTTTTATAATGGAAGCTGCTGCCTTTTCTGTTGCTTCAACAAGCGCCTGAATATCGCTTATATTGCTTATCGGCTTTGCTTTATCTGCAATGGGCTTTTCTGCCGTAAATCCGAGCATTATACCTATAAGCAAGGAAGCTGCCATACAGGAAGCAAACAGAATAACGCCCGCTTTAATGCTCGACAGCATAACCGACCCCACCGCGGTAATAACAAAAGCGGGGCCCGCATTGACACAAAAGCAGGTTATACGCTGTGCCTGCTCGGTATTTATTTCACCGCGTGCGTAAAGCTGCGCGGCAGTTGTACAGCCGACTGGATAGCCGCCTATCAGCCCGAAAAGCACCGCAGGTGCCGCCGCAGACGGCAATCTGAAAACATGGCGCATTACGGGCGACAAAAAACGCATAGCTGACTTGCACGACGGCGACACAGCCGCAAATGCACTAACTGCAAGAAAAGGAAACAGCGACGGAATAATTACACCCGCGCAGGTTTCAAGCCCCTTTGCCGCACCGCACACAGCCTGCCGCGCAAACACAAGAAGCATTGACGCACAAAGCACCGCAACGCCTGCAACCGCCGCATTTTTCACCATAGCTTTTCCCTCAATCATTCCGAACACCCCGTAACATTTTTATTATGCAGTCAGCGTATATATTCATGGGAGTGATTAAATATGGAGATAGATAAAAAGCTGAAAAGTATAATACTCAATGAGCTTGATATACCGCCGCTTGCTTCAAAAAGCTGTGCGCACATTGAGCTTTTTGCCAATACCGCCGCCAGCATAGAGGGCTGCCGCGGAATAGTTGAATACGGCGAAGATAAAATAGTAATGAACCTCGGCAGCGTGTGCGCAAAATTCTGCGGAAGTGACCTGATTATACGCTCGTTCGACGGTGAAGCCGCCGTATTGTGCGGCACATTTCACACAATAGAATTCTGCTGACGGGGGTATCACATGGTATTCATAAGGCTGTTAAGGCTTATCTGCGGCTGCGTCGGCTTTTATGCCGAAGGCGGCTTCCCCGAAAGATTTATAAACCTTTGTTCTTTGCGGGAGATTCCTCTGTGGGGCTTAAACACGCGCAACGGCAGACTTTTTGCCTATACTACGCTGAACGGTTATATGCGTATACGCGAATGTGCGGTAAAATCCGGTATGCGGCTGAAGCACACCAAAACCGTAGGCATGCCGTTCTTCGCAAGTAAATACCGCCGCCGTGCAGGTGTACTCTGCGGCTTGGGTATATTTTTTGCGGTTATAGGTATGCTGTCAAGCATGGTGTGGACAATTGACATAACATCAAACAGTAAGGTAACCGACGAAGAAATACTTACCGTACTTGCTCAAGCAGGGTTAAAGCCCGGTGTTTTTAAAGACAGCATAAATGCGCCTGAAATACGCTTTTTTGCCCTTTCGCGCCTGCCCGATGTAACCTATCTTACCGTAAACCTCATCGGTTCAAGCGTTCAGGTAGATGTAACCGAGCGTATTGACCGCCCCGAAATTCCCACCGACGAAACACCCTGCGATGTAATCAGCGCGGTTGACGGTCAGCTTGCCGTGCTTGAACTTTATTCGGGTACAAAGCTGCACTCTGTCGGCGAAGCGGTAAGCAAGGGCGAAGTGCTTGTCGGCGGCTTTGCCGAGCTTGCCGACGGGTCGGTGCGGTTTCAGCACGCCGCAGCATACGCGGTAATCAACACACAAATCAGCATAACATCGGATACGGCTTATCCCAACACTACACTTTACAGAGAAGCTGAAGAAAAGCATACCACACTGCATTTTTTCGGGCTTGATATTCCGCTTTTTGTTTCTTCCAAAGCAAAGCCCGACTGTGTGCGCAGCAGCTACCTTACAGCAAATGATGTAAGACTTCCCATAGGCTATACGCAAAAAATATACACAAGCTTTCATGAAAAAAAGCTTGTGTATAAAAAAGAATATCATGCTTTAAGCACCGCAGAAGATTACTTTATTCAAAAGATAAACACATTAGGCGGTGCCAAAATAATCAGCGAAACTGTATCTGCCGACACCTGCATCAGCGGCGAATTCACCGCCGCAGTAAGCGCAGGCAAGGCACAGCAGATGCTGATAGAATGATTACTTATTTTTTATTAATTCTTATTGCGTAGCTTACAGCCTCGTAAATACCTACAGCTGAAATTGCCGCAACGGCAAGAATTATTGACCAGCGAAGCTCAATCTGACCGCGGCGCTGCATATCAAAAAGAATTTCAATGCCGAGGCAAAGCAGCGCACCCTGAACGGTAATTGCGGAAGCAATATGGTTCATGGGTATAATCTTGTAAGCCATGAGTATACTCATTATCGCCGAAGAAACCGTAAGCATCAGGCAAACAGGCATTACATAATCAACATACCAGCCTGCGCTGTGGTTTATGTACGACAGGAAGAGCAGATAAAGCGAAATTACAACCATGCATATACAAACGGTTATTGCAGGGCGCTTAGGCTTGATTGCGGGCAGAACTATCATCATCCAGGCACACATTGCTATACCGAGTATGTATGCCGACCATGTGACTATACCTGCCTGCGCCCAATCGTGGTTGGGAAAAAAGTTGCGTATCCATTCGGGCGGACCGAGATAATCCGCCACAAGGCAGATAAGCGTCGGGAAAGCTATAAGTGCCGAAACAACAGCTGCATAGCCCTTACCCTTGGCATTTTCAACCTTTTTGTTTTCCTTTGCCGGTGCTTCATAAACAGGTGCCTTTTTGGGCTCCGGCTGGGGTGAAGTACCCATACTTGAAGAAAGCTGTGCGTTGCAAACAGGGCATATTACCGCCGTGTTTTCAATCTGTGAGCCGCAATGCTGACAAAACATGCCAACCCCTCCTTATTTATTCTTCTTCCTTGTTCTGCTGACGGTCGTATTCTTCCTTCAGCAGTTCAAGAATTTTTTCTTTATTTTCTATCTGTCTGAACCAGGCAACGAGTACTCTCTCTTCTGCCGAGCATTCCCCAAGTGTGCGTACACCGGGCTGTGCATCGTGGCGGTAGCCCGACACCTGCTCCGAGCCGAATTCAAGCTGCTGACTTGCTTTATTATTACCGATAAGCTCATCCACATCAACTTTGAACATATGCGCAATTTTAATAAGGTTAGTTAAGCTGGGCTGGGTTTTTCCGCCTTCGTAGTACGAATAGGCTGAACGGTCAATACCTAAAACCTTTGCCACATCCTCCTGCTTAAAGCCGCAGCTTTTGCGCAGTGTTTTAAGGTTTTCACTGAACATGTACACACTTCCTTTCACAAATCAAAGGTAATCCGCAAGTGCAGCAAGGTCATCTACCACCACAGATGCGCGTATATCGCTTGCGTTGTATTCTTCAATGCTCGTTACGCCGCTTAATACAAGTGCGCTGGGGATACCGTGATTGTAGCCTATTGCTATATCTGTTGCAAGTCTGTCACCGACAAAGGCTATTTCTTCGCGGGTACAGCCAAGCAAATCTGTAACATAGTTTACCGTTTCTTCCATAGGCTTGCCCATAACCTTCGGGCGTTTACCGGTTGAAGCGGCAAACATTTCAATCATCGAACCTGTGTCCGGCATAAAGCCGTCTGCCATGGGGCAGTTGAGATCGGGGTGAGAGGCAATATAGGTTACACCGGCAGCAAGATAATTTGCTGCTTTGCTTATTTTTTCATATGTGAGTGTTGTATCAAAGCCAAGCACAACAACATCGGGATTTTCATTAACAAGGTTAATTCCTGCCGCTTCAAAATCCGCTGTCAGGCGTTCGTTACCGAGAAGGTAAACCCTTTCGCCCGCATGATTTTTCTGCAAATAATCAATTGTTACATGGGAAGAAATAATAATCTTGTCTTCCGATACGGGGAAGCCCATTTTTTCAAGCTTATCACAGCAAACCTTTACATTGTTTGAAGAATTGTTTGTGAAAAAGCGGAAATCCCTGCCCGATGCCTGAAGGCTTCTGATAAAGCCGTCAGCTCCTTCAATCAGACGGTTGCCGAGATAAAATGTACCGTCCATATCAATTATAAAATATTTTGTTTTTTCAAACACTTTTTTATCTGCCACTTTTTAACCCCTCTTGTATACTGTTAAAATCCGAAATTGAATCCGAAATAATCGCCGTAGTTATCGTTGCCGTAAACGCCTGCGGTGGTCACTTCTTCCTTGGCAACATTCTTTTCTTCAATAAGCTTTGCCTTTACTTCAAACTCGGAGGTCTGATATCTGCCGCCTGTAACCGTAATACGGAACAGCTTGAGAGTAAGAACATCGCCTACAGATGAATCCTCAATTGTTTCAAGCAGAACATCTGCCTTGTCAAGTTTTTTGCCGTTTACCGCAATAATCATATCACCGGGCTGTGCATCGGTGCCGGAAAGTGCGCTGTTTTCATCAATTGAGTAAATAACAAGCGAACCGCTGGGCAGGTCCTTCATCTGGACAGCCATGCTGTAAATGCTGCTGATTGATGAATTATCGTTTTCAACATAAGAAATGCCGAGCTTTGCTCTGCCGGGTACATAACCGTAGGTAATAACCTTATTAATAATATCCTGTGCCTGAGTAATCGGAATTGAGAAGGCTATACCCTCGAATTCCGTTGCGGCAATTTTAGCCGAGTTGATACCTATAACCTGACCGTACTCGTTGATAAGCGCACCGCCGGAATTGCCGGGGCTGATTGCGGCATTGTGCTGAATACATACCATATCGTATCCGATGCTGCTTGTGATGTTTCTGCCGATAGCGGAAACCTTACCGTCGGTAAATGTGCCGAAAAGTGCCGAACCGCCGGGATTACCTATTGCATAAACGGTGCTGCCGACCTTGAGCGAATCGGAATTGCCGAATTCTGCGGCTTTAAGCCCTTTTGCTTCAATACGGAGTACACCGATATCGGTTCTTGCATCGTAGCCGACAATATCCGCATCGTAACGCTTGCCGTTTTCAAGCTGAACAACTGCTTCAATTCCCGCATCGGAAATAACATGTGCGCAGGTGAGGATATAGGTATGTGTACCTTTTTCATTTTCACCCATGATTATACCTGTACCTTCGGTATAAAGGCTGTCGCTTGCATAAATCATAACAGCAACATTTATTTCGGCAACCTTTTCGTAAATTTCGGTTGCGGAAAGTGTTTTACCGTCGGAAACAATGTTAGACTGCGGTGTTTCGTTTATTTCAAGCTGAGGTGCATTTTCATCAAGAATACTCGGCTTTTCGGGATTATTGTCATTAAAGCTGCCGTTGATACCATGCTTATCCCTGCTGAGTGAAACAGGAATAGCAATTGCGGAAACAATAACAACTATAGCCAGCAGAATACAGAAAACCTTTCTGCCCTTCTTTTTCTTTTTTTTGCCGTCATTCTGTTCGGGCTGCGGGTAGGAAGGCTGCCATCCGTACTGCTGTGTTGCCCCTGTATTAGGGTTGTAGGTGTAATTCGGCACACCGTTATTCTGTGTATAGTTATACGAAGGCTGTTGAGGCTGTGTGCTGCTTGTGTACGGCTGCTGTACAGGCTCTTTCACCTCAACGGCTTCTACTTCAACCGGCTCTGCTGCGGAATATTTATCCGTAAGTCTGTCAACTTCCTGCTGTGTGGGTTCAACCGCCTCAACAGGCTCGGCAGGCACTGTGTTTTCCTGCTCACCGTCGGGTTTGAAAATATTATCTCTTTCGTCCATTTTCATTTTTCTCCTTTTAGGTTGATGCCATCATATTATCCGAGGTGTATTATATTCACTTATCGGTTTTATGAATAAACTTTAAAATATTTGCGTTTTTATTTTTACAAAATCACTTTTCGGAAACATACGGAAGCTCGAAAATAAATTCGGTATATCTGCCCTCTTCGCTGACTGCGTGTATTTTTCCGCCATGAAGCTCAAGTATACTGCGCACTATGTGCAGACCGAGTCCCGTACTTTTGGTATCGGTGCTGCGGGACTTATCGACCTTGTAAAAACGCTCGAAAATTTTATCAAGCTCTTCCTGTGCAACACCCGAGCCGCTGTTTGAAATACGGGTCTGAACCATGCCGTCAGCTTCTTTTATGCTTACGCTGATATAACCGTGTTCCGGTGTAAACTTAACAGCATTGTCAATAATATTGTAAACCACCTGACCGAGCATATCCTCATCCGCACGCACGGTATGCGCATCAAGATATTCCAGACCTCTGACTTCAATTTTAGCTTCGCTTATTTTGCGTTCAAAGTTGAGGAAGCTTGTAAGCACAAGCCCCGAAAGGTCAACATTTTTTATATTCAGGTCAAGCTGACCTGCTTCTATTTTTGAAAGGTTGAGCATTGAAACAACCATTCGCGAAAGGCGCTTGACTTCACCCGAAACAATTTTAAGGTAACGCTCCTGCTGCTCCGGAGTAATTGTACCGTCAAGCATACCGTCAATAAAGCCGCCTATGGTTGTCATGGGAGTTTTGAGTTCATGCGAAACATTGGCAACAAAGTTGCGTCGTGAGCTTTCAAGCTGTTCAAGGCTGTTCGCCATAGTGTTGAAAGCCTGTGCAAGCTCGCCTATTTCATCGTTGCGGTGAATGTTTATCCTCGGGCTGAAATCGCCCGCAGCATAGCTGCGTGTGGCACGCGCCATTTTTTTCAGCGGACGCGTAAGGCTGTGCGCAAGAAAATAAATTGCAACAACAGCAAACGCAAGCGCAACCAGCATTGAAACAAACATAAGCTGAACTATAGGTTCAATAAAGCTGACAATTGAATTTGAAACGGGCGCTATTGCAAAAACAACGGCAACGGTTCTGCCCATAACGGTAACGGGTTCGCCTGCGATATAGTGATTTTCCTGATGCAGCTCATCAATACTGCCTACGGTAAGATACTGCCCTTCAAGCGAACGGGCTAAAGTTTCACCGCGGATTTTAATTTCATCGTGCAGCTCGCAGTAATTGCCTACATACGCACCCTTTTCAAAATAATCGCGGCACATTATTATACTGCCCGATGTATCGCATATAAAAACATCGGCATTGATTGATGTTGAAATAAGGTCCAGCGAAGAACCGAGTGCCGCCATAGACGAATCGCCCTCGCCAAACATTGATATATAGCCTCCGGAAAGCAGCGTTGACGCAGAATCGGCAACATTGTGTGCATTTTCGGAAAGCAGATTGCCGTGCTGATTGTATGCATACCTGCCCGAAAAAATAACAAGCGATGCACCCAGCAGAGCAAACGAGAAAAGCAATATGAGAGAAAGCATGAGGGTATACCTTGCGCGCAGCGAAAAGCGCCTGACCCTGCTTTTATTGCGGTTTGTTTTCTTTTTCATAAATCTAAATGCTTTTATTTATTCTTTGGTTTCAAACTTGTAGCCTACGCCCCACACCGTGCGAAGCTCCCACTTTTCCGAAACATTTTCGAGCTTTTCGCGCAGACGCTTTACATGGACGTCAACCGTGCGCGAATCGCCGTAGTAATCAAAGCCCCACACTTCATCAAGAAGCTGGTCGCGTGTAAAAACGCGGTTGGGATTGCTTGCAAGGTGGAAAATAAGCTCCATCTCTTTGGGCGGGGTATCAATCTGAACTCCGTTTACTTTAAGCTCATAATTTGTAAGGTTGATTGAAAGCTTATCGTAAACAACCTCCTGTACCGCAGCTGCTGCGGAAGCACCGCCGGAACGGCGAAGCACAGCCTTTATTCTTGCAACAACTTCCTTGGTATCAAAAGGCTTTACAACATAGTCATCCGCACCGAGCTCAAGACCGAGAACCTTATCAAAGGTTTCGCCCTTTGCGGTAAGCATGATTATGGGCTTATCGGAAAACTTACGGACTTCGCGGCAGACCTGCCAACCGTCAAGTTTAGGAAGCATAATATCAAGCAGCATAAGGTCGGGCTGCTGTTCGCGGAAAATTTTAACCGCAGATGCACCGTCGTTAGCGATGATTACATTGTAGCCTTCCTTCTCGATATAAAGTCGGAGAAGCTCGCAGATGTTGGTATCATCATCAACGATAAGGATTTTTTCAAGTAGCATTTTCAAATTCCTCCCATATCAAACGGTGGTAAACCATTATACAGAGTTGATTATATCATAGTTTGTGAAAAAATAAAACATTTTTAATAAAAAATTTTTACAAACTTCGCCACACTTACCCATTGACTACAAAAGGATTATTTGGTATTATATTTTATTATAAATAGTGAGGTATTATAATTATTAAAACCTTACGGATATCAAACAACGAAAGGATACAGAACATGAGCAAATCAAACAAGCTTTCCAAATCCTTATGGCTCAACATAGTGCTTTTCGGCTTTATGGGTCAGATAGCATGGGCTGTTGAAAACAACTTCTTCAACCTTTTCCTCTTCAACGAGGTCGGCGGCACACCCGAAGACATTTCACGAATGGTTACCGCAAGCTCCGTTGTAGCTGTTATCACCACGCTGTTTATGGGCAGCCTGAGCGATAAAATCAACAAGCGTAAAATTTTCATCTGCGGCGGCTACATAGTATGGGGCTTTACCGTTATGGCATTTGCCGTTATCTCCCCGGAAAATGTGGCAAAGATTATGGGTACAACACCTGCCGCAGCTGTTTCAACAACTGTTATTCTCGTTATCATAATGGACTGCATCATGACCTTTATGGGTTCAACAAGTAACGATGCCGCATTCAACGCATGGATTACCGATGTTACCTCAACCAACAACAGAGCTAAAACAGAAACCGTGCTTGCCATTCTTCCTGTTGTTGCCCTGCTCGGTGTTACCGCAGCCTTCGGCAGCCTTTCCGTCAAATTCGGCTATCCCGCCTGCTTTATAGGACTCGGTCTTATCGTTACAATCTGCGGTGTAATCGGTATATTCTCAATAAAAGAATCCCGAACCGGCGTAAAGACAACCGCAGGCTTTATAGAAACAATGACCTACGGCTTCAAGCCTTCCGTTATCAAGGGCAACAAGAGCCTTTACCTTTCACTTTTATGCATGGGCATCTTCTCCGTTGCAAGCCAGGTTTTCTTCCCCTACCTTTTCATTTATGTTGACCACTATATCGACATGAGCACACTCAAGCTTACCGCACCCATCATAATACTTGCTGCCGTTGTGGTAATAGCCTGTGTTACAACACTTGTTTCCTTCATCATTTTAAGCGACAAAAAAGGCAAGACTCCGTTCCTCTATCCTTCCGCAGCCTTCTTTGTAGTCGGTCTTGTGCTTGTATTCTTTGCAGACAAGAACATTATCTTCTTCGCCCTTTCCGCACTTATTGCAATGGTCGGCTACGGTCTGCTTATGATTATGCTCAACGCCGCAATACGCGACTTCACACCCGAGGATAAAGCAGGTCAGCTCCAGGGTATCAGAATGATATTCTCTGTTCTGCTTCCCATGACCATAGGTCCTGCTGTTGCCGTTAAGGTTACAGATGCATTTGCAACCGCACAGTACATTAACGAATACGGCACAGCCGTTAACATTCCCGCACCGCATATTTACCTTGCCTCAGCGGTAATAGGCGCACTTATTTTTATTCCGCTTGTTCTCCTTGGCAAGAACCTGAAAAAAGTAAAATAAAGACGGTAGATTCCGAAAGGACGGATAAAATATGAAAAAGTTTATCAGCATTATTCTCTGCCTTGCAATGCTTATAGGCACCGTTGCCGTAAGCACTCACGCACAGCAGGGCGAAATCACATGGGACGGCGACCCTGTAGTATTCATTCAGGGCTATACAGGCTCAGCCCTTGTTAAGGACAGAGGGCTTGAAACCGAAGCCGCAGTATGGGGCGCAGGCAGAGAGCTTGACATAGCAAAAATAATTATTTCCGTACCCGGCATACTTGCAGGCATAGTTCTGCACGCAATGGGCGACAGCAGCCTGCTGCTTTCCAGCTTCGGCGCACTTGCAGAAGATATGCTCGGCGGCATCGAAATACTTGAGGACGGCACATCAAAGTACAATGTAACACCCTACCCCTACTACGCAGAAGAAGCTTCTATTGCAACACTCCGCGCAAACGGTAAGGAAGACTATGTACCCGAAAAGGACATAACAAATTCAATCCTTGAAACAGTACCGGCAGAATATGTTTTCATTTTCAACACCGACTGGCGACTGGGTCAGATTGACAACAGCGAAATGCTTGCCGCATTTATTGACGGCGTCCTTGCATGCACAGGCAAGGACAAGGTTGACATTTACGCGCTCAGCCACGGCGGTCAGACTGCCGCAGCCTACCTTTACTACTACGGCACTCAGGCTAAGGTTGACAACGCAGTGCTGAATGTTCCCGCAATCGGCGGTACAACAATTGCCACAGGCCTGCTCGGCGGCAACATCAACTTTGGCATGGACGAAATTTCCCGTTTCCTTGCAGTTATGCTCCGCACCGAAACCGACCTTCGCTTCCTCGGCAAAATTCTCCCCGGAGATTTTCTCAACGGACTTATCAACACCGTTTTCAGCGAAATGTTCCTGCCCGTTGCACTTAATTTCGGCAGCGTGTGGGACTTTATGGATATTGATACTTACACCACATACAAAGCAAAGTATCTCAACAACCCCATTATTCACGGCGAAAGAATCGAAAAGCACGATAAAATGCACTACGACTGCATGGCAAACATGAGCAAGGGCCTTAAAGCCGCTCAGACTGCAGGAGTAAACATTTACATTACTGCAAACTACGGCACACAGCTCGGCACAGGTGAAACGGTTGATTCCGACTTCATCATTGACACAAAGAACACCACGGGCGCATACACAGCCGATTACGGTACGCACTTTGTAAAGGGCTACACCGCAAAGGGTACAAACTGCTCCGACCCGACTCACAACCATGTTTCACCGTCATACACCGTTGACGCTTCAACAGCATTCCTGCCTGAAAATACATGGTTCATTTACGGACAGTACCACGGTCAGGTATACTGGGACGATTATACCCGCCCGATGATTATGGAAATGCTCCTGACCGACAACATCAAGGATGTTCATTCAGACCCGCGCTATCCGCAGTTTGAGCTGGCACAGTGCCCTGTAGACGGCGTATACGCAAAATTCACAAACGAAAAATCCGGTTATTACAATGCCGACAGCAAGAAGCTTTTAATCCGCAACATATGCGATGAAAACAGCATGGTAATCACCGCAATAAAAGCAGACGGCTGTGAATTCAACCTCGACAGCAAAAAGGTACTCGCACCCGACGAAGAAATGACTGTTGACTGCTCAAAGCTTTCAGACAACGGCTGTTTCATCATGGAAATCGAATATAAATACAGCGGCAGCCTGCTTGCGCAGCCTATGAGCAGAACACTTTACTTCTGCGAAAACTAAGCATTTACTAAAAAGGAAAGATAGAAATGAAAAGAGTAATCAGTATAATCCTTTGTACTGTACTTGTTTTCTGCACGGTTGCCCCGTGCGTAACCGCTAATCAGGAGAATATCCCCTCCTTTGATTGGGACGGCAACCCCATTATTTTCATTCAGGGCTATTCGGGTCCTATTCTCATAAGGGACAGAGGTCTTGAAACCGAAGAGCAGATATGGGGTATCAATGCAAAGGATTTAATTAAAAAGTTAGCATCAAACCTGCCCGGTCTTATATCGGGTCTTGCAAAATACCACAACGGCGATACAGAGCCCTTTGTTGAAAAGTTCAGAGAATTTTCCGCAGAGCTTGTAGACGATATTTCAATGATGCCTGACGGCAGTTCAAAATACAATGTCGTGTCCTACCCCACCTATGTTGAAGAAGCAAGTGTAAAATACATCAACGAGGAAAAGGATGGCGACTACCTGCCCATGACAGAGGGCGAGCTGATTGAAGCAATGGCGCAGACCGTACCGGAGGATAAAATATTTATCTTCAACACCGACTGGCGCAGAAGTCAGATTGTAAACTGCGAACATCTCGACGAGTTTATTGACAGCGTGCTTAAATACACCGGCGCAAAACAGGTAGATATATACGCACTCAGCCACGGCGGTCAGCTCACCGCAACCTACCTTTATTACCACGGCACAAACGGCAAAATTGACAATGTTGTTATGAATTCCCCCGCTGTGCGCGGTACAAGCCTGCTCATGGAATTACTCGGCGATAAGCCGATTAATTTCAACCTTAAAGAGCTGTTACATTTCGGCGGTGTCATGCTCGGCACAGAGCTTGATATACGCTGGGCCACAGAGCTTCTGCCCGCAGAATTTCTCAACAGCCTTGTAAAAACTGTATTCAACGAGGTTCTTTTGCCGCACGCAATTTATTTCGGCAGTGCTTGGGATTTTATGGATATTGAAACCTACACCGCCTTGCGCGATGTTTACCTTGACCCCATAGAAAATGCCGCGATTATTGAGCGCGCAGACAAAATGCATTTTGACTGCATGGCAAATATTGATAAGGGTCTTAAAGCGGCACAGGCTGCCGGTGTAAACATCAGCATTATTGCAGGCTACGGCACGCAGATGGGTACGGGCAAAATGGTTGATTCCGACTATATTATTGATACCGTCAGCACAACGGGCGCTGCTGCCGCACCCTACGGCACAACCTTTGCACAAAAGCCCAAAATATATGGCGGCTGTACAAATGAAGCCCACAACCATATGTCACCTACGCAGGCTGTTGATGCTTCCGGCGCATATCTGCCCGAAAACACATGGTTCGTTTACGGACTGTGTCACACTCAGGCGAAGTGGGACAAGTATGTTCTTCCGCTGATTCTTGAATTGCTTCTGACAGATAACATTAAAGATGTTCATACCGATGAACGCTATCCGCAGTTTGACCTTTCGCAGTGTCCGCTGGACGGTGTATATGCAAAGTTCACCGATTCACCGTCGGGTACTTTCACACAGGACAGCACAACGCTTTTAATCCGAAACCTTTCGGACAACCACAAGCTCACAATTACCGCAGTTACGCTCAACGGCGAACCTCTGCGCACAGGTGAAATAATAATTGACAGCGGCGAAGAAGCAACAGTCCCCTGCATACCCGCAAGCGACGGCAAGCCGCAGGAAATTACAATCACCTTCCAGCGAAGGGGCGGCTTCCTTTCCAACGAATATTCCAGAACAATTTATTTTTCGGCAGCTTAAAAACCAGGGTGATTAACAATGAAACAAAAGCTCATAAAAATACTGATTCCTGCCGCAGTAATTATTGCGGCGGTGATAATCATCATAGCGGCAGCCTCCGCTCAAACCGACAAGCCAATTCCGCTTTCAAAGGCAGAGCTTCCCGAAGGTGCGCAGGTAACGCTCATTTCTCACAGAGGTATGAGCATATCCGCACCCGAAAATACAATTGAAGCCGCATTGAAATCTGCCGAAGCAGGCTACACGCACATTGAATTTGATATCAGGCGCACACTTGACGGCGTGTGGGTGCTGATGCACGATGAAGACATCAAGCGCACAACCAACGGCAAGGATGAAATCAGCCTGCTGACCTATAAACAGATTCTGCGCCACAGCATTGACAGCAAAGACGGCTATGTTGCCGTACCTACGCTTAAAATGATGCTCAATACCTGCGCCAACAACAAGCTGACACCCGTTATTGAAATAAAGCAGAGCGGCACGGAATATATCAAGGAAATGCTTAATGTCGTTGCAGATAATTGGAACAGCGAATGTATGTTCATAACCTTTGACCGCGAACAGGCAGAGCTGATTTATTCCCTGCTTGAAGACGGTGTGACAACACTTTACAAAAGCGATGTAACGGTTATGTGGCTTACAAGCGAGCTTGATAAACAAACCCTTGAAACCGCAAAAAGCAATACCGATATCGGTGTTTCCTTTAACGGCAACAAGGCAGGCACGGAAAAGGAAATAAAAGCCTTCACCGACGCCGGCATTTCCCTTGCAGCATGGACTGTCAACAAGCCCAAACGGCTTAAAGAACTTCATTCTCTCGGCATAACCACGTTTACAACAGATACTATAGTTTATAACGAAATAACCGATGGGGAAGATTGATTATGCACAAGCCCGACCTTATCATACCTTTTGAAATAAACAGAGAGCAGGCAGCGCAGATTTTTCTGCGCAGGTTTTCTGCGGACAAAATGGCTCCGTCGGAATTTGCGGAAGCAGTTCACCACAACCGCTTTGAACGCAGATTTATGTCGGCATATCTGGTTGACTGCAATGTTATAACATCAGTCAGCGCTGAATGTACAAAACGGCACGATGATAAAATTGATACCTACTCTTCCGAACGGACTGTAAGTACGCAGTTTTCAGAAATTCTGCTCAATGCCGATGATATGGCGGATGATTTTCTGCTGCGCATGCTCGAACCCTATGACCTTGAAAAGGCAACGGCTTTTTCAAAGGACCTGCTTGGAGATACGGATTACGGAATTTCCCGACAGACTGCTGACGAAATATTTGAAGCGGCAAAGCCGGAGCTTGAAAGAAAAGCTCTTGAAGCAGCTGAAAAAGCCTTCAGGGGTTTTACAGACCGAAAAACCACAGGCTGCACTCACAGCTTTGCGGATAAGGCTTACAAGCATCTGCTTTTGCCCGTATGGGTGCTTGACTGCACATGCTACGGACAGAGTTACCGTATATTCTTAAACGGACAAACCGGCAGAGTTGTCGGCATTCCGCCCCGCAGCCGTAAAAAAGCAGCGGCAATAATAGGCATTGCGGCAATAATAGGTGCCGCTGCGGCACAGATTTTATGGACGGCGGTGACTTTACTATGGTAAAAAAAATAATCTGTCTGCTGTCTGCTTTGCTTTGTGCATTTGCGCTGAATTTAACCGTATTCTGCCAGGAAGCAGACGAATACCTTGAAGAATATGACAACTACGAAGAATTTGAAGAAGATTATATCAACAACCATGTTGTTGACAAAATAAATACAAAACTGCCCGGTGTTTCTGTACCCGCGTTACTCATAGGTGCGGCTGCAGGCGCGGGCGTAAGCTGGCTTGTACTGCGCAGATATCTTTTTGCACCGCAGGCACAGCCCCACATACGCAAACCCAAACAAAAAAGCAAAACCGTTTTAGAAAACGACAGCTTGGTTTTATAACAAATTGAAAGGTACATCAGAAATGACAAACAACGAAAAACTTGCACAGCTTCTGTTTCCGGACATCACCAAAACCCCCGAGGATTTGGAAAAGCTTTATCCCCCGCGCAACCTTCCCGAGGGCGCAAGGGTAACGCGTTTCGCTCCCAGCCCCACAGGCTATCTGCATATGGGCGGCTTCTTCGGCGCACTTGTTGATATACTTACTGCCGAATCCACCGGCGGCGTATCCTTCCTGCGAATTGAAGATACTGACAAAAAGCGCGAGGTTGAGGACGGTGTTTCCGCAATCATCAAGGGCTTTGATTACTTCGGCGTAAACTTTACCGAAGGTGTAACAGGCTTCGGCACAGAAAAGGGCGAATACGGACCCTACACGCAAAGCCAGCGTGTTGAAATTTATCAGACCGTTGCAAAGAGCCTTGTTGAAAAGGGCTTTGCATACCCCTGCTTCTGCTCAGCGGACGAGCTTACAGCCCTGCGTGAAAAGCAGGAAACCGACGGCGCACTTATCAAGGGCTATTTCGGCAAATACGCAAAGTGCCGCGATATGAGCTTTGAAGAGCAGGAAAGAAGAATAAACGCTGGCGAAAGCTATGTGCTGCGTCTTCGCTCACAGGGCGATGAAAACAAGCGCATTGCATTCGACGATGTGATTAAGGGCAAAATTGAAATGCCCGAAAATACAATTGACGAAGTGCTTCTCAAATCAGACGGTATACCCACCTACCACTTTGCACATGTCTGCGATGACCACTTCATGCGTACAACCCATGTTATCCGCGGTGAGGAATGGATTTCTTCCGTACCCAAGCACATCGAGCTTTTCCGTGTCTGCGGCTACAAGCTCCCCAAGTTTGCGCACACTCCGCAGGTACTTAAAATTGACGAAGAAACGGGCGACAAGCGCAAGCTTTCCAAACGCAAAGACCCCGAAGCGGCAGTAGGCTACTTTATAGAGGAGGGCATTCCTAAGGAAAGCGTACTCGAATACCTGCTGACCCTTATCAACTCTAACTTTGAAGATTGGCGCAGAGCCAACCCTAAGGAAGATATTTCCAAATTCCCCTTCAACCTTAAAAAGATGAGTGTAAGCGGCTGTCTTTTCGACCTTGTAAAGCTCAATGATGTAAGCAAAAATGTAATTTCCATTATGAGCGCAAAGCAGGTTTACGAAAATGTTGCAGCCTGGGCAAAGGATTTTGACGCTGAATTCTATAATGTATTCACCGCAAACCCCGAATACTCAACAGCTGTACTCAACATTGACCGCGAAAGCCCCAAGCCCCGTAAGGATATTGCAAAATGGAGCGAGGTCAGGGACTTTGTCAGCTACTTCTACAACGAATTCTATACACCCGATGTGAAGTTTGACGAAAAGCTCAACAAGGAAGATATAAAGGCTATCCTTGAAAAATATCTTGAGGTTTATGACCCTGCAGACGAAAAGGATGTATGGTTTGCTAAAATCAAGGATATGTGCGAGCCGCTCGGTTTCACACCGAATGTTAAAGAATACAAGAAAACCCCCGAAGCCTTCAAGGGTCACGTAGGTGATGTTTCGGGTGTAATCAGAATTGCAGTTACCTCACGCTCCAACACACCCGACCTTTGCGCAATTATGCAGCTGCTCGGCAAGGACGAGGTAACGGCAAGAATCAACAACGCTATATCAACTCTCTAATTTTCACATACACGGAGGACAAAACCATGGAAGAAGAAAAAGTAGTATCAAATTTTATTCACGATTTTATCGATGAAGATTTAGCCGCAGGTGTCAACACCAGAGTTCAGACCCGTTTTCCCCCCGAACCCAACGGCTACCTGCACATCGGCCATGCAAAGGCAATATGCATTGACTTTACAACAGCTGAAAAATACGGCGGCATCTGCAACCTCCGCCTTGACGATACAAACCCGTCAAAGGAAGATGTTGAATATGTAGATGCAATAAAGGAAGATATCGAATGGCTCGGCTTCAAGTGGAACGAGTGCCTTTATGCTTCCAGCTATTTTGATTTCATTTACGAATGTGCAATCAAGCTCATTAAAGACGGTAAGGCATATGTCTGCGACCTCAATGCCGACGAAATCAGAGAATACCGCGGCACGCTTACCGAGCCCGGTAAAAACAGCCCCTACCGCGATAGAAGCATTGAAGAAAACCTTGACCTTTTTGAAAGAATGACAAAGGGCGAATTTGCAAACGGCGAACGCGTACTGCGCGCAAAGATTGATATGGCTTCCCCAAACATCAATATGCGTGACCCCGTTATTTACCGTATTGCCCATGTACACCACCACCAGACAGGTGATAAATGGTGCGTATACCCGATGTATGACTTTGCGCACCCCCTTTCCGACGCAAAGGAAAGAGTAACATATTCACTTTGCTCACTTGAATTTGAAAACCACAGACCGCTTTACAACTGGTTCCTTGAGCAGATTGGCTTTGACGAGCCCCCCAGACAGATTGAGTTTGCTCGCCTTAACGTAAACTACTGCCAGACAAGCAAGAGAAAGTGCCTTGAGCTTGTTGAAAAGGGAATAGTCAGCGGTTGGGATGACCCGCGAATGGTAACGCTCAGCGGTATGCGCCGCAGAGGCTACCCCGCAGCCGCAGTGCGCGACTTTATAGACCGAGTTGGTGTTTCCAAGGCCCACAGCGTTGTTGACTACGGTCTGCTTGAAGCCTGCGTACGCGATAACCTTAATGCAAATGCCCCCCGCGCAATGGCTGTACTCAAGCCCCTCAAGGTTGTTATCGACAACTACCCCGAGGGTCAGACAGAAACAATAGAGGTTGAAGTCAACCCCGACAAGCCTGAGCTTGGCAAGCGCGCTGTTACCTTCTCACGCAACCTTTATGTTGAGCGTGATGACTTCATGGTTGAGCCTGTCAAAAAATACTTCCGCCTCTACCCCGGCAACGAGGTCAGACTCAAGAGCGCCTACTATGTAACCTGCACAGGCTACGAAACAGACGAAAACGGCGAAGTCACCTGCCTGCACTGCACATATGACCCCGCAACAAAGGGCGGCGACGCACCCGACGGCAGAAAGGTAAAAGGCACACTCCACTGGGTAAGCGCTGACGACTGCATTGATGCTGAAATCAGAATGTATGACCGCCTTTTCAAGGTTGAAACACCCGAAAGCCTTGACGACCTCAACCCCGATTCACTTACCGTACTTGAAGGCTGTAAGCTCGAAGGCGGCTTAAAGGGCATCAAAGCCGGCGACACCTTCCAGTTCATGCGTCAGGGCTACTACTGCGTTGACAAGGATTCAAGCGACGAAAAGCTCATCATTAACCGCACAGTTGCGCTCAATTCTTCATGGAAATAAGGGGTAACAGAAAATGAAAGCTCTTTACAGAATTGTTGCGGCAGTTACGGTGCTGCTTACCGTACCCGCATTCTATTTCATGAAGCTGTGCAGAATAGTAATCGACTTAGGCTTTGTCGATGCGTATTTTGACGACGCTTTTTCGGTTGAAGATATCATTAATCTGATTCAACAGCACGGTATTGAATTGAATGAAGAAACTTTTACACTGTCCGAAAACCTTGCTACCGTGCTTGCACCCATGAAAGCTCCCGCAATTGCAACTCTTGTTTTCCTTTGTCTTATGGTGCTTATGGTGCTTGCCGTATTTATCTGTTCAGCATTCACAAACGCTAAAAAGGTAAACCTTGTTTTCAGTGTACTCGGTGCGGTATCCGTTATCGGTGCAATAGCATCATTCAACAGCCTTTCCGGTGTTATTATTTCGGGCGAAGTTCCGCTTTCGACAATTATCAATGCCCTGCTTGCCGATTCTTCAAGTGCCATTGCAGGCATAGCAGCTCTGCTCGGCGCAGGCAGCCTTGTTGACTTTGTCGGCGAGCTTATAATCTGCCAGCTCGGCACAGCATTCAATGCCGCACTGATTATATTCATCGCCATAGCTGTATGGACAGCATCCTTTATTCTTATCAGCCTTGGTGAACCCAAAATGCCCAAGGAAAAGAAAAGCAGGAAAAAGAAATCTTAAATAAGTAGGTGCTACCCCCTTGTCCAACAAAAAGGAAAATATACGAAATTTCTCAATAATAGCCCATATTGACCACGGCAAGTCCACCCTTGCCGACCGTCTGCTGGAGCTGACAGATTCCGTTGCCAAGCGCGATATGACAGCACAGCTGCTTGACAATATGGACCTTGAGCGTGAACGCGGTATCACAATCAAGGCTCATGCCGTAAAGCTCAACTACAAAGCTGATGACGGTCAGGAATATGTGCTTAACCTTATAGACACCCCCGGTCATGTTGACTTCAACTATGAGGTTTCGCGTTCGCTCGCAGCCTGCGACGGTGCGATACTTATTATCGACGCTTCGCAGGGTGTTGAAGCTCAGACGCTTGCAAACACCTACCTTGCACTTGACCATGACCTGGAGCTTGTACCCGTTATAAACAAAATTGACCTGCCTGCCGCAGACCCTGACAGAGTTGCGGCAGAGGTTGAAGACATTATAGGACTCGACTGCTCCGAAGCACCCCGTGTTTCCGCAAAAACGGGCGAAAACATTGAGCAGGTGCTTGAACGCATAGTACGCGATATTCCTGCACCAACAGCAGACGAAAATCTGCCCCTGCGTGCGCTTATATTCGATTCAATTTATGACAGCTACCGCGGAGTTATTGTTTATGTGCGCGTTATGGACGGCAAAATCAAAGCCGGCGATACAATGCGCATGATGGCTACGGGCGCACAGTTTACCGTTGTTGAAGTAGGCTATATGCGTGCAACATCGCTTGAGCCTACTGACGAGCTTACTGCAGGCGAAGTTGGTTATATTACCGCTTCCATTAAAACAGTCGGTGACGCACGCGTGGGCGACACCGTTACAACAGCGGAAAACCCCGCCGCAGAGCCTCTGCCCGGCTACCGCAAGGTTAACCCGATGGTTTTCTGCGGTATTTACCCCGCCGACGGTGCCGATTACGAATCTCTGCGCGATGCGCTTGAAAAGCTGCAGCTCAACGATGCCGCACTTTCATATGAGCCTGAAACCTCAGGCGCACTCGGTTTTGGCTTCCGCTGCGGTTTCCTCGGTCTGCTTCACCTTGAAATAATTCAGGAAAGGCTTGAACGCGAGTACAACCTTGACCTTGTCACAACAGTACCGAGCGTTATTTACAAAATTCACTTATCCGACGGCAGCATAGTTGAAATTGATAACCCTACAAACTACCCTGACCCTGCATACATCACCGCCTGTGAAGAACCCATGACTAATGCCCACATCTACGCACCGAGCGATTATGTAGGCGCAGTTATGGATTTGTGTCAGGACAGACGCGGTGTATTCAAGGATATGTCGTACATCACTAACGGCAGAGTCGATATCCACTATGAGCTGCCGCTCAACGAAATCATTTACGATTTCTTCGACACCCTTAAATCACGCACAAGAGGCTATGCCTCATTTGACTATGAAATTTCCGATTATCAGCCCTCAAAGCTTGTCAAGCTTGATGTTCTGCTCAACGGCGATATAATTGACGCACTCTCATTCATCATACATTCCGATAAGGCTTACGGCAGAGCAAGAAAAATTGCCGAAAAGCTCAAGGACAATATTCCGCGTCAGATGTTTGAAATTCCGATTCAGATTGCAATCGGCGGCAAGGTTATTGCCCGCGAAACCGTAAAGGCAATGCGCAAGGATGTTCTTGCAAAATGCTACGGCGGCGATATTACGCGTAAGAAAAAGCTGCTTGAAAAGCAGAAGGAAGGCAAAAAGCGTATGCGCCAGTTCGGTACTGTTGAAGTACCGCAGGAAGCATTTATGGCGGTGCTTAAACTTGATGATGACAGCTGATAAACCGGGACTGTATATTCACATTCCCTTCTGCCGCAGCAAATGTCCGTATTGCGATTTTTATTCGTTCACGGCAGACGAAGCAACGAAGGAAGAATATACGGCTTCTATTATTAAAAACATTATAATATGGCAAGCTGAAACGGGTGCCGAATTTTCAACCGTCTATTTCGGCGGCGGCACTCCGTCACAGCTTGGCAGTGAAAATTTAAGCAAAATTATAAAAGCAATCAACAAGCAGCCCGACTGTGAGGTTACTGTTGAGTGCAATCCGTTTGATTTGAGCGAAAGCTGGAGCGCTGACGATATGCTACGTTTAGCTGACAGCGGAGCAAACCGCATATCCATGGGAATGCAGTCCGCCATTGAAAACGAGCGCAAGGCACTCGGCAGAAAAGCGGGCAGAGAACAGGTTGAAAAAGCCGTAAAACTGATTAAACAAAGCGGAATTGACAATTTTTCGCTCGACCTTATGCTTGGAATACCGTACCAGACGGTTGACACAATAAAAGAGAGCATAGCTTTCTGTACAGAAAGCGGCGCAAAGCATGTCAGCAGCTACCTGCTTAAAATTGAGCAGGGCACGCCGTTTGAAAAGGTGGAAAAGCTGCTTGATTTGCCCGATGAGGACGGCTGCTGCGAAATGTACCTTGCCGCATGCGAAGAGCTTGAAAAGCAAGGCTATAAGCAATATGAAATTTCCAACTTTGCCGTACCTGGCTTTGAAAGCAGGCACAACCTTATTTATTGGGATTGCCGGGAATATCTTGGCATCGGTGCTGCGGCACATTCATTTTTCGGCGGCAAACGCTTTTACTATCCGTCAGATGTACAGCAGTTTATCAGCGGTGTAAAACCCGTTGATGATGGCGAGGGCGGCAGCTTTGAAGAATATGTCATGCTGCGTTTAAGGCTTACCGAAGGCTTGACAAACAGCGGCTGTATGAAGCGTTTCGGGCATGATATTCCAAAAGAAATGCTCGAAAAAGCGAGTATTAACGAAAAACACGGTTTGCTTAAAGCAGATGAAAGCGGTATTCGCCTTAATCCCAAGGGCTTTCTTGTTTCAAACGCAATTATTGCGGATTTGCTGAGTTAAAAAAGTTTTTCACAAAAAGGCTTGCAAATAGGTTTAAGTTATATTATAATAATATCTATCCGTGACAGCTTTGTTTTGGTCATGCGGTGTGTGGGTTCTGTGCGACGGTGCACTGCGAACCATGTCAGGCGGGGAACCGAGCAGCATTAAGCAGAAAGTACTGTGCGCCACAGTTTTGCCTGCACACCGTGTGACCAAGACAAGGCTGTTGTTTTATCAAAAGGAGTGAGCTTTATGTACCGTGCGCTTTACCGCACCTGGCGTCCGCAGACCTTCAGCGATGTTGTAGGTCAGCAGCATATTACAAATACCTTGCAGAATGAGCTCAAGGCTAACAAGCTCGCTCACGCCTACCTTTTCACAGGCTCAAGGGGTACGGGCAAAACAAGCTGCGCAAAAATACTTTCAAAGGCTGTCAACTGCGAAAATCTGCAGGACGGCAACCCCTGCAACGAGTGTGAGGTCTGCCGCGGAATTGATTCGGGCGCAATACTCGATGTAGTTGAAATTGACGCAGCAAGCAACAACGGTGTAGACAATATCCGCGATTTGCGCGACGAAGCAAACTATACCCCTGTACGCGCAAAATACAGGGTTTATATAATCGACGAGGTTCATATGCTTTCCGTCGGCGCATTCAATGCACTGCTAAAAACGCTTGAAGAACCGCCCGAGCATGTTAAATTCGTGCTTGCCACAACGGAAGTACACAAGCTTCCCGCAACTATACTTTCGCGCTGTCAGCGCTTTGATTTCAAGCGAATTGAACCCGAAGACATAGCCTATCAGCTCAATAAGGTTGCTGAAGGTGAAGGCTTCAGCGTCGAACCCGAAGCGGCATCGCTTATAGCAAAGGTTGCCGACGGCGGTATGCGCGACGCACTTTCTCTGCTTGACCAATGTGCAGGTCAGAGCAGCAATGTGACCGCAGAGCTTGTCAGCAGTGTTGCAGGCTTAACGGGGCACGACCACCTTTTCGCCCTTGCAGACTGCATTAAACAAAACGATTGCGCACGCGCACTTTCTATTATAAACGATTTGCATGCCTCCTCCTGCGATATGGAGCGGCTTTGCACGCAGCTTATTGACCACTACCGCAACCTTATGATTATCCGTTCAGTCAAAGACTGTGCGGGGCTGATTGTATGCACAGCGGCAGAATTAAAACAGCTTGAAGCGCAGGCAATGAGCTACACGCTCGAACACATTATGCATATTTTAGCTGTGCTTGAAGCTACCTGCGCAAACCTGCGCAAGGGGCTTAACCGCCGCGTTGAAACCGAAATGGCTTTTGTTCGCCTTTGTACGCCAAGCCTTGATTCTTCGGTTGATTCAATATTAAAGCGCGTAGGCGAGCTTGAAAAGGCTGTGCGTTCCGGCATTGCTCCCGCAGCACCTCAGCCGCAGACAGAAACTGTACAAGCCCCCACAACAGAGCCTGCACCGCAGCAACAAGCTGCTGCTACCCTTCCCGAGGGTGACCTTGGCTGTTGGCCCGACATTATACAGGAACTTAAAACAATCAATGCACCGCTTGCAAGTCTGCTGTTCAACACCTATGCGGTAGTTAAAGACGGTGTAATTAACATCTGCTCCAACAACGCTTTTCTTGCAAAGAACTTCAAGAATGAAGAAAGCCGCAAGGACCTGAAAAAGGCAGTTGCAAATGTTGTAGGCTTTGAATGCATGATGTGCATAAAAAAGGCCGCAGAGCAACCGCCAGAACCCGAATATTCCCTGCCCGAGCCTCCACCTGTACCGCAGAGCAATGACCCGCTGGCAGATTTTTTGGGCAAGGCAAAGGAAAGCGGAATTGAAATCAAAATCAATTAAAATTAATTTATAAATTATTCGAAAGGACAAGATAAAAATGAAAGCAAGAATTCCCGGTGCCGCAGGCGGCGGTCAGCAGGCAATGCTCCAGAGACTTCAGGATATGCAGGCAGAAATGCAGAGAACACAGGAAGAGGTTGAAGCAACCGATTTCACAGCCTCCGCAGGCGGCGGTGCGGTTGAAGCAACTGTTACCGGCGCAAAGGTTGTTAAGGATATCAAAATAAGCCCCGAGGTTGTTGACCCCGAAGATGTCGAAATGCTCCAGGATATGGTTATTGCCGCAGTAAACGAAGCTCTCCGCAAGGCAGAGGACGCTATGATGCAGGGCATGGAAAAAGCAAAGGGCGGACTCAATATCCCCGGTATGTTCTAAGCCATGGCATACGAAATTGCAACCCTTGCCAAGCTCATAGAGCAGTTTGAGCGCATGCCGAGCATAGGTCACAAAACGGCACAGCGCCTTGCTTTTTATGTGCTTGACATGAGCAAGGAACAGGCGAATAACTTTGCAAAAGCTATACTTGATGCACATGAAAAAATTCACCGTTGCAGCGTTTGCTGCAACCTGTCCGAAGATGAACTCTGCCCGATTTGCTCTAAAAACGGCAGAGATAAAAGCGTTGTTTGCGTAGTTGAAGACCCACGCGATGTTATTGCAATTGAGCGCACACACGAATTCAACGGCACATACCATGTTTTAAACGGCGTTATCTCACCGCTCAACGGTATCGGGCCGGAGGAATTGAGCATAAAAGAGCTGATTGCCCGAATGGGTGACGGCGAAATAAAAGAGGTAATTATGGCAACCAACCCGACAGTTGAGGGCGAAGCCACAGCGATGTATATATCCCGCTTGCTCAAGCCCCTCGGCGTTGCGACAACACGCCTTGCCTACGGTGTACCCGTCGGTGCAGACCTCGAATATGCCGACGAAGTAACACTGCTGCGCGCATTAGAGGGCAGACAGGAAATATAACAAAAAAAGACTGATTTTCGTTTTGAAAATCAGTCTTTTTCAGTATGGAGTATATATAGCGATGAGTACAAATTATAATTTATCGGCATAGCCAAAAATTATAATTCAAGTAAAAGGTAATAGTGAATAACGAAGAAGTGTGGGTGGGCTAAAGCCCACACCCATTATATATTCGGGTGCGAGTGTCCCGCCATTACTTCTTCACCATTACTTCTTACTTATTACTTGAATTACAGTTTTGCAACGCTAAACTGTAATTTACCACTCCACTTCCGCAAGATACGGTTCAGGGTGGTCTGACAGAATATATCGCAGGGTCTGTGTTTTATCATTGTATGCAAAAATCATGTAATTGTTGTCCCAATCCTTAAAGGAGCTGTCACCGCTGAAAAAATAGCACACCCAATCGCCTTTATTTACCGGATTAATTCTATTAATCTCATATTTAAGCTCTGAATCTAAAAATTCACCTGTATCATAGTCAATATCATAATCCGTAAAAGTTCTGATGCTTAATGTCTTTTCCAATACCCTTGCCTTTGCTTTTTCATATTCCTCATTTTTCACTTCATAAAAATTGTTATCCTTTAATTCCTTAATAAACGCATCTGAATCTTCAACATATACATTCTCCAGTAGTTCTTTCCATTCTTCAGCGGAAGCAGTATATTCGGGTATTGTCCATTCAGCAAACACATCGTAATAATCGCCGTTCAGGCGGTAATAATATTTCACATTTTCGGCATATTCGGGTATTTCTGACGTAAATATTTTAATTGCCTCTCTATATAACCAGTTGGCATTATCACTAAAATCAAGATAGTGTTCGGGCTTATCTGTTTCACAGTAAATTTCGCCGTCAAAAACCAAAGCAGTAAACGCGAACCAAAGAAATATACCCGGTATTGCCACAGCACATACAGCAGACAAAACAACATTTGTTTTTATAGCGTTTTTGGTTTTCTTTCTGAAAAAACGGTTTTCAGTATTGCCTCTGTACAGATAAAGCCACACCAAAGCAAGTGCAAGCCACCACATATTGGAAACAAAAGCCCACACAATCATTCCGCTGTTAAACTGTAAATGCTTATAGCTTAACCAATTCCATATAAACCACCCTACGGGAATCAGACTGATAACCGTACCGACAATGCCGATAATGCTAAAAGCCTGCCGCACAATTCTTCCACCAATCGACGGATTCATATCCTCTTTCGGTACCGCTTTTTCTGCAGCAGAATTCATAAGCACCGCACATAAGCTTTCAAGTGTTATCCCCTGACCAAAGTCAGCGTTTTCAAGTGTTGTCACAGTATCGCTCTGATGCTCTATTTGCTTTTTCGCTTCTTCAATAAAACTTTTAACTGTATCTTCTGCCGCTTCACCGCCAGATATTATTTCCTTAATATCGTTTATTGAAAAACCTGCTTTTCGCAGTATAGCAATATTTTTCAAACGGTCGGCATCAGCTTGAGAAAAATCAATTTTCTTTCTGCCGTTATAAGCTTCTTCTATGACAGGTGAAACCAGTCCGTTTTCAATATACAGCCTTATCGCTTTATCGGTTAAGCCCGTTTGCAGCGTTATCTCTTTAATTTTCAAACAGATAACCCCCTTTCGGTACTATTTTAATATTTTGCCCTGGGTAAAAGTCAAGCAAAAAATATAATAAAAAAACAAAACTGCGCAAAACATACCGCTTTGATATGCCTTGCACAGCTTTATGTACTGATTATTCTTATTCGTAGCGCTGAGAAAGAATCTTCTGGATTTCCTTTGCTTCTTCCTCGGTAAGGGTTACGCCCTTGCCCATTTTCTCGTGTTCGGGAGCCCACTCGCGGATATCGAGCTTCGGCTCGCGACCGTTCCAGCTGATGAGATTAAGTTCTTTTGTCCAGCCCTTTGCTGTTTCGGAAAGGACTCCGAGGGTTTCAACGATTTCATAGGTGAATTCCGGCATTTTTGTTCGCTCCTTATTTTAATTTAGTTTAATGCTATTATATATTTGTATTATAATATATAAAAATATAAAATCAAGTATTATAATAAAATTTAATAAAAAATTTATAATTTTGTCGGTATAATCAATATTTTATATCAATTTGTTTGTGTTGAATAAAATAACAAAAATATAATTTGCAAAAATTTACCGATTTATTATTGCAATTCAGCGTAAAAAAGGGTACAATAGCAATGATTAAATATTTTTAAAATGGGAAGATTTTGCAACACGCATTACTTTCATGAAAGGAAAAGAAATGGCTAAAAAGACAGTTCAGTTCACAGAAACCGTACTCCGTGACGCCAACCAGTCTCTCATTGCTACAAGAATGCCTATTGACGATTTCAAGGGTGTTCTCAGCGAGCTTGACAAAGCGGGCTACTACTCGCTCGAATGCTGGGGCGGCGCAACCTTCGACTCCTGCCTTCGTTACCTTGACGAGGACCCGTGGGTAAGACTGCGTACAATCAAAGCAGCCTGCCCCAACACAAAGCTGCAGATGCTTCTGCGCGGTCAGAACCTTCTCGGCTACAAGCATTACCCCGACGATGTTGTTCGCAAGTTTGTTTCCAAGAGCGTTGAAAACGGCATTGACATTATCCGTATTTTCGATGCGCTCAACGACCTGCGCAACGTAGAAGTAGCAGTTGACGAAACGCTCAAAAGCGGCGCTATCGCTTCCGGTACAATCTGCTACACAACAAGCCCGATTCACAACATCGAAAGCTATGTAAAGGTTGCTGAAGGCTTTGAAAAAATGGGCGTTCAGACAATTTGTATCAAGGACATGGCAGGTATTCTTGCTCCGCAGGAAGCCTACGACCTTGTCAAAGCTCTCAAGAGCGCAGTAAAGCTTCCGATTGTTGTTCATACACACTCAACAACAGGTCTTGGCATGATTACACTTCAGAAGGCTGTTGAAGCCGGTGCAGATGTTATCGACACCGCTATTTCCGCACTTTCAGGCGGTACAAGCCAGCCCCCGACGGAAACACTTGCATATGCCCTTAAAAACCAGGGCTACAAGGTAGACCTTGACACAAAGGCACTTTCAAAGATTAATTCTTACTTTAAGCCCCTGCGTGCAAAGTACCTTGAAAGCGGTGTGCTTAACCCCGTTGTTATGGCAACGGAAACCGATGCGCTCGACTACCAGATTCCCGGCGGCATGCTTTCAAACCTTGTTGCACAGCTCACCGCACAGAACAAGCTGGACAAGCTCGACGAAGTTCTTGCAGAAACACCCCGTGTCCGTGAGGACCTCGGCTATCCGCCCCTTGTTACTCCCATGAGCCAGATGGTAGGCGTTCAGGCTACCTTCAACGTACTCCTCGGCGAAAGATACAAGAACATTTCCAAGGAAGTAAAGGCTTACATCAAGGGCGAATACGGCAAGGCACCCGGCAAGGTGAGCAAGGACCTGCAGAAGCTTGTACTCGGCGATGAAAAGCCCTTCACAGGCAGATTCGCAGATACACTTGAACCCGGCTTTGAAGCTGCAAAGGAAGAAATCGGCGCACTCGCACACAGCGAAGAAGACGTACTTTCTTACATCGCTTTCCCGCAGCAGGCTAAGGCTTTCTTTGAAAGCAGAGCAGAAAAGGAAAAACGCACATTCAAATACACAATTCAGGAAATCAAGGAGTGATAAACTATGTTGGCAGGAAAAGCACTCGGCTTAACTGATGCGCTTCTCGTTTCCGGTGTCGGCATAGTTGTTGTTATGGCAGAGCTTGCATTGCTCGCCGTACTTGTATGGCTGCTTTCAAGGCTTGTACGCACTTTGGAAAGCAAAGCTGAAAGCAACGAAGCAACCTCGGTTGCAATCATCGGAGGTACAGACGGTCCCACGGCTGTTTTCAAAGCACCCGCAGGTACAGCAACCGCAAGCAGCCGCGTTGAGCTTTACGGTGTAGACGATACAACAGCCGCAACAATTATGGCAACGCTCAGCCATCAGCTCGGCAAGCCGCTCGAGCACCTTGATTTCAAATCAATCAGAGCGGTTGACCAGCCCCTACAGCTCATCGGTGTTGATGAGCCTACAGCAGCAGTTGTTATGGCAACGCTCAGCCATCAGACAGGTATTCCGCTTGAAAAGCTCGATTTCAAATCAATCAGAGCGCTCGAATGGAACGGAATCGACGAACCCACAGCCGCAATTATTATGGCACTTGTCAGCCACCAGACAGGTATTCCGCTGGAAAGGCTTGACTTTAAATCAATTAAACTTATAGAAGAATAAGAAAGGTACGGTAAACCAAAATGAAATATATTGTAACACTTAACGGCAAAAACTATGAAGTAGAAGTAAACGAAACAGATGCAGTTATCACTAACGTAACAACAGTTGCAGGCGCAGCTCCCACTGCTGTTGCAGCACCCGTTGCAGCTCCTGCTCCCGTAGCTGCTCCCGCACCCGCTGCAGCACCTGCTCCCGCTGAAGCTCCCGCAGCACCCGCACCCGTAGCTGCTCCCACAGCAGACGGCAAAAAGTGCGTAAGCCCCATGCCCGGCACTATCCTCAAGGTTCTTTGCAGCCAGGGACAGGCAGTCAAGGCAGGCGACACACTCTTCATCCTTGAAGCTATGAAGATGGAAAACGAAATCACAGCAGAGCAGGACGGCACAATTCAGCAGATTCTTGTAAGCAACGGCGCAGTTGTTAACACAGATGATGTTCTTGCTGTATATTAATTCGGAGGCTAATTAAAATATGGATTTTTTAGGTGTTCTTACGGGCATCTGGGAAAGCTCAGGCTTCGCTGCCATTACATGGCAGGAAGGTGTAATGCTTCTGGTTTCTTTCGGCTTACTCTACCTTGCAGTAGTCAAAAAATTTGAGCCTATGCTGCTTATCCCCATCGCTTTCGGTATGCTTCTTGCAAACCTTCCTGCAACAGGACTTATGGCAGACCCTGCCGGTCTTATGGATGCAACGCAAAAGGTTGAAGGCGCGCACTGGTACGATGACGGTGTATTGAGGCTTATTTACGCCGGTGTAAAGAGCAGTATTTTCCCCTGCCTTATCTTTATGGGTGTCGGCGCTATGACAGACTTCGGTCCCTTGCTTGCCAACCCCTCAAGCCTTCTTCTCGGTGCAGCAGCACAGCTGGGCATTTATGTTGCATTTATTCTTGCAATTCTGCTTGGCTTTGAGCCGGCAGAGGCGGCATCAATCGCAATTATCGGCGGTGCAGACGGTCCTACAGCCATTTTCACAGCTTCAAAGCTTGCTGCTGACCTGCTTGCTCCGATTTCCGTTGCAGCATATTCCTACATGGCCCTTATTCCGCTGATTCAGCCGCCCATAATGAAACTTCTCACAACAAAAAAAGAAAGAGAAGTCAAGATGGAACAGCTTCGCAAGGTAAGCAAAAAGGAAAAAATCCTTTTCCCGATTATTGTTACCGTACTTTGCGCATTGCTCATTCCGTCTTCCGCTCCGCTTATCGGCTTCCTTATGCTGGGCAACTTCATACGCGAATGCGGTGTTGTTGAAAGGCTGAGCGATGTTTCACAGAACGCGCTATGTAACATCATCACTATTCTGCTTGGCACAACAGTCGGTGCAACCGCCAACGGTCAGCAGTTCTTACAGCTTAAAACAATCGGCATCATTATTATCGGTCTTGTAGCATTCTCATTCTCAACCGCAGGCGGTGTTCTGCTCGGTAAGGTAATGTATATCATTACTAAGGGCAAGGTCAACCCCCTTATCGGTGCGGCAGGTGTTTCCGCAGTACCTATGGCAGCCCGTGTTGCCCAGGCTGAAGGCAAAAAGGCTAACCCGACTAACTTCCTGCTCATGCACGCTATGGGTCCCAATGTTGCGGGTGTTATCGGCTCCGCAGTTGCCGCAGGCTTTATGATGCTTCTTTTCCAGAGCTGAGCAAATTAACAGCCCCTTCTTTTATCAGACAGTGCCAATGCTCATCGGTAAATTCGGTGAGCATGGCACTTTCCCCGATTATTTTACCGAATTCATTCAGGCAGTTTTTTACTCCTGCCGCACCCGTCAGCGGGCGCACAAGCAGACGGTACTTATTATCAAGGCTGTACAGTCTGCTTTCACAGCAGCTTTTGTACAGGTGTTTCGCACAGTTCATCATAACATCTGCATTTTCAAATTCACAGGTTATGTATTCACCCTTTTTTACAAGATAGCGTTTGTTTTTCCGTCGGCTTTTTTCTTCGCGGTCAACCGAAAAGAAAAGCACACAACCGCCCGACTCACAGCGCATGGCTTCAACAAAAAGCCTGCCCGATGTATCAAGCTCACGCCCGAGGGTACGCCTTGCGCGTGAAAGTATAGTCCAGATAACTCTTTTTGTTTCAACCTTTGAATAATCCATCTCTTCATAAGTTATGTTGAGATTTTTCATATCGTCATCAGACAGCTCTACAATTATTGTTTCATCTGTCAGAGCTTCAATTTTCATAGCGCAACCCCCAAAGTATAAAATTTTGTTACATACCTATCGTAACTCGCAAAAGACCTTGAAATCAAGGCACAAATAATGGTATTAAAGGAGGAGAATTGTCCGTGAAAGAAAACTTTTCAGCAAAAGAAACACGCGCTTTACAACTTGATATGCTTGCAATTCTCATCCTGCCCTGCGTCAGCGCATGGTATTTCTACGGCTCAAAGGCGCTTGCACTTGTTGCAGTAAGCGTAATCACCGCTGTATTAAGTGAGTTTTTCGGCAGAAAAGTTTTAAAGCAGGATTCTACCGTTTCAGACCTGAGTGCTGTTGTAACAGGCATTATCGTTGCTCTCATGCTGCCCGCAAATGCTCCTCTGTGGCTTGCCGCAACAGGCAGCAGCTTTGCAATTATTGCGGCAAAGCTACCGTTCGGCAGAGTTGAAACGCTTCCCTTTTCACCGGCTGCTGCAGGTATGGCTTTCTTAACTATATGCTTTTCCGACCTGATTTTTGACTATCCGCAGATTACTGCTTCAAGCTCCGCGCTTTCCGGTTCAACCGGCTCATCGCTGGCATATATGCTTTCACAGAATATGTCTGTAAGCCTCGGTTCGGTAAAGGCTATCGACATTTTCACAGGCAACCATCCCGGTCCTATGGGTGCAGGCTGTATTATTGTGCTTTTCGGCAGTGCGCTTTATATGCTTATCCGCCGCACAAAGCTCTTTATCAGCGTTGCAGGCTTTGCTATAGGTACCGCAATTACAGCTCTGCTTTTCCCGCGCGTAGGCAATGCTTTATCTTCTGTTGTGCTTGAACTTGCCGCAGGATATATGATTTTTGCCGCTCTTTTCCTCCTTACGGAGCAGGGTGCTCAGCCGCACCACCCCATAAGCTGTCTGCTTTACGGAGCATTTACCGGTATAATCTGTATGCTTATGCGCCGTTTCGGTGCGTTTGAAGAAGGTGCCTGCTTCGGTATACTTGTTTCGCAGGCGGCCTGGCCCGTAATCAACAAATACCTCAATATTCTCCTTTACAAAACAATACAAAGGAGGAAAAAAGCATGAAACCCATAAAAGTCATTTCCGCTTTGCTTGCTACCGCTATTTTATGCTTTGGCTTTGCTTCCTGTTCCGACGGCAATGAACCCAACAAGCCAAACTTTAATTTCGGTCACAATTCCGTTGTAACAAACGAACAGGGTGAAGAAATCACAACCGCACCCGCAGAAGAAAGCACAACAGCAAAAAAGCAAAGCAACGATTCAACAGATAATAATACAACGGAAGAAATTTCTTCTGATACGACCTCGGCAAAGGAAACTACCACAAGAAAGCCCTACACCTTCCCCACAAGACCTACAACCACGGCTGCCCCATCAACACAGGCTACAACAGTACCTACGACACAGCCGACAACGAAGCCCACTACCACGGCAAAGCCCATACAGACCGCGCCTGTTGAGCTGCCCGAAACCACCACGCAGCCTACCACGCAGGAAAGCTCAAGCAACGATATAATTGAAAATGCCGCAAAAGCAATTTTTGATTTTGTAAATGAAGAACGCAAAAAGGCCGGTCAGGACACGCTTACTTATTCAGATGACCTTGCAGAAGCTGCAGAAATACGAAGCCGTGAGCTTTCGGAAAACTATTCACACATCCGCCCTGACGGAAGTGCGTGGCACACCGTAAGCGACAATGCCTTCGGCGAAAATATAAGCTCCGGCTATAAAAGCGCAACAGAAGTGATGAACGCATGGATGGCAAGCATGGGACACAAAGCCAATATTTTAAGCGAAAACTATTCTTCCATCGGCATTGGCGTATTTTTTGACGAAAAAACCAATACATATTTCTGGGTTCAGCTTTTCGGTAACTGAACATAAAACAAAAAACTAAAACAAGGAGGTTAAGCTATGGCAAATAAAGCACACAGCCCGGGTTTGCTGCTTCGCAACGCAGGTATATTCAACCCTGTACTTGTTCAGGCAGTCGGTCTTTGCCCGGTAATAGCAATGGCTACAACGCTTGAAGGCTCTGCCCTGCTGGCTCTCGTTGCCGCAACAGCCATAACGCTTTGCGAGCTTATTGCCTCCGTTTTTTTGAAAGCCGTACCCCGTTGGGTAAGAACAGGACTTTACATCATTTTCGGCGGTGCAATTATTACACCGTTCATGATTTTAATTGAAAAGCTCAACCCGGAGCTTTTCGGCTCACTCGGTATCTACCTGCCCGTTATGGCAGTTAATTCCCTGCTCGTACTGCGCTGTGAACGCTTTGCCGTAAAGCTCAGCCCCTCTGCCGCATTAAAGGACGGATTAACTGCTTCACTCGGCTATGCAGCCGTGCTTCTGCTTGTAGGCACCGTACGCGAAATACTTGGCAGCGGCAGTATTGCAGGCTTTAAATTTTATGAAGGCAGAACTCTGTCGGGTCTGCTCCTTCCCTTCGGCGGTTTCCTTATGCTCGGCTTTGCCGCTGCTGCATTGAGAACCTTTATTTCAGAATACTGGCCGAAATTCCTTGACAAAAAGCAGCCCAAGCCCGACGCTAAAAAGCACCGCACCAAAAAGCCGGCTGCACCCAAGCCCGCGCCCGAACTGCCCGACCTTACGCCGGAAGAAAATCCGTTCACCTTCCTTGAAATTGCAGGAGAATCAAGCCCCGAAGCGCTTGATTTAAGCTTTGATTTTACACAAGCGGCTATAAAAGAAGAAGCTGTGCAGGCTCAACCCGAACCTGTCATTACCGAAAAAGCGGTAACTGTGGAAAAAGTTTCTGCTATACCAACACCGGAAGAAACCAAACCGCAAATTTTTGCAGAACCTGTTGAAACACAGAAACCCGATACTGCTGACATTGCAGAAGATATCCCCGAACCCGAAACCGAAGAGGTTGAAGAAGTGCCAAAAGAAACGGTACAGCAGCCGACAAGCAGCTTTGAAGAAGTTGACGATGAAGAGCTTGAAATGCTGCTCAACCGCCCGGTAAACGATATTTTTGCCAAGCACAAGGAGGATGAAAAATGATTTTTGCATTTTTAAACGCCTCTGTTTTTGCACTTCTTCTCCAGAACCTTGTATTCAACGGCGGCTTCGGCATGAGTGAAGCTATAAGAATTGCAACCAAGCCTAAGGATTTCTTCCCTATTGCATTGCTTGTTGCATTCTTTACAAGTACAACTGCGGCAATATGCTCCGCGCTTGATTTCATACCGCAGATAAATGCTTACAGCACCTCAATCCACCTTGCAATCTACTGCCTGGTGCTTGCTGTAATTTACCTTGTTTCAACCGCAATAATAACCCTGCTTATGAAGCGCAACAAGCAGGATATACACCGCGTAGGTATGGCGGCGGTAAACACGCTTGTGCTTGCTGTCCCGATGATTAACCGCCGCGCCGCATTCGATATTGTTGAATCAATCGGTCTTGGCATAGGCGCAGGCATTGCGTTTATAATTGCCGTTTCCCTTATTGGTGAGGCAGAAGAAAAGCTCACACATAGCGACAGCATTGCCACACCTTTCAAGGGTAAACCCGCACTTTTCATTTATATTGCGCTTATTTCCCTGGGCTTTGCCGGTCTGTCCGGTCAGTCACTCTTTGTATAAAGGAGTTCTGAAAATGGACGAAAAAGAAAAACAGCTCAAGCCCAATGAACCTGAACAGCTGCCCGAAGATTTCAGACCCGTTATACCCGAGCCGGAATATCACCGCAGGGCTATAATGCAGTTCACCAAGGATTATGAGGACGATTCGCCGACTTCCACCCATACAATGAGCTTCCAGCAAGAGGAAGCACAGCGCAAGCTGCGCAACCGAATTATTTACGCATTTGTACTTATCGCAGTTTTTATTCTCGCTTTTATAATTACGGACACCTGCATTAAAATTTCCAACACTCCTCTGCCGCCCACCACAGCCTATGTTCCCACAACCACGCAGGCAGAAACGAGTTCAGAGGAAGAATCAGTTCCACACGAGCAATAAAATAACAGCTTTTGAAGTTCAAGCCTTCAAAAGCTGTTTTCTTATAATTATATATTAATATCTGTAAAGATTCTGCTGTGCATCAGCCAAGGTAAACTGCGGATAGCGGATATTGTCGTTTACGGTAGGCTGAGTTTCTGAACCGATAAGCCAGAATACCAATTCAGCAACCTGAGAGCCGTAGCGGCAGCATACATGCGGTGCATCCTTAATAAACCATGTGTTATCGGGGAAAAGACAGGTTGATGCGTCAATAACTCTGTCGGGTGAAAGCTTTGCAGGGTCGGCAGCAACATAATCGTCACCGAGTGTTTTACCAAAGGGAGCAACGGTTGCACCCGCGGACATAAGCTCCGTTTCAAGCACCTGGTCGCTGTTGACATATGAGCGCTCAAATGCGGGAATTGCAGGCTTGTTGTATGAAGCTATAAGCGAAATCTTAACACCGTCTGCCTGCATACCGCGCAGGAAATCGTCACGCTTCAGGCGATAGTTCTGGTATCTGTCCATCTTTTCGATAAGCTTTGCATACTTTGCTGTTTCGTTACCGAAAATTGTAACCTTTGCGGCTTCGTAATCTTCGGTCTGCTGCATACCCCAGAGTCCCGGCCATGTGCCGAAGGTTTCACGCATAACCTGAGCATAGATTTCTTCTTTATAATCCTCTGCAAGGTTGTTTGCAAAAGAAAGCAGAGAATCTGTAATACCCATCATGTCAAGCATAGTCCACAGCCAGCCCATATCGGAAAGAGTTGTGTTAAGGAAATTGTAAAGTATCTCCTTATCAAAGCCAACCTTACCTGCATACGGGTCAGATGAACAGTATGAGCCGTAAATTGCAGAAGATAGGAACAGGCAGCTGTCAACCTTTTCGTAGCCGAACGCATCAAAATAAGCCTGAGTCATTACACCGCCTAGGCTGCAGCAGATAATATCAACCTTATCTGCCTTATGCTCTTTAAGTGCAAGATTTACGCGGTCGTTAATCTTCTTGGCGGTTTCATACGGGTCAAGCCGCCAGTCGTAGGTTACATAGTAAACCTTATCTGCGCCGTAAATGTCACAGGCTGTAGCAACCACACCGGGTTCACTGTCAGTACCTTCCGAACGGTAGCTTGCAACTTCTTCGGGGTAGTTGCTCATAGCCTTCGGGAATTCTTTAACAGTAATTTTTTCAATTGTGTTACCGTTTGCATCGCAGGCAAGGGGAGCAAAAATGCCGCCGACTATGTCGATTACACCGTCAACCAGACCGTCCATACCGCCGAACAAACCCATAAACAAAGCCTTGAACACACCGAGAACTATAAGACCTGCTTCAACGGAAAGTGCGGGTCTTTCGTTTTCTGTGCCCTGGTCAATAATAAGACCGCCAAAATCCATACCGCGGACTATAACTACGGGAACAACCTTGCTGTCTGCTTCAGCGGCAACAACGCCAAATGTGCAGGAAAACAGCACAACCGCCGCAAGCAGCATCGCAATAAATTTTTTCATAACACTGTACCTCCGTGTATGTGATAAAAAAATTATACTATTTTTTGTCATTTTAATCAATGCCGTATTTCTAAAATATAAATAAAAAAATTATAAAATACACTTGACAAAACGGATTTACTGATATATAATTGCAAATGTTGTTTGTGCGGATGTAGCTCATCTGGTAGAGCGCCACCTTGCCAAGGTGGAGGTAGCGAGTTCGAGCCTCGTCATCCGCTCCAACAAAAAAGGAACTTTTGGTAAACAAAAGTTCCTTTTTTGTTTATCCAAGCCGCAGGCTTGGCATATCATCGCCGCGCAAAGCACGGCGTATATCATCAAGGGCGGTACTCCGCCCTTGTATCTCATCACGCACCAGCGTGCATCTTCCTGCAGCTTGATGAGATGCAACACTTCGTGTTGATAAGATTCAATTCCTTCGCAATTGATGATATACAAGGCTTCGCCTTGATTCATTTACAAAAGCGTCGTATAATACAGAAAGATAAATTCCCGTCTTGACAAAGCTTTCGCTTCGCTATATAATCATCTCAACAATTGAAAAAGCCAATAGGGGTGCTGATGTTATCGGCTGAGAGTCGGGCTTGTGAGCCCGTTACCCTTGAACCTGATCCGGGTAATGCCGGCGTAGGAATTTTAAAAGTTGCAAAATTTATTCGCCAACAGGAAAAATTCCTCTTGGCGTTTTTTGTTGCAAACTTTTTAAAAGGACGTGTTTTTATGTCAACCACACTTACACGAACAGAAAAAACAAAGCGTCTGACCCTGAGCGGTGTACTTATTGCGCTTGGTACAGTGCTTTCCTTGCTGATAGTTTTCAAATGGCCGTGGGGCGGCAGTATAACCGTTTGCTCAATGCTTCCCTTAGCAGTACTCGGCTACACCTACGGGGTTAAATGGGGGCTTTTATGCGGCTTTGTTTACGGAGTGCTTCAGGCATTGCTGGGCGCAACAATGAGTCAGGCTTTTGCAGGCATGAACGCAGGCAGCACCGTTGCCATACTCTGCCTTGATTATTTTCTTGCCTTTTCCGTAATCGGTCTTGCAGGTATGTTCAAGGGTAAAATCAAAAGCCATACTGTTGCCCTTGTGCTTGGCACGGTTGTTGCCGTGCTTGCACGATACCTTGTTCACACTGTTTCGGGTTATATATTCTATGCCTCATATGCCGATTGGTTTTTCGGCGAAGCTTTTGTAAACAATTTTTCAGCCGCCATTGTCGAAATCTGCCCCCCGAAAATGCTCGGACTGGTGTATTCAATAATCTACAACGGCTGCTACATGATACCCGAAGTATTCATAACCGCAATTCCTGCGGCAATTCTTTTTACCGCTGTACCGCCCATAAGGCGCGAAATGATAAAAACAAGATAAAAAAGATAGACAAATATAATTTATTGTGGTATACTTTAAAGAGTATATGCTATACGGAAGGAGCGCAACGGTGTTAAACCGTATGCAACCAATAAATTATGTCAGCAATTAAAGAAGCTCTTGCAACAATTCACACATCGGTCGAGCTTTCCATGAAGGAAGCAGGCATGAAGCCCGTTATACCTGAAGGAATTGAAAAAGATGAAGCACCCATTGCTTCGGGTGCAAACGGTGTGGGTCATGTTATAGAATACCGCGGTGAAAATGCAGCGGCAAAAATCGAGCATTTCGATACAAAGCTCAACTTCTCCCTTTCCGAAGAAAAGGATGAAGACGGAAACTTTATTAATTTTGACCTTGTTTCCGTTTCTCTGCTCGATGCAGATAATTACGACCGCAGCGATATCAGCTACATCAGCGGCGAAATTTCCGACACAATAATGGCTAAATACTGCAAGCCCGACCCTGCTACGCAAAAAGTAAAGGCTCCCAAAACGGTATCCAAGGCTGCAGCAAGAAGCGGTTCTGTATACTACGATGCAAACACACTTGCAAACCGTCTTACAGCTTCGCTCTACCCCGAATACAGGGCAGAATACAACGCGAACATCAACCGTTACGGTGAATTCCTTCCCGAAGAATTCTTCTCACGCGGCTGTTCAGATGCAATTATTGCAACCATTAAGCAGAATGACCCCGCAAAGATGAAAAAGCTGTTCACTCTGCTCAACGAAATATATCTTGATGCAACCAATGAAACGCAGAGCCTTATTGTTGTTTCAATCCTCGGCAAGATGGATAACGACCAGACTCTGCTTGCCAACTGTGTTGACTATATGTGCGACGATTTGCTCAAGCCCGTAATTCAGGTTAACAAAATCCTCGGTGGTTCATCAGGTAAATCACTTAAAGAAAAGCTGGCAAATCCCCCCGCATATAAGCCAAAGAAGCAGAAGCGTCCCGGAATGATGGAGCGCATGATGAACGCTTCCGCACAGCAGCAAAACAATACAAGAAAATAAATCATAACCACCAGTTAAACTGGTGGTTTGCACAGGCCCTATAAGGGCCGCCTACTGGCCTGCCGACTAAAAGTCGGCACTGAAGTTTGACACCGCATTACTATCTCAAGCAGCCGCTCTCGTGCGGCTGTTTATTTTTGCTTAGTTATTCTTGTCACCCGTGAACGGGTCTATGTACTCTTTGAGTGATATTTGGTCATTTGCAAAATCTTCTTCTAATTGATTTTTTATATACTTTTCTATCACTTTCTTATTTCGACCGACTGTATCTACATAGTACCCTCTACACCAAAAGTGTCGGTTTCCGTACTTGTATTTCAAATTTGCATGTCGGTCGAAAATCATTAGTGTACTTTTACCCTTGAGATATCCCATGAATTGTGCTACACTTAAGTACGGTGGTATTGATACTAAAAGGTGTACATGGTCTTTACATGCTTCTGCCTCTATGATTTCTACTCCTTTTTGTTCGCACAATTTTCTTATTATCTCTCCGATATCTTTTTTCAGTTTTCCATATATTTCTTTTCTCCTATATTTCGGTGCAAATACTATATGGTACTGACATCTGTATGTTGAGTGTGATAATGTTTTTATTTCGTTGTTTCCATCTTTTTTTATCATGTTTTTAACCTCCTGTATTTTAGTAATGCGGCTGCCAAACCACTTCTATTATACTCGGAGGTTATTTCTTTTCTCTACGTTTTTGTGGCTTGCCTTTGCTCGCCACTCTTTATTTTTACTAAAGCTTTTTTATTCCCCCGGTAGAACCGGGGGTTTTTTCTTTGCTGAAGAAACAAAAACAAGCCGTAAACTTCATTGAAAAGTTTACGGCTTTTATCTTTACTCAACAACAGTTGCTGAAGCAATTTCAATATCTACAGTAGGCGTAGCAGGTTTTGAGTCAAATGAATTATAGGTTCTCGGAACATCAAGGAAGGAATCAACAACCTCCATGCCTTCAATTACTTTACCGAAGGCGGCATAATTGCCGTCGAGCGAGCTTGAATAAGTGTCCGAATAACATATAAAGAACTGGCTGCTTGCTGAATTTGGATCGTTGGTGCGTGCCATTGAAACAACACCGCGTTCGTGGTTATCCGCAAGGGGATTATTCACACCGTTTGCGGCAAATTCGCCCTTGATTGCGGCGGCAGATTCGCCCTTTGGCGCACCGCCCTGAGCCATGAAATCGTCCACAACTCTGTGGAAAATCAAGCCGTCATAAAAGCCTTGTTCAACAAGCATTACGAAGTTTGCGGCTGTAATGGGAGCATATTCGGGATATACTTCTATAACAAAGCTGCCCATGCTTTTGCCGTCACATTCCATTTCAAACTTAACCTTTGTGTTTTCCATCGGCTCACCTGTTACAACAACTTCCGGTCCGTCTTCACCGCCGATAATGCCTATATCCGTATTATCGCAGGCTGAAAACATTACGCAGGTAAGTGCAACGCAAAGCACCGCACAGAAAATTTTAAAAATAATACTTTTTTTCATCTTTTGTCACCTTTTCACAATATTTATTTGCTTTAATAATTATAACACAACCTGCATATATTTTCAATCGCCGTTTTTTGCTTGACGGCAATAAATATTCGGTATAAAATAAAACCATTCGGTACAAAGGAGTAAACCTGATGTCACACCTTATTGATGTTAAAGACGTATATAAAATTTACAACCCCGGTGAAAACGAAGTTCATGCGCTTGACGGGGTAAGCCTTACGATTGACCGCGGTGAATTCGTTGCGATTATAGGCCAGTCAGGTTCGGGCAAATCAACGCTGATGAATATGCTCGGTCTTCTCGATATCTGTACAAGCGGCAGCTACCTGCTTGACGGAATTGATGTTTCCACAATGAGCGATGATGAACTCAGCGAAATCCGCAACAAGGAAATCGGTTTCATTTTCCAGGGCTTCAACCTTATACCCAGCCTTACCGCGCAGGCAAATGTTGAGCTGCCCCTTGTATACCGCGGTGTAAAAAAAGACAAGCGCAACGAATTGAGCAAAGCCGCCCTTGCAAGGGTAGGGCTTGAAAACCGTATGCATCACCTGCCCAACCAGATGTCTGGCGGTCAGCAGCAGCGCGTTGCAATTGCGCGTGCGGTAGCCGCTAAGCCGCCAGTTATCCTCGCAGACGAGCCTACAGGCAACCTCGACAGCCGTTCGGGTAAAGAGGTTATGCGTATTCTTCACGAGCTTCATGAAGAGGGCAGAACCGTTATTTTAATCACACATGATAACGGCATTGCCGCCGAAGCTCAACGCGTAATCCGAATTCAGGACGGCAAGATAGTAGAAGATTATAAAAATGAGTAATTTTGTGTGAAAAATTACAGTTTGTTTAAGTGCAGAGTGCAGAGTTCAGAACGCAGAACGGTGGGAGGGCTTCGCCCTCACCCATTATAATAATCGCTTTAAATCAACCTTTTATAAATCGGAGCGAAGCGACCCTTCGTTCTGCACTCTGCGTTCTGCATTCTGCACTCATTGCTAAACTGCAATTTTTCCTGCTATCTTATCTCTTCCTTACAACCAATTTATTAGATGCATGTTTATGCAGCGGTACACCCGGGTGCTCTTCTTCAAATTCATATGATAAATACTGTAGCACTTCCCAATCTTGATAAAGTTCTTTTATCTCTCCGTCTTTCGCCATACCAACAGCAAAAGGTGCAATATCGGGTGACGGTTCAACATTATCGTTAAACAACTGTATAATGTGAATACCGCCGGGTTTTGTGTTTTCTTTAGCCTTTATTATAAAATCTTTCCATTTTTCCTTTTCAACAAAATGAAACACACCGAAAGACAAAACCAAATCATACTGTTTTTTAAACTCAAATTCATCAAGAGATTGAACCCCTGCGTTTATTTCAATATTATGCTTTTTACATAGCCTTTTTACTTTTTCAATTGCTGTTTCGGATATATCAAAAGCATCTATATCATTAAAGCCCTGTTTAACAAGGTAGATTGAGTTTTTTCCGTCACCGCAGCCGACATCAAGAACCGAACCCGATTTATTAAACTCATTTTTAAATTCTACTATCGTTTTATTGGGTTCCGAACCGAATAAGAAAGTATTATCCTTTTTAAAAGCCTTTTCCCAAAATGGTATTTTCATATTATCCTCCGAAATTTACAGAGCATTCCCATCCTTACAAACGGGAATGCTCTTGTTTTTTAATCAACTGCTGTGAGTTTCGGTTGATAGATTTTAACATAATCCACAATAAATTCCGTGTGGTAGCTATCCTTATCAAGATTTGCAAGCTGTGTTTCATCGGGAATTTCAAGGGAAACTATAACATCTTCCATAACCTCGGAAACGCCGTTGCCGAAGGATGTGCGGCAGGTTTCAACACCGTTAACAAAAAAGATATATTCTTCATCTGTCCACATAAGACCGTAGGTGTTGTATTCCTTATGGATATTGTTGCCCTTGTAATAACCGAGGCGTTCTGACTGATAGCCCTCTGTTACGCCGTCTACACCTGCGCAGTGAACAGTCTGTGCAACAGATTCGTAGCGTTTGTGGGTTTCATCGTTGTAGCTTTCCATTATATCAATTTCAGCGCCGCCGACACCGCCCTTGGAAATTGAAGCGGTATAGGGTGCATCTGCCTGAATCCAGAAAGCGGACCAGAAACCTGAACCCTCATTGAGGATACAGCGGATTTCAAAGTAACCCTTGCAGTAACGCTCCTTGAGCTTTATCATGCCGGTGTACCAGCCTTCGCCGTAGGTGCCGTCGGTCTGATAATCGCCTGTCATAATCATATTGCCGTTTTCAACCTTTACCTGGCTTTCGGCATTGAAGCCGCCTCTGCGCGGACCGCTTCCCCTGTAATCCCATACAGCTGTGTTAAGCGCATTGCCTTCAAACTCATCCTCAAAAACAAGCTCATAACCGGTAAGGTCAAGTTCTTCGCCAACGGGTTTTGCCGGATAATCAAAAACCGTAAGACCGATAAGCTCCAGAACAACGAGTATTGCCGCAATCGCTTTTTTTACGGAGCCTGCGGTGAAAGCTCTTTTTAAATAAACTTCCTGCCACCTGACGCCCCTCATCTGCCACGGAGCAAGTTTAAGAACTTCTGTCAAAAATTTATCAAACATTTTTCTACCCCTTTTGTTTATTAATTAACCGCTGTCATTTTGGGCTGATAGATTTTTACATAGTCAACGATAAATTCTGTATGGTAGCTTTCTTTATCAAGCTTTGCCAGCTTTTCCTCATCGGGAATTTCAAGGGAAACTATAACATCCTCCATAACCTCGGAAACACCGTTGCCGAAGGATGTACGGCAGGTTTCAACACCGTTGATGTAGAAGATATACTCTTCATCGTTCCATTCCAGACCGTAGGTGTTGTATTCTTCATAAATGTTCTTACCGTAGAAATCACCCAGCATTCTGGACTGGAAGCCCTCCTGCACACCGTCAACACCTGCGCAATGAACCGTTTGTGAAACTGAATTTCTGCCAAAGGTATTATCATAGCTCATAGATTCAAAAATATCAATTTCGCAACCGCCGACACCGCCCTTTGATATTGAAGCGGTATAGGGTGCATCCGCCTGAATCCAGAAAGCTGACCAGAAACCGCTGCCCGCATTTACAATACAGCGGATTTCAAAGTAGCCTTTGCAGTAACGCTCCCTGAGCTTTACCATGCCGGTATACCAACCTTCACCGTAGGTGCCGTTTTTCTGATAATCGCCGGTGATAACCATGTTACCGTTTTCAACCTTTACCTGGCTTTCAGCGTTAAAGCCGCCCCTGCGCGGACCGCTGCCTCTGTACTGCCATACATCTGTATTAAGTGCATTGCCTTCAAATTCATCTTCAAATACAAGCTCATAGCCTGTAAGGTCAAGCTCCTGACCGCGGGGAGTTGTAGGTGTATCAAGAATTGCAAGACCGAAGCATTCGGCAATGGCAACAAGGCAGGCTATAACAGCCTTTGCACCTTTAGCCGAAAACAGCTTTTTAAAATAAATTCCCATTTGTTCAACGCCCCACATCTGACGCGGAGCGAGTTTAAGAGTTTCGGTTAAAAACTTTTCAAGCATTTCTTATATCCCCTTTTGTTTATAAATTAAAGAAGAACCTTGAAAACTATTTTTGTTGCGGGTTCTGCATTCTCACAGGGCTTTACGCAAGGCTTGTGTGCATCTTCGGGGAACATAACCATAAATTCGCCCTCATAAAGTGTTACTGCACTTGAAAATTCGGGATCTTCATAAAATGCGATATCGCCGCCGGTTGAATATTCCTCGCTAACCATTGCTCCGCAGTTGCCAAGGTCAGTCCAGTCGATACGCTCCGTACCCTTTACGATAACCTGAACATCGGCATATTTTTTATGAGCCTCAAACTTTTTAGTTTCGGCATCGCCAAGCTCGTTTGTGGCAACTATAGCCTTGAGCCTGCCGGGAAGGATTTCATATTCGCCGCTGTCCTTGGGCTGAGCCTTGTACTCGTCAAGGAACTTTGCGATAAACTCAAACGCAGGGTTAACGGGATAATAACGCTTGAGGTCTGATACTTTACCTGAAATCATGTTGTGTTTCCACCTTTCAATATTATAAAAATTATGCTTGATTTAATTATAAATTTATTTGTAAATATATACAAGTAAAATTTCACATTTTTAATAAAAAAAGAATAAAATATATTAATCTTTCCTTTTTCGCCTTTTGTCGCTCGGCAATGTGTTTAAAAAGGTCAAAAAAAAATGTGCAAAATACACAAAGCAGCTTATTCCAAAAAACGCAGGTTTGGCGTTGCCGCCGATTTTTTCAAAACGGGTCAAGAAGTGGCGAAATTGCATTGACGAAGGCAGTTTTTGTGGTATAATATGTAGTACAAAATGCAAATTCATGTGTATGGCTCATGCCTTCACCAACAATATCAGAGGGAGATTGTATTACTATGTATGTTAAAGATGTAACTGTTCAGAATCAGGTTGGTCTTCATGCCCGCCCCGCAACATTCTTCATCCAGAAGGCAAATGAGTTCAAGTCCTCAATCTGGGTAGAAAAGGAAGATCGCCGCGTTAACGCAAAGAGCCTTCTCGGCGTACTTTCACTTGGCATCATGGGCGGCACAGATATCCGCATCATCGCAGGCGGTGCAGACGAAACACAGGCTGTTGACGCTCTTGTAACACTTGTTGAATCCGGCTTTTCCGAATAATTACTATTCAAATTAAACCTTTAGCTTTTAAAATCTTGGCGCAGTTGAATTTCATCCGCGGCAAGATTTTTTGCTTTAGTGAGGTGCTGAAAAATGCAGAAATACAAGGCAACGCTTATGGACGAAACTGCACTCCGGCGTGCAGTGCGCCGCATATCGCACGAAATTGTTGAACGCAACAAAGGAACGGACGGCATTATTTTTGTAGGCATAAAAACAAGGGGCTTACCCCTTGCGAAAATGATACGCGACAATATAACTGCGCTTGAAGGGGTTGAGCTGCCTATTGAGGAGCTTGATATAGCCCATTTCCGCGATGACCTTGAGCGTTCCCCCACAGCACGCCCCCGGCAAAGTCCGCTCATAACCGATATAACGGGCAAAACCGTAATACTTGTAGATGATGTGCTCTACAAGGGCAGAACCGTACGCGCAGCAATAGAGGCAGTTTTTTCCGCCGGCAGACCAGCCGCAATCCAACTGGCTGTATTAATTGACAGAGGTCACCGAGAGCTGCCCATACGCGCCGACTATATAGGCAAAAACATACCCACCGCCCACAGCGAAAAGGTAGCGGTATTCCTGCATGAGCTTGACGGTAAAACCGGTGCGGTAATATTGGAAAATGAATAACATCAAAGCCTGCAAACCTTTGTTTTGTTTGCAGGCTTTTTAAATTTTGCTTGACATTACTACAATTAGGTATAAAATAAAAAATAAGAGCGAAATATAGTATTATTTCGGTTTAAAACACAACGGAGGTAAAAAAAGCATGAGTAAAAAAGAAAAAATTGCTGTAGGCAGTGAACCCATTTACGATGCTAAAAAGCTTGGCGTTCCGAAAATGATTATTCTCGGCTTCCAGCACACATTTGCAATGTTCGGCGCAACGGTGCTTGTTCCCCTGATTACCGGGCTTGACATTGCTACAACCCTGCTTATGGCAGGTCTGGGTACCCTCTTTTTCCATCTTGTAACAAAAGGTAAAGTTCCCGCATTCCTCGGTTCATCGTTCGCTTTCCTCGGCGGCTATGCGGCAGTATCAACCGTTGACGGTATTGTTGACCCGACCCTGCTTCCCTACGCAAATGTAGGTGTTGCCGCAGCAGGTCTTGTTTACCTTGTGCTTGCAATACTTTTTGCAGTTTTTGATTCTGCAAAAATAATGAAGTTCTTCCCGCCCGTAGTCACAGGTCCTATTATTATTGCCATTGGTCTTGGTCTTGCAGGCAGCGCTGTAGATAACTGCCAGACTAACTGGCTGCTTGCTGTTATCGCACTCGGCACAGTCATTATTTTCAACATCTGGGGCAAGGGCATGAGCAAGATTGTCCCCATTCTGCTCGGTATCATCATATCCTGCGTTGTTGCTGTTATTATGCACAATGTAGGCGACACACCCGTATTTGACGCGGCTAAAATCCAAGCGCTCAAGGATGCTGCATGGCTCGGCTTCCCGATTAAGAAGAGCGGTATCGTTTTCGGCAATGTTCCCGATAAATCAAAAATCATCAGCGCAATTATTGCAATTGTTCCGATATCTCTTGCAACCATGATGGAGCATATCGGCGATATCAGCGCAATCGGCGCAACAACAGGCAGAAACTTTATTGCTGACCCCGGTCTGAAGAGAACACTTGTAGGCGACGGCCTTGCAACCAGCTTTTCCGCACTTTTCGGCGGTCCTGCAAACACAACCTACGGAGAAAACACAGGCGTTCTTGCACTTACAAAGGTTTACGACCCCAAGGTTGTTCGCATTGCCGCTGTTGTTGCAATTCTCCTCTCCTTCTCCCCGAAGGTAGCAGCCCTTATCAACCTTATCCCCACATCAATCATCGGCGGTATTTCATTTATGCTTTACGGTATGATTTCCGCAATCGGTGTACGCAATGTTGTTGAAAACAAGGTTGATTTCTCAAAGAGCCGCAACCTCATTGTTGCCGCTGTTATCCTTGTTGCCGCACTCGGTATGTCCGCAGGTGTCAGCTTCTCAATAGGTTCGGTTTCCATTACACTTTCCGGCCTTGCAGTTGCTTCAATCGCAGGTATTCTCCTCAACGCCATCCTGCCCGGCAACGATTATGTATTCAAAGCTGACGAATACGACAACGCAAAAAGGGGCAAAGAAAAGAAATAAGATAAAACTACAATAATTTATATTAAAAGCCGATAGGTTTCAAGGGAACCTATCGGCTTGAATTTTATTATCTTTTGTCAATATTCAGCTGTGCTTTCAGTTCTTCAAGCGAATCAAATTTCTTTTCACTGCGCTTATATGAAAGCAAACGCACATCAATTTTCTGTCCGTACAAATCGGCACAAAAATCAATAATATGAGTTTCGCTGCGCTGCTCATCGTTTTCAAACGAAGGTCGTCTGCCGATATTGGTAACCGACCGCAGCTGTTTGCCGTCAAGCGTTGTAAGGCTTGAATATACACCGTATTTCGGTACGATGAGCTCCGGCGGAAAAAGCTGATTAATCGTAGGACAGTCAAGCAGCCTGCCGATTTTATCGCCGTGCACAACCTTCAGACTGTAGCCGAAGCTTCTGCCGAGCATGGCATTTGCCTTTTCTATTTCGCCGTTTTTCAGCGCTGTACGGATTCGCGTAGAGCTTACGGGTTCATTTTCGTATTCAACCGCACCGCATTCACAAAAGGCAATATTCTGCTTTTCACAAAGGCAGCGGAGCAAAGCAGAATCACCGCTGCCGCCCTTACCGAATCGGTAATTGAAGCCGCAGCAGACTGCGCCCGCATTAAGCTTTCCGACAATAATTTCATCGAAAAACCTTTCAGGTGTCCAATCTTTAATTACAGAAAAATCTATTCTGACGGTTTCGACACCGAATGTGTCAAGCAAGCTCTGCTTTTCTTCATCGGTCATAAGTGCTTCGCCCGTTACAGCAGAAGGCAACGGCTCTAAAAGCAGAACGCAGGGGAGCATATTATCGTATGCTTTTGCGCTGTTTATTACAGCCGCGTGACCTATATGCAATCCGTCAAAATTGCCCAGGGCAACCGCCCTTTTCTTTTCAGTCATTAATTTTACCTTTATTGTTTATTTTACATAAATGCGTTTTATTGCCATTTCCGGCAAATCTTCGGTTATTTCGCCAAGACCCAAAAATTCGTTATCGGGCGAATATACCTTATAAAGTCCGCTCTGCGTCTTTATGTACAGACGCTTTCTTTCAAGCGCACCGCCGTTGCAAAAACGCTTTGCCTGTGCTTCACTTACCGTAACCGACGGATAGGGAAGAAGTATATCAAGCGGCACTATATCCTCCGCCGTAATTTCTTCAAGCCGTTTGCACTGCGCTATTTTTACGCCGTGTGCTTCGGTTCTGCGAAGTGAACTTAAAGCCGCGCCGCAACCCAGTGCTTCGCCGATATCGCGTGCGAGCGAGCGCACATAAGTACCTGCCGAGCAAGCAACATCAAAGCTGAATTCCTGATTTGCTTCATCCGCTGAAAGCATTTCAAGCGAATAGATATTCACCCTGCGGCTTTCTCTCTCTATCTCAATGCCCTGACGCGCAAGCTCATAGAGCTTTTTGCCGTCCTTTTTTATTGCTGAATACATGGGGGGAATCTGGTCAATTTCGCCAAGGTAAGAAAGCATAGCTTTTTCAAATTCTACAGCGGTAATGCAGCTTTCCTTTTGAGAAAGTATTTCACCGTCAAGGTCAAGCGTATCGGTAGTGACACCGAGCTTAACGCTTGCGCGGTAAGCCTTATCGTGGCTCGGCAAAAAATCAATAAACCGTGTTGCACCACCGAGCATTACTACAAGCACACCGGTTGCCATAGGGTCAAGCGTACCTGTATGCCCTGCTTTTTTTGCACCTAATTTCCACCGCAGTTTGTTTGCCGCGGAAAACGAGGTCATGCCCTGCGGCTTATCAAGAAAAACTACACCCGTCATATAAATTCACCGATTGTTTCAAGCAGCTTCTGCTTTGCTTCTTCAAGCGAATTATATGGAAGAGTACAGCCGCTTGCATTTCTGTGACCGCCACCGCCGAGTTTAGCGCAGATTGCGCTTGCATCAACAGGGTCATGCGTGCGTACAGATGCTTTGAAAGTACCGTCGTGCTTTTCGCGTACGGTTGCACCGACAAGCACACCTTCTACCTGGCGTGAAAGTGCGGCAATACCGTCGCATTCATTTTCATCTGAACCGCTCTTTTCAAACATTTCGCGCGTTATGGTTACAACTGCACACTTACCGTCAAAGTAAAATTCCATGCCGTCAAGCACCATGCGTTCAAGTGCGGCATAGGTGCGGGTTTTTGTTTCAAACATTGCGGTATTTATTCTGCTTGCGTTTGCGCCGTAGCCCATAAGCTGTGCGGCCAAAAGATGCGTATGCGGAGTTACATTTGCATAGCGAAAGCACCCTGTATCGGTTGCAATACCGGTATAAAGCCTGTCCGCAATTTCTGCGGTTATCTCAACGCCGAGCAGTTCAACAATTTCTACTATTATTTCAGCCGCGGCAGCTGCCTTGGCATCAACAAAGCTCTGCTTTGCAAAAAGTCTGTTTGCGCCATGGTGGTCAATACACAAATCAACCTTGTTCTCGTACTTTGCCGAAATATTTTTACCCATCAGCGAAATATCCGCAATATCAACGGCAACTACCGTTTCTTCTTCAAACTCCTGCTTTTCAACATCGAGATAGCGGAATTTTGCAGGAATTTCCTCTTCGTTGACAACATTCGCCTTTTTTCCCATTGCACGAAGTGCAAGGCAAAGACCAAAGCCCGAACCGAGCGTATCTCCGTCCGGGTGGGCATGGGTGAGTATTGTGTAATTATCGTGTGTTTTCAAGAAAGAAGCTGCGCTGCCGATATCAATAAGCATTGCTCTTCCCTCCTTACAGTTGTTTTATTCCTCGCTTGTACCGAGGTCCTTGAGCATTTTTGCAATGCTCATACCGTGTTCAATTGAATCATCCGCAACAAAACGGATTTCGGGAGTTTTGCGAAGGCGCAGACGCTGACCGACCTCACGGCGGATATAGCCCGCAGCATTTTTAAGTCCTTTTGCGGCCTCCTGTGCAGCCTCAAAGCCTTCCATTGCGCTTATATATGCCTTTGCATAGGAAAGGTCGCCGGAAACTTCAACGCGCACTACTGTCAGGAGCTTGCCCTGAACACGGGGGTCCTTGATTTCATCGCGGATGATTGCGATAATTTCGCGCTTGATATCTTCCGCAACTCTGTCTGTTTTATAACCTGCCATATTTTAAGCCACGGAAAGACCGCGTAAAACGCAGCCTCTCCGTTTAACCTTTCGTTAATTAATCTCTGTATTCTTCAATGATGAAGGATTCAAATATATCGCCGAGCTTGATATCGTTGAACTTGTTGAGAACGATACCGCATTCGTAGCCCTGAACAACTTCCTTTACATCGTCCTTGAAACGCTTGAGTGAACCCATTTCATCTTCCGCAACAACAATACCGTCGCGTACAACGCGGATTTTTGACGAGCGGGTTACCTTACCGTCGAGAACATAGCAGCCTGCAACGTTACCGACAGAGGAAATTGTAATGATGTTACGCACTTCAATTCTGCCCTGTACAACCTCACGCGTTTTGGGAGCAAGCATACCCTTCATAGCTGCTTCGATTTCTTCGATACAGTCATAAATAATACGGTACATTCTCATTTCAACGCCGTCACGCTCTGCATTAACCTGTGCAGCAGGGTCGGGACGGACATTGAAGCCAACAATGATAGCATTGGACGCGTTAGCAAGCATAACATCGCTTTCGCTGACTGCGCCGACGCCGTTATGGATAACGCGTACACGCACTTCGTCGTTGGAGAGCTTTTCAAGGTTCTGCTTGACTGCTTCTGCAGAGCCCTGAACGTCTGCCTTAACAATAACATTGAGGTCCTTGACTTCGCCTGCCTGGAGGGAGGAGAAGAGGTTATCGAGTGTAACCTTCTGTACGGAGTTGAACTGCTCATCCTTAATCTTCTGCTTACGCTGTTCAACAAGCTCGCGTGCAAGGCGTTCGTCAGAAACTGCGTCGAATACATCGCCAGCCTGCGGTGCTTCTGCAAGACCCATAATTTCTACAGGGCAGGACGGACCTGCTTCCTTAACTGCTTTACCGTGTTCATCGACCATTGCACGAACGCGGCCGACAGCAGTACCCGCAACGATGATATCACCTGAACGCAGTGTACCGTTCTGAACAAGAAGTGTTGCAATAGGACCGCGACCCTTATCAAGTCTTGCTTCGATAACAATACCCTTTGCAGCTCTGTTCGGGTTAGCTTTAAGCTCCTTCATTTCTGCAACAAGAAGTATTGATTCAAGTAGCTGGTCAATACCCATCTTAGTATGTGCAGAAACGGGAACACATATTGTATCGCCGCCCCATTCTTCGGGAATAAGCTCATATTCTGTGAGCTGCTGCTTGATTCTGTCAGGATAAACATCGGGCTTATCCATTTTGTTTATAGCCACGATTATGCTTACATTTGCAGCCTTGGCATGGTTGATAGCTTCAATTGTCTGCGGCATGATACCGTCATCAGCTGCAACAACAAGAACGGCTATATCCGTTGCCTGTGCGCCTCTTGCACGCATTGATGTGAACGCGGCGTGACCGGGAGTGTCAAGGAAGGTAATAAGCTCGCCGTTTGCCTTAACTCTGTAAGCACCGATGTGCTGTGTGATGCCGCCGGCTTCCGTTGAAGTAACGGAAGTGTGACGGATTGCGTCAAGAAGAGAGGTTTTACCGTGGTCAACATGACCCATAACAACAACAACGGGGTTTCTGGGTTCAAGGTCTGCATCGTCGTCTTCCGTAGCGTCGATAATTCTGTCTTCAATTGTAACAACAACTTCCTTGTTGACCTTTGCGCCGAGTTCTGTTGCAACAATTTCTGCAGTATCGAAATCAAGCACATCGTTGATTGTTGCCATCTGACCAAGCATGAAGAGCTTTTTGATAACTTCAGCCGCAGTCATCTTGAGTTTAAGTGCAAGGTCGCCGACTGTGATTTCATCGGGAATTGTGACTGTAATTGTTTTACTTGCGCGCTCTGCCGCAATTCTCTTGAGCCTTTCAGCCTCTGTTTCACGGCGCTGTGAACGCATACCCTGCTTGCGGTACTGCTTCGATTTCTGGTTGAGCTTCTGCTTTCTGACTGCAGAATCGCGTATACCTTCGGACTTGTTTACGGGAACAATATTCTCGTAATGCTCGTTGTATTTTTCAAGCTGAACATTGTCTGCTCTTGTGTCAATTGTGCGCTTTTCGCCCTTTGTTCGTGCCTGGAGCGGACCTGTTTTGTCCTTTTTCTTGGGCTGCTGTTCGGGCTGTTTTGCAGGCTGCTGTGCGGCAGGCTTTTTATCCTGCGGCTTTGCTTCCTTTTTGCCTTCGGGCTTTTTGTCTGCCTTGGGTTCAGCCTTCTTTTCTTCGGACTTTGCTTCCTTTTTAGGCTCGGGCTTCTTTTCCTCTGCCTTGGGCTGAGAAGCGGTTGCAAAATATTCATCAAAGCTTGCAACTGCATTCTGCTGTGTAAAGGTTTCAAAAATTATATCCAGCTCCTTGTCTTCAAGGGCTGTCATGTGGTTTTTTGTGTCGTCAAAATACTGTGCAAGCAGCTCAAGCACAACCTTGCTCGACTTGCCGAAATCCTTACCGACTTCGTGAATTCTGTATTTAATTGCTGCCATGCGTTATCCTCCTTATTATGCCTGCTCAAGTTCTGCAAGCATATTGTCATATACCTGCTGTTCAATCGAACAGCCGAAAGCTCGTTCAAATCGCTTTGCCTTGATTGCGGCGGCAAGGCACTTTGAATCGCGGCAGATATATGCTCCTCTGCCGTTTTTCTTTCCCGTAAGGTCAAGCGAAATTTCACCTTCGGGTGAGCGCACCGCACGGATGAGCTCCTGCTTCGGCTTCATTTCACCGCAGCCCAAGCACTTTCTCAGCGGAATCTTTTTAATCTTATTCATACTGCCACCGCCGAATTTGAATTATTCCTGAATCTCAAAGAAGCCGCTTTCGGGCTTGATATCGATTTTCCAGCCTGTAAGTCTTGCGGCAAGGCGGGCATTCTGACCCTTGTTGCCGATAGCAAGTGAAAGCTGGTTGTCGGGAACTGTAACACAGCAGGAGTTGGGAGCATCTTCAAGAACCTCAACGCTGATAACGTCAGCGGGAGCAAGTGAAGCGGCAATAAACTCTGCCGGGTCTTCGCTGTACTTAACAATATCAATCTTTTCGCCGCCGAGCAGGTCAACAACCTTGCCTACGCGTGCGCCCCTTGCGCCGATACATGAGCCTACTGCATCAACATCGGCATCTGCACAGTAAACGGCAACCTTTGTTCGGGAGCCTGCTTCACGGGAAATAGCCTTGATTTCAACCGTACCGTCAAAAATTTCGGGTACTTCTTCTTCAAAGAGTCTGCGGACAAGGCCGGGATGTGTACGGGAAATCATAGCCTTTACGCCGCTTTTTTCACCGTCGCGGATATCGACAACATAAACCTTGACAAGGTCTCCGACTTTAAGCACTTCGCCGGGAACCTGCTCGGTCTTGGGAAGAACGGATTCGCCTTTTCCGAGTTCTACGGTTGCGTTACCTGTTTCAGCATCTATGTTGACTACGCGTACAGTAACAAGCTCCTGATGCTTACTCTGGAATTCCTGCTTGATCTGGCTGCGTTCAGCTTCGCGGATACCCTGACGGATAACATTTTTGGTTGTGCTTGCGGCAATACGGCTGAAATCCTTTGTTTCAAGCTGAATTTCTACGATATCGCCGGGGACTGCACCCTTCTTGTAGCGCTGTGCTTCTTCGGGAAGAAGGTCAGTAATCGGATCGCTGATTTCGGAAACAACATTCTTGCGAAGGTAAACAGCCATTTCGCCTGCATCAAGGTCGATATCACAGTAGCCGATATCTCTGCCGTATTCACCCTTGATTGCGGAAACAATAGCCGCCTGGATTCTCTCGCAGAGTATATCTGCGGGAATGTTCTTTTCCTTTTCGAGCATTTTCACTGCTGCAAAAAATTCTTTAGTATCCATTTTTTCTAAATCAATCCTTTCGGTAAATTAACAAAAATTATATGATTGCGCTGTCATCAAGGCGCACCCATGAGCATTCCTTGCGCGTGATAAACAGTTGCCTTTCATCGGTTTCAACGGTGAAGCCTTCGCTGTCATGCGAAATGAGCTTGCAGTGCAGCTCCCTTTCGCCCGTTTCAAGCGGACGAATTAAACGGACCACAACACCAGCACCTATATAGGCTTCAAAGTGTGCAGGACGGGTCAATTCTCTGTCCGTACCCGGGGAGCTTACCTCAAGGCAGTAGCTCTGCTCAATCGGGTCAGCCTCGTCAAGGGGCTTGTTGATTGCATGGCTCATATCCACACAGTCATCAATACTGACACCGCCATCCTTATCAATAAAAATACGCAGGTACCATTGCGCGCCCTCTTTAACAAAGCGCACATCCCACAGCCTTAAACCAAGCTGTTCGGCAATGGGCTGTACAATTGCGGTTACCGCTGCAACGGTGTTGCCGCCCTTACCTTTTGCCATAAGCTCACTCCTTTTACTTTTGTAAAACAAAGGAGCGGGCATTTGCCCACTCCTTTAAAGTCAATCATTCGTACATTGATAGTGTATCACAGTATTATAGAAATATCAATACTTTTTTAATAATTATAATATAAATAAATTGTAGCTGTTTGCACATACTTTTCGGCTAAACTGCATAAATTTGGCAAACTGAATCATAGCAATGTCTTGATATCCGCCGTAGTTTCAACAAAATAATCCGCACCTGCGCCGATTAATGTAGCCCTGTCAAAGCTGCCGGCAACGCCGACTACCATACAGCCTGCGGCTTTGCCTGCCTGCACACCCGCAACCGCATCCTCAACAACAAGGCAGTTTTCGGGCGCAATACCTACAGCGGCGGCAGCCTTCAGGTATATTTCGGGGTCGGGCTTTTTGTTAGTGATATCGCTGCCCGTTATAACGGCATCAAAAACGCTTTCTTCAACACCGAGCACGCGGATATTCACATCAACCTTTCTTCTGTCCGCAGAAGAAGCAACGGCAAGCTTGAATTTCTTTTTAAGCTCAGGCAAAAGCTCAGCCATACCGGGCGCAGCTTCAACTATACTTTCGGCAAGCTGAATGTAAATTTCGTAGCATTCATCCTTCATCTGCGGAAGGTATGTGCCGCCGTTTTTTTCAACAACGCCGCCGATAGCCGCATCCTCACCCTTGCCTACAAAATCGGCAAAATCTTCAAACTTTACATCAATATTATATTTTGCTTTAAGGTGGTCTATAGCGCATTTCATAAGCGGAGTTTCGGAATCAACCAGTACTCCGTCCATATCAAAAAGTATTGCTTTAATCTCTTTCATTTTCTATTCCCCATCCGTCAATGCCCTTGTGCTGCAGGGCAGTAATTATTTTTGAGCGTATATCGCCGTATTTCTTTTCAAAGCCCGTAAGCATTTCTTTCATGCTTTCTCTTTCCGTCACACCGTCAGCAGGACAGCGGCTTTTAACAACAGGCAATTCCATACGGCGCACTATTCTTGCAGGCTCACTTTCGCGGCAGAATATCATCGGGCGGATAACATAAATATCCTTGCGTGACATATAGGTCACAGGCGAAAAGCAGCCGATGTAGCCGCCGTTTAACAGATTCATTAAAAAAGTTTCCGCAGCATCGTCCATATGGTGTCCGAGTGCCACCTTGTTGCAGCCTGCGGCTTTTGCCGCATCGTGCAAAGCACCGCGGCGCATTTTGGCACAAAGGCTGCACGGATTTTTTTCCTTGCGTGTTTCAAAAATAATTGTTCCAAGCTCGGTGCGCTTGATTATGTATTCAACCTCAATCTCTTCACACAGCTTTTGCAGAGGTGAAAAATCAGTTTCTTCGCCGTTAAAGCAAGGGTCAAGCGAGATTGCAACAAGTTCAAACTTATGCGGATAAAAGCGTCGGATATTGGCAAGGGCAACAAGCATAGCCGTGCTGTCCTTACCGCCCGACAGCCCGACAGCAACCCTGTCGCCATCCTGAATCATGTTGTATTTTTCCATTGCCGAGCGCATATGGTTCATCATTTTCTGCATAGAATTATTCCTTTAAAAATGCTACTATTTCATCGCTTAATTTTAAATATTCTTCCTGTGAGTCAAGGATTTTTTTAGCTATAAATCTCCATGAAAAACGCTCGCTGTAATCCTCTGCCGTATCGTCACGGTAGGGATTATTCTTTATAAGTTCAATTATTTCGCGGCTTATTTCAACATTGCCCTTGCGCATTACACGCTTTGCGGTAAAGACAAGCGAATACTTATATGTATTGAGCCTGCCGAAATAAACCGAGCGCAGATACGCGTTTTCGCTTAAAGCCTTAATCATTCCATCCTTGTTTTTGCGGTGCATAAGGCAGCGGCTTGTGAGCCTTGCAAGGCAGGCACTGACAGCGCGGGAATGCGAAAAAAGCTCCTCATTTTCTTTTAAAATGTTTACAACAAAATCAACCGCTGCAGTTGGATTTTCGGCAGTCAGAGCGTCAATTTCAAGCCCTGTTTGTTTTTCGTTTTCAATTAATTCTTCAGGGGAGAATTTTATTGTTTCAATCATAATATGTTACCGTTTTTTTAATCAATAAAAAAGTGATGTCATTCTGAGCGCAAGCGAAGAATCTTAAAGTCTGCGCTGAAGATCCTTCGGCTAAAGCCTCAGGATGACATACGAGTGAGGCTCAGGGTTAATATTCTGCCACCATTCTTTTGAAAGCGTTGCCCTTTTCCTCAAAATTCTTATAGCGGTTGTAGCTTGCCGCAGCAGGTGAAAGCAGGCAGGCTTTGCCGGCTTTTGTAAGCTCAAAGCTTTTTACGACGGCTTCTTCAAGCGTTTCACACTTGACTATATTGAGCTTGCAGCCCCTTGCAATCAGGCTGTCTGCAATAGCGTAACCTGTTTCAGGCATACAGAGAAGGTTATCAATTTCAGCAGTCATAAGCCCGTCGATAAACTCGGAATAGTCGAGCCCTCTGTCCATACCGCCGAGAATAAGCGTACCGACATTGCCGAGGGATTTAACATTGCTCAAAACAGCATGAGGTATGGTTGCAATTGCATCATCATAAAAGCTGATGCCGTTTTTTGTATTGAATTTTTCAAGTCGGTGTGCAATTCCGCCAAAACCTGCAACAGCTTCTTCTATAGCAGCATCGCTTACATCGAATTCGCGCACAGCGGCTGCGGCAAAGAATATATCCTGCCACTGATTTTCTCCGGGCAGAAATTCGGAAATCGTTGTAAGGTGTCTGAAAAACTCATCCGTTTCGTATGCCTTACAGCTGATTTCTTTTCTGCGTGATTTTACAAAGTCGAGGCTGCCGACAATGCTTTCAAGCGGCTGGTCGGCATTGGAAATAAAAAGATTATCTTCATTCTGCCAGCGCACAATATTCAGCTTTGCGCCGATGTAGCCTTCAAAGCCGTTATAATGGTCCAGATGCTCGGGATAGGCGTTTGTAAAAATTGCAATATCGGGCGAAGCGTGAGCAAATTCGAGCTGATGGCAGCTCATTTCAATAACCGCAACCTTGCCGATAACCTCATCAATACATTCAAAAACAGGTGTGCCGATGTTGCCCATAATCATGCTCGGCATGCCACCCGCCTGAAGCATGCGGTATACAAGCGTGGTTGTGGTTGTTTTGCCCTTTGTACCTGTTATGCCGATTTTTTTGCACGGCACAAAGCGCAGAAACAAATCCATTTCGCCCGTAACAGTTGTGCTGTCGCTGATTTTAACATCGCGCAGGGATATACCCGGACTCTGCATAACGATATCAAAATCGTTAATGCAGTCCAGATAGTTTTCGCCGCAGATAAGCTCAACATTTTCATCGTCAAGCGTCAGCTGATTCCTGTCGGCAATATATATTTTTTTGTCGGGATAATGCTTTCGTATAAAGCTGTAGGTAGCCCTGCCTTCTCTGCCCAAGCCGAGAATAAGCACAGACTTATCCTTAAAAAAGTCAATAAGTTTCTGATACATAAAAGATTTTTCCTTTTCAAAATGGGTGAGGGCGAAGCCCTCCCATTACTATTATCTATTATCTTTTATCTCTTATCTTACAAAAATAACCTGTTATTTTTGTGCCTGCGCACTCGGTGCACCGCAGCACTTTTTATATTTTTTGCCGCTTCCGCAGGGACAAGGGTCATTCGGACCTACCTTTTCACTTGCAGCCTTGCGTACAGGGCGCTTTTTATCGGAATTATCACCGCCTGCGTTAGTTGCAACTTCCTTTACCTTCTGCTCGCGCTTTGTGTCCTCCTCGGTCTTTACTCTGACAGTCAGGAGCATACGGATAGTATCCTGCCTTATCTGACGGCTCATATCGTCAAACATATCGTAGCCTTCAAAGCGGAAAGCAACAATCGGGTCTTTCTGACCGTAGGCGCGCAGACCGATACCGCGCTTGAGTTCTTCCATAGCGTCGAGGTGGTCCATCCACTTTGCGTCAACATTATCAAGAAGAACCTTTCTTTCAAGCAGAGGCATAAGCTCGCCCAGCTCTTCTTCACGCTTTGCATAAAGCTCTTCACCGCGTTCGATAAGCATAAGCCTTGTTTCATCGCGGTCAGAAATACCGTCTGCAAAATCCTCAGGAGTAGTCAACCAGCCGATAAACGCAGCTTTAAGACCCTCTACATTCCATTCATCCTTTGAAACCGAATCGGGAAGATAAAGGTCAATTGCTTCGCTTACATTTTCTTCAAGCATTTTAAGCATTTTGCCCTTGAGTTCTTCGCCATCAAGCACCTGATTGCGCTGCTTATAAATAATTTCGCGCTGCTGGTTCATAACGTCGTCATACTGAAGAACATTTTTACGAACTGCAAAGTGCTGACTTTCAACCTTCTTCTGTGCGTTTTCAACAATGTTGGAGAAAACCTTTGTATCAAGCGGCATATCCTCGGGAGCGTTGAGCCTTTCAAGCATCATCTGCGCTCTTTCGCCGCCGAACAGACGGGTTACATCATCATCAAAGCTGAGGAAGAACTGGCTTTCGCCGGGGTCGCCCTGACGGCCTGAACGGCCGCGAAGCTGGTTGTCAATACGGCGGGATTCATGGCGCTCCGTACCGATAATAAACAGACCGCCGGCTTCCCTTACTCTTTCAGCTTCGGGGGCAATTTCTTCCTTATATTTGTTTTCAAGGTCGGTAAAGGTCTGACGGGCATCAAGAATTTCCTGATTATCTGTTTCGGCAAAGCCTGTAGCCTCCGCTATCATTTCTTCGCTGAAGCCCATGCGGCGCATTTCGCTTTTCGCAAGGTATTCCGCATTACCGCCGAGCTTGATATCCGTACCACGGCCTGCCATGTTGGTAGCAATTGTAACCGCGCCGAATTTACCTGCCTGCGCAATAATTTCAGCTTCCTTATCGTGGAACTTTGCATTGAGAACCTGATGCTTTATTCCGCGCTTTTTGAGCAGTGCGCTGAGAATTTCGGATTTTTCAATTGAAATTGTACCGACAAGTACGGGCTGACCCTTTTTGTTGCATTCTTCAATCTTATCAAGAATTGCAAAGAACTTTACCTTTTCTGTTTTGTAAATTACATCGTTTGCATCAATACGCGCAATTGGCTTGTTTGTGGGAACTTCAACAACGTCGAGGCTGTAAATTTCCTGGAATTCCACGCTTTCGGTTTTGGCTGTACCTGTCATACCGGAAAGCTTGTCGAACATACGGAAGTAGTTCTGGAAGGTGATTGTTGCAAGGGTTTTGCTTTCATGCTCTACCTTTACGCCTTCCTTGGCTTCAATAGCCTGGTGCAGACCCTCATTATAGCGTCTGCCTATCATGATACGGCCTGTGAATTCGTCAACGATAAGAACCTTGCCGTCTTTTACAACATAGTCAATATCCTTGCGCATTACACCGTTTGCCTTGATAGCCTGGTTGATGTGGTGCTGAATGGTAAGGTTGCCGCCATCCATAAGGTTTTCAATATTGAAATAGCGTTCAGCCTTTTCCACGCCGCTCTTTGTGAGGGTTGCGGTGCGTGCCTTTTCGTCAACAACATAGTCGCCGTCATCGCCTACTGTTTCAACAGTTTCCTTTTTGGAGTCAACCTCGCGTACCTTTACCATTTTGAGCGATTTTGCAAAGCGGTCTGCAAGGTCGTAAAGCTGGGTTGAAGCTTCGCCTCTGCCGGAAATGATAAGCGGAGTTCTTGCTTCGTCAATAAGAATGGAGTCAACTTCGTCAACAATGGCAAAGTTGTGACCGCGCTGAACACGCTGCTCCTTATACTGAACCATGTTGTCACGCAGATAGTCAAAGCCCATCTCGTTGTTTGTACCGTAGGTGATATCCGCATTGTATGCAGCCTGACGCTCCTTATGGTCACAATCGTGAACGATAAGACCTACCGTAAGACCCATAAAGCGGTAAACCTTACCCATCCATTCGGAGTCGCGGCGGGCAAGATAATCGTTAACCGTAACAATGTGTACACCTTTACCGCTCAAAGCATTGAGGTATGCGGGCAGAGTTGTGGTGAGAGTTTTACCTTCACCTGTTTTCATTTCTGCAATTCGACCCTGATGCAGCACAATACCGCCGAGAATCTGCACGGGATAGTGCTTTTCTTTAAGCACACGCCAGCTTGCTTCGCGGCAGGCTGCAAAAGCCTCGGGCAGAATATCGTCAAGCGTTTCGCCCTTGGCAAGCCTTTCTTTGAATTCGGGGGTCTTTGCCTGCAATTCCTTATCGCTCAATGCCGCATATTCGGATTCAAGCGCAAGAATTTTGTCCTTAATGGGTGTTATTCTTTTGATTTCTTTCGAAGAATAATCACCGAAAAGTTTTTTAAAAAATGAAAAAGCCATTGTTTTACCTTCCTTTAATCTATATTATCTTCAGTAAATTTTTTTAACTTTTCTTCGTCTGCTATGCAAACAGTCCTGCCGTTAAAATCAATTGCGCCGGCAGAATTCAGCTTTTCAATCGCTTTAAAAAGCGCATCTTTTGTCACACTCAGCTGCTTTGCAATCTTCAGCATATCCTGCGGCAGCTCAAGCTCGTTTTTTGCGTTTTTCGGACGGGAAAGCAAATAAGCAGCGAGCTTTTTTTCAGCACATTCTCTATTTTTTCCTTCCGGTTTTTCATAAACCTGATTTGCAAAATCCGAAAGAAAGCCAAGGTAACTGCGCGCTACAGAAAAATCATCCTGAATAAGCCAGTCAACAGCCGCCTTTTTAATGATAATAACCTTGCTGTCCTGCGAAGCGGTCAGCACAAAATCATCCTCCGCCGAAGAGTACAGGCTATGAACGCCGAAAACAAAGCCATCAGTTTCAGCCGCAACTATCCTGCCGTTTTTCAGCCGATGGCAGCCACCCGTAAGCACCAGACCGACACACTTTTTCACGCCGTGGCACGGATAAATCTGCTGCCCCTTAGAAACTTCCCTGAGCAAAACATCCGCGCTTGCAAGAATATAGCGCAGCGTCTCTTCTTTGGCACCAGCAAACGCAGGGCAAGCCAAAATCTGCTTTATTGCTTTGTCTGCAAGTTCCTTGCGTATCCTCATCTTTCCCTCCACACAGCACATAGATATACATTATGTATTATAATACTTATTAAGCTATATTGTCAATCCCGTAAAATTACAGTTTAGCGTTGCAAAACTGTAATTCAAGTAATGAGTAAGAAGTAATGGTGAAGAAGTAATGGCGGGACACTTGCACCCGAATATATAATGGGTGTGGGCTTTAGCCCACCCACACTTCTTCGTTATTCACTATTACCTATTACTTGAATTATAATTTTTGGCTATGCCGATAAATTATAATTTATTTTAATTTCCTCTTGCAGTTTATAAAAAACTCATATATAATATATAAGTTATAATAGGCGATTAATATGCAACAGGAGATAAAAAAATGAAACTTGGCATCGTAGGCTTGCCGAATGTAGGCAAGAGTACACTTTTTAACGCAATTACAAATGCCGGCGCACAGTCTGCAAACTATGCTTTCTGCACAATTGAGCCGAATGTCGGTGTTGTCAGCGTACCCGATTCAAGGCTGGACAAGCTTGCCGAAATGTATGACCCCGATAAGTACACACCCGCAGTTATCGAATTTGTTGATATTGCAGGTCTTGTAAAGGGTGCATCCAAGGGCGAAGGTTTAGGCAACAAATTTCTTGCAAATATTCGCGAAGTTGATGCTATAGTACATGTAGTACGCTGCTTCATTAATGACGATATCATTCATGTTGACGGCAGCATCAACCCCACACGCGATATTGAAACAATAAATCTTGAGCTTATTTTTTCCGATATCGAAATGATTGAACGCCGCATTGACCGCACGGCAAAAGCAATGAAGGGCGACAAGAGCCTTGCAGGCGAGCTTGAATTTTTAAAGCGCGTTAAGGAAGAACTTGAAAACGGCATTTCCGCACGCAACATTGAATGTACGGAAGAAGAAAAGGAAATTCTTGCTCAGTCAACCCTGCTTACTGCAAAGCCCGTAATATATGCCTGCAACATGAGCGAGGAAGATTTTGTTGACGGACTTGATAAAAACGAAGGCTATGTAAAGGTTTGCGAAATTGCGAAGGCTGAGGGTTCGGAAGTGCTTCCCATCTGCGCAGAGCTTGAAGCGGAAATAGCTTCACTCAGCCGCGAAGAAAAGGAAATGTTCCTTGCCGATTTAGGCATCGAACAGGGCGGTCTTGACCTGCTTATTCAGCGCAGCTACAATCTGCTCGGTCTTATATCTTACCTCACCGCAGGCAAGCCCGAAGTAAGGGCATGGACCATCAAACGCGGCACTAAGGCACCGCAGGCAGCCGGTAAGATTCACACCGATTTTGAGCGCGGCTTTATCCGCGCGGAGGTCGTTGCATTTGATGACCTTATGGCTTGCGGCTCAATGGCTGCAGCAAAAGAAAAGGGGCTTGTAAGAAGCGAAGGCAAAGAATATGTAATGAAGGACGGCGACATTGTTCTTTTCCGCTTCAATGTATAATTTATAAAACTGCAAAAAAGGAAATAAACCGAAAGGCTGTATTTAACCATGGGAATGAGAGACTGTAAAAAAATTATCGTTGTCGGCAACTACGGCAGCGGCAAAACCCGATTTTCCCTGCGACTTGCCGAAATTCTGAATCTTCCACTGATCCACCTCGACAAAGAGTATTGGCAGCCCGGCTGGCGCGAAACCCCCAGAGAAGAATGGCTTAACAAACACAAAACCCTTATTTCAGGCAACGAATGGATTATTGACGGCAACTACAGCGCCCTGCTCAAGGAGCGTTTTCTGGAAGCTGATGCAGTACTGTTCATGGATATTTCCAGACCATACTGCTACCTCAATCTCCTCAAGCGTAACAGGGAATTCGCAAATAAGGACAGGGTGGATTTACCGCCCGACTGTCCCGAATTTCTGCGTCCCGACCAGCTTAAAAAGATATGGTACTTCCCCACATCCACACGCAACCGCATTATGAGCTATATGGTGCGCTATCCGCGCAAGCAGATGCATACCTTCTACACTATAAAGGCGGCTGACGAATGGCTTGATAAGCTTGAAGCAAAGGTTGAAAAGGACAAACAAAAAGCATGATTTTTAAAAAGAAAACATATTCCAATTCATCTGCGCCCGAATACCTGATTGTAGGTCTGGGCAATCCGGGCAGGCAGTATGAAATAACACGCCATAACGCAGGCTTTTTGTTTATGGATATGTTGAGTGAAAAGCTCAATGTAAAAATAAATAAAATCAAATATAAATCCGTTATAGGCGAAGCAGATATAGCAGGTCACCGCTGCATACTCATGAAGCCGCAGACCTTTATGAATTTAAGCGGTGAAGCAGTACGAGAGGCCTGCAGCTTTTACAAAATTCCGCCCGAAAATGTTGTTGTTATTTTTGATGATATTTCCCTGCCCTGCGGCGGTTTAAGAATACGCAGAAAGGGCAGCGCCGGCGGACACAATGGCATAAAGAGCATTATCCTTTGCCTTAACAGCGATAATTTTCCGCGAATAAAACTTGGTGTAGGTGAAAAGCCGCACCCGGATTATGACCTTGCGGATTATGTGCTTTCCGCTTTTTCAAAGGACGATATACCGCTGATGAAGCAGGCAATGGAAAAGGGCTGTGACGCGCTGGAATACATTGTAGACGGTAAAATTGATGCCGCAATGAGTAAATTCAGCCACTGAATAAAATAAATTCAAGCAGGGGGTACGCTACGATTCCCTGCTTTTCGCCTTTGTTTTTATAATCTGAAGGAGTAAAAAATGGCTTGCTTTTTTAATTCAATCAAAGAGCTTCCGGAATATGCCGAGCTTTCAAAAGCAATTGATTCAAACCGTTTGCCAATGGGAGTGCTCGGGCTTTCGCATGTCCACAAGGCACATTTTATTCACTCGCTTTGCGTTGAGAAAAAACGCAAGGCTTTGGTAATAGTACCCGATGAGCACACTGCATCAAAGCTGCGCGACGATATTGCATCCCTCGGCAGCTCGGCAGCGGTTTACCCCGCGGGAGATTTCAGCTTCCGCCCCACTCAGGCACATTCGCGCGACTACGAGCAACAGCGGCTCGGCGTGCTTTCCTCAATGGCTATGGGTACGCTTGACTGCGTTGTAATGAGTGTTGAAGCGGCAATGCAGCTCACCGTTGAACCGCATGTACTGCGCCGCAACACAATGGTTATCGGTGTTGACAGCGAGGTTCTGCCCGACATGATAGCCGACGACCTTGTTGCCGCAGGCTATGTACGAAGTGATATGGTAGAGGGCAAGGGTCAGTTTGCAATACGCGGCGGACTGATTGATATTTTCCCGCCGTCAGAGCAGTATCCTGTGCGCATTGAGCTGTGGGGCGAAACGGTTGACAGCATAGCCTATTTTGAAATTGATTCACAGCGCCGAACGGAACAAATCGGCGAAATACGCATCACACCTGCTACCGGTGTGCTTTTTGAAAGCAACGAATCGCTCATAGGCATTATTGAGCAGCATAAAGCCACATTAAAAGGTAAAGGCTCTGTTAAAGCCAAAGCATCACTTGATGAAGATATAGAAAAGCTTAAAAACGGCATACGCATCGAATCGCTTGACCGCTATATGCCCCTCATAGGCAACGGCGGCGCAACAGTATTTGACCATGCGCAGGGCTATATGCTTTTTGTTTGCGAAACCTCCGCCGTAAAGCTTCACGCAGAGGCCGCAGAAAAGCTTATGCATGAGGATATAAAAGCAATGTTTGAAGAAGGTGTGCTTTCCAAGGGAATGGACACCTATACAATCAGCTTTGCACAGCTCACTTCAATTTACGAAAAGCTGCACGCGGCATACCTTGACAACCTCCCCCGCGGAAGCTTTGATACCCCTGTCAAAAACCTCGTTACCGCATCTGCGCGTCAGCTTACCCCGTGGTCAGGTCAGCTTATTGATTTGCTTGAAGATGTGCGCCCCGCACTTTCGCGCGATTACAAGGTTGCGGTTTTTGCAGGCACGGAAAAAGCGGCAAAGTCGCTGTGCGATGAGCTGCGCGATGAAGATATAAACGCGGTTTATCTGCCCGTTAAGCCCAACGAATTTTCGCCAAATATTGTAAGCGTACTTCCAGGAAGTTTATCCTTCGGCTTTGAATATCCTGCGGCAAAAACCATTGCCATTACCTATGGCTCAAGGCAGGCAAATTTAGGCTCACTTCGCAAACGAAAGCAGAAAAACAAGGGCCAGACCTTCAACAGCCTTGATGAGCTGCACCGCGGCGACTATGTTGTACATGCAACGCACGGCATAGGAATATTCGACGGCATTGAAAGCCTGAATGCATCAGGCACAATAAAGGACTATATAAAAATAAAATACGCAAAAGACGGTGTGCTTTATGTGCCCGTAGCCCAGCTTGATCTGGTTACAAAATATATCGGTCCGGGCAGCGAAACCAAATCCGTTACGCTCAATAAGCTCGGCAGCGGCGACTGGCAGAAAACCCGCAGCCGTGTACGCGCCGCAGTAAAAGAGATGGCGGCAGAGCTTATTAACCTCTACTCAAAGCGCATGAATATAAAGGGCTACGCTTTTTCGCCCGACATTGACATGCAAAACGATTTCGAGCGAAAATTTGAATTTGAAGAAACGGAAGACCAGCTGCGCTGCATTGACGAAATAAAGCGCGACATGGAAAAGCCGCATCCTATGGACAGGCTTCTCTGCGGTGATGTAGGCTTTGGCAAAACAGAGGTTGCGCTGCGTGCAGCGTTCAAATGCATTGCCGACGGCAAGCAGTGCGCAATACTTGTGCCCACTACCCTGCTTGCAATGCAGCACTACCAGACAATCAAAAAACGCTTTGACACCTTCCCCATCGAATGTGATATGATTTCTCGTTACCGCACGCCCAAGGAGCAGGAGAAAATTTTAAACAGGCTCCGCCGCGGCTCAATCGATATTATAGTAGGCACACACCGCTTAATTTCAAGCGATATTCAGTTCAAGGATTTAGGGCTTGTTATAGTAGACGAAGAACAGCGCTTCGGCGTGGCGCAAAAGGAAAAGCTGAAGGAGCGTTTCCCCGCAGTTGATGTGCTTACTCTTTCCGCAACTCCCATTCCGCGAACACTCAACATGGCGATGACCGGCATACGCGATATGTCAACGCTTGAAGAAGCACCTATGGACAGGCAGCCCGTACAGACCTATGTTATAGAATTTGATATGGATATTATTGCCCAGGCAATTGAGCGTGAGCTTCGCCGCGGCGGTCAGGTTTACTACCTGCATAACAGGGTTGACGATATTGAGCGCTGCGCCGCAAGACTTCATGCCGCCCTGCCCGATGCAAGAATTGCAGTAGGTCACGGCAAAATGAGCGAGGAAGAATTGAGCGAAGTCTGGCAGTCGCTGCTTGAAGGCGAAACGGATGTGCTTGTATGCACTACAATTATTGAAACGGGTGTTGATGTACCCAACGCTAACACGCTGATTATTGAAAACGCTGACCGAATGGGTCTTGCACAGCTGCACCAGATACGCGGCCGCGTCGGCAGAAGCGCCCGCCGTGCAAGCGCATATTTCACCTTCACCAGAGGCAAAGAGCTAAGCGATATTTCAACCCACCGCCTTGAAGCAATACGCGAATTTACCGAATTCGGTTCGGGCTTTAAAATTGCCATGCGTGACCTTGAATTGCGCGGTGCAGGCAATGTACTCGGCGCTGAGCAGCACGGCCACATGGAAGCTGTAGGTTATGATATGTATGTAAAGCTGCTCGGTGAAGCCGTAAGCGAAGAAAAGGGCGAAGAACCCGAAAAGCCGACAAAGGAATGCTTAATAGACCTGCGTGTTGACGCACACATACCCGAAAAATATATTTCAAGTGTGCCGCAGAAGCTTGCTATGTACCGCAGAATTGCCGACATACGCTGCGAAGCGGACGCAGAAGATGTACTTGACGAGCTGATTGACCGCTTCGGCGAACCGCCCGCCTGCGTTCAGGGGCTTATAAATGTTTCGCTGCTGCGCAACAGCGCCGCAGATATGGGCATATATGAAATAGGTCAGAAGGGCGATTCACTTCTGCTTTATCTCGAACGGCCCGATATGCGCCGTATTGCCGCCCTTGCCGCACAAATGGGCAAGCAGCTTTCAATTAATGCAACGGGCGCAAAACCATATATCGCGCTTAAAACAAAAATCGGACAAACTCCTGTCGAACAGCTTCGTAATGCACTTTCGATTATGGCGAATGCGGAAGTTTAAATTACAGTTTTGCGATTTCATCGCAAAACTGTAGCGATATAAATCCCTAACGGGATTTGCTATATATTGCGTTGCAATGCGATATATCTTCGATGCGATATGTGCTGCGGCACACTGGGGATTTATATCATATCGCAGGTGAGTGCAACGAGCCTATATCGCAATTTCATTTATGAAATTATATCGCATTTGCCGTAAGGCAAATATATCGCAAATACATTAACAAATACAAATTATCTAACGGTTTGATACTGTTATATATGGCTCCCTCATTGAGGGAGCTGTCAAAATCGTAAAGCGATTTTGACTGAGGGAGTTAAATGTGAATAATATCAGAAGCAATGATATAACAATAAAGCTTCAAACTCCCTCCGTCTTTTGCCTTAAGGCAAAATCCACCTCCCTCAATGAGGGAGGCTTACAAAGCAACATCTAAAAACATCTCGACAAACTGTAATTTATCAGGCAGGTATATAATGAATATAAATACCGAAAGTGAAATATTCAACAAAGCAGCTGAGTATTATGATGATTTCCGTCCAAGTTATCCGCAAAACATTATTGACACATTAATAGATGAAGCAAACTTAAAAAGCGGTTCAAAAATACTTGAAATCGGTGCGGGCAGCGGAAAAGCAACTGAACAAATTTCAAAAAAAGGATTCAATATTTGCTGTATTGAACCCGGTGATGATTTGGTAAGAAAAGGGAATGAAAAGTTCAAAAACGATACCGTTGAATTTTATAAAGGCCGTTTTGAAGATACCGATTTGCCAGCCGAACACTTTGATGTTGTTTTTGCCGCTCAATCATTTCATTGGATACCGCAACCACAAGGGTTTGAAAAATGTGCAGACATTTTAAAAGAAAACGGTTACCTTGCAATTCTTTATAATATGTATGTTACAACGGATTGCGAACAGGACAGAGATTTGCTTGCACTTTCAGACAAACACGGTGGCTTTGCAGATTTTGTTGATGAAAGTAAATGCGACGAGCGCATTTCAAACATTGTTGCAAACATTGAAAACAGTAAAAAATTTTCCGGTGTTAAAGTTTTTAAAACTTCTTGGGTCAAAGATTATACCGCAGAAGAATACTTCGGTTTTGTTTTAACCGGTAACAAAATTCTTCAAAAAGATGAAAATGAAAAGAAAATAATATATAATGATATTGTAAATCTCGCAAATAAAAACAACGGTATAATTCACCGCCCGTTTTTATGCGTTCTTTATTTATCCGAGAAAGCAAATTATTAATTAAATTTCCCTGCATAAAACCATCACTTCCAACGCAAAATAACAGTAACTTTAAAAAGTTTGGGAGTGAATAGAATGCTTGATAAAGCGTCACTTGCGCTGGTAATTATCGGCGCGCTCAACTGGGGCAGCATTGGTCTTTTCAAGTTCGACCTTGTCGCATGGATTTTCGGCGGACAGGCTGCACTGATGAGCAGAATCATTTACACGCTTGTTGCCCTTGCGGGTATCTGGTGCATTTCTCTGCTTTTCCGCACGGATGCAGAAGGTGCAACAATTGTTGAAGACACCAACATGACAGAATAAGGGGTTATAAACCCCATACATAGGTGATATATATGAAAAGATTCAATATTGTACCGCGACCCAACTTTATTAAAAACCTTGGCGGTTATTCCGCTTGCCGCAGCATTAAAAAGGAACTTGTTTCTGACACTGCTTTGGGTGATGAGGGCTACAGGCTTACGGTAGAAAAGAATTCCGTACTGCTTGAAGCCAATACCGAGCAAGGCTTTTTTTACGGCGAAAAAACCTTTGAGCAGCTCAGCTTTTGCGGCAAAATTCCCTGCGCCGTAATTGAGGATAAGCCCCGCTTTACTTACCGCGGCTTTATGGTTGACAGCGCAAGGCATATGCAGACAGTTGATGAACTTAAAAAACTGATTGACGCAGCGGCTTTGCTTAAATTCAATACCCTCCATTGGCATTTAAGCGATGACCAGGGCTTCCGCATTGAAAGCGAAAAATTTCCGTTTTTAAACGAAAAAGGCTCATGGCGCAAGGGCGACGATTTCGGCGCACGCCATACCGACATTCCCTACGGCGGCTATTACACCAAGGCTGAAATCAGGGATATTGTGTCCTATTGCGCCGAGCGTTTTATTGAAGTTATACCTGAAATTGACATACCCGGTCATACAACCGCAATAATACATTCTTATCCGCACCTTTCCTGCAAAAAGGAAGAAATAGCAGTTAAAACAAAGCAGGGAATATTTGACGATATACTCTGCGCAGGTGACAGCAGAACGCTTGATTTCCTTTTTGAGCTGCTTGAAGAAGTAGTTGAGCTTTTCCCCGGCGAGCGTTTTCACATCGGCGGCGATGAAGCCCCGAAAAAGCGTTGGGAAGAATGCGAGCTCTGCAAATCAAAGCAGCTTGCGCTCGGGCTTGAATCTCCCGAACAGCTTCAGGGCTGGCTTACCGCAGAGATTACAAAATTCCTTGAAGCAAAAGGCAAAAAGGGTTCCGTCTGGAACGAAAGCCTTGCCGCGGGCAACCTGCCCGAAGGCATACTTGTTCAGCGCTGGATGGACCCCAAAAACAAAAGCACTATATGGGCAAACCGTGCAAACTATATTATAAACAGCGATTTTTACCATTACTACTGTGATTATCCATATCACATGACACCATTGAAAAAGACATACAATTATTCTCCCATACCCAAGGGTGTTGCACCAATAATGGAAAAATATGTACTTGGCATTGAATGCCCTATGTGGACAGAATACGTATACACCTTTGACTGGTTCTGCTATATGGCTTTTCCGCGCTTTGCCGCCGTTGCCGAACGCGCATGGACAATTGAAGCACGCTGTGACCACAGCAGCTTTTGCGAGCGCTTTGAAGCGCTGATGCCCTTACTCCGCTCAATGGGCATTAACCCTGCACCGTCGTACGAATGGAACCCCACACCCGGCAGACGGCTTGCAGGTACACTCGGATTTTTCAAGGATAAAATAGATTTTAAAACCATTACAAATTCGTTGAATTCACAGAAAAACTGATGTATATTATCACTTGCTCCGCAAATAATATTTGTGCGGAGGTGATAACAAATGAAATGTACAAACGAAAACAAGAGCATCCGTTGCAGCGTTGAGCAGTGCCGCCACCATTGCACTACAAACTTCTGCACGCTCGACACAGTTTCCATCGGCACACACGAACCCAACCCTACAGAACCCAAGTGTGTTGACTGCAACTCTTTTGAAAAGAAGTAAGTAACGCATATAAAGCGAAAGGACAAGCCTGCAAAAGCTTGTCCTTAATTTTTTATTTCTTTTTAAATCTTTCAACTGCCGCCTTTACCCTTTCATCGGCATGGCATTCCGCTTTTAAAACATACGGCAGATACTGTTCGGGATTCTTGGAATTTGCCATCACATTTATTGTAAGGGCAAGCAGACGCGCAGGGCGCAGATAGTTGCCGCCGAGAATATCGCGATACGGTTCACAGCCCTTTTTGCCGAACGAAAAAGCGTTGAAAAGATTTTCGAGCTTAAAAAGCTCTTTTTCTTCTTCATTCAGCTCACGCTTTGGTAAATGAGTGTTGTGCGGACAAAAACGCTGGCAGATATCGCAGCCCCAGAGGTTTGTGCCGGCAGCCTTTGCGGACTTTTCATCGCTGAAAAAGCAGTTATCCTGCGCATGTCGGGTACACTTTTCGTATTCAAACGAGTTTTCGTGTATACAACCCTGAGGACAAAGCGTTTCGCATATTTTGCAATCCCTACATTTTTCGCTTAAAGGATAATCGCGGTATAATTCACTAACCGTTATTTCTTTGGCAAAAACACCTTTTACGCCTATAATTTCCAGAGCCATGCGCGTGCCGAAAGCTTCATTTGCAATAAGTGTGCTGCGCAGCCTTACACCAAGCCCGGTTACCGCGGCAATGTGCTTGTAAGAGTGTTCACAAGTGTGCGTTTCAAAGCCTTCCGCTTCAAGCATTCCGCAAAGGCGTTTGCGCAGAAAATAGGCACGGTTTGATGCGATATAGTAGCTGTCAATAAAAGCATAGCCGTCAGGTACTGCCTGAAGCTGAAAATAGGGCAGAGCAAAAATCACATAGGTACTGCCATCAACGCTTACCGCGCCAAAGTGCGCATCTTCTTTTTCAAGCTCGGGAATTAAAATTGAAAAAAGGTCAGTCATTTTATTCTTGCTTTTCTTTGGGTTCAATTATTTCGCGTGCTAAATATATCGGTCTGTTCTTTCCCTGTTCATAGGTTTTGGCAAGGTACTGACCGACAATGCCAATACAGATTAACTGCACGCCGCCGATAAGAAGCGCAAGGAAAACAAGCAGCGTTCCCCTGTCAAAGCTGTCGTAAAGGCTCAGCGCACAGCATATTGCACGAACGATAAGATACAGCACGGATACTGCAGAAAGACCTGCGCCGAGGAAAAGCGGAATGCTGAGCGGTGCAGTTGAAAAAGCCATAATGCCTTCAACGGCATATTTGAACAGCTTGACAAATGACCATTTGCTTTCGCCGCTTGCACGCTCCTGAACCTCATAGGGAATATACTCTGTATTAAATCCCACCCATGAAAGCAGACCCTTTGAAAAGCGGTGACTTTCACCAAGCGAAAGAACCGCTTGTGCAACATTTCTGCGGAAGGTACGGAAATCGCTCGCACCCTGTACGAAGGTAGTTGACGAAACGGAATTTATAAGCCTATAAAAGCTTGCCTTGAAGAAGGAAAGAGTTTTGTCTTCAATTCTCTGCTCCTGAAATGCCGCAACACAGTCAAGCTCAGGGTTTTCTTCAAGTCTTTTCACCATATATGCTACAACCTCGGGGCGCTGCTGTAAATCCGCATCAATAAGGCAGATATATTCGCCCTTTGCATGCTGAATACCTGCATACATAGCAGCCTCTTTTCCGAAATTACGCGAAAAGCTGACTATGCGTATATTCTTGTCCGATTCATTATGCAGCTCCTTCAGCTTTGCAAGCGTAGAATCCTTTGAACCGTCGTTTACGAAAACCATTTCGTAATCATAGCCCTCATTGTCAAAAACATTAGCCGCTGCATCGTGGAAAAGCCTTACATTGCTTTCTTCGTTATAGCAGGGTACTACCAGTGAAAGCTTCATTTTCTTCACTCCTAAAAAGATGTAATAATGTTATAAAATATATAATTATTATATACAGTATATTTTATCTGTTTTTAAATTTAATTCCGCTCACTTCGCGGATTTTTTTCATAACAGTGCTTACTGCAAGTGCCATACGCGAAGCATCCTGATACTGCTCTGCCGTTTCTTCGGGCTTTGTTGCAAAATCAAGCCAGGCCTTTGCTTCATATGACATTATAACGTGCTTTTCGGTTTCACCCACAACCTCTACAGGCTCTCCGCCCTTACGGCAGAATTTAATACCGTTGAGCTGGGAAATCGAATCAATTGTAACGCTGCCGCCGTCGCCTGTAATTTCGCTGCCGCAAAAGCCCTGCGCCAGCTTTGACCAGGTAAGGGTAAGCAGCATATTATCATATTTGAAAACAGCCGTACCGTTTCCGTCTGCCCCGCTTTCAAGGAAGGTAGCCGTACTCCATATGCTTTTAGGCATACCAAAAAGGTCCAGCGCAGGATAAATACAGTATATGCCTAAATCCATAAGACTGCCCGTTGCAAATTCGGGATTGAATATATTCGGGTTTTCGCCGTTTTTATATGCCGGGTATTTTGATGAAAGCTGTGAAAAATCAAAATGTGCGCTTGTTATATTACCCAAAGCCTGCATTGATGCTTTAAGCTTTGGGCGCACAGGATTGTGCATATACATTATTGCTTCCATATATACCTTACCCTGCTCTGCGGCAAGTGCCTGCAGCTCTGCAAGCTCCTCAGGTTCAACGGTAATCGGCTTTTCGCAAAGCACATGCTTACCTGATTTGAGCAGAAGCTTGCACTGCTCATAATGTAATGAATTCGGGCTTGCAACATACACCGCTTCAACATCGGCATTTCTTGCAAGGTCATGCAAATCGACAAAAACTCGCGGTGCGCCGAATTTTTCGGCAAGGGCTTTACCCTTGGAATAGCTTCGCGAATAAACACCGAGCAATTCCATACCTTCAACAAGGTTTGCACCCATTATAAATTCTTCTGTTATCCAGCTTGTACCGATAACTGCATATTTCATTAATATCTTTCCTTAATATCTGAATAAAAATTATTAATATATTCTTCAACATCTTTTCTGCTTGCACCAAACGGACCGGGCGTTTCCATTTTAAGCGAAACCGTTGCCGTTGCAGTAAGAAGCGAAGACGGTATATCCGCATTAAGCCTTTCGCAGATATATGCGGCAAAGGTTGTATCGCCCCTGCCTGTTCTGCCGCTCAGGTTTCTTGCCCTGATCGGGCAGGTATAAAACTGATTTCCGTCAAAGGCAAGCACTTCTGTGTTGTGGGTAATTACAATTTCCTTTGCGCCCCACGAATGCATAATTTTTGCTGCCTCATATCTATCTGCCGTACCTGTTAAAATTTCAGCTTCTGCAGCATCTGTTTTAAGGTAGGTTATATAGGGCAGCAATTCCTTTTTATCTGCCCAATCTTCAAAATACATTGTGCCGTCCGTTTTATTGACATGACGCAAAAAGCCCTGAACATCAACGGCAACCTTTGCTTTTTGTGCGGCTGCTTTTATCAGCTCACCGTCAAAATCACCGTATACCAGGCCTGCAAAATGATAAATTTTCGTTTCCGCCTGCGGCAAATCAGCAGCGGTAAACGGAGTGCCCACACTGCGGCAGGTGCTGTTGCGGCGCTCGCGGTCAGGTGTTAAATAAACATTGACCATAATCGACGGACTCTCGCACCAATTGCAGAATATATTTTCTTTATCCACTTTCAGCGCATCAAGCCTTGCCTTATCGCTTTCAGGCAGCTTTGTAACTGCGGCAACTTTATGACCCAAAGCATAGGCAGAAGCCGAAGAATAAAGCACCGCTCCACCCGGCTGTTCAAGCGTTACGCCGTCACAATCGGTATTGAAATCTTTGGTAATGTGGCCGATAATTACTGAATCAAAAAGCATATTTCTTCTCCAGCTCTGCTTCAAATTCTTCACGCAGTTCTTCCTTAACAGTATTTTTGAAAAGGTTAAGGCGGATAATTTCGCGGCATTTGTCATAGCTTTCCGTCATAAAATCGCCGGAAATTACATTTGCACTTTTCAGATAAAACTCGTTTTCTCTTATGCCGTTTATAATATTCTGATAATAAGGAAGCAAGCTGTCATCAAGCTTTTTGGGATTAGTCAGTTTAACCTCTGCATCCGTGCCGGGAGTCTGCTGAGTCTGGAACCAATATATGCCGTCGGTCTGTTCATTATCAAAATGTGAAAGAACTTCCTTTGAAAATGCTTCCGCTTTTTTACCGTGAAGGGTCGGATTCCACGGATTTATTGAATCGTAACCGCCTCTGCACCACGGATAAGCATCACGATAATTGAGAATTATAAAGCGTTTGCCGCTCTTGCGCAGCTTTTCAAAAGTAATTTCATTTACCTTTTCATAATCCGTATAACAGAGCTTGTCCGCATCGAGATATTTATTTATAAGCTCTGCCGTTTCACCGTCATCTGCAGGATAGGTAAAGCTGAACGGACCGATTTTCTGCGGATAGTATTCACGCATATCAAAAACAAAAAATTCGCTGTCGTTTTCTTCTATCATTCTGCGCATACTTTCAAGCCCGTGGCTCAGGGGCTTGCCCTTTGCAAGGCCATGGCTTAAAACTATGCCCTTCTTTTTATCGCCGCAGTAGCGTATACAGAAATGGCGCACACCGTGGGCAAACTGGTCATAAAACATGCCGTTCTGACAGCAGGCAAAGGGAATCATACCATAGCTGCCTGAATTATGCGTACCGGGCATAACTACCTCGGTAAGCTTAACTTCATCCTTAATGTATTTCATCCACTCTTTATAGAACATACTTATTCCTCCAACATGGCATAAAATTTTTCAAGCTCTTCTTCGTTGCCCTTATGCGTATGCTTTAATTTGTCCGACATCTTTTTACAAAGCTCTTTATCATTTATAAGCTGCATGATTTTTCCCGCAACGCTCTGTGCATCAATTTCAGCAAGCAGGGCGGTTTCGCCGTTGGCAAGCTGATCAAAAACCGTAGAAAACTTTGTGGCAACTATGGGCTTTGCAAAACATTTTGCCTCATCAATTGCAATGGACTTGCCTTCATAATAAGACGGCTGAACATAAATATCACAGCCGCTGATATAAGGATACGGATTCGCCCTTTCGCCAAGAAGAATAAACTTTTCTTCAAGGTGCTTTTCTTTTATTTTTTCTTCAATCTGTGGCATAAGTTCACCCTTGCCGATTGAAAACCATTTGAAATCCACACCGTTTTTGTCAAGAATCTCCGCCGCATCAACCGCAATATCGTAGCCCTTTTGCTTATTATGTCTGCCGACTGTCAGTAAAATTATGGAGCCGACACCTTCATATTCTTCTGCCGCATTTACGGCAAGCAAACAAAGCGCACCGGGCGAAGATATATTTTCAATTTTCAAAACTTTTTCACTAAGTTCAGGAAAAATATTTTTTAAAACATCACAACATTCTTCCGAAACGCTGACAAGCTTATTTAGCTTTTCAAAATACGGCTTATCAAAAGATATATCAAGGTTAAGCTTTGAATAATCGTTATGTATGTACCCTATTTTTATATCCGCATCAGCACAGTCAACACAGTAATAAATTGTGTTACCCTCAAGGTAGCCTATAGCCGCATCATAGTGTTTTTTATTTTTCGGAAATGCAGTTTTAAGGTACTTCCAGATTTTTGCTCTGTTACCTGAAGCGAGTGCCTTTGAATAGTTAATACGATTCAGTATTTTATCAAACCGCAGTTTTTTCAGATTTGTTTTTATATATTCTGCCGCTGCACCGTCAAACAGTTTATAGCTTTCGCCACCGTCAATAATATTGACATAATCCGGTACGTTGGGCAGAAAAAGTCCCTCCCTTCTGAAAAGGAAGAGGTCTATATTATACTTTGTGCTGTCGATTAAACTCAACAGCGTGATAAGACTTTTTTCTGCACCGCCGCTGCAAAGTGACGGTATGACAAACAGCAGGTTTTTTTTCATTTTTTCACCTGTTACACAATATTTTTCAGGGCCTCACCCGCAGCATAGGCAGAAGCCACCGCAGACGGAATTTTTTCATCAAGTATTTTCTTCATCTTATCTTTGTTTTCACAAAGTTCTTCAAAGCAAGCTATCATATCAGCCCCGCAGGTGATTTTATCAACACCTCTGACACAGAGCTCTTCTCCGAAAAGGTCTTTGGCTATACCGCGTGCTTTGATACTGTAACCAAAAGCAAAGGCAGGCACACCGCTCGAATACGAACCGATAATAGAGTGAGTTCTGGCACCCATAAACATACAGGTTTGCGAAATGTACCCCTTGTACTCTTTAGCCCCGATATTACCGGGCAACAGTATGCTTTTTTCACTTTTTGCCGCTTTTTTTACTGCGGCAAGAAACTCATAATCGTTATTGCCCGGCACAATAACATGTGGAACAAGAAGCGGGACATAGTCAGTTTTATTTTCGATATAATACAAAAGCTCTGCCGCCGCCCTGCCTAAATTTTTACTGCGTTTTGCAACAAGAGGGCTTAAATTAATACCGAGCATTTTTCTGTCTGAATTCACAAGCGGGTCAACCGCTGTTTTTTCAAGAGTAAAAGCAGGGTCACAGAACACCTGAACACTTTCTATCCCCGCGTTCTCAAGCACAGCTTTAGTCAGGCTTTCTCTTGCAAAAATTCCGTCGAGCGAACGAAGAGTTTCAAGCTTTTCAGGCATTAAATCTTCTTCACCGATTGAACAGCCCCAAAGTACCACCTTTTTCCCCATAGCCTTGAACCTTGCTGTCAGGGAACGGCACAGTTCGTTGTTGCCGTAGCAGAAGGTATCACCACCTATAATAAGGCATAAATCGTAATACTTTGCAAACTCCGCAACATCGGAATATGCGGCTTTATAGTAATAACTGTAGTTTCCACGCACTTTTACATTAAAAATATTAATGCATTTTTCCAATAGAGAAAGCGGCTGTGCCTCTACGCCCTTGACAGTAAGCCTCGGAATATCCGAAAGCACAATATCCTCATTTGGCGAATACGAACAAAGTCCGAATTCGCTTCCGGGAAAGACTTTTTCAACTATATTCACGGTTGTACGCACAATTGCTTCACAGCCGTGATTAAGGCAGCCTGAATGGTCATAGAGAAGCACTCTCATTTTCTTTCTCCTATTTTTGTAATTATGTTCTGAACAGCCAAGGCAATCATCGTCTTGGTAACACTGCGTTTTTCAAATGCGTCAGCAAGCATGTTATATATTCTTCCGTTATTTGCTTTCACATAATCAAGGCTCAGGTCTATTTTATCCATCAATTCCTTGTTTTCAAAGCTTGCTTTTACTGCTGCCTTAGCCTGTGACATACTATTCGAATAACATCTCTGTAAAAAATCGGCAAGCATTTCAAAAACATACGCCGATTTTTTAATATATACCTGCTCACTGTCAATGCCGAGTTTTATAAACAATTCCGCTTCCATATCAAAAGAAGCCAATAAATCTGCAAGCAATTTTTCTGAATGCATGGCGCTTGAACCAACGTCCCGGTAATAATATCCGCAAGCATCAGTGAACACGGCAGAATTGCAATAGCGCAAAAAATTCAGTACAAACATTTTGTCTTCACCAATTTTCACACCAACAGGAAAATATAATTTATTGTCTTTAATTATCTCTCTTTTTAAAAGCTTATTACATACACTGTTCTGAGTTGAATCAGTCAGCATTTTTGAAACAAAACCATTTATGATTCCGTTACGGTCAATAGGAATATTTACAGGATACCATGCAGATGAAACCCGACTTTCTTTTCCGTAAAGCAGGGTAATGGAATTACAAGCCATATCACAGCCATTCTTTTCAACAGCTTCGAGCAATTTTTCATAATAATCCGGAGCTATTGTATCATCAGAATCAACAAAGCCTATATATTCACCCTGTGCCGCATCAAGCCCTGCATTACGCGCAGAGCTCACTCCGCCGTTTTCTTTGTGAATCACAAGAATATTATTGTGCTTTACCGCAAATTCATCGCAGATTTCACCGCAGTTATCGGGTGAACCGTCATCAACAAGTATGAGCTGAATTTTATCGAAAACCGTCTGTGCCGCTATGCTCTCAAGGCAAGCAGGTAAATATTTTTCTGTCTTGTATACAGGCACTATCACGGATATTTTATACATGTGTTTTCCTCTTTAAAACATTATTCTTCAATAATACCGTAAATTATTTCCGTTGCCGAAGCATTACTGTAATCGGTAACAAGACAGTTTTCTGAAAGCTGTCTGCACATTTCTTCACCATTAAGCAGGCTCATAACTGCATTAGCTACACCCTGCGGATTCATGGAACAGATTATACCGTCAAATCCGTCTGTAACCTGACTGCCTGCCGTTTCAAAGTCGGTAATTATTACAGGCTTACCCAGTATCTGTGCTTCGCGCACGGTAACAGCCTTCCCCTCATAGCGCGACGGCTGAACATAAACATCGCATGCCGCCATATACGGATAGGGGTTTGTTCTCTTACCCAAAACTATAAGTGTATCTTCCACTCCGTATTTTTTTATTTCTTCTTTTATAAGCTCTTCGTCACCACCGTAGCCTATAAGATACCATTTGAACTTGCAACCGCTGTCAAGCATAATGCGGCAATACTGCGGTACAAGCTCAAACGCTTTCTGATGACAAAAGCGTCCAACCGAAACAACTGTTTTACAAGCAGTATCCATATCTTCAGGTGTTCCGGTTTCGGATTGAGTACGCACAAAAACAGGAGAAAGAATATTTTCTACCGTAACAAGTTTATCGGCAAGTGACGGATAAACCTTTTTAAAAGCCACGCACACATCATCGGACACACCGGCAATTTTATCAAAAGCTTCCCATGTCTTGGCATCCTTATCAAAATCCATGGTTGCTATTGTATAGTCGGTGTGAATCCAGGCAATTTTCTTTTTTGCCCTTACCTTTTTTGCAACATATTCATGGGGCCACATAAAGCTTATAGCCGCATCATATTCTTTTTTTTGCGAAGGCATAAACTTCACACAGCTTTTCCAATAAGATGAAAGCAATTCAAAAACAGCTCCGTCTTCTGTGCCGAATTTATGCTCAACCCTAAACCTTTGCCAAAGTCTGTTAACAGCTATTAACGGAAATCTTTTTAAAGCAACCGAAATCGGCTCAGTCATGACAGCACACTGTGGCATTTCAGGCAACAGATTACAGCGTTTGTCAACAAGAGGCAACAGTTCACCCTTGGCAGAAAACAACAGTAAATCCACATCATATCTGTCATAATCCAATGCACCGAGCAAACCCAGAAGACTGCGCTCAATACCACCTATTTCCATACCGCCGCTGACTATCAGAAGCCTCTTTCTGCTCATCTGCGAAATCTCCTCAAAAAATCAATACCTAAATATCGGTGAATAACCCTTGTGATTTTATTTCTGACAATTTCTTTTTTGCTCATCCATGTTTTTGAATACCAATGAATTGCACAGGTGTTTTCTGTCTTTTTGAGTTCACCTGTCAAATCATTAAAGGGACAGAAGTATTCTTTCGGATATATCTTAAAATCACCGCAAGTCTGAACCGTACCGTCATCTTTTTTCAAGCCGTATTCCTTTAACAATTCAGTAAAATACACACAAATTGTTGTGGTATTCTGTGTTCCGTCAGAATTAATAAACATAATTCCTGAATACTTTTCCAGCATCTTTTCCAGAATATAATTCTTCTGTTCTTTAACCCATAAAACCAAACCCGGTGCCACATATTCATCTGTTTCAAAGCCTGCAAAAGCTTCTTCTTCAAGCAATTCATAAAACGGCTTGGTTACCTCAACATCGGTATCAAAATATAATCCGCCCTGCTCGTACAGAATTTTGAAACGCGCAAAATCAGAAACAAAAGCATATTTTTTTGCATCATAGGCCTGCGAAACATATTCATTCTGTCTCACATCAAAATTGCTTTCATTCCATTCCTTAATTTCAAAATCCGGAAAATTCTTCTTCCATGAAGCTATGCACTTTTCAATCAATTCGCTTTTCCTGTTACCGCCAAACCAACAATAATGAATTGTTCTATTCAATTTGTCCACTATCCTTATATTTAATTAAAGCAGGAAAATTTGATATATAAACATGAACCAGATTGTATTATTAGGCTCAAAAAAATCACTTTTATACATATAAGCGGTTTGGCTTTCCAAAATAAAAAAGAGAATATATGCTGCATATAAGCAAATTTTCAACCATCGTTGCCGGGCATCTTTAAGAACAGTAAAGAACAAAAAAGCCAATAATATACACATATACGCATATGTATAAAAAGCAAATCTTGCAAAAATCCAGTTATAGAGAGAAACTATATAAATGGCAAAATGGAAAACTGAAAGGTTTATGAGAATATCAACCACCGGACCGTAATGCTTCATTTCTTTATAGAAAATTGCTGACAGTATCATCGGTATTGCATGAAAAAGCACACGCAGAATATTAGTTCCGCCCTCTATTCCTTCTGTAAACCAACCGCCTTCATTATACTGCGAATAACTTGTATCTTCTATTATCTCCATAAACTGAGGAAGGAACAGGCTGACAAAAACAAGCGCTGCCACCCCACCGATAACCATTATAAAGGTTGAGACGGACCATGCTTTTTTTCTGCACAAAAAATAAACAGGTATCATAATTAAAGCAGAATTATGGAATAGGCTTGCAACTGCAACAAATACTAAAAATTTGATAAAGCTACTTTTTTTTTCGGAAAACAGGTATTTTGTAGCTAATATAACTATACCTGCAGCAATATACTGCCTTATACCGTTCATCGCCGAAAAATATGTGCCTGTAGCAAAATAAAAAAACAGCGTCAGAAAAAAATCAGGCGAATATTTTCTGAAGATCAAAAATACCGGTATATATGTAAGCAGTGACGAAACCATAATAAACAGATGACTTGAATTTTCACCGCCAAAAACAATACTCAAATACTGAAAGGCAGAAAACAAAAAGCTGCTTTCTCCCCAAACCGGCAGAGGATTACCGTTCTCTTCAAGCACTTCAAGCATATGAATATAATAAGAAGTATCACCGATTGTATTTCTGAGACCCGCATATAGAATCATAATAACGCAGGGAATAAGAAAGCCCAATAAATTCGGTTTCGGCGTATTCCACAGTGTACGGCTTCTGCTAGGGGCAGTCATGCCAAACCATGCGCCAAGCATGCTTATTGCAAAAACAGTCATCAAATCCGTGGTCATCTGTTTAATCCTTTCGTTGGTCCAGAATGCTATGATAAAGTCTAACTATACTGTTAGGTATAAGCGCAATTATAATCTGCCGCCCGGCCTGAAGCTTATATCCGAATGATAAATCAGCTTTTTTACACGCATTGTAACGATACGCTGCACAAATAAAATTGAATTTTATTCTGCGACGCTTATATGTGTTCGCATCTTCTCTTACAAAATAAAGCGGTTCTAAAATGTTTGCGGCTTTATGTCCGGAAAGATAAAACCGCCAGAATAAATCCACATCTTCTATGCGTTCGGTCTTATCGTTCACTTCATAACCGCCAAGCTCACGGAGCACCTGCGTACGCATCATCATTGTGGCATGGCAGCACGGATTGCTTTTTGCCAAGAACTCAATTTGCGGATATTCGGGAACATGACGTATTTTTACCTTATCGCTTCCGTCAACAATCTGCATATATGTACCCACACAATCATATTCCGCATGGCTGTCCAGAAAAGCTACCTGCTTTTCAAAGCGTTCAGGTGCGCAGTAATCATCGCCATCCATTCTGGCACAATATTCTCCGGTTGCAACCTGTAGGCAATGGTTGAGTGTCCGACCGAGTTTTATATTTTTTTCGTTTCTTATTACAATAATCCTGTTATCTGTCAAAGCAAGCCTTTGAGCCACCGCATAAGTGTCATCAGAAGAACCGTCATCACACATAATCAATTCAAAATTCTTATATGTTTGCTCTAAAACAGATTTAACGCTTTGCTCAAGCGTATCAGCACAGTTATAAATTCCCATAAGAACGCTGATTTTATGCTTTTCCAAACGGTTCAACTCCCAAAATAAAAATTACTCTTCGCTTTTAAAATTCGGTACAAGACTCAGCAGGGTTTCGCGCACATTGAGCCTGTCCACCTTTTTCAGATTTTCAAGACCTGCTTCCAACTGTTCGCTGCTGAAATCGACCGGAGGAAGAACAAAAATTTTATCGTTGCAGGTAAGCTGCATCTGCGTTTCTTCTTCAGAAAGGGTAAGCTCTTCATAGAGCTTTTCGCCGGGGCGAAGACCGGTGAACTCAATTTTAATATCTTCATATGGCTTATATCCCGAAAGTGTAATCAGCTTTTCAGCAAGTGAAGTTATACTTACGGGTTCGCCCATATCCAGCACAAATATTTCGCCGCCTTTGGCTATGCCGCCCGCCTGAACAACAAGCTGTGCAGCTTCGGGTATGGTCATAAAGTAGCGTGTGATGTCCTTGTGTGTAACCGTTACGGGACCGCCCAAAGCAATCTGCTCCTTAAAAATAGGAATAACGCTGCCGTTTGAACCGAGAACGTTGCCGAAACGGACGGCAGCAAAATGCGTACCGGTATTTTTGCGTTCGAAATACTGGATAATAAGTTCAGTTACACGCTTTGTGGCACCCATTACATTTGTGGGGTTGACAGCCTTATCGGTTGAGAGAATAACAAACTTTTTAACCTTGCTGTCAATTGCCGCCTGAGCTGTGTTGTATGTGCCGAAAATATTATTCTTTACTGCTTCACAGGGGCTGTCTTCCATAAGCGGAACATGCTTGTGTGCTGCCGCATGGAACACAACGGACGGCTTGAATTCTTCAAAGACTTCTTTGAGCCTTGCAGGGTCCTGGACAGAGCCTATACGGATAAAGAACTGAACCTTACCCTTATATTTCCTGTCGAGCTTGTTTTTGAGAACAAACGCATTGTTTTCATAGTTGTCGAAAATTATAACCTTTTCGGGTGAATAGCGTGCAACCTGAGTACATATTTCCGAGCCTATTGAACCGCCGCCACCTGTTACAACAACAGTCTGCCCTTTAAGATAGGAACAGATTTCCGTATTGAGCGTAACCTCCGGACGGGCAAGCAGGTCGGTAATTTCAACATCACGGACAGTTGTTTCATTTGCATTTTTTTCTGTAATTTCCTGAATGGAAAGTGAAGTTTTGAGAGTGCAGCCTGTTTCCATTGCAAGGCGGAGAATTTCACTTCTCCTCTGCGGAGATGCCGAAGGAATCGCATAGATAATTTCATTAATGCGGAATTTTTTGGCAAGCTCGGGTATATCCTCGCAAGTGCCTTTAATCGGCACGCCCTCAACATGTCTGCCGCGCTTCATCGGACTGTCATCTACAAAAACAACAGGCTTTCCGTTGGCAAAGCTTTTAGCTTCATATTCTTTTAAAATAAGCAAGCCCATATCGCCCGCACCGATAATCATAACGCGCTTATTTTTGCGGTTGCGAAGAAGCAGGGAATCGGCGCGTGCTTTTGAAACACGACGCAATACGCGGTAAATAAGTCGGACCGAACCGACAACAGCCGTAATAAGCAGCACCGCTGTAAAATACACACTGACACGCAGAACCTGTGCATCCAGAAAAGCAAGCCTGTCCGCCATGGAGTCGATACCTATTGTAATAAAGGTTGCAACAGCCGAGGCGCCGGCGCAGCGTACAAGCTCGTGCAGGCCGGCATATTCCCACAGGCTGTTATACAGCCCGAAAAACATATATGTACATACAAACACAAGCGCAGTATATAAGCTTCTGCCTATAAGTGCCGGAACAATCTGTGTGACAAATTCATCCCACGGATAGTTCATTGCACATATGCCCGCAAAAGCAAGGTTTACTGAAACCGCATCAATAAGCACAAGCAGAAGCCTGCGCAGACTTAATATAAAGAATGATTTACGTTCTTCGGGAGTACCGAGATTCTTTGAAAATCCGTTGCTCAATCGAATACCGCCTTTCAGAAATTTCTGTATTTTACTAAAATTATTTTTATTATAATACTATATTGTAAAAATGTCAATCATAACGAGGATATAATTATATTGACAAACCACTGCCAAATTGCTATTATTTTTTTGCGGTATATAATACCGTAATATTTTCAAAGGAGAAATTTAATTATGATAGGTTTAGGTAAATGGGGCTGCCATGTTGACACTATGTTTTTCAGCGGCGATGTAGAGCTTACCGTAAAAGAGAAGGACGGCGAATACGATTTTGATGTTGTTCTTCCCGGTATTGATATACCCTCTTACGAGGTAAAGGATATTGAAGAAGATGATGACACTATCATTGCCACAATCTATGTTCCAGATATAAACAAGGACGCAGAGCTTAATGTAACATTTGACGGCGATACCTTCAGCGGTTTCCTTAAAATACCCTTCCTCGGCAAAATCAAATTCAAGGACGGATATAAAATCGGCTGATTTTTAAAGTTCAGCTTTTCAGGAGGTAAAAAATGGACGTAATCACTTCAACAATAACTCTGGTCATATCTTTTATTCTTGCCATCGGTCAGGTACTGTCCCCCGTTGGCGCGCTTATAAAAGCCGGCGGTGAGGATGCATTTTTCACAGAATGGTCAGCGACCGATGAATTCGGTGCGGATGACTATATTGAGCTCAAAAAAGAGCCCGGCAAAGATTTTGTTATACTCAACCTTGCAGATTTACAGCTGCAGGATGACGAAATCTATGCAAAGGCAGGCAAATACACCTTTGAGCTTGTTGAAAAGCTTGTAGAGGATACCGACCCCGACCTTATCACCCTTACCGGCGACAATGCCTGGGACACAATGTCATACCTTGAAACCATTAAGCTGGTCGATTCCTTCGGTATTCCGTGGGCACCCGTAATGGGTAACCATGACGGTCAGGGCTGCATCAGCGAATTCTGGGCAGCCTACCACATATCCGAATCAGAAAACTCTGTTTTTGAGTTTGGTCCTGCAGATATGGGCTACGGAAATTATATTGTTAATGTAACAGAAAACGGCAGAATTGTTCATACCGTGTTCTTTATGGACACACACAACAACCGCGACTATACGCTTGAAGACGGAACGGTTGTAGGCGGCTACGACCACCTTTGGGAAAACCAGATGGCATGGTATGAATGGGCAGTCAAGGGCATAGCAAAGCTTGCTAATCATACCGTTCCCAGTACCGTATTTATGCATATTCCCGTTGTTGAATACCTTGATGCATGGGTAAAGTATATGGACGGTCCGTATGAATTCGGCACTATTGATAACAAGTATTACCCCATAGCAAGCGGCAGCAAATTTGAAGTAGGCGGCTTCCCATGCCATGAAGCAGGCGACGGTACAGTAACCCTTTTCAATAACGGCTTCTTCAGCCTTTGCCAACGCCTTGGAAGCACAAAAGATATCATTGTCGGACACGACCATGTAAATGATTTCTCTATTCTCCACGAAGGGATCCGTCTTACATATGCCGTAAAAACCGGCTTCGGCAGCTATTGGCAGCCCGAATTTATAGGCGGCACAACTGTAAATATTAACACCTTCGGTATAGCAACAATAACCCAGCACTACTATGACCTTGCAGAAAACGGCTGGGATATCACAGACGATTGATAACCGGTATTTTCTCACAACGGCTTGCGCAAAAAGGTGCAAGCCGTTGTTTATCCGGCAAAAAATTAATATCCCAAACATAAAAATGCTTGACAAGGTAAAAATAATGTGGTAATATAACTTGCACACACGGAGAGATACCGAAGTGGTCATAACGGAACGGTCTTGAAAACCGTCGTACGGCAACGTACCGTGGGTTCGAATCCCACTCTCTCCGCCACATTAAAAATTCCTTCTAAAAAGTTGATATTTATAAATTAATTTACCATGGAGAAGTACCCAAGTGGTGAAGGGGCTCCCCTGCTAAGGGAGTAGGTTGGGCGACTGGCGCGAGGGTTCAAATCCCTCCTTCTCCGCCAAAAATAAGACAGTCAGAAGACTGTCTTATTTTTTATCCATTGCGAAAGCAATGGTATATCATCGCCGCAGGCGCATATCATCACGCGTCAGCGTGTATATCATCAGCCGCAGGCTGCATTTACTTTCGCAATGATGATATACAAAACTCCGTTTTGGTGATATACAATTTTTGAAATTGATGATATACAATGCTTCGCATTGATTTTGCCGTGACTTTATAGTATTATCTTCTCAGGGAAGTGATTATATGTCTAAAAACTATTTGCTCATTTATTCCGAACAACTTGCAACAGAAATTGAACTTCTTTGTCAAAACACAAAAGCACCCTCCAACACTCTGTTTCAAATCCGTAAAAGTTCAAGCAGTATTTACGCAAATATCCGCGAAGCCAACTATGGACAAAGCAAAGCAGATATGCTTTCAAAGTTTGAAATATCGCTCAAAGAATGCAGCGAAACAGAAGGCTGGTTACAGTTACTATACAACACAAATACCATTGATGAAAAAACATTCAAAATGCACCGTAATCTCTGCGGCAGAATAAGAAGAATGTTAATTTCGAGCTGTAAAACACTCAAGGAAAGCATAAAATAATCCCTGAATCAAGGAGCAAAGTAAAATGAGCAAAGACTGGTTATTTTCAACCGACGAATACATATGCGATTTAAGAACGGTTGCCGTTCTTGTGAAAGATAATAAAATCCTTGTTCAGAGAGATAAAGGCGGAAAAGAATATGCCCTTCCCGGCGGTCATGTAAAAATCGGTGAAACTCTGGAAGACGGACTAATTCGTGAAACCATGGAAGAAATGGGTGTGCAGATAAAGTGCAACCGTTTACTGTGGAGCGAAGAATGCTTCTGGGAGTGGAACGGAAAACAAGCGCACAATATTGCTTTTTATTATCTGGTCGAATTGTGTGACGGTTTTGAAATTTCCGACAACGGAGAATTCGTTTCACAAAAAGATAATTGTGATGTTGTTATCGGCTGGATGCCTATTGACAAACTTAAAAGCATTACCATTTATCCCGAATTTTTAAAGGAAGAAATACACCGCTTGAACGAACCCATAAAACATTTTGTATCTAAAAGTTAACCTATAAATTCCCCCAGGTGAAAACAATGATTATTCTGATTCTCGGTGCATCTCACACAGGCAAAACAGCGCTTGCACAAAAGCTTCTTGAAAAATATAAATATCCTTATCTGTCAATCGACCACCTTAAAATGGGTTTAATCCGCAGCGGTAACACAGAGCTTACACCCCTGAGCGATGACGATGAACTGACAGCATATCTGTGGCCGATAGTGCGCGAAATGATTAAAACCGCCATTGAAAACAAGCAGAATATGATTGTTGAAGGCTGCTATATTCCGTTTGACTGGGCAAAGGATTTTGATAAAAACTATCTTAAAAACATCACCCATTACTGCCTTGTAATGAGCGAAAAATATATAAAAAATCACTTTGACGATATAGTGAATTACGCAAATGTAATTGAGGAACGCTTGTATGATGACTGCACGCTCGAAGATGTTTTATCCGACAACGCACGGTTTGCAGAGCTTGCACAAAAGCACAACCTGAATATTGTGCTGATTGACGACGAATATAAAACTGATTTGTAAAATATTTCAGCGGAGAAGTGTTAAAATGAATTTCACTTTTACTTTTCTTGATAAACAGAATACCGAAAAATTTTTGCCGCAGCTTTTTGAAATTCTTCATTCAAACATGAGCATAATTGCACCTACGGGCAACACATACGAAGAAGATTTCGCAATGTGGAATTCCTGCATTTTCCCCGCAATACAAAAGGAAAACCGTCAGATTGTTCTGATATATTCCGATGAAAAGCTTGCAGGATATTTCCAATACTACACAACCGATATTTCGCTTATGATGGAAGAAATACAGTTGAAAAAAGAGTATCATTCAAGCGGTGCTTTCCGTCAGCTTTATTCATGGCTTATTCCAAAGCTGCCGCAGAATCTGCAATATGTTGAAGCATATTCAAACAAGCAAAATCTAAAATCGCAGAAAATACTCGAACACTTCGGACTGGCAAAATGCGGCGAAAACAAAAACGGCAATTCATATTACTACAAGGGTGAATATCATAAATTGGCGGCACTTTATAAACAACCCCAATTTTAATCAATTCTACTTTTAGTAGGGTTACTTTTTCTTTGCGTGAATATATAATTAATTGCAAAGGAGATGTTTACATGGATAAACAAGCCATTGGAAAATTTATTGCAGAACAACGAAAAGCAAAACAGCTTACTCAAAAGCAACTTGCGGATAAATTGAATGTTACTGACAAAGCTGTTTCGAAATGGGAAACAGGAAAATGCTACCCCGATGTTGAAACGCTTGAACGATTGAGTAATTTTTTCGATGTTACTGTAAACGATGTTTTATACGGCAGAATCCTGAGCCAAAACAACATAGCCGAAGAAGCCGATAAAAACATTCTTCCTCATATAAAAAAAGCCCGAAAGCAAAATAAATATAGAATTATTGTAATCTGCATTGTTATGTGTCCCTTAACTTTATATTTTCTTTTTTGTATGTTAAAGTTTACAAATATTATTCCAAGTTTTTTTGCAGATACGGCAGAAGTCAACGGCTTGCAGATTACTTATTATCAGCCGTTCAACACAGCTTTTGCAGGAAGATACAGCCCTACACTATACACCGACAACTTCGAAATAACCGTCCCCGATGAATATAACAATATACCGATTGAAAAACTCGGTGGACTTTCAGGCAATAGTAAAGCTCCGTTTTGTATTGATATATCGGATTTATATATGAACACCGATAAAAATAGCGAATATAATGCAATCTACCGTAGTGATACTCTTACGCCTAATGCAATCGAAGAAAATATCAGCATACAAAATGTTGTTTTCAGGCTGAACATAGGTGAAAATATCAAAGAAATAGAATATGTTGATATGGATGAATATTATCCACATTTAAACAAAAACGGCACCGTAACTTTTTACCATCCGGTTGTTGAAATATACTGTTCTGAAGATAACGAACATTTTTATTCAAAAGACGGAAAACTTTACAACAAAGCAACCAAGGAATTAATAACAGATTTTGCATACAGCTATATTGGCAAATAACATAAAAGGCACTTCCGTTTTAAGGAAAGTGCCTTTTATGTTGCAAAAATATACAGCAGCATCATTATCAGCATCATATCCGATTTGTCTGTTGCAAGTATAAGTATAAGCCCCAGAAGCAATAACGAATCGTCATCGGGCGCGTAACTTTTTTTCTTCTGCGGCTGTATCCTGCGCAAGTGTACATCGCATATTTTTGCTGCCTGCTGCTGCATTTGCCTGAGTTCTTTGTCCATAAATCACCTGCTTAAATTACAGTTTATCTGTCTGATGACAGATAAAAATTATGAATTAGGAATTATGAATTAGGAATTGATGGCGGGACACCCGCACCCGAATATAAATGGGTGTGGGCGAAGCCCACCCTTTAATTCCTAATTGGTTCGACAAACTGTAATTTACATAAAATCTTTAACTATCGGCAGCACATCCAGCAGCCGCATTATCTGCATTGCTTCGTCTGCTTTTCTTCTTCGATGAGGGCTGAGCAGAGGCTTGAGCGCACAGATAAGCCGCGTGCGCTCGTTATCGCCGCCGCTTTGAAGCAAAGGCATGAGCTGCATTATTTTTGCAATCATCGCAGGGTCAATGCTGCCGAAAAAATCGGTTGCATTTTCTTTTTTATCTCCGCCGTTATCTCCGCCCAGAAGTTGCTGTGCCGCGCTGCTTAAATTTGCCATATCCTCATCGCTTAACGAAGACAATATTCCCGAAATATCATCAAAATTCATTTCTGACCGCCCAGTTTTCTCATCAGCTCCTGTGCCTGCGGGCTTTTCAGCAAATTTTCAAGCGCATTTTTATCCCGCAGTATGCTTTCCACGCGCCGACGCTGCTCGGGCGAAATCCTGTTCTGCAAAAGGTCCTGTGCCACAGAGCCGTCGGGTGTGTTGCCCTTTGAATTCATAAGCAGCTTTAAAAGCTGGTCGGGTGAGAAATTGTTACCGCTCATTGAAATCACCGCCGTTTTATGTTATATTCATTATAAAGTTTATGTTTAAAAGGGTGGTTGATATGACTAAAATTCTTGTTGTATCCGATTCACACGGAAGTGAGTGGAAGCTCGACGAGGCAATTAAAACCGTACCCGATGCGAAAATTGTCTTTCACCTGGGCGACGGTGAACACGAAGCGCGCCTTGCCGCCGAAAAATACGGCACAAAGTTTTTTCACCTTGTATGCGGCAATTGCGATTGGGGCAGCGAATTACCGCCGAGCATTATTGATGTTATTGAGGGTAAGCGTATTTATGCCTGCCACGGTCATACCCACCTTGTAAAATACGGCACGGCTGACCTTGTTGCCGCGGCAAAGGAGCAAAACTGCTCTGTTGCATTATACGGTCATACCCACAATCCTGTTACAAACTATGTTGACGGCATACTTCTTTTCAACCCCGGCAGTATAAAACAGGGCAATTTCGGCACAATTGATATAGCAGAAAACGGAATTTTACCGGTTTTACGCAAATTAGATTAAATTTTTATCGTAAAACACTTGAAAAATATACCGATGTGTATTAAAATTAATTGAATTCATATGTTCAAAAATATTTATCATTAAATTCCGGAGGAAAATAAAATGGTATCAGCAGGCGATTTCAGAAACGGTATTACATTTGAAATGGAAGGCAATGTCTATCAGATTATTGAATTCCAGCATGTTAAGCCCGGTAAGGGTGCTGCTTTCGTTCGTACAAAAATCCGCAACGTAATTGCAGGCTCCGTTACAGAGCGCACATTCAACCCCACAGAAAAATTCCCCACCGCTTACATCGAGCGTAAGGAAATGGAATACTCCTACAACGACAGCGGTCTTTACTACTTCATGGACCCCGAAACATTTGATATGGTTCCGATTGGTGAAGACACACTTCCCGACAACTTCAAGTTCGTCAAGGAAAACGAAACCTGCCGTATCCTTTCCTACAAGGGCAATGTTTTCGGCGTAGAACCCCCCACAACAGTTACACTTCAGGTAACTCAGACCGACCCCGGCTTCGCAGGCAACACAGCTACAAACGCTACAAAGCCCGCTACACTCGAAACCGGCGCAGAGGTTAAGGTTCCCCTCTTCATCGAAGAAGGCGAAATGATTGTTGTTGACACTCGTACAGGCGAATATCTCAGCAGAGCATAAATAAATTCAAAAGTTCAATTCATTCATATAATTTAAAGGGAGGCAATTACCATGGCAATGACATTGACTGAAAAAGCTGCTTACATCAAGGGCCTTGCAGAAGGACTCAGCCTTGATGCATCCAAACCCGAAACAAAAATCATCAACGCACTTATCGACCTTGTTGACGATATCGCGCTTGCCGTATCCGATGTTGAGGACGAGCTTGTTCTCGTAGGCGAGCAGGTAGACGCCGTTGACGAAGACCTTGACGCACTCGAGTCATATGTCTATGACGATGATGATTGCGACTGCTGCTGCGACGATTGCTGCGATGACGAAGACGAATTCTTCGAAGTTGAATGCCCCGCTTGCGGCGAAGTTATCAACGTTGACGAAGGTATCCTTGAAAGCGGCAGCATCGAATGCCCCGCTTGCGGCGAAAACCTTGAATTCGACATCGAATATGATGACGAAGAGGACGACGAATAATTTTCCGACCAACGAAGCTCTGCCGTAATGGCAGAGCTTTATTTTTTATTATAATTCTATTTGACATATAAAAGCTTTTGTTATAGAATAGATAGGGTGTTTCTGAAAACTCAGGGTGCAAAGATTGCTTGTTTATTTTTTCGTCAGATTGTTTGAAAAGCGCAGGCAATACTTTGTGTATTAACGAGCATTTTCGGACGATATGACGGAAAAAGCAATAGCAAGATTTGTGCGATGAGTTTTCAGAGACACCCAAAGATACAAGCGGATTGGGCAGCTGCGGCAGCGGGGACTTATCACCCCTGCTGACGAGGAAAGTCCGGGCTTCACAGAGCAGGATAACGGCTAACGGCCGCCGAGGGTGACCTTAGGGAAAGTGCAACAGAGATATACCGCCTGATTTTTCAGGTAAGGGTGGAAAGGCGAGGTAAGAGCTCACCGGCGTACAGGAGACTGTACGGCCATGTAAACCCTATCCGAAGCAACATCGACAGCGAGTGGCCTGCTCGGCCTATACTCCGACGGATGGCTGGAGCCCTGCGGCAACGCAGGGCGTAGATAGATAGTTGCCTTAAACGACAGAACCCGGCTTACAGATCCGCTTGTATTTTTATTTTCAAAATGAAAATAAAAAATAATGTAAAATGAAAAATTGAAAATGTAAAATTGTGGGAGGGCTTCGCCCTCACCCGATTGTAAAAACTATTACCTATTATTTATTATCTTCTATCTCTTATCTCTCGCTGATTTTTAATATCGTTTAGATAATAGATAAGAAATAAAACCTAATAGATAATAATTGTCGGCGGGACACCTGTACCCGAATATAATTTAAGCAAAACGAAAAAGTAATGTCATTCTGAGCGTAAGCGAAGAATCTTAAACGCCAAAAGATCCTTCACTTCGTTCAGGATGACACGACTTAAAGTTTCACATTATAGTTCGGAGCGAAGCGACCCTTAATTTTCAACTTTCCATTTTCAATTTTCAATTCAGTTTGATAAACTGTAATTTGCACAATAAATTTTTAAGGGAGGCATGGCGAATGGAAGATATCTACATCAGCGGCAAAAAGCTGAAAGATAACAAGCCCGAGCCGGAAGATATCTATATTACTCCGCGTAACCGCCGCCGTGAAACTCCCATTTACGAAATGTACGAAGCGGACGATTATCTTCCGCCCGACAATTTTGAACCTGAAACACCTGAAGAGCCTGAAGAAGAACCGCCTAAAAAAGAAAAAAAGAAAAAGAAAAAACGCAGTAAAGTCTTCCGCCGCATTAAAGCTCTTTTGCTTACAGCGGTTATCCTGCTCGGCGTTGTTACGGGCATGGTTTATTTTACATTCAGCAGCGTAAACTACAACGAAACCGGGCATAAGAAAAATGTATTCCTTGACAGCAGTGAGCTTATGCAGAGCGTTTCTGTTAAAAATATACTCTTAATAGGTGTTGACCGCCGCAATGCAAACGATGATTCACGCTCGGACACAATGCTGATGCTTTCTGTCAACACGGCAAACCACAAAATTCTGCTCACTTCATTCATGCGTGACACATATGTATACATTCCCGAAAAGCAGCGCAATGCAAAACTCAATGCAGCCTGCACTTGGGGCGGTGCGCAGATGGTAATGGATACAATTGAATACAACTTCAACATTAAAATTGACCACTATATGCTCGTTGATTTTACGATGTTTGAAGATATAATAAACGGTCTTGGCGGCGTTGATGTTGAAATCACCGAAAAAGAGGCAAAATATATGCGTGACAAGGTTCACCTGAAAAACATTAAGTCAGGCGAGAGCATACACCTCAACGGCAGAGAAGCACTGTGGTATTGCCGCATACGCGCGCTCGATTCCGACTTTATGCGCACCAAGCGACAGCGCAAGGTTATGACCGCGCTTATTGAGCAGGTCAAAAAGACCAACCCGATTGAGCTTTATCAGTTGCTCGGCGAAATAGTGGGTATGATTGAAACGGATATGTCCCCGGAAACGCTGACCTTTCTTGCCATGAACGGTTTGCTGCGCTATCTGCATTACGATATACAGCAGGGCAGCGTACCCGCGGAAGGCACATGGAAAAGCAAAAAAATTTCCGGTCAGTCCGTACTCAGTGTTGATATGGCGGCAAACAAAAAATACCTTGAAGAATTCATATACGAATAAAACAAAGGGAGAGCAAACAATGAAACAGTTTATGGGAAAAGATTTCCTGCTTGACAATCCTGCGGCTATTGAGCTTTTTGAAGCTGCAAACGAAATGCCTATTTTTGATTGGCACTGTCACCTTTCACCCAAGGAAATTTACGAAAACAAGCAGCCGTCGGATATTGCCTGGCTCATGCTCGGCGGCGACCACTATAAGTGGCGCGCAATGCGCTCCTTCGGCATTGATGAAAAATATATCACGGGCGATGCAAGCTGGCACGATAAATTTGTTGCCTTTGCAACAATGCTTGCCTACGCGCCCGGAAATCCGCTTTACCACTGGACACACCTTGAGCTTCAGCGCTATTTCGGCATTGATACTCCGCTGAGCGCAAAAACAGCAGAAGAAATATGGGAAAAGGCTAACGCGCAGATTGCTGCAGGCGGCTTCACACCGCGAGAGCTTATTGCAAAATCCAATGTTTCCTGCGTTTTCACTACCGATGACCCCGCAGATTCGCTTGAATACCATGTGCTTCTTGCCAAGGACGAAACCTTTAAAACAAAGGTTATTCCCGCATTCCGACCCGACAAGGCGCTGGGAATAGAGCTGCCCGCATTTATTCCGTGGCTTGCCGGCCTCGAAGAGCGCGTAGGCAGAAAGATTGAAAGCTACGCAGCACTTGAAGAAGCTCTTCTTGAAAGAATTGAAGCTTTTGCAGCTTTGGGCTGTAAGGGCAGCGACCATGCTTTCACCTATGTACCCTATGCAGAGGCTACACCCGACGAGCTTGAAGCAATATTCCAGAAGGGCAGACAGGGCGGCGAATTCACCACCCATGAGCTTGACGCTTACCGTACAGCGCTGCTTCGTACCCTTGCAAAAGAATATGCGCGCCGCGGCTGGGCTATGGAGCTTCACATGGGTCCCATGCGCAACAACAATACACTCATGTTCAACAAAATCGGTCCCGACACCGGCTTTGATTCAATAGACGATAAGGAAATCGCACAGCCGCTTTCACGCTTCCTCGACAGCCTTGCGAAGGAAGAGCTGCTCCCCAAAACAATACTGTTCACACTCAACCCCAAAGACAACTATGTCCTTGGCACTATGCTCGGCAATTTCCAGAATTCCGATGCGCCGGGCAAAATCCAGTTCGGCAGCGGCTGGTGGTTCAACGATAACCTTGACGGTATGCGCGAGCAGATGAAGGCGCTCGGCAACCTTTCCGTACTTGGCAGATTTGTCGGCATGGTTACGGATTCCCGTTCCTTCCTCTCTTACCCCCGCCACGAGTATTTCCGCCGAATCCTCTGCGGTCTGCTCGGCGATATGGTTGATAAAGGTCTCTACCCCAACGATATGGAAACCCTCAAACAGCTTGTTCAGGATGTTTCCTACAACAACGCTGTAAAATACTTCGGAATTGAAGGTATATAAGCTATGGAAATGAGAAAATTCAAAGGCATTGATGTTGAAGTTTTCCCGCTTGGTTTCGGCTGTATGCGTTTCCCCACCAAGGGCAAGGACAATAAAATTGACCGCCCCACCGCAACAAAAATGCTGCGCCATGCAATTGACGAGGGTGTGAACTATGTTGACACCGCTTACTACTATCATGACGGCGAAAGCGAAGAATTTGTAGGAGAAGCACTGGGCGGCGGCTACAGAGAGAAGGTTTACCTTGCAACAAAGTGTCCCGTTTATGACCTTACTGATGAAATTACCTTTGAAATGCGTCTTGACACTCAGCTTGAAAGGCTGAAAACAGACCATATAGATTTTTACCTGCTCCACACTCTGAACCGCGATTTATGGAACAACAAGGTGCTTAAATACAACGTGCTTGACAGCATGGTAAAAGCCCGCGAAGCAGGAAAAATCAAATACCTCGGCTTTTCCTTCCACGATGATATTGACCTTTTTAAGGAAATAGTTGATGCGTTTGACTGGGATTTCTGCCAGATTCAGTACAACTATGTTGACACAAAGCATCAGGCAGGCACAGAGGGTCTTGAATACGCTTATGCCAAGGGTATGAGTGTAATTATAATGGAACCTCTGCGCGGCGGCAGACTTGTAAAGGGTCTGCCCGCAAGAGTAAAAGATGTTCTTCCCAAATCCAAAAGCAGAGTTGAAACGGCACTCGACTTTATCTGGGACAGAGAAGAGGTCGCACTTCTGCTCAGCGGTATGAGTACACCCAAGCAGGTTGAAGACAACCTGCGCTATGCAAAGCGCAGCAGCGTAGGCATGCTCACACCCTACGAAAGAAAGACACTTAAAAAAGCTGACGAAGTTTTTCACACCATGCCGCTTGTAGGCTGTACGGGCTGCGAATATTGCATGCCCTGTCCGTTCGGTGTGGACATTCCCGGCTGCTTTTCTGCTTATAACGCTTCCGTATATAAAGGAAAAAGAACAGCCAAAGAAATGTATGACGCTTTAAGCGGTAAGGCTGACCTTTGCCGTGCCTGCGGCAAGTGCAAACCGAGCTGTCCGCAGAGCATTGATATCCCCGAAGAATTAAAGAAAATCAAGGCTTACTTTGAGGAATAATATATAAATCCACCAATTAAAGCCGCATTTATACGCTGAAATTTGCCTATTGTGTGCTTGACACTGTTGGCATTTTCTGATATAATTCCATTTTGCCGTGACATATTTTACGGCAAATCCTTGCTTCGGAACAGAAGAGTCCGAAGCCAAAGACCATAAGGAGGTGCAAAACAATGTCAAACAACTACGAAATCATGTTGGTATTCTCCCTTGCTAAGGGTGAGGAAGCTGCAAACGCACTTGTAGAGAAGTTCCAGGGTATGATTGAGAAGAATGGCACTGTCGAAAGCGTTGATGTATGGGGTAAGCGCAAGCTTGAATACCCGATCAACGACGAAACAGAAGCTCTCTATGTTGTTATCAACTATCAGAGTGCTCCCGATTTCCAGACAGAGCTCGACCGTGTTCTCAAGATCACAGACGGCGTTCTTCGTTCAATGATCATCCGCAAGTAAGAAGGAGGAAAAGAAATGCTCAACTGTGCAGTTCTTATGGGTCGCCTCGTAGCAGACCCCGAACTCCGTACCACACCCAACGGAATTTCCGTTACCACATTCCGCATTGCTGTTGACCGCAGCTACGTCCGCCAGGGCGAAGAGCGTCAGGCAGATTTTATCGACATCGTTGCATGGCGTCAGACAGCTGATTTTGTCACACGCTATTTCCGCAAGGGTTCGATGATTGCCGTTCAGGGCTCAATCCAGACCCGCAGCTATGAGGACAAAATGGGTAACAAGCGCACCGCAGTCGAGGTTGTTGCAGATAACGTAAGTTTCTGCGGCTCCAAGGCAGAAAGCGGTACAGCCGGCGCAGCACGCCCGGCAGCAGCCCCGGCAGCTCCCGCTGCCAGCTTCTCAACAGGCGGTATGGGCGATTTTGAATCCATCGAGGACGATGACGATTCACTCCCCTTCTAAAAACCGACTGTCCTAAAATCTATAAGGAGGATAACTACAATGGCATACGAAAAGAATGACAGACGTCCCAACAGAAAAGGCCGCAGAAAAGTCTGCACCTTCTGTGTTGATAAGGTAGATTACATCGACTACAAGGATGTCAACAAGCTTCGCCGCTTCACATCTGAAAGAGCAAAGATTCTCCCCAGACGTGTAACAGGCACATGTGCAAAGCACCAGAGAGAGCTTACAACAGCTATCAAGCGTGCACGCTATGTTGCTCTTCTTCCCTACACAGCTGACTGATTTTAACCGGCTGTAAAGCAGAAGAACCAATTGAAAAATCAAGGCTTGTCTATGGTTTTGTCCATACAAGCCTTATTTTCTTTTTCAGCACTAAAGGTTACAAATGGTTACAATTTCAAATTGTTAAGATTTTTTGAACAAATTTTGTTGACTAACCTGCTTTTTATGGTATAATGATGGTAAATTGCCGTGGATTTTACGGCATTAATTAAAATTTTATGTGAAAAGGAGAAAGAATAAAATGAAAGAAACTATGCAGAAAGCAATCATGCTCATCATGGCAGCAATCATGATTTTTAGCACAACTGTTCTTGTTAATGCACAGGGCGGCGAAATGGGCGATTCCAGCACTACCACCACAAAGCCCACAACTACTGAAGCCCCCACAACAACAAAAGCCCCCGAAACCACCACAAAAGCTCCCGAAACCACAACCAAATCCGGTGAAACTACAACTATCAAACCCGCTGAAACAACCACAAAAGCCGGCGAAACCACAACCAAGGACGGCGAAACAACTACTAAAGCCGGTGAAACAACCACAGTCAAGGATGGCGAAACAACAAAAGCCGGTGAAACTACAACAAAGGCTCCCGAAACACCTACTGACGAAGACGAGAGCGATTACACAACAGTAACCCGCAACGAGCGTCCCACAACAACAAAGAAGGCAACTACCACAAAGAAGCCCGTTGCAACAACAAAGAGAAAGCCTGTTGCCAACAAGTATCCCACAGCTACAACAACTGCTGTAGAAGAATCCTCAACAGAGCTTGAAGCAAGCTCAATCGAAGAAACAACAACGCTCTTCATGTACACCTTCGCTCCCGAAACCACAACTGAGGAAGCCGAAGAAGAAAGCAACGTAAACATAAAGAAGATTATCGTTATTGCTGTTATCGTTGTTGCCGTAGCAGGTGCAGGTGTCTGCCTGTTCATTCTCAGCAAAAAGCAATAATAACCCCCAATAGCTAACTCACACGGACGCAGTTAAAACTGCGTCCGTTTTTACAAATTACAGTTTATCTGCCCGCGGCAGATAAACTGTAATTAATGCAAAATTGAAAATGTAAAATGAAAAATTAATGGTCGCTTCGCTCCGAATTATATATTATCGGGTGTGGGCGTAGCCCACCAACAATTTTTCATTTTCAACTTTACATTTTCCATTATTACAGTTTTGCAAAGCTAAACTGTAATTTATCAATCCATTTTGAAAGGTATCACAAATGAAAAAGCTTACCATCATCTTATCCGTAATTTTTTGCTTTTTGTTTTCATTCAGCGCAGTTGCGGCTGACGGTGCAATTACTCTTGAAGCAAAACAGATAGAAAATGAAATAGTTTTAGCCCTGAACATTTCCGAAAATTCAAAGCTCTGCACCACCGAAATTTATGTTGAATATCCGGAAGATGCCGTTGAATTCAAAACAGGCAGCTGTGTTGCAGGGTCAGCCGCGGCGGAGCTTTCGCCCTATATCACCGCGAGCGTTTTAAGCGACGGCATACTTAAAATCAGCTACACCTGCACCGATGTTCTTACCGCGGGCGGCGAAATTTGCACACTCAGCTTTAAGCCGAAAAAAGATGCAACCGTAATTTTCACTCCCGAAATTGAACACGCAGAAACCTTCGACGGCAAGCATATCCGCTCGCTCAGTTTTACGGCAGAGGGCTGTGAAACTGCTGCTCAAGGCAATTCTTCAAACGCAATTATTATTTGTGCTGTTGTTACAGCTCTTGCTGCTGCCGCAATTATCGCCGCAGCAATAATTAAAAGGCGCAAAGTTTGACACAGTGCGCACAAAATGATATGCTTGAATAAAAGATATTTTTCAGGTGACAGCTTATGAAAAAAAGACTTGTTTTTGTAATGGAATCAATGGGCAGCGGCGGCGGTGAGCGTAGTCTGCTGACACTTTTACAGCTCATGGTTTACGAAAAGTACGATGTTGATTTACTGCTTTTCAATCAATCAGGGCTTTTTATGGGGATGATTCCTCCGCAGGTAAAATTAATTGACTTTGATGAAAGCTATAAAGCTTTTTCTGCCCCGCTTTCACAGAGTGTGAAAAGCTATTTCCTCAAAGGCAAGCTATTTTCTGCGCTGAACCGTATTTTATATTCAAAAGCTGTAAATTCAAAAAGCAGCAGTTCGCTTCACCGCGACCAGCTTGCCTGGAAATATATGAAAAAGGCTTTTAAAGAAAAGCTTACAGGCTACGATGCCGCAATAGGCTACCTTGAAGGCAAACCGAACTTTTTCGTTGCCGACTGTGTTGATGCAAAAATAAAAATCGGCTATGTTCACAACGATTACCGCAAGCTTCAAATGAGTGAAAAGCTTGACAAAGCCTTTTTCAAAAAGCTTGATTATATAGTCAGCGTTTCAGATGAATGCTGTAATGTACTCAAAGAAGTTTTTTCCGAATATGCAGAAAGGGTAAAAAAAGTAGAAAACATTACCTCACCATCAACGCTTGTTAAAATGGGCGAAGACCAAGCCGAAGAATACAAAAATACGAATAAAAAAATACTGCTTACCGTCGGCAGGCTTTCGAAGCAGAAGGGCTACGATATTGCTGTTGATGCCGCAGAAATTCTTGACAGAAACGGCATTGATTTCAAATGGTTCGCCATAGGCAAGGGCGAACTCAAAGAAGAAATTGATGCAAAAATAAAAGAAAAAAATCTTGAAGATAGGTTTATTCTTTTAGGCGAACGTGCAAACCCCTACCCGTATATAAACGGCTGCGATGTTTATGTTCAGTCCTCTTATTTTGAGGGCAAATCCATAGCGATTGACGAGGCAAAGTGCTTTGCCAAGCCGATTGTTGCCACAAAATTCACAACCGTACTTGACCAGCTGACCGACGGTAAAACTGCCCTGCTTGCAGAAATTGATGCCGCCAGCGTTGCAGAAAAAATTGCCGCACTTTTAAGTGATGAACAGCTTTGCCGCACTTTAAGCGAAAACCTTAAAAACGAAAAAGTCGGCAACGAAGAAGAAATTGAAAAATTCTACAGACTTTTGGGTGATTGAAAATGACAGCATTTGTTATTTCGCTTCTTACAATTCTTTTGCTGATATGCCTGTTTATTTTAGGCTGTGATTTTGTGCCGATGTTTATGACATGGCTTGGCAGAATACATATTGGCAGCTTTGAAACCGAAAAGCAATGGAAAGACAAGGCAGAAAAAGTTGCGCTGAAATGGGTAAAAAAGCTCCCCAAAATAGCAACAACCGACAAAACAGCCTACACCTTTCTCCCCCGAATCAAAGGCGAATATGTAAACAAAAAATTCAATGCATGGCAGGAAGCCTGTCTTCTGCTTGCATTAAAAGATAACGAAGAAGCAAGAAGCGCGGCTTACGATTTTTTTACAAAAGCCGAGCTTGAAAAGCAGGAATATACCCCGGGCAACGCAATGCTGCTGTATGCCCTGCTTGAAAGCGGCTTTGAAAAGGATGAAAAGGTTGCCGCCGCAGCAGCAGATTACTGCAAAAAAGCACTTGCCGTTGCCGGTATGTCAACCCTGCCCTACAACAAGGGAAGCGACAACCACTATGTTGATGTGCTCGGCATGGTCTGCCCGTTTTTAGTTAAATATCACCTTACCTACGGCAGCAATCAGGCACTTGAGCTTGTAAAACGGCAGTTTGACGAATATTACGAATACGGCATGCATGAGCGCACTGGTCTGCCTGTACATTGCTTTGGAATATCCGCTAAGATACCGCGCGGCATTTACGGCTGGGGCAGAGGCTGCGGCTGGCTTGCCTTCGGTCTTGCCGAATGCTTCAGACTGCTTGACGGTAAAGAAAGCTACAGCGCCGAAATAAAAAACAGGCTTATCGCCTATGCAGATACCGTAAAAAAATATCAGCGTAAAAACGGCAGCTTTTCTTTCCTGCTCGGTGCAGGAAACGCCGCCGATTCTTCCGCTACCGCAATGCTTGCATATTTCTTTACTCAGGTTGAAAAAATAAAAGGTACGGGTGAATTTGCATTTCGCGCAGAAGTTGCAAAAAAATATTTAATAAGTGTTACACGGCGTGACGGCAAAGTGGATTTTGCCCAGGGCGATTCCATGTCCGGCGGGAATTATTCACGCCGCTTTGAGCCTATGCCTGCCGCTCAGGCTTTTGCATTAATGATATTGAAATAAAAAATTTAGAAAATTTGTAATAATTTTGACAGTAAATTTGTAATTAAAGGTTGATATATTTTTACCGTGGACAGCAAACGGAAGGACAGGGTGAAAAATATGCACAATATTTTAGTCTGTGATGACGATGTTGCAATAGTAAATTCCATAGAAATCTATCTGAACCTTGAGGGCTACAATGTATTCAAGGCTTACAACGGCAAGGAAGCGGTGGAAATAGCAAAAGCTCAAGAACTTCACTGTATAGTGCTTGACATAATGATGCCCGAAATGGACGGACTGCAGGCTACACTTCGTCTGCGGGAAGAAAACAATGTGCCGATAATTCTGCTTTCTGCCAAAAGCGAAGATACGGACAAAATAACCGGGCTTGGTTTCGGAGCGGATGACTACATAACCAAGCCGTTCAATCCGCTTGAGCTTGTGGCAAGGGTTAAATCACAAATTCGCCGCTACACAAGCCTTGGCGGTAATTCTGCCCCGCCCGAAAGCTGTATAGTCAACGGCGAGCTTGTGCTGGACAAAGAAGCGCGCGAAGTAACCGTTGCGGGCGAAGCGATAAAGCTTACGGCAACCGAATACAAAATTATTGAGTATTTAATGAGTAACCTCGGAAGAGTGCTTTCCACAACACAGATTTATGAGGCGGTATGGAACGAGCCGGCATATTCAACCGACAAAACCGTAACCGTACACATCAGGCGGATTAGGGAAAAGATTGAGCTTGACCCGCGGAATCCGAAATACTTAAAGGTGGTGTGGGGACTTGGATACAAAATTGAAAAAGTATAAAATACTGCGTTTAATATGTTTTATTTTAAGCCTTATCTGTCTTGGCTCCTGCGTTTTTTCAGCGTGCAGGCTTGTAAACTTCGGCGTGAGTGCAGGCTATTTTTACGGCATGGATAATTTCAGCAAAACGCTTTATGAGCCTAAAATGTCGCTTGACTTTTTAAACGAAATGGGGCTTACCTATTATTCGCTGCGCCGCGCATTTATTACCTACAGCGACGGTAAAATTTTTGAGGGCGATAACTTTACAAAATATCTTGAAGAAAAAAAGCAGGAAAATATTAAAAATACCGTTGAAGAGCATATTGCCGGATTCAAAAAAGAAGCTGAATATTATAACAGCTATATTAAAGAAAATCCCGATGGGAAATACGACGATATTTATATTGAAGACGAGGACTATTATATAAACCGCCATTATTTCGAAAACGAAAACCGTTTTATCGAAAACCCTGACGGTACATTTGATATTAACTACGACTTCCTTTATGAGGAAGCTTCGGCGGATGTTCCGGACAATTACGATTCTTCTGCATATCAGAACGAATACAAATATTTAAAATCCTATATATCGCAGCTTTCAAGCGTTGAATACTTTTTAATTAATAACGCCACCGGTGAAACCTATACAAATTCCGGACTTGAATCCGCTTCGGATTTCTGTAAAGCGTATGAAAGCTCCACATGGTTTGTATCATCAAATGACAATTTTGAAACGGTAACCGTAGGCAGTCAGTTCAAAGCTTTAAGCGATATGACTGCGATATATTCGACATCGCACAGATTCATGGCAGAAGATGACGATATGGCGCAGACCTCTGAAGGCATAGTGCTGAACAGCACGCCGTATCTTTACGAATTTTTCACTTCCATACGCTACGGTTACCTCAGCTATCAGAATTCCAACAACTACATTGTTGGTTCAACCAATATTTTTGAGCCCGACCCATGTACGGTATACCTGAGCTTTGATTATTCCCGCGCAGATGCCGACGACCCCTTTGTAGACATTTTTGAAAAATATATGGAAGCCGTAAACCACCTTGAGCGCGACGCGGCTATAGGCATAATCGGTATAGGGCTGTGGGCGATTCTGCTTTTATGCCTGCTTCGCCTTGCCGCAAAGGACCCGATTAATCTTAACTGGCAGAATAAAATACCGGGCGAAGTGCATTTTGCGCTGTCCGCTGCGGTTGCCGTCGGTTTGGGTGCTTTGGCGGTATGGTGCGCACTGAGCAGTGCGGAATACTATTACAAGTTCAGGGCAGACTGGGTAGTTCGTCTGCTCAATATTGGCTGCATGTTAAGTGTAATGGGCAGCTATGCCTTCTTTATAAACTGGCTCATCACGCTTATACAGAGCATAAAGGGCAAGGTGCTTTTCAAAAACCTGCTTATTATTCTGCCGTTCAAGCTGGCTAAAAAAATTGCGCTTCTTCTTGCTGAAAACAGCAGCGATATGAAAAAGGGTGTGCGCCGCCAATACAAAATTATAATCCCGATTTACCTTGTTTTAAGTCTTATTTGTTGGATTGTTATTATTGGCTTTGATGAAGCTGAATTTATCTTTTTAGGCACGCTTGGGCTTATTATAATCAACGCTTTACTATGCACTTTCCTTTACTATTATGCAAAGGCACTCGACAAAATCCGCGAAACCGTTTCGCTTTCCGCAATGGGCGATTTTGATGTTGAGTTCAATTGCCAGAGTATGCCGCAGCCCATGGTTGCGCTTGCGGAAGATATAGCCGAAATGCGCACCGGCATGGAGCTTGCCATAAACACCGCCGTGCGCGACCAGCAGACAAAAACCGAGCTTATCACAAATGTATCGCACGACCTTAAAACTCCGCTGACTTCTATAATCACCTATTCCGACCTTATTTTACGCAGCGATATTCAGGACGAAACTGTCAGAGGCTATGCCGAAGTACTTGTTGAAAAATCCTATCGCTTAAAGCAGCTTATTGATGATTTGACAGAAGCCAGCAAGGTTTCAACAGGCAATGTGGATTTACAGCTTGCCGAAGTCAGCCTTTACGAGCTTGCAATGCAGGCTGCGGGAGAAAACGAAGAAAGCCTTGAAAAACGCAGAATTGACCTGCGCTTTACCGAGCTTGCAGGCAAGCCCGTGGTTTATGCAGACGGGCAGAAAACCTACCGCATATTTGAAAACATCATTTCAAACATTGCAAAATACGCTATGCCCGGCACACGCGCCTATGTAACAATCGGCGAAAAGGACGGCTATGGCGTTGCAATATTCAAAAATATTTCGCAGACCCCGCTCAACATTCCCGCAGAACAGCTTATGGACCGCTTTGTCAGGGGCGATGCTTCCCGAGCAGGCGAAGGCAGCGGACTCGGGCTTTCCATCGCGCGCGATTTGTGCGAATTGCAGGGCGGTAAATTTGAAATCCGCATAGACGGCGATTTGTTCACAGCAACGGTAAACCTGCCGCTTACACAAAAATAAATTAAAATGTAAAGTTAAAAATGAAAAATTATTGGTGGGCTTCGCCCACACCCAATTATATATACGGCTTTAATTCCACGCTCTATAAAATCGGAGCGCAGCGACCCTTAATTTTTCATTTTACATTTTCAATTTTTCATTAATTACACAAAATGACACTGTCCGGCGAACGAACAGTGTCATTTTTTATCTTTCAAAGTCCTCGGCGTTTATATAATAGCCGACAATAAATTTCTTTTTATCTGCGGCAAATTCAGGGGAGCTGAATTCATAGCTTTTACCGAGTGCGGGAAAGCGGTTGTAAACATAGATTTTACCCCTGTCGTTTTCTATTGCCGCTGCGTGCGGAATTGAAAAAGCACCTTTGCCGGTACGGTAAACTATAATTCCGCAAAAGCCCGGTGTGAACTTTTCACAGAAAGCATCAAAATCGCGTTCAAGGTTTACGGGAATATAGTGAGAAGAAAAATAACGGAAAAGGCCGAGCGGTCTTGTGCCCCATATTCCCAAGGGAGTGCGCGCCTTTATATAAAGCTCACGCGTTATTTCGGCAAGTACAGGCTTCATGTTGAGAAGCATTAGGAGATTATATACCGCTATAACTCCGCTGCCGACAGTTGCAAGCGTGCGCAGGCCGAAACGCATTTTTGAACAGCGCTGCAAAGCCTGACCGTTTATTATTTTGTTCGGCTCAGCTATAATTCGGTTGTGTCGGTGGTTGTTTTTTTCAAGCATATCAGACAGCTTCTTCCTTAAAGTTGATTACAACGCTGTCATGTTTAAGCGTAAGCTTTGTCAGCTTGACACCGGCGGCACCCAGCATTCGCTTTGATGCACGTGTGCCGGGCGTATCGGCATATTTGTCAGAAAGGTAAACAACCTCAGTAATGCCGCATTGTATAATAGCCTTTGCACATTCGTTGCAGGGGAAAAGCGCCACATAAATTTTACAGCCGCGCAAATCACCGCCCGCATTGTTGAGTATTGCATTAAGCTCCGCATGGCAGACATAGGGGTATTTTGTATCGTATTCGTCACCTGTGCGCTCCCATGGAAACTCCTCATCGCTGCAGCCCAAGGGGAAACCGTTGTAGCCGACAGACATTATTTTATTTGCACTGTTTACTATGCAGGCACCTACCTGCGTGTTGGGGTCCTTACTACGCTTTGCGGAAAGCAAAGCTATACCCATAAAATATTCGTCCCACGAGATGTAATCCTGTCTTTTAGGCATGGTTCATCCTCCGTAAATCTTATTTTAGCAATTACCCACATATTAGCACAAATTTCCGTTTAAGTAAACAATAAAAAATAATAGCTGCAGAAAACTTAAATCATCAATATTTCAAATTCATTTAACAGTTATGATAAAAAGCGCAAAATATGGGCTGTAAAAAATCGCCCTAAAAGCATCATAAAAAATCACTTTTACGCCCTTATTCTCTGCCAAACAAAAAATCGAGCGAAACATTTAACACTTCTGAAATTGCTTCAAGTTCAATATCCGTTACTGCTCTTTTTCCGTTTTCAATGCGTGATATAGAACCTCTGCAAGTATAAACAGCCAATAGCTCCATCTTTTCTGAAAGCTGTTTCTGACTCATGTTTGCTTTGATTCGTGCTTCTTTAATTCTTTCACCGGTAATATTTAATTGTTCGTTATCAATAATTCTTTTCATAAAATTCACCACATGTCTTGATTTAGGACAAAATAAGTGTATACTGTGTTTTATGAAACTATGTCCTATTGATAGGACAAGACACTGTGAGGTGACAAAAATGGTTAAAACTTATGTCGTTAGTATTTTCTTAGAGAAAAGCCGTGATAACACCTTAAACACAACTTTGGCATCGGACTTGTTCCCGATATATATTATCTCATGAGCAAGCACAAAAATATTCTTTTTTTAGTACCCTATGATTATCCTTCTTCAGAATCCGTTATGAGAGCCGTACACAGCATAGAAAAAATGTATGGTGATGTTCTTACGCAATGTTGGGCAATTTGTAATTGTTCTGTAAAGACTTTTTATGAAAAAACAAATTTTTTTGATAAATGCGTTTTGATAAACGGTCTTGAAAAAAATCCGCTTCAAATTGATGAATTAACAAGTAATAAAAGAATGGTTGATATGTCTGATTTTTCTATTTTTTATAATGAAAATCCATACAGCACAGTATATCAAACAATGAAATATGCTGAAAAAGCAGGAAAAAAACATATTATCTTTAAACTCCCAAAAGATAAAATCAAGTAATATAAAATTCCCTGCAATAATTTTAATTTAGATAAGAGATAAAAAATAATAAATAATAGATAATAATTGATGGCTTTGCACAGACCCGGATATTCGGGTGCGGGTGTCCCGCCAATCATTATTATCTATTATCTATTCAATATTATCTCTTATCTATTCAATATTATCTCTTATCTTTTTTAATTTACCGACTCAATCATACTTACCCGTGCCTTGTGTCTGCCGCCCTCAAACTCGGCATCGAGCCATGCATCAACAATCATTTTAGCCATTTCGCTGCCGATTACTCGTGCGCCGAGGGCTAAAATATTTGTATCGTTATGCTCCTTTGACAGCTTTGCGGAATACGGCTCGCTGCACACTACGGCGCGTATGCCCTTAATTTTATTTGCAACAATCGAAATACCGACACCGGTACCGCAGATTAAAATTCCGCCGTCAACATTCTTTTCCGCTACCGCTTCGGCAACGCTTCTGCCGTAAACGGGATAATCCGTTCGTTCAATATCATTCGTGCCGTAATCCACAACTTCAATGCCGCGCGTTTTCAGGTGCTCAACAATTATAGGCTTTAGTTCGTAGCCCACATGGTCACAGCCTATTGCAATTTTTTTAATCATTTTACATTTTCCTTTGTTACAACATAGGAATCTACGGGAATAGTCTGCGGGGTTGCATTCGGGTCAATTTTTGCATTTTCCTTTACCGCGTCAACCATTTCGCGAAGTGAAGTTGCGCCGATTTCGGCGGGATCCTGTGCAACGGTTGCGGAAAGCTGACCCGCTTTAATTGAATCAAGTGCCTCCGCCGAGCCGTCCGTACCGACAACAATAATTTTGCCGAGCTTGTTTGCGTTGATTACCGCCTGCAACGCACCCAGAGCCATGGTATCGTTACAGCAGTAAATTGCTTTTAATTCGGGGTACATCTGAATATAGCTCGTCGCTGTGTCAAGTGCCTTTTGTCTGTCCCAATCGGCAGGCTGTGATGCAACAAGGTCAATATCGTCAGCCGCTTTGAATGCCTTTGTTGCCCCTGCTTTACGCGATTCGCCCGAGGCATTACCCGCCTTGCCCTCAATAATTGCAACATCGCCGCCGTCATCACCGAGCTGATTAATAATGAATTTTGCGCCCTTTTCACCTACGGCTTCGTTATCCGTTGTTGCAAAACCGATAACGCTGCCGCCCGCACCTTTAAGGGTTTCAAGGTCAATTTTTTCATCAATATTCATAACATAAATATTCTTTTCATTCGCCTGAACAATGCCGTTTATCAGGTTTGTCGGTGACAAAGGCGCAACACCTATAGCCTTGTAGCCCTTTGTTAAGCAGTTTTCAAGAATTGTCAGCTGACCTGCGGTATCCTCTTCGCTCTGGGCAGCAAAAATATCAACCTTTACGCCAAGCTCCGATGCCTGTGCTTCAATACCCTCTTTCATTGTTGCCCAGAAATCGTTTGAAAGAGTTTTGAGAATGATTGCGTATTCCGCTTTGCCGCTTGTCTGGTTGGTTGTCACTCCGTTATTCGGCGCTGTGGTGGTTTTGCCGCCGTCATCGCCGCCTGTGCAGCCTGCAAGGGCAAGACCTAAAAAAATTACGGAAAGAAAAAGTGCCGTTAATTTTCTGAATTTCATTTTGTTTACCTCGATTTCAAAATTTTTTGTGCAAAAACCGCGCTGCCGAAAACTCCGCTTTGCTGGTTGTGCTTTGTAAAAATCAGACGCAGATTTTTTTGCGGATATGGCTTGCGTGCATAAAAATGCACCCAATCAAAAAGCTGCTCCTTAGGAAAGCCCTCCATATCAACAACACCGCCGCCGATTATACAAAGCTGTATGTCGAGAATATTAATCTCCGTTGCAATCGGTACAGCAAGGTTTTGCACGAACAAGTTTATTATTGGGCTGTTGACATGCTCTTTAAACACTCTTTTAATATCCGTCTGCGGAAAAAATCTTGCGGCAAGCTCTTCAAGGTGTTTACCCGAAGCTATGGTTTCAACACATGAACGATTGCCGCAGGTGCATTTTTTATCGCTGCCCACAGTGGGAATATGCCCCAGTTCTCCCGCCGCACCGTTGGTGCCGGAATAAAATTCGCCGTTCAGGAAAATCGAATTGCCAAAGCCAGTACCTATATAAAAGCCGAGTATATTTTTTTCGTTGTGCAGACCGAGCTTTTCAATATCGTTTTGTAAAAGGAAATTTGTATCCCTGTCTGCAAACACAGGAAAGCCCAGCCGCTGTTCAAAGCTTTCATCAAATTGAAGCCCGTCAAAGCCCTTGACATTCGGTGCGGAAAGCACGGTTTTTTTATCCCTGCTCATAAGCGCAGGCAAACCCGCAGCTGCAGCCGCAATTTTACCCGTAAAGCCATTCTCCGCAAGGTGATTTTCTATTTTTTCGCAGAGCATATCCTTTGCATTCTCTTCGGTAAAGGCTGAACTCGGCTCACGCGAAAAGCTTAAAATTTCACCCTTTTCATTTACAACACCCATGCGCAGGTTAGTGCCGCCTATATCAATGCCGAGCGTTAAAATTTCGCCCAAATTCACCCCTCCCGAACGCAGGAGGAATAAACAGCCATCATTTTATCCCACGCTTTTTCAAGGTCATTATCAAGCGAAAACAGCCCCGATGTGCCGACAACATAGCATTCCGCACCCGCGTTGTGCAATTTCGTAAAGGTGCGCTCGTTGCAGGAGCCGTCAACCTCAATAATATATTTATATCCGTGCTTTTCTTTAAGCAGCCTTGCCTGCTCGATTTTGCCGAGCATTTCTTCAATAAACGGCTGACCCGCATAGCCCGGGTCAACGGTCATAATTGTAATTTTATCAAGCAGATGCAGGTAATACTGTGCGGCTGAAAGCGGAGTTGAAGGATTAAAAACCGCTCCGACTTTAAGCCCTGCATCTTTTATTGAATTGATTATTCTGAAAGCCTGCGCGCTTACGGTTTCAACATGAAACGCTATCATATCCGCGCCCGCTGCTTTCAGCGGCTGAACATAATTTTCAGGGTCGGTCACCATAAGGTGACATTCCAGCGGCTTTTGCGCAACTCGTTTTAAAGCCTCAACAATGCAGGGCGACAGCGTAATGTTTTTCACATAATGCCCGTCCATAATATCCACATGAAAACAGTCACAGCGCGAATTTAAAATCTGCGTCTGCTTTTTTATTTCAAGAAAATCCATGCACATCAGTGACGGACTGAAAAGAGCCTTCATTTTTATTTCCTCACTTTCTGTTTGCAACAAAACGGTCAAGCGTAACCGAGCCGATAATCAGCGCACCCATTACAACCTGCTGTAAGGTACTTGAAACAGAAAGCAGATTCATGCCGAAATTTATTACGCCGATTATAAGTCCGCCCATTACAACGCCGAAAATTTTACCCTTACCGCCAAAGAAGCTTGTACCGCCGATAATTGCTGCGGCAATCGCATAGGTTTCAAAGCCTGTTGCTGCAGCAGGCTCTGCCGAGCCTACACGACCGAGCAGCACCGCACCCGCAATACCGGAGCAGATGCCCGAAATAATAAAAACAATCAGCGTATGAAGCTTGATATTTATTCCCGAATACCACGCGCTTTCCTTGTTGCCGCCAAGGGCATAAATATTTCTGCCGAGCTTGGTTTTTTTAGTAAGAAAAGCAAGCACAAGCGCCGCCGCAAAAGCAATAATTGCCGAAACGGGAACATACAGCACACGCTGTGCCATAAACTTTGTGAAACTTGGCGGAAAGCCGAAAACTGCGCTTGAATTTGAAAAAATAAGCGTTGCGCCGCGGTATATAGCCTGCGTGCCGAGCGTTATAATAAACGGGTGCAGACCTGTTGAATTTACAAGCACACCGTTTAAAAAGCCTAACACCGCACCAAGAAAAATTCCGAGCGTAACAGCCAACAGCGGTGCGACGCCGCCAACCATAAGCTTTGCGGTAAACATACCGCTCAAAGCAACTACAGAGCCTACCGACAAATCAATACCCGCAATCAGAATTGCAAAAAATTCACCGAGGGCAATGAGAATATTTACCGAGCTTTGCGATAGAATCTGCGTTATTGTATCAGCCTTAAAAAAGAACTGCGGCTGAAGTACGGCGAGAATTACAAGCAGCAGCACAAGTATGCCAAGTGTGCCGTAGCGCTGCCAGAGCTGCGAAAAGGAAACCGAACTTTCTTTGTTTTTAACATTCATTTTTATCCCTCCCCTTTTTGTGCTGTTGAAGCAAGAATAATTTTCTCTTCAGTTGCATCACGGTAATCAAAGGTTTTTACTATTTCTCCCTCGCGGAAAACTGCTATTGTATCGCACACCGCCAACAATTCAGGCAATTCCGACGATACCACAAGCACACCCTTGCCTTCATCTGCAAGGCTGCGCATCAGCGCGTAAATTTCGCTTTTTGAGCCAACATCAATACCCTTTGTCGGTTCATCAAAAATAATTATGCGCGACTGTGCCGCAAGCCATTTGCCGAGAATAACCTTCTGCTGGTTGCCGCCCGAAAGCTCTGCCACAAGCTGCCGGGGCGAAAAGCATTTTACATTCAGCTTTTTTATCTGTTCTTCGCTCCACAGCTTTTCGTCATCACCGCTTACAAGCCCTCCGACACCGCCAAGGGAAGAATCCTTGATAAACGGCAGAATTGAAATATTCTCCGCAATATCAAAATTGTGAAAGAAACCCGTTTCGCGCCTGTTTTCAGTAACCATTGCAAGACCGTACTGAATAGCGGTGTATGGCGAATTTATTTTCACGCTGTGTCCGTCAATAAAAATTTCACCTGAGCTTTTAGGCTCTGCGCCGAAAATAGAATTCATCATTTCGCTTCTGCCTGAGCCAACAAGCCCTGAAAAGCCGAGTATTTCACCCTTGCGCAGTTTAAAGGAAACATTCTTAACCTTTTCATCCTTGCGCGAAAGATTTTTAACCTCAAAAATAACCGTTTCCTTTTCAAAATCGGCATCAGGATTCTGATAGTTTTTTGCAACCTGCCGTCCGACCATCATGGTAACAAGGTCATCCTGCGTAACTTCGCTTATGCTTTTTGTGCCTACATAGCCGCCATCCTTGAGCACCGTTACCCTGTCGCCTATAGCCATTATTTCACCGAGCTTGTGCGATATAAAAACAATGCCCTTACCCTGCTTTTTCAGCTTTCTCACTATGGCAAACAAATGGCTGATTTCGCTGTTGGTAAGCGAAGCCGTAGGCTCGTCCATTATTAAAATTTTGCTGTCGGAAGCCAGCGCCTTTGCAATTTCAACCTGCTGTTTTTCAGATATGCTCAGTTCCTCAACAAAGGTTTTCGGGTCACGATTTAAGCCCACCGCTTCAAGCAGCTGCTTTGCCCGGCTGTTCATTTCATCGTAATCCACAACATTCACAAAGCCGAGCTTTTTTAGCGGCAGATGCCCGATAAACAGGTTTTCCTGAATGGAAAGCTCGTTTATTACGCTGAGTTCCTGATAAATAACGCTTATGCCGTTTTGGTAAGAATCAAACGGGGTCAGGTATTCGTAAGTCTTGCCCGAAATAATTATTTCGCCCGATGTGGGCTTGTGTACACCGCTCAGAATTTTCATCAGCGTGGATTTGCCCGCACCGTTTTCACCCAGCAGCACATGAACCTCGCCCGCGCGTATATCAAAGCTGATACCGCTCAAAGCCGTAACACCGGGAAATTTTTTTACTACATTTTTCATTTCTGCAAGTGTTTTAATTCGTATCACACCCTTTTGCCATGCTGAAATTTATTATGTGTTATCATGATATATTTTATTTATGCCAATATCACAAAATATGATTTTTTTTAGGACAAAAACTTTATAATTAGCTAAAATCTCAAATCCGTTGACTTTCATAAACCCAAGTGCTATTATAATTACAAGGATGTTACGGGATGTGAGGTGCTAATTTGTGAGATTTATTGGTAGCAAAACAAGCTTACTTGAAAATATTGATATGGTTATATCGGAGAACACTACCGGAAATGAAAATATTTTTTGTGATATTTTTTCAGGCACCGGTGCGGTTGCGCGCTATTTTAAACCAAGGTATGAGGTGCATTCAAACGACGCCTTGCATTTTTCATATGTAATTCAAAAAGCAACAGTTGAAAACAATATCAAACCTTCTTTTTCAAAATTGCGAAACATCGGAATATTTGACCCATTTAAATTTTTAGAAGAAACTCAAATACAAATTTTAGATTACAATGATGATAATTATTTCATAACGAAAAATTATACTCCACACGATAATTGTGAAAGAATGTATGTGTCAAATAAGAATGCCGCAAGAATTGATTTTATACGAAATACAATCGAAGCATGGAAAAAAGAGAATTTACTTACCGAATTAGAATATTATTATTTACTTGCCGGATTAATTGAGGGAGTTCCATCCGTTTCAAACATCACAGGTACATATGGTGCTTATTTAAAGCACTGGGACAAGCGCACTTTTAAAGATTTAGAAATGGCTCGGTTAGATGTCATTAACAATAATAGAAATAATAAAAGCTATAACACGGATGCCAATAAACTGATTGAGGAAATAAGTGGAGATATTTTATATCTAGACCCACCGTATAACTCTCGTCAATATGCTCCTAATTATCATTTTCTTGAAACAATTTCAAAATACGATTATCCCGAAATTCGCGGAGTAACAGGAATGAGACAGTATGATGACTTAAAATCGCCATTCTGTATAAAAAATGAAGTTTATGATGCATTTGAAGACTTAATAAGTAAAGCAAATTTCAGTAATATTGTAATGAGTTACAGCACAGATGGTTTAATGACTTCAGATAAAATCGAAAAAACATTAAAAAAATACGGGATAGAAGAAACCTATAAAATGTATTCAATTCCATATAGACAATATATGAGTAAAAAAACAAAGCAAACGGAATGTCTATATGAATATATTTTTTTCATCAAAAAAAATATACCTATAAAATCAACCTTTGATTTTATAGGTATGCCAAGCGATATAAAGCCTATTATTTCCGATACAAAAAAATATATAAAGAGTCCCTTAAACTACATAGGTGGAAAATATAAATTGCTTCCTCAAATTTTACCACACTTTCCCAACTACATTGGCACTTTTGTTGATTTATTTTCAGGCGGCTGTAATGTTGCTATAAATGTAAGTGCAAACAGAATTATTTGTAATGACATAAACAAAAAAATCACTGAACTATTTGAAGTATTTAAAAACACAGAATTATCTGAAATATTATATCAAATAAAAAGTCGTATAACCGAATATGAACTTTCAAAAGAAAATGAAGAAGGTTTTAAAAGATTTAGAGATTTTTACAATTTAACACAAAATCCGATTGATTTATATACTTTAGCTTGTTATTCCTTTAATTATCAATTTAGATTTAATAACGATTTAGAGTATAATAATCCTTTTGGCAGAAACAGAAGTCAATTTTCGGACAACATGGAACATAACTTGATTTCATTTGTTTCAAAGCTCCAAAAACTAAATGTTGAGTTTTCAAGTAAAGATTTCACACAAATATCGCTGGATAATCTTACTCCTGAAGATTTCATTTATTGCGATCCACCTTATTTTATAACAACAGGAACATATAATGACGGAAATCGAGGTTTTAAGGATTGGAAAGCAGAACAGGAATATGCTTTATATGATTATTTAGACAGAGCGGATAAAAAAGGCATCAAATTTGCCTTGTCAAATGTTGTTCAGCATAAAGGGAAAGTCAATGAGATACTGCTTGATTGGGCAAAAAAATACACGGTTATTGATTTGAACTATAATTATTCAAACTCAAGTTATAATACGAAGAAAGGAGAAAGCAGAGAAGTTTTAATAATAAACTATTGATGCTGATAAAATTATGATTTCTGTAATTCCGACACATAATAAAAACTTTCGTGCTTTTGGTTGGGTACAAGACCCAAGTAATTTGCGTAGTCTTTGCGATGTTGTTGCTGTTTTTGACACAAATTCACAAAAGAATAAAGACTTGATAAAAACCATCATTCCAAAACTTGTTGAAGAGCGTGATGGGCGTGATGATTTTATAAATGCACTGCAGAGCAAACCACTAAAAATCAAATATTGTCAACTTGTAGGCACATCTTTCACTCCAAGAAGCATGTCAAGGTGTAACGGTATTATACAAGCAACGGTGAAAGGTCAAGGACGAGATTTTATAGGAGATTGGCCTGCTGATAATTTTGTTCGTTGGGCTCATTGTTTCGGATTTATAAAATATGATTATACAGACGATACATTTGAAATAACAAATAAAGGATTAGAGCTTACAAGGGCAAGAGGAACAGACGAAACTCTTTCTGAAAAAGAAAAAGAATTGCTTATAGATGCCGTTTTAGCATATCCACCGGCTATAAGAATATTAACCCTGCTTTCAGAAACAGAAGACACTCATCTTACTAAATTCGAAATAGGACAGCAATTAGGTTTTATAGGTGAAGATGGTTTTACAAGCATGCCTCAAAAAATCTTTATTAGGTCTCTATCAAATGCAGACGTAAAAGAACGTAAAAGTATGAAGGCTGATTGGGAAGGCTCATCGGATAAATATGCTCGAATGATTGCGAGTTGGCTAGAAAAGCTTGGTCTTGTTGAAAAAGCTCCTAAAACGATTACAATTTTATGTACCGGAAAAGAATATACAGAAACAATAGGTCAAGCCTATGTCATTACAGCAAAAGGCATTACGGCATTAAGAAAAGCTAATGGTAAAAGCAAGCATAAAAAAATTTCAAAAAATGTATGTTGGGAAATGTTATCAACTAAAGGTGCAGACAGAGAATATTTACGAACACGCCGTGCATTTATTTTAAAATATCTGTCTGAAAACAAAACTATCGTTTCGGTTTTGGAGATTTCAGATTATCTTAAAACTGTTAATCTTAATGTAAGTGAAAATACTATCTTGGACGATATAAAAGGCTTGCAGAATATAGGCATAAATATATTAGACAGAGGTAATAGTTTTTTGTTTGATGATGAAATTAATGACTTCAGTATTCCATTGCCTCAATCACTTACAAAGTCTGATTTAGCGGAAACAAAAGAAATAATCAGGGATAAATTATCAAATCTATCACATGAATATTTAGCGCTTATAGACCTTGCTTATGATAGTAAGCAAAATCGATTATTTGAAATTAAAACTTTAGACCTACTGACTGAAGAATGCGATTATCAAGGATTGCATCTCGGCGGAAGCCGCAAGCCTGATGGTATAATTTATACAAATACCGAAACAAGTAAATATGGTGTCATTATAGATACAAAAGCATATTCAAAAGGTTATAATTTGCCTATTTCGCAAGCCGACGAAATGGAAAGGTATATAGGTGAAAATCAAACAAGAAATGAAAAAATCAACCCTAATAAATGGTGGGAACATTTTGCTGATGATATAAATGATTTCTATTTTATGTTTATTTCTGGCCATTTTACAGGAAACTTTAAATCACAAATAGAAAGAATCAGCAAAAACAAAAGTACAAACGGGACTGCTTTAGCCGTTTCTAACCTTTTGCTATGTGCAGAAAAATATAAGGCTGGTCAAATTACACACGAAACAATTAAAAACATAATGTTTAATAATGCAGAATTTATTTTTAACAATTAATGTAAATATATTAAGGAGGTTGTTCAATGAACAGGGTTATTACAATAAGCCGCGAATTCGGCAGCGGCGGCAGAGAATTTGCACGCAGACTTGCCGACAGCCTTAACATCGCATATTACGACCGTGAAATTATTTCCGAGCTTGCAAAACGCACAAACTTTACGGAAGAATATATACACAAGCTCGGCGAACACAGCCCGGCACCGTTATTCCCGATTACGATAGGGCACACAATGTCTCCGGTTTCAAACGGACTGTGGGAACAGCAGAACGCGCTTTTTATCGAGCAGGCAAGTCTTTTAAAAGAGCTTGCACAAAAATCGGACTGCATTATTGTAGGTCGCTGCGCCGACTACTGCCTGAAGGAATTCAATCCTCTTAAAATCCGTATTTATGCCGAGCTTGATTCACGCATTGCGCGCTGTAAATCCCGCGCACCGCAGGGCGAAGCTTTGAGCGACAGAGAATACAAACAGCGCATAAACGACATAGACAAAAACCGCGCAAAATACTACCAGTTTTACACAGGCAACAAGTGGAGCGACCCGCTCAACTACGACCTTTGCATCAATACAACAGATAAAGATATAAAACAGCTTGCCGCCTATTTTGCAGAAATTTTTTCAAAATAATTGTTTAGAGAAAATTTATATTTTACCGCACTGTTTCCGGTTGACTGTACGCCCCTTTTATGATAATATTTCTTTAAAAGGAAAATAAAACCATGGATTTATCCATGAATGAAAGAGGAAGAAAAAATGAAATCAACCGGTATCACAAGGCAGATTGACTCTGCCGGCAGAATTGTTTTGCCCAAAGAACTGCGCAAAATGCTCGACCTGAAAGAAAACACAGATTACCTTGAAATTTTCACACAGGAGGACTGCATTATCCTGCGCAAGTATTCACCCGCCTGCGTTTTTTGCGACAGCATAGAAAATGTTATAGAGTTCAACGGTAAAAAAGTATGCAGGGATTGTGCGGAAGAAATTTTCGACAAATCAAAACAGTTTAAGTGAATTTTTAAGGCAGGTTTCGCACCTGCCTTGTTTTTTGGAGTTATTTATGAACGAAAGTGAACAGCTGCTAAAAAAGCGCTTTGAAGAATTGAGCGCACGCAGCTTTGCCAAAGGAATATGGGTGTATTCGGATTTTTTAACCGTTGCCGAACAGTCAACCCTTTTAAAAATGCGTCTGCCCGTACCCGTAACGCTTGACGGCGGCTTTGAGGGCGCGGAACGCAGAATAGCCTGCTTCGGAAGCGATGAAAGCTGCGGCTATGAGGCTTATCCGCCGTATGTGTGTGTTAAAATTGAGCCCGTAAATCAGAAATTTGCCGACGAGCTTTCACACCGCGATTTCTTCGGTTCAATAATGGCTTTGGGAATAAAGCGCGAAGTACTCGGCGATATAATTGTTTTTGAAAACTGCGGCTACCTTTTCTGCCTTGAAAGCATAGCGGAATACATATGCGAAAATCTGACAAGTGTACGCCGCACAAGCGTAAAATGCGCCGCCGTTTCAGCTCCGCCCGTTGAAAGCGTAGCTCTGCCCGACGAGGAAGAATTTGTAATAGCTTCCGCAAGGGTTGATGCCGTTGCCGCTGCGGTGTACAAGCTATCCCGCAGTACCGCAAAAGAGCTTACTGAAAAGGGTTTAGTCAGCATAAACAGCGTTGTTACACAAAATGCCGATACCCTGCTTGAACCGCACGATACAGTATCGGTAAGAGGCTGCGGCAGGTTTATTTTTGAAGGCGAAAAACGGCAGACAAAAAAAGGCAAGCTGCGCGCCGGAATAAGAGTATACAAATAACAAAACCCGTGAAGATTTTTGAAATCTTCACGGGTTATTTTCAACTTTCTTTGCTTTTATTTTTTCTGTTCTTTTTCTTTTTAATTATGAATCTGTCGCACGCTGCAAGCAGACCGGGAAGAACAAACAGAATAAGCAGAACTGCGGACAGAACACCTATTGAAATTGTACGGCAAATCTGTGCGATTGTGGGTTCATCATAAAGCACGGAAATAACCGCGGTAACCGCAACCATAATCAGACCCGAGGTCATAACGGTATGGATTGAACCCTTATATGTAGCAAAAAGGGCATTCTTTTTATCCATGGTCTGTCTGCATTCAATATAGTAGTTTGTAAACAGAATGCCGTAGTCAATCGTTGCGCCCATTAGTATACACTCAACAATCAGCAGCGCAAGGAAATAAATACTGAAGCCCTGCAAGCCGATAACGGTAATTGTAATATAAACACCGCACTGAACAAGAAGCACAAGAATAAGAGGAATTATTACCGACTTAAACGAAAGCGCAACAATAACGAAAATTGCAAGCGATGTAAGCAGCGTTATAAGCGCAAGCTCATCATCAAAGGTCTGCGACATTTCGTAATTCATTGCGGAAGTACCTATAAGGTAAACTTCGTTTTTTGCTTTTTCCTTGCAGACTTCGTTTATGCGTGTGATAAACGCAGTTGTTTCTTCCGACTCTGCGGGGAAAACGGTCTGGAATACCATGCGGGAATATTCATCGCTCTTGAGCATTTCAACGCCCATTGCAAGCGAGCCTTCCATTTCGCCGAGCTTACCCTTTATTTCCTCGCCGATAAGCGCAGAATAGCGCGGGTCATTAACCATGCTGTTTGCAAGGTGACCGAAAAGCTCTTCAATATTGAGCATCCATTCATCGCTGTACGCATCCGTTGTGCTTGCGTAATAAACGAGCGAAAGCTCAATCATGTTTTCATCGAGCATTCCTTCCCCTGCAAGCGGAATAAGCAAGGAAGAAAGCTGACTTGCATCAAGCTTGCTGCCTGAAATAACGGCGTCTGCCATTGCTTTTGCGCCGCCGACCTGTGCAGCCATTGAGCTGTCAAGCATACCGGAAAAATCGGGATTATTCATGACATCGCTGCTGACAAAATCAAGCATCTGTTTAAGCGACATCTGCCAGCGGCTTGAATTGCCGTGCTGTGAAATATAAAGCAGATAAAGCTGCTTGAGCTGTGTTGAATCCATGCCTACTACGCTTGCAAGCTCCTCAGGGCCGTATTTCTTTTCTGCAAGTGTGCCTTCAATCAGCTTTAATGCCATTGGCAGCCTTTCAAGGTCAGCTTCACTCATCATTGATGAGAAATTTTCGCTGTTTGAAACAACATAGCTTATAACCTGCTGCAGGTTAAGCTGACGGTTTGCATCAAGATTTGGCAGGTAATTTTCCTGGTTTTCATCGGTATATACGAAATAGAGCGAACGCATCTGTTCAGGCTCAGTGCCAAGCACCGCCGCCATTTCGTCAATACCGCGGAGTTTGAGAATTTCTTCCTTATCCGTAAAGGTAGTGAGCATATCAATCTGCGCCATGGTTTCTTCATCAAACATTGACGCATACATTTCGTTTACTGCTACTTCGTTTACAACATAATCTGCAAACTGCGGCAGGCTCATTTTTCCGAAATCCGCACCGCCGTTAATGCCGAAGTAGTAAACCATCAGGCTCTTTATCAGTTCTTCTTCAATGCCGAAGAAATCCGAAAGCTCCTTTGCACTGCGCTTTTGCGTAAGGCTTGACTTGCTCTTGAAAAGCTCCAGCGCACCTGCGCTTTCGCGCATTTCGTCGCTTATGTAGCTTTTAAACATTTTGTTTTCCATTACTTCTTCCGAAAGGAAGGTAAGGAATTCGCCCATTGAAACGGGGGCGGCTTTGCCGTCAAACTTATCGTAATAAACTATTTTCAGCAGCTCTTCATTAAGCTCAAGCCCGACATCCATGCTGATGCCGAAACTGTTGCTGAGTCCCATTATTGAATCAACCATATCGCCTGCGGTATGGCGTTTGCCGAGCATGTTCGGGTAGCCCATAACCATCTGCACATGCTCGTCCTTTTCAAGCTCATCGGCAAGGGCGGCAATTACTTCTTCATCCTCATTATCGTAAATTGCCACTAACATATTTGTTGTCGGAAAAACCTCTGCAACAGGGTCCTTCATTTCAAGGCTGTATGCAATCTGCGTATAGCCCTGAAGTATATAGAAGCCGACAAACATAACCGCAAAAGCAGCCGACAGCACATAACGCATTTTGTTGCTGAAGCGTGCAACTGCGCCCATGGGAACATGCAGCTCTTTTTTGGTTGTTTTCTCAATCAGCTTATCGAAAATAACAATCAGACCGGGCAATACGGTAAATACGCAGAGCATGCTGATAAATATGCCCTTTGCAAGTACAACACCGATATCAAAGCCGATTTTGAACTGCATGAACACCAGCATCAGCAAGCCGACAACGGTAGTAAACGCACTGCTTGCAACGGAAGAAAATGCGTTTTTAAGAGCCGCCTTCATCGCGTCTTCCTTGTTGCCAAGCACAGCCTTTTCCTGCCTGTAGCGGTTCATAAGAATAATTGAATAGTCCATGGACAGAACCATCTGCAATATTGCAGAAATGGACTGCGTAACATTTGAAACCGAGCCTAAAATAAGATTAGTGCCGGCATTTATGCCTATAGCCATACCAATTGTTGCAAGGAACAGCACAGGCTCAAACCATGAACCGCACATTGCAAACAAAATTATAAGCACAAGCGCAACCGCAAGCCCCATAACCCACATGGGAACGGTTGACTGAATCATTTCATCGTTTTTGTAAACTATGTTGTAATCGGTAAAATTAAAATCCAACGCACGCTCAATTGAAAGCTCTTCGTTTGAGCCGTAAGCATAGGTTGTATTGATAATATAAAGCGTGTTGTCGCCCTTGTGGTAATCCGAGTTTTCTTCGTGAGTTACGCTGCTGACATACTCAATATCTTCAAGCTTTTCACGCAACTCTTTACGCTGTGCCTCGTCAAGCCCCGTAGCCATAACGCGTATTGTCTGGCTTGCGTCCATAGCCGGAAATTCTTCGTTCATAATATCCATACCGATTTTCATTGAAAAATCATCGGGCAGATATTTCGTCATATCCGAATTGACTTCCACCTTCAGCGCACCCAAGGCACACACAGCCGTAAGTATCAGCGCAACAATAAGCAAAGGTATGCGCTTGGAAACAATAAGACCTGATAGCTTTTTCACATTTTTTCTCCTTTCAGAATATTTCCCTTTTAACAATAAAGAATTCAGACGGCTGTACCCTTTCCGCCTGCGTTTTACCAAAATTTATGTACTGATTTATTATATATTATACTATAATTATTGTCAATGTAACAACAAGGTGACATAAAAATGTTTTTAAAATGTTAAAGTTCGTAATTATTTTTGAGTTTCATACTCCCAGTCATTTATTCCGCCGAATTCAACTACATTTGTGTAGCCATATCCGCGAGTGCCTGTGAAGCGAGCTTGCTTCTTCTGCCGCTGCGGCAATAGACCAATATGAGCTGATTTTTGTCTGTCAGCTCTTTTTCTGCACGCTGCTGAATTTCATAATCGGGTATAAGCACCGCACCCGGGATATGCCCTGCATCAAACTCCTCTTTTGTGCGCACATCGAGAATAATATAGTTCTTTTCCTTTTCCATTATCTGCTTTGCTTCTTTGCCCGAAACACTGATATATGTTACTGCTTCTGCCTGTATTGTTGTGCTTTCATCATTATCGGTCACGCCGCAGGCGGATAAACCCAGTACACCAAAAGTCAGAAATATCATAATTAATTTTTTCATGCTTTGTTTTCCTTTTTCTCCGTAAGTCTGAATACAAAATCTGCCACAACAAAGGCGGCAACACCGCTGATTAATTTGCCCGCAATAACCGCACCGACAAAGCTTTCATCAAAAGCCATTGTAAATGCCAGGTGGTCGCCGAAAACAAACGAAGCCGAAACGGCAAAAGCCATGTTGAGCATGCGCCCTTTTCTATCCATTTTATCCGCCATGTTTATGGTAGGTATGCTGTTTGCAAGGGAAGAAACTATGCCGAGTACAGCCGTTTCGTTTATGCCGAGCTTTTTGCCGAGCAGACTGAAAACCTTGCCGAAAACCTTTGAAATAACAAAGATAAGCGGAAAAACACCCGAAAGAATAATTGCAATATCGCAGACTATTTCAAACGCGTCCATTACGGGCATCATATTTTTGATGACTTCAATTCCGGTAATGTGCTTGAATACGCCTGCCGCAAGTCCTACGGTAATTACCGCAGAAACAGCCCAGCCAATGCCCGCAAAAATTTTGCTGCATATTTCGGGAATAAATATCAGCCCTATGCAGGTTACAACCGCCATGATAAGTACGGGCGAAAGGTTGAGCAGAAGCTGACCAAACGGAATTTTCAGCATAAGCCCTGAAACAATACAGCCTATAGGCATAGTTGCTATGCCGCAGAGTATGCCGCTGAGTACTTCCCTGTGGTATTCTTTTTTAATCATTTTCAGTGCAACAGGCACTGTAAAGCAGATTGTAGCGCCCATCATCGAAGCCACAACAAGCCCGTTGAGTCCGCCGACAGCAGGCAGCTTTGTCAATTCCTTTGCTATTGCTGCGCCGCCCATGTCGTTTGCTATAAAAGCACCTATGAACGATAAATCAATCCCGGTAAGCTTCGAAAACGGCTCAAATACGGGCGAAAGCCAGCCGGCAAGTGCGGGGGCTATGCACAGCATACCCACCATAGCAAAGGAAAGTGTGCCGGCGGCAAGTATACCCTTTTCGAATTCATCACCTATTTTAAATTTACTGCCGAATATTTTATCCGCCGCACCAAGTACGGCAAATACGGCAAAAATAAACTTTAAAACTTCCATTTCAATCACCGCGGATTATTATAACATTTAATTCTCTGTACTACAATATGCAACTAAATATAATTAGGCATATTACTTTGCGTTTTTCTGTTGACAATACTCGACAATTAAGTATAATTGAATTCGTGGAGCCCACTGCTTACTACTGAGTTTCATTCTTCTTTGTAAGTAGCCGGCGGTTAAAAAAGACGGTTGCCTCCTTGACCTGCGGTAAGCAGTGGGAGGTGTATTAGCTTCCGTAGGTGGATTTGATTTCCAAAAAAATCTTACCAAAGGAGGATGATACTTAATGACATTTTCTATTTTTGTTGGGATTTGTTCAGTTGTAAGTTCAGTTATTGCTGTTCTTACTTTTGTATTACATATTTACGACAGAAAAAGGAAATGAGCCGTCTCTGGTACAGACAGCTCATTGACTTGAAGTAAATACTTCGTTTTGTTAATTTGTTAATCTGTGGCAACCGTCTTGGGTTTCCACACCATTATACTAACACAATCCTTTAGCTTTGTCAATATTTGCATATTATGTTTTGCTAATCACTCGTGTTACAAGTGTTTTTGTTATGATTTTTAAATTATATATTATTTACTTGCAAATTGCAAATTACTGTGATATAATCCATTTTAATTGAATATTGAAACGCTGAGAAAAAGAGAGTAAGCGGTTTACACAAGGGTTATTTCAGAGAGCTGCATCACCGGCTGAAAGTGCAGCAGCCCGTAAACATTGCCGAAGTTCACTTTGGAGCGGTGCGGCTGACAAGGTCGCAACGGTTTGCCGCCGTTAACGGGCTCAAGAGGGTTTGCTTTTTATCTTAAAGCAAAAACCGGGGTGGTACCGCGTAATACCGTTTTTAATGGTCTTTCGTCCCTGATTCATCAGGGGATGAAGGGCTTTATTTTTTGCAAATTAAAAAAGAAAAATAGCTGCACAAAGAGAAAGGAATGATAGATTTGAAAGAACAACTCAAGGCTATCGCCGTGCAGGCACAGGAAGCTGTTGCCGCTGCGGCATCAAACGCAGATTTAGAAGCTCTGCGTGTTAAATATCTCGGCAAAAAGGGTGAGGTAACGGCTATTCTCAAGCAGATGGGTAAGCTCTCTGCAGAGGAAAGACCGGTTGTCGGTCAGCTTGCAAACGAGGTAAGACAGACTATTGAAGCACAGCTTGAAGCAAAGGTAAGCCAGATTAAGGCTGCCGAGCAGAAGGCAAAGCTTGAAAGTGAAACGCTCGATGTAACCATGCCCGGCGAAAAGGCAGAGCTTGGTCACAGACATCCGCTTTCAATAGTACTCGATGAGGTTAAGGAAATTTTCCTCGGCATGGGCTTTGAAGTAGCAACAGGTCCCGAGGTTGAGTGGGATTACTATAACTTTGAAGCACTCAACATTCCGAAGGAGCATCCCGCACGCGATACGCAGGATACCTTCTACATTACGGAAAATATGCTTCTTCGCACACAGACTTCTCCCGTACAGATTCGTGTTATGGAAAACAAGCAGCCCCCCATCCGTGTTATTGCACCGGGCAGCGTTTTCCGAAGCGATGCCGTTGACTCAACCCACTCCCCCTTCTTCCACCAGATTGAAGGTCTTGTTGTTGACAAGGGCATCACAATGGCTGACCTTAAAGGCTGTCTTTTCGATTTTGCAAAGCGTCTTTACGGCGAGGATACAAAAATCCGCCTTCGTCCGCACCATTTCCCGTTCACCGAACCCAGCTGCGAAATTGACGTAACCTGCTTCCGCTGCGGCGGTAAGGGCTGCCCGTTCTGCAAGGGTGAAGGCTTTGTTGAAATTCTCGGCGGCGGTATGGTTCACCCGCAGGTTCTCAAAAACGGCGGTGTAGACCCCGATGTTTACAGCGGCTTTGCTTTTGGCGTAGGTCTGGAACGCCTTACACTTTTCCGCTTCAATATAGACGATATGCGTCTGCTGTTTGAAAACGATATGCGTTTTCTCGGTCAGTTCTAAGGGAGGAGAAGAAAAATGAATTTATCCAAAAGATGGCTTCACGATTATGTGAACATAGATGTTACAGATAAGCAGTTTGCCGATGCGCTCACAATTTCCGGCTCAAAGGTTGAGGCTTACGAAACCGAAGGCGAAGAGCTTTCCAACATTGTTGTAGGTCGCGTTGAAACACTTGAAAAGCACCCCGATTCTGACCACCTGTGGATTTGTCAGGTAAATGTCGGTGCAGAAGAAAATCTGCAGATTGTCACCGGCGCACAGAACCTCAAAGCGGGCGATTATGTTCCCGCAGCCCTTGACAATTCAGTTGTTGCAGGCGGCAAAAAGATTAAAAAGGGCAAGCTCCGCGGCGTTGAAAGCGCAGGCATGCTCTGCTCACTCGGCGAGCTCGGTCTTACAGTAAACGATTTCCCGAACGCAATTGAGGACGGCATTTTTGTTCTTGGTGAGGATTGCAACCTTACCCTCGGCATGGATATCCGTGAGGCTACAGGCTTCAACGATGTTGTAACTGAATTTGAAATTACATCAAACCGCCCCGACTGCTTGAGTGTTCTCGGCCTTGCAAGAGAAACAGCAGTAACCTTCGGCATGGATTTCAGCGAGCCTGTTCCCGTTGTTGCCCCCGGCGAAGGCGATGTAAACGACCTGCTCAAGGTTTCTATTGAAGCTCCCGAGCTTTGCTACCGCTATGTAGGCGCGGTTGTTAAGAATGTTAAAATTGAGCCGTCACCCCGCTGGATGCGTGAAAGACTGCGCGCAAGCGGTGTGCGCCCGATTAACAATATTGTCGATATTACAAACTTCGTAATGCTCGAATACGGTCAGCCCATGCACGCTTTCGACCTCCGCTACCTTGAAGGCAATGAGGTTATAGTCCGTAACGCAAAGCAGGGCGAAAAAATCACAACACTTGACGGCATTGAGCGTGAGCTTTCCGAAGAAATGCTCGTAATTGCCGATGCCAACAAGCCCGTTGCCGTTGCAGGCGTTATGGGCGGCGAATACAGCGGCATCATGGACGATACAAACACTATCGTTTTCGAATCCGCTTGCTTCAACGGTCCGAGCATCCGCATGACTGCCAAAAAGCTCGGTATGCGTACAGAAGCATCTTCAAGATACGATAAGCAGCTTGACCCCAAGGGCTGCCGCAAGATTCTTGACAGAGCGTTGCAGCTTGTACAGCAGCTTGGTGCAGGTGAAGTTGTAAACGGTGTTGTCGATTGCGACTGCTCCGATAAGAGTGATTTTACACTTGCGTTTGAACCCGATTGGGTAAACGAATTCATCGGCATCAATGTAAGTGCAGATGAGCAGAAAATTATCCTTGAACGCCTTGGCTGTAAGGTTGAAAACGGCATCATCACCGTACCTTCATTCCGCGGAGACCTGCGCCATAAGGCAGATATTTCCGAAGAAATTGCCCGTTTCTACGGCTACGATAAAATTCCCGACAGACAGCTTGCAGGTGTTGCAACAGCACAGTACACACCCGAGCAGAAGTTTGAAAGACTTATCAACAACACTATGCTTTCCTGCGGTCTGTCCGAGCTTTGCACCTTCTCTTTCATCAGCCCCAAGAGCTATGATAAAATCTGCCTGCCCGCAGACAGCGATAAGAGAAAGTGCGTAGTTATTTCCAACCCCCTGGGCGAAGATACAAGCGTTATGAGAACAACTATGCTTCCCTCAATGCTTGAAACGCTTGCAAGAAACTACAACAACAGAAATGCCAAGGCTTACCTTTACGAGCTTGGCAAGGAATATATCTGGAAGGGTACTGACGAGCTGCCGGCAGAGCCGCAGATGCTTTGCATGGGTATGTACGGCGCGGGCTGCAGTTTCTTTACAATTAAAGGTGTTGTTGAAGAATTGCTCTACAAGCTCGGCATTGAAGATTACGATGTTGAAGCTGTTAAGGACAATCCGTCCTACCACCCCGGCAGAACAGCCGTTATTTCAAAGGACGGCAAGGTTATAGGCACAGTCGGTGAAATTCATCCGCAGGTGCTTGAAAACTACGGCATCGGCACAAAGGCTTATGCTGCTGAAATCAGCTTTGATATCTGCTTTGAATTAAGCCAGCTCAAGCGCACCTACAAGCAGCTGCCCAAGTTCCCCGCACTCACACGCGACCTTGCCTTTGTCTGCAAGAAGAGCGAGCCTGTTCTTATGCTTGAAAAGACAATTGCACAGGCTGTGGGCAAGAACCTTGAATCAATCGAGCTGTTTGATGTTTATGAAGGCAGCCAGATTCCCGAAGGCATGAAGAGCGTTGCCTTCAACCTTAAACTGCGTGCAGCAGACCGCACAATGACCGACGAAGAAGCCGACAGCGCAATGAAGAAGGCTGTCAAGGCACTCGAAAAGCTCGGCATTTCACTTCGTTCATAATAAAATCAACGGGAGGTACTGTCATGAAAGAAAAAATTAATGTAGCAATCATCGGCTGCGGTACAATTGCAAACTCCGCTCACATCCCCGCCTATATGGATTCACCCATTGCCGATATTAAATATTTCTGCGATATTATTCCCGAAAGAGCCGATGCAGCCGTTGAAAAATACGGCTGCGGCAAGGCAATTTACGATTACCGCGAAATTCTTGATGACCCCGAGCTTGATGCGGTTTCCGTTTGCACACATAACGATATGCACTCGGTTATTTCAATTGATTTTATGCGTCACGGTAAGGATGTGCTTTGTGAAAAGCCTGCTGCAAGAATTCTCTCCGAAGCACTTGAAATGGAAAAAGTTTCCTATGAAACAGGCAGAATTCTTTCCATCGGCGTCTGCAACCGCTATGCAAACTCCGTAAACCACATCAAAAAGCTTATTGCAGACGGTGAGCTTGGCGAGGTCTACCATGTTTATGCAAGCTTCCGCGCACACCGCTCAATTCCCGGTCTGGGCGGCGATTTCACAACCAAGGCCTGCTCCGGAGGCGGCGCACTTATTGACTGGGGCGTACACTATATAGACCTTATTCTCTACTGCCTCGGCGACCCGAAGGTGCTTACCGCAAGCGGCGAAGCCTTCTGCAAGCTTGGTAAGGATATGAAAAACTATGTTTACGAAAGCATGTGGGCAGAAGATACTTCCGACCCCGAAAACGGCACATACGATGTTGACGATTCCGTTATCGGTCTTGTCCGTACAGACGGTGCTGTTGTCAGCTTCAACGGCGCATGGGCGCAGAACATAGGCGAAAGCGAAACCTATATTGATTTCATGGGCGACAAGGGCGGCATCAGGCTGCAGTATTGCGGCAATTTCCGCTTCTGGACAACCAAGAACGGCATGCTCACCGAAACCGTACCCACCTACAAAACAAACAATATGCACCGCAGCGAGGTGCTTGACTTTGTTGAGTGCGTAGCAAAGGGCGAAAGAAACCGCAACGACATTAAGTACGCAGTAGGCACATCAAAAATACTGCAGGCTATATATGATTCTTCCGAAGCTCACGCAGAGGTTAAAATCAATAACTGATTAAATTGGGAAAATGGGTTGTATTCTTCTGAAAAATAGTATATAATAAACTGTAACATTAATTTTTCGGTTTATACGGAGGTGTCATAAATGACAGATAAGACGATTAAATTCAGTATCAGAGATGAGCATGAGGCGGAAATGCGCCACACGATTCAGGTTGTATATGATGCCTTAAAGGAAAAGGGCTACAATCCCATCAGCCAGATTGTCGGCTACATTCTTTCCGAAGACCCTACCTACATCACTACGCACAACAATGCGCGCAGTCTGCTTCGCAGGGTTGACCGCGATGAGCTTCTTCAGTCGCTCGTCAAGAATTACATTGAAAATAAATAACGGAGGGCGACAGTAATGGCAGAAAAGAAAAAAGCCAAGTTTCTCAGCTACAAGGGTAAGCCCCTTGTCCGCTGCGGCAATACAATTTACTACGGCAACATGAATGACCCGTTTGTTGTTCTTTTACAGATTGTTTCTTCCAAAAAGGTTAATGACCTTGATGTTGCAGACAGAGTTACGGTTCAGCTTTTAAGCACCGACCCCGATGCACGTCCCAAGGACAGAATCATCAAAAAGAGCGAAAAGAAAGGTCTTTATCAGGCTATGGATATCGGTTCAATCTGGCTTGACCTTGCGCTTAAAGAAAGCAAGTAAGTAAATAAAAATACACCTTGATGCATACAATGCATTGAGGTGTTTTTTTATGGTTGTGAAAGTAAAAAGGGAATATATTTTTATATGTATAACTGCTATGCTTTTAGTCAGCGGAATTTTTGCCGTACCGCGCGGAAGTATAGAAACATCGGCAGAAAACAAAACGCAGCTGCCCGTGGTAATGTACCACCAGCTTACAAAAAACATAAACCGGACGGGTGCATACTGCATCACGCTCGGTCAGTTTGAAAACGATTTGAAGTTTTTACAGGGTAAAGGCTACAGCACTATAAATATTGAACAGCTTATCAGCCATGTAAGATCCGGTACTCCCCTGCCTGAAAAGCCGATAATAATTACCTTTGATGACGGCTATGAAACCGTTTACAGCTATGCCGCGCCGATGCTAAAGGAATACGGAATGTGTGCGGTTGCAAGCGTTGTAGGCTCGTTTGCGGATATGTATACCGCAGCAAATGACCACACATTGAGCTATTCCTACATGACCTGGGACCAGATAACCGAACTTTCAAAGGGCAGCACAATAGAAATTCAGAACCACAGCTACGATTTGCACAAAACCGATAAAGCAGGCAGACACGGCGCACAAAAGGTAAGCACCGAAAGCGTTTCGGAATACTCAGCCTTTTTAAACGAAGATATAGGCAGAATGCAAAAGCTGCTTACAGAGAAAACAGGCAAACGCGCTACGGCATTCACCTATCCCTTCGGCAGCTATTCAAAGGAATCCAAGCAGATAATAAAGGCAATGGGCTTTGATGCCGCCTTTGTCTGCGAGGAGCGCATTAATTTAATTGATACCGAGGACACCGAATGGCTGTACAGAATAGGCAGATATAACCGCCCTCACGGTATGTCCAGCGCAGAATTTTTTGCGAAAATGGGAATAAATTAGTGCAGAGTTCAGAGTGCAGAACGCAGAACGGCGGGTGGGCTAAAGCCCACACCCGATTGTAAAAACTATTACCTATTATTTATTATCTTCTATCTCTTATCTCTCGCTGATTTTTAATATCGTTTAGATAATAGATAAGAAATAAAAATTAATAGATAATAATTGTCGGCGGGATACCTGCACCCGAATATAATTTAAGCAAAACGAAAAAGTAATGTCATTCTGAGCGTAAGCGAAGAATCTTAAACGCAAAAAGATCCTTCACTTCGTTCAGGATGACACTCTGTAAGGTTTCATTTTAAAATCGGAGCGAAGCGACCCTTCGTTCTGCACTAAAAACTACATTTTTTTGCCGCATTTTGTCCTGCCGCTCTGCCGCTTGAAAAGGCAAAGGCTAAATTAAAGCCGCCGCAGGCTCCGTCAACATCGAGCAGCTCACCGCAGGCATAAAGTCCTTTGTGCTTTTTGGATTCGAGCGTATGCGCGTCAAATTCCTTTACGCTTGCGCCGCCCTTTGTAACCTGCGCATCGTTAAAGCCCTTTGTGCCTTTAAGCGCAAGTGTGAAATTTTTAATTTCGGCGGCAATTATTCCCGCCTGCTTGGCGCCGATTTCGGCGGCAGCTTTAGGCAGGAAACCGAGTGCGGATTTTATAACCGCTGTACCTACAGCCTTGTGCATAAGTCCGCCGAGCAGGCTTTCAATCGGCAAGGCAGGGTTGTGACGGGCTGTTTTTACAATTATTTCTTTTGCAGCTTCAAAAGAATATTCGGGCAGTAAATCAATAATAATTTCAGCTTTTTTATCGGGAACAACATAGCGGCTCAAATCCATTGCGGCTATGCCCGATATTCCGTAATCGGTGAAAAGTATTTCGCCGCGCGCGTTGCCGCCTGTTGTAAGCGAGAGCGACGCAGAAGCGCGCACACCCTTTAATGCCTTTGTTTTTGCCGTATCGGTTAGTAACTGCACAAGGCAGGGCGAAAGCGCGGTAACGCTGTGACCCAAAGATTTTAAAAGCGGATATCCGCTGCCGTCGCTTCCCTGCGATGGTGCAGCCTTACCGCCGCAGGCAAGAATCAGACTGTCGCACTTATACTCGCCGTTTATAATAAATCCGTCGGCTTTTTTTACGGAATTCACCTTGTAATCGCAAACAATATCAACTCCGAGGTTTTCACATTCAAACCGCAGCGCATCCAGCACGCTTGCCGCAGTATTGCTCAACGGATACAGTCTGCCCTCGCTGTCAGCGCGGGTGTAAAGCCCCATAGACTGAAAAAACTCAACAAGGCTCTGTGCGTTGAATTTGTTCATAACCTTTGATGCAAATGCCGCATTTGTATAAAGATGCGTGTCGGCATTGAGGTTGCCGAGGTTGCACCTGCCGTTGCCCGTTGCAAGAATTTTTTTACCTACCCTTGGCAGATGCTCAAGCACGGTTACGCTTTTATCTCTGTCCGTGCGCTTTGCTTCAATTGCTGCGGCAAGTCCGCCCGCACCGCCGCCGACAATAATAATGTCAACTTTTTTCATTTGTTAAATCACTCCGTAAAAGTGAATTATATTCATATCTTCCGCCATATCAAGTCCGTGGCTGCCCGAGCCGCCGTCAACCTCGTGACAGCCGTGGTCGGGTGCATAGCCGATAAGCGTAGTGTGGTTTTTCCAGTTTTCTTTTACAGCGTTTGCAAGCATTTCAAACGCCGCGGAGTTATGTTTGAGGGCTTGCATAGCTTCTTCACCCTCGGGTCCGACCTTGTGCATAACGCTGTCATAGTTGCCGTTATATACGCAGATGAGGTCATATTTATCCTCTTTTATAAGCTCAACTGCCTTTGCATTCGCTTCATCGGGTGTGCCAACGATAAAATAATCCATTTCGCGTTCAAGGAAAATTTTGGACATACTGTCCTCGCCCGTTGAAACTATGCAGGGCTTTTTGCCTGCGCGGATAAGCGCATCAAATACGCTGTCCGTTTTAACAACAGGCTTGCGGTATGCCTTGATGCCATGAACATCGGGTACGGCACCCGTGTACATTGTTGCAAAGCAAACGGGGGTGACGCTCGGCATAACCGTTTTCAGCGGCAAGGTTAACTGCGTGTTGAGCATTACAGGGGTAAAGTAATCGGTATGTTTGCCGAAAAGCCACAGCCCCACCGCATCGGGGTTATACATCAGCACACGGTCAATATTTTTGTCCTGTGTGAATTTCTGCATTATTTCAAGCGCGGGTTCAGCTTGCTGCGGCGCATCAACACCGAGCGCAGCTGTAATTGATGCGGCAATGCCCGTAAGCTCAAGCGGGCAAAAAAGCTCGTTAAGTAAATCAGCCATAATAATCTTCCTTTTTATTTGCAAAAAGCAAGGCCTTGAAACCTTGCTTTTAATTTATTTGTGCATTTTTTTATCGGTATATTTTTTATAAACCAGACCGCCAATCAGCGCCAGCACAAGCGTTGCAAGAAAAATCAGCCCCGATATAAGGTACTGCTTTTCCGCAAGCGTTGAACCGCAAAGCGTTGAGGAAAGTACGCTTGGAATTCGCGCAATAAAGGTCAAAACAAGGAAGGGTACAACCTTGACATTCATCATACCAACAAGGTAAGTAAGCCCATCCTTGGGTGAACCGGGTATAAGATAAAAAAAGAACAGAAGTGCATAGGTTTTATCGGAATTTTTAAAAAGCGAAATAAGCTGTAAATTATTCGCAGGCAGGAAGCATTCAACAAAAGCTCTGCCAAAACGCCTTGTCAACGCAAGTATTACAAGCGTACCGATAAAATTGCCGATAAGGCAATACAGCATCCCCAGCCCTGCACCCCACGCATAGCCCGAGCCTATTTCAAGCGGTTCGGCAGGGATAATTTTAATCATCGTCTGCACGCTTCGTATAAGTATGAACACAAGCTCATCATACGGACCGAAGCGGTCAAGCCAGGCTCTGAACTGTTCAGGCTCACCAATAATCTTTACAAGCTCCCTGCCAAAGAAGAACCAGCAGAGAACGGTGGCAGCAATTGCAGCAAGAATTCCTAAAATAAGTATCTTCTGGCGGTTGTTCGGGCGGACTATACCGTGAATAGCTTTCAGCTGTGATTTCCACTTGCCTACGGGGGCAGGACCTTTTTCCTTTACCTCGGGGTAAAATCTGTCCAGCACACCCTTATAGCCTTTAAGCCACGGCTTATGCCTGCCGTTGTAATGAATAATTGCGGTTTTGCTTTCAACATCTCTGAGCGTGAATTCTTTTTTGCTTCGCTTAAAAGCACGCTCATCAAGGTTGTAAAGCTTTTCGTCAATCGCTTTTATTTTTCCGCAGAAAAGGATATTCGTCATATCCTGATCGCCAAGCCACAGCCGCTGAATATTCTCTTCAAGTGTTTTAAGAATTTTTTCAAGCGTAAAATCGCGGCGGATAAACTCAAGGTTCATCAGCATTACGCCGGAATTAAAATACATCTTGTTTTCCTGTGTACCCAGACGGATATTGTTGCCCCAATTTATTATCGGGTGCGTATGGCTGGAAGCGGCAATATAATTATCGCCCATATCCATAGCGAAAAACTTGTCAAGCGGCTGCCTTATAACCGTATCCGGGTCAATATAAAGGCAGCGTTCAATATCTTTGGGCAGATAATGGAATGCCATCAGCCTGTAAAACGATTCTTCTGGTAAGCGGGCAAGCACAGGTGTATTTTCAAACCAATGCTCGGTTATCACTATACTGTGTACAGCTATGCCGTAGCCGTCAGCAAGCGCCTTTATTCTGCCAAGCTCCGCTTCACCGAGCGATGAATGGGCAATAAAAAGATTAGTGGAAATACCCTTGTGCGTTTCGCCGTAGGAAGCAAGCATAACACACAAAGGCTCTACATACTTTTTGTCTATTGTGACAAGAAGATTTATATTATTAAGTTGTTCGGTATAATTGTTATTCATTCCTGTTACCTTCCGGAAAATGTGGTTTCATACAACAGATGATAATACCGAATTTCAAAAATAATATTCAGAAAAAGTTAAAAATTAATTACATTTTGTCTGTCTGTTAACAGACAAAAAATTATGAATTAGGAATTATGAATTAGGAATTGTTGGCGGGACACCCGCACCCGAATATAAATGGGTGTGGGCAAAGCCCACCCTTTAATTCCTAATTCCGAATTCTTAATTCCTAATTGGCTCGACAAACTGTAATTTATAAAATTCACATTACCGCTTTAAGCCACTCTGCAGCTATAACCTCATGTCCGAAATCTGTGGGGTGTACACCGTCTTCGGAAAGGGTAGCCATATCCGTACCCTCTGCAACCATTTTATCAAAAATCTTCTGCAGGTCGATAAAGGTTACATCATACTCTTTGATAAGCTTGTAAACTACTTCCTGCTTTAAAACAAGGTCGGGACGCATACGGGGCTTGTCGGGCATTGAATCGAGCAGGAAGGGGTTAAGCAGAATAATTTGGGCATTTGTTTCCGCCTTGATTCTGCCGAGGAGAATGCGCATATTTTCTTCATACTGTTCGGCAGAGGTCGGGTCGTTACTGTCAAACGCGCGCCATGTATCGTTAATGCCGATAAGGAGTGAAACATAATCGGGCTTCAAATCAACACAGTCCTTGTCCCAACGGCTTACAAGGTCTTTTGTACGGTGGCCGCTGATGCCGCGGTTGATAACCTTTATATTAAGCTCGGCATAATCATTTGCGAGCTTTTCGGCAATTTTTGCAGGATAACCTTTGCCGAGGGATTCGGCAGGGTTTTCGCTGTCTGTTCTGTAAGTATCTGTAATGCTGTCGCCCTGGAAAAGTAAAACGGAATCCTTTTTAAGCATAGTTGTTACCCCGCTTTATTATTTGATTACATCGCAGCCCATGTACGGACGAAGAACTTCGGGTACAGTAATTGAGCCGTCTTCATTCTGGTAGTTTTCAAGAATTGCGGCAACCGTTCTGCCGATAGCTACACCCGAGCCGTTGAGCGTATGAACAAGCTGTGCCTTATCCTTGGGTGTTTTCTTGAAGCGTATAGCTGCTCTGCGTGCCTGGAAATCTTCGAAATTGGAGCAGGAGGAAATTTCAACATAGCGGTTGTAGGAAGGCATCCATACTTCAACATCATATGTTTTTGCAGAGGAGAAGCCGATATCGCCGGAGCTTAATGCAACAACTCTGTGCGGCAGACCGAGAAGCTGAAGAACGCGCTCTGCATCGTTTGTGAGTGATTCAAGCTCATCATATGAAGTTTCGGGGTCAACAAACTTGACAAGCTCAACCTTGTTAAACTGGTGCTGACGGATAAGACCTCTTGTATCACGTCCTGCACTGCCTGCCTCTGCACGGAAGCAAGCGGAATAAGCACAGTATTTAATCGGAAGCTGTTCGCCGTCAAGAATTTCGTTGCGGTGCATATTTGTAACAGGAACTTCCGCTGTGGGGATAAGGAAATAATCTTCTCTTTCAAGTCTGAAAGCATCTTCTTCAAACTTGGGAAGCTGACCTGTGCCTGTCATGGAAGCGCGGTTTACCATAAAGGGCGGGAAAATTTCTGTATAGCCATGCTCTGTATGTGTGTTGAGGAAGAAGTTGATGATTGAGCGCTCAAGCTTTGCGCCTGCAGCCTTGTAGAAGTGGAAGCGTGCGCCTGTAACCTTTGCGGCTGTTTCGGGGTCAAGAATGTCAAGGTCTGCGCCCAGATCCCAGTGCGCCTTGGGTTCAAAATCAAAAGCTCTCGGCTCACCCCAACGGCGGATTTCAACGTTTTCGCTGTCGTCCTTACCGATAGGTGTTTTATCGCTGGGAATGTTGGGGAATTCGTACATTATCTTCTGCTGCTTTTCTTCAAGCTCTGCAATAAGTGCGTCGCCCTGCTTGACTTCCTCTTTGATTTCGTTCATTCGTGCCATAATTGCGGAGATATCGCCGCCCTCTTTCTTAATTCGGGGGATATCCTTGCTTGCTGCGTTCTGCTCCTGCTTGAGCTGGTCATTTTTAAGGGTAAGCTCACGGCGTTTTACATCAATGGCAAGCACCTCATCAACAAGTGCGTCCATATCCTTATTTCTTGTTTTCATAGCGTCCTTTACACGCTGAGGATTTTCGCGGATTACTTTAATATCAAGCATTTTTATTAGTCCTTTCGGGATAGTTTGTTTATCAATAGTATTTAACGGGATTTTCCTGTTCGATAAGAACAAAACAGGTATCCGTAAATTTTTCTTTTAGTTTTTCGGTAAGCGGTTTCATTGACGGAGCTTCCGTTTCAAAATGTCCTGCGGCGATTACCGTCATGCCGCTGTCAGCCGCGTCAATAAAAACATGGTGTGACAAGTCGCCCGTAATAAATGCATCAGCCTTACCTATTGCTTCGTACACAAGCGAGCTTGCCGAGCCGCCGCAGATTGCAACCTTTGTTATCGGGTTTCCCGAATCTGCAAGGCGCAACTGACAGCCGAGCTTTTCTTTTACAAGTCGAGCCAGCTCTTCGCCGCTCATGGGTTCAACTTCGCAGAGCCTTGCCATTGGGGTTGCCGTTTCTTCAAGCTCCATGGGCTGAGCGTTTTCGAAGCCGAGCAGCTTTGCAAGCGTATCGTTCACACCGCCTGCGGCTGAATCCCAGCAGGTGTGTGCGCTGACGGTAGAAATACCGTTTACCAGCAAATCATATACCACGCTGCCCGCTGTAATTTTTTTAAGCGGCGAAAAAATTACGGGGTGATGCGTTACCATCATATCCGCACCGATATTTTTAGCCGCCTCAACCGTTTTTTTCGTTGCATCAAGCACAACCGCTACGGTTTTAACCTGCTTTTCGGGGTCGCCCAACAGCAGACCGCTGTTGTCCCACTTTTCCTGCGAAGAAAACGGGGCAAAAGAATCTATAAACTCAAAAATCTGTTTTACTGTAGCCATGGCTTACACTCTTTTAAGAAGTACATCTTCTTCGTACTTTCTGATATCGTTGAGCCAGCCCTCGCGTGCGGGTACACCCTTGCGCGCACAGTATTCTTCCCATATATCTACATAGGGGTAGAACTTCATTTCTTCATTCATTGCAAGCAGACCTGTAAAATCGCCCTTATCCTGCATTTCTTTAAGCTGTGCGTGCGGAATAAGCATTGCATAAAGCAGAGCCTTGCGCATATTGCGCGCACCGATAATCCATGCGGCAACGCGGTTGATGCTTGCGTCGAAATAGTCAAGGCCTATAAGCACTCTGTCAAGCGCATCGCAGCGGACAATTTCCTTTGCGATTTCTTTAAGCTCATCGTCAAAGGTTACTACATGGTCGCTGTCCCAACGGACACCGCGTGTAACATGCAGCGCAACCTTGTTGCTGAAAAGAAGCATTGACGGAATTTTATCGGAAACAACCTCTGTCGGGTGGTAGTGACCGTTGTCAAGCAGGCATACACAACCGCGTGTTGAAGCATAGTTCATATAGAATTCATGCGAACCTACCGTGTAGGATTCAACACCGATACCGAAAACCTTGGACTCAACGGTATCAACAAGATACTGCGGGTCAATATGCTCGGAAAGGATTTCATCGAGCGCGTCAAGCAATCTCTTTCTCGGACCGATGCGGTCAGCCGGTACATCTTTGTATCCGTCGGGAATCCAGATGTTGTTTACGCAGGTTATGCCAAGCTCTCTGCCGAAGTATTCGCCAACCTTACGCATTGCCTTGCAATGGTCAATCCAGAAGCGGCGGATTTTTTCATCGGGGTGAGAAAGTGTCAATCCGTCTGCAGCAAGCGGATGAGAGAAAAGGGTGGGGTTGATATCAAGACCCAGTCCTCTTTCCTTTGCAAACTCAACCCACTTTGCAAAATGCTCAGGGCGAAGCTTGTCGCGGCTGACTCTTTCGCCGTCCATAATGGCGTATGTTGCGTGAAGATTTATTTTGTGTGCGCCGGGCATAAGGGCAAGCGCCTTATCAAGGTCTGCCATAAGCTCTTCGGCGTTGCGTGCCTTGCCGGGGTAGTTGCCTGTAGCCTGAATGCCGCCCGAAAGCTCACCGCTGCTTTCAAAGCCGGAAACATCATCGCCCTGCCAGCAATGAAGCGAAATCTTAACGCTGTCAAGCTTTTCGAGAACCTTTTCGGTGTCAATGCCAAGTCCAGCATAAATTTCTTTTGCAGATTCATAACGCTGTGTCATTATCAAAAACCACCTTTGCGGAATATATTTTTCTGTTTTGGCAAATTACAAAAATTCACCTATATATACATAATTTATAATATAACTCTTTTTATTATTTGTCAAATGTTTTATTAATATATAAACTTATAAAGCAAAAGAAGCCGCCTTATCAAAAGACAGCTTCTTTGTTTGTTAAAATAAAAGTTTATTTATCGGCCGTTACAGCTTCTTTTTCTGCAAGTGCCTTGGCTACAGCTTCATCAATAAGCTTTTGCTTTTGCTGGTTTTCCGTTCTGTTATCAACCCAGACAACAGCAACAAAAGTACCTATAGATGTAAGCAGGTGCCAGAGTGAGTGTCCCTGGAAGTTACCCTGTGCAATAGAGTTGATTTCGTTGTCACCCCAAAGTGATGTGATGACGAAAGCTGTTGCAAAGGAACCAAGAAGGAGAATAACAAGACCAAGTTCGTTCTTGGGAATCTTCTTGAATCTCGAAGCAACAACAAAGAGAAGGGGTACACAAGTAACAAAGCAACCGAATTCAGCAAGAGAAAGACCACCATGGTCGCCGCCCATATCGAAGGGGATACCGAATTCATCTCTGCCGCCAAACCAAAGAGGACGATTGTGCTGAACAAAAACTTCAAAAGTAAGAACAAGAAGAACAATAGCTGCCCAGATTGTAGTGCCCCAACAAAGCTTGTTTCTAAGCTTCGGGTTATCATCATAAAGTTCAAAAGCAAAACAGATAACACCGGACCATGCCATAAGCTCTGTAAATGACATGTCAACATAGCTTGCAAGCAACTTTGTTGTTATAATACCGGGAGCAAATTCACCGTAGTCTGCAGTATGCATACCAACGGAAGTAACACTCATAACAGCAACAATTGCAAAAAATGTGTACCAATACCACTTCTTGTTCTTTTTGATAAGAAGGATAACAATACTGCAAATTGCTGCAAGGGTGTAAGCCCAGTTTGTCATAACCGCGGAATACTGTGCGCAGTACTGACCGAATGTAGTCAATGAGAATGTAGAATCGCCTGCGGCGAGTGCGGAAATCTCATCCCAGCTCATATTGTAAAGGTCGAACCAACGGATGAAATTGAGGTTTGCTATAGCAGCACTTATCTGGCTCATTGTATCTGCCAGGCTAAAGTTCTGTATAGCTTCAATTGCCATGGAAATGGGGTTCATAAAGCACTATTCCTTTCTTATAATTTCAATTTAAGATTATAAATCGTAAAGAAAACTTTGTCAACAAAAGATTATTCATTTAACACAATGTTAATTATTTAAAAATGTCCACCGCGGATTGAAACTACAACCGCATCAATTTTAAGGTAAAGCCAACCGAGGACTTCCATTATTTTATAGCCGAGTGAGCGGAAGAATACGCGGATTTTGCCGTCGTTGAAATCGTCTTCCTTTTCAACGGTAACGCTGTCGAGCAGCTCGCTGTTATCGCCGCGGAAGGTTTTGAGTGCCATTGTGGTATCGGTAAATTCAACAGTTGTGTATGTAGTAACATCAGCATCAACAAAAGCATAGGCGGTATACGGCCAGAGATAGCTGAGTTCTTTGCCGAGTGAGCCCTGGTCACAGCAGGCATTTACATTTACATAAATAATGCCGTTGGGGTCTTTGTATGTTTCGCCGCTTTTTGCAAAGCCGACAACTGCACCGTCGCTGATGAAGTTGGAGCGACCCTGCATATGTGTGTGACCGGTGAAAACAATATCAAGGTCGTACATTTCAAATATCGGCTGGAATACTGCGTTGAGCATAATTGCCGTTTCCGGTTCAAGCATAGCTACACCTGCGGCATAAAGACCCTGATGCATAACGCCTACGCGCCATTTTGCATCGGGGTTGGCGGCAATTGCTTCATCTGCCATGGCCTTGTGGTCTGCGGCAGAGCCGGAGGTTGCATCAAAAACAAGATAAAGCACATCGCCGTATCTGAACCAGCAATCCCTGTCAAGCCCTTCAAAATATTTGCCGAAAAATTCGTTGGGCATATGGGTATAGTATTCGTAAGTCATGCCCTTTTTGTCGTGGTTGCCTATTGCAAGCGCAAGCGGCAGGCTTCTTGTATATTCGGGCATTAGCAGGGTCTGCCACTCGTCGGCGGCCTGACCTGTTGAAGTGTTGTCACCGGGAGAAAGCAGGAAGCTGATATCGGGGTTCTTTGTCAGTGCTTCATCAAGTACACTCTGCCATACATAGCCGATTCGGGATTGTTCTTCAGGGTTGTCTGTGGACTGACCGCCAATCTGAATATCGCCGACTACAAGCATTTTGTAGCTGTCAAAGTCCTTGGATTCATACTTATATGCTTCGCTCCAGCCGCTGTCGGTATACCACTGGTAGTAATATGTGCTGTTTTCCTTGATGCCTGTCATCGTGACGCGGCAAACAAGCTGTTCTTCGTTTTCCGATGGGGTTGTCTCGCCCTCAAAAACCGTTGCGTCTGTCATAGCCGCATTGTCTGCCATGCGTACCTTGGGTGTTGCGGTGTCTTTATCTGCATGCCAGCAGATATTAAGCTCGGTTTCGTCCGCGCCGACACAAAGGGTGGGCAGTGTGTTTTCATCACGAAGGGAAGCGTAAAGCTCCTTCCACTCGTTTTCTGTCATGCTCTTATCATCAAATGCAGATACGCCGAAAGTCTGCATAAGCATGAACATTGCAAGAACAAGCGCAAGTGTTTTAATAGTGCGTTTCATGGTTAAGCCTCCTGAAATATTTTTTATTTTACGGTAATTTTCTGCCGCATTGGTTACAGAATTCAAAATCGTTTTCGACTTTTGTGCCGCAGTACGGGCAGTATCTGCTAATTGAATTATCGTTCGGAGTCCAACGCTCAAATGTATCTTCACGGTTACCGAAGCGTTCGTTGAACGGGTCGGGTTCTTCGCCTTCTTCGGTAATATCGTATTGGGAATAGCGGTTTTTACCCGTAGCGTTTTTGAAATTATAAACTGTAATGCTTATGGCAATACCCGTCCAGATTATACCGAAAATTGCCATAAAGCCGCTTGCCTGTGCCGCCATTACGGTCCAGAAAATGCCAAAGCAAACCATAAATATGCCGACAACTCCGCCCATCATTGACGGACCTCTGCCGGGTTTGATGCTTCTCATAGCCTCACGCTCCTTTTATTCCATTTTAATATTTTAAAATTGCATTGTCAATCAAAATAAAAATTGTTTACAAAAGTATAATTTGTGGTAAAATATACCTGCAATAAAAATAAAATTAAATTTGAGGCGATACCAATGGCTTACAAAAATCTGATTGATTTACATATGCATACAAGCAGTTCGTTCGACGGTCACTATTCCGCCGCCGAAATGTGTGAGGCTGCAGTAAATGCAGGTCTTTCCGTAATAACTTTTACAGACCATTTCGATGTCGATTTTTTTGAAGAACACAAACTGGCTGAAAGACAGGTCACAAGCTATGACGATGTTGTTTCTGCTCAGGCTGCTTTTGCTGACAAGCTTAAAGTCCTTGTCGGTATTGAGGTCGGTCAGGGTACATATGAGCCGGAGCTTACAAAAAAATCACTTGAAAAATATAACTACGATTTCATCATCGGCTCAATTCACAACCTTCGCAAAACTCCCGATTTCTGTGAGCTTGACTATACCAATATGACCCTTGACGAGGTATACGGTCTGCTCGATAAGTATTTTGAAGAAATGCTTCTGCTTGCAAAGTGGAACGGCTTTGATACCCTGGCACATCTGACCTATCCGCTGCGCTACATTATGGGTAACTACGGTATAAAGGTTGATTTGAAAAAGTATGACGGTATCGTTGATGAGATATTCAAAACCGTTATCGCCAACGGCAAGGCGCTTGAAATAAACACAAGCGGTCTGCGCCAGAAAATCGGTGTGACTATGCCGACGGTTGACTATGTCCGCAGATTCCGCGAGCTCGGCGGCGAATACCTCACCATCGGATCTGACGCACACTTTACCGAGCATGTAGGTGCAGGAATCAACGAGGGCTTTGCCATAGCAGAAGCTGCGGGCTTTGAGTATGTAACATATTTCAAAAACCACCAGCCGGTTAAAGTTAAAATTGAGAAATAAATTACAGTTTGTTTAAGTGCAGAGTGCAGAGTGCAGAACGCAGAACGGTGGGAGGGCTTCGCCCTCACCCATTATAATAATCGTCTTAAATCAATGTATTATAAAATCGGAGCGGAGCGACCCTTCGTTCTGCACTCTGCGTTCTGCATTCTGCACTAATCGACAAACTGCAATCTAAAGGTGACTTTTATGACAAAAAAAAGCATAAAATTTAACGCTCCTGCGAAAATAAATCTGTTGCTTGATATTATCTGCCGTCTGCCAAACGGTTACCACAGCCTGTTTATGGTTATGCAGGCGGTTGACCTCTGCGACGATGTGGAAGTTACGCTTCGTGATGACGGTGAAATAACCCTTGAATGCAGCGAAAAGGCTCTGCCGACGGACAGCAAAAATATCGCCTACCGTGCAGCGCAGAAATTTTTTGAAGCAACAGGCAAAACACAGGGTGCAGATATAAAACTGACTAAAAACATTCCCTTTGCCGCAGGCTTAGCCGGCGGCAGTACAGATGCGGCTGCAGTTTTAAAAGCGCTTAACCTTCTGTGCGAAACAAAGCTTACCGATGAAGAGCTTTGTGCAATCGGTGTAAAGCTCGGCGCAGATGTACCGTTCTGTATCAAGGGCGGCACTATGCTCGCGCAGGATATCGGTCAGGTGCTGTCACCCCTGCCGAAGCTGAAGGATTGCTATATCGTGCTTGTCAAGCCCGATGTTGATGTTTCCACAAAAGAAGCATACGAGGCTTTTGACACCGCGGACTGTATCCGTCATCCCAACTGCAACGCAATGCTTCATGCCGCGGCAAACGGCGATTTTGACGGCATAATCAGCAACACCGCCAATGTTTTTGAGCAGTTTATTGAAGTGCCTCAGCGCGCCGATATCAAAGCAATTATGCGCGATTGCGGCTGCCTTACCTGCTGCATGAGCGGCAGCGGTCCCACCGTTTTCGGTATTTTTGACGATGAAGCCAAAGCCACCGCCTGCACCGAAAAAATGAAAGCAAAATATGAAAAGGTTTATCTGACAAAGCCGATTTAATAATTTAAAACCTAATAAATAAAGATTAATCCCTGCCACAGATTTTAAAGTCCGTAGCAGGGATTTTTTTCAAAAATTTATCTGAGTAATGTTTCTGTTATTTTTATTACTATTTCTTCAACGCATTTTACCTGTTCGCCGGAAAGGCGGCGGCAGCAATCTTCTATTACCGAAGTGTCGGTTTTTTCTGTATTTCCGAAAAGCAAGCTATCACTTGTCACACCGAGTGTTATGCAGATTTTTTTAAGCGTAGGCAATGCCACACCCACAACACCGCGCTCAAGGTCTGATATATATTGCGGCGAAACATCAATTTTTTCCGCAAGCTTTTCCTGCGTCATATTTATATGCTCGCGTGATTTCTTTATTCTTTCCCCTATTTCTATATTTATCTGCTTCTTTTCTCTCATTCCAAACACCGTCCTCACTATTATATTAACTAAAAGCAGCGTTGACAAACACAAAGCAGCGGTGTTATAATCATCAATAGTACTGCTATTGATTTTTATAAAATAAGGAGTGGTTTTTTTGACAACTGTTATTATTGGAGTGTTGATAGTTGCCTTAGTCAGCGGTGCTATCGGATTAGCTTTTGATGTGAGCGGTTGGGTAGGTTTTCTCATTCTTATCGGTATTATCGGTTTCGCTTTAATTACTGTTCACATAATAAATAAAAACGCAAATAAAATTCCTCGTTTTGTAAAATTTCTTTCGGGTCCGGGTTTATTTGTTTCCATCATTTCCGTTATATCAGGTATAATTCTGGCGGTAATCGGTATTTTTACCAATGCAGGATATGAAGAACATACTTATCACCAGGTTAAAAATATCGGCGGAACATGGGTGGGCTATGATGTAAGCTATATGGCTGATGCCATTTCTTCCTTGCTGTGGCTCGGAATATTTATTGCTGTAATTGGTGTAGTTTTATTTTTCAGCTGTGCATTGCTTAAAGAACCTGATGAAAAAGAAATACAGAAGCTTTGCTTTGAAAAAGATAAAAACAAAGCATTAAAAACTGTGCAGCTTTTTTACGAAAATAAACTTATAACAGAAACACAATACACTGCAAAAAAGCAGGAAATCGAAGAAAGAGTGTTTGAAGCATGAAAACATATCTTAAAGCACCAAAATTAGTCAGCGGTTTAGCTGTAATAGGTTTTGTGACAGAGGCTGTTGCTATATTTTTCTCACAGTTGAAATTTGATTTTTTGATGATGTTATTCTACTTGGCTACATGCTTTGTTTTTTTGTATAAAAGCAAATCTGAAACATCGCCTAAAAAAATACATAAATTCATAAGATTTATAAAGCCGAAATTTTTTCCGATTGCAGGCGGTTTGACAGCTCTGTTTTATTTTTTTCGCTGTGTAACAGCTATTACTAATGATAGTACAGCCGATGGCGGTGCTGTTTTTGCGGTAATCATTGCCGCCGCACTGATTATTCTGCCACACTGTTTGTGCATTGTCGGTACAATTAAAGATAACCGCAAACTTATCAAAAAAGCTCTTATTGCTCTTGCCGTTATACAAACATTATTGCTTGTTGCCGGTTCATTATCGTCTTTATTTATAATTCTTTACAAATTAATTTCACAAATAATTTTGATAGCCATATATGTTGTAGGTTATCTGTTTATAAAAGATGATAATTTTATAAAAACTGTTTCACAGCTTGACTTTCTTAAAACCGACCACAGCAAAGGCACAATGAATGACAGCGAATATGACGAAGCTGTCAGAACAGCCTTGGCAGACCTTTAAACATAACCGCAGCAGATACGCTCATGTATCTGCTGCGGTTATGTTTTGCCATACAGTGCGGAAAGATAAACTGTAATTAATGCAAAACTGAAAATGAAAAATGTAAAATTAAGGGTCGCTTCGCTCCAAATTAAAATGAAACCTTACAGGGTGTCATCCTGAACGAAGTGAAGGATCTTTATTAATTGTTTTAAGATTCTTCGCTTACGCTCAGAATGACATTGTTTTTTCGTTTTGCTTAAATTATATTCGGCTAGGGTGTCCCGCCGACAATTATTATCTATTAGTTATTATTTCTTATCTATTATCTGAAAAAATCAGCGAGAGATAAGAGATAAAAGATAATAAATAATAGGTAATAGTTTTCTACAATCGGGTGTGGGCGAAGCCCACCCTTTAATTCCTAATTCCGAATTCTTAATTCCTGATTGGCTCGACAAACTATAATTTTTATTTTTTATCAACGCATATACTCTTGACATATTTTTTTAAAAGTTATAGTATTTATTTGATTAAAATTTCCTGATAGGAGTGTTTAAAATGGCTGTTAAAAAGCTTCAGTATTTTGCAGGCGGCAAATGGCTTGATTCGTCCTGCGAAAAGTATATGGATGTTTACAATCCCAGCACAGGCGAAGTTATTGCGCAGACTCCCTGCTGTACAAAAGATGAGGTAAACGAAGCGATTGCTTGCGCTAAAGAAGCGTTCAAAACCTGGTCAAATGTACCGGTTATGAAAAGGGTTCAGGTTGTTTTCAAATTCCGTGAGCTTCTTGAAAAGCATATGGATGAGCTTACCGAAATCTGTGCAAGGGAACACGGCAAGGTCTGGAGCGAAGCAATGGGCGATATTCTCAAGGTCAAAGAGCCTGTTGAGCTTGCCTGCTCTGCACCGTCACTCCTTATGGGTGAAAGCATGAGAGATACATCCACAGGCTACGACACCACCCTTTACAGAGAACCCGTAGGCGTTTTTGCAGGCATTGTTCCCTTCAATTTCCCCGGCATGATTCCCATGGGCTGGATGTCACCGCTTTGCATAGTATGCGGTAACACTATTGTTCTTAAAGCTGCTTCAATGACCCCCATGACCTGCATGAGACTCGCTGAGCTCTGGCAGGAAGCAGGTCTTCCTGACGGCGTTATCAACATCGTCACCTGCTCAAGAAACGAAGCTGAAATATTTATGGACCACCCCGATATCAAGGGTATCACCTTTGTCGGCTCAACAAGTGTCGGTCTTCACATTTATTCAAGAGCTGCTGCAAACGGCAAGCGCGTTCAGGCTCTCTGCGAAGCAAAGAACCACGGCCTTGTGCTTGAAGATGCTGCACTTGAAAGAAGCGCAAGAGGCATTATTAACTCGTCCTTCGGCTGCGCAGGCGAACGCTGCATGGCACTCCCCGTAATTGTTGCACAGGAAAGCATTGCAGATGAGCTTGTCGGCTACCTTGTAAAATTTGCAAAGGAACTCAAGCTTGGTCCTGCTTACGATAAGGAATCCACACTCGGTCCCGTTGTTACCGAAGCTCACAGGCAGTCCATTCACAAGTGGATTGAAAAGGGTATCGAAGAAGGTGCAGAACTTATTCTCGACGGCAGAAACCCCGTTGTTCCCGGCTACGAAAACGGCTTCTATGTCGGTCCCACAATTTTTGACCATGTTACGGAAGATATGACCGTCGGTCAGAGAGAAATTTTCGGTCCTGTTCTCTGCGTAAAGAGAGTTAAGGACTTTGAAGAAGGTCTTGCAGTTATGAACGCAAATCCGTTTGCAAACGGTTCTGTTATCTTCACTCAGAGCGGCTACTACGCACGCGAATTTGCAAGAAGAACTGACGGCGGCATGGTCGGCGTTAACGTCGGTATCCCCGTACCCGTAGGCGTATTCCCCTTCACAGGTCATAAACAGTCATTCTTTGGCGACCTTCACTGCCTCGGCAAGGATGGTTTCCGCTTCTACACAGAAACAAAGGCTGTAACCACACGCTGGTTTGACGAAGAAGAAATGAAGGCAAAAACCGTTGACACATGGGACGGTTCAGTCGGCGGCGGCGAATAATTTAAACAGAACATAAAATAAGCAACCGCAGTTGATACACGAATGTATCGGCTGCGGTTTTTGTTCCATAAAATACAATGTCATTCTCGACTCAGTGAAGAACTTTAAATAAAAAGCACCTTTGCCTACCGCTCGGGATAACAGGTATAAAATTAACCTCAATTTTGTATTGACAAACAAATAGCGGTTTGTTAAAATGTTTTGGTAATGTAAATATTCGGAGAGTTGTCCGAGTGGTCGAAGGTGCAGCACTCGAAATGCTGTAGGCTGAAAGGTCTCTAGGGTTCGAATCCCTAACTCTCCGCCAGAAAAGATACCGCAGTTGATACAATAGTGTCAACTGCGGTATTGTTATTCAGCTATCTCAAAGCCTTGTATATCAATAATTCCAAAACAAAAGCGTTGCATTCGTGGAATATTCAAATCACCACGGCAGGCTTTTTAGTTTATTTGTCACCGTTAAGCTTTCACGGTTGTTCCTGTTTCTGGCTGTAAATCGGCAGGCTCCAATTTTCTATCTCTTCTTTATCACCGTAGAACAGATATTTTGTTTCGCCGATTTGAGCAGAGAATGTGACTGAATCCACATCTGTATACCATTTATTATTAAAATAGTCCCATACATCAGTC
>JAFQBE010000001.1 GCA_017416765.1 Clostridia bacterium
CTCTTAATTCTTTTATTTCTTTTTCATATTGCTTGATGTGTCTGTATTTTCCGGGCATAAAAATTCCTCCTATGATAGTTATCTTAATTCTACCATAGGAGGGTGTTTTTTTCATTGTACGTTTTTTACGGTCCTGTGCATTCTTTATTATGTATTGTTTGAGTTCAAAATTTATGTTATAATGTCTCAAAGGGGTGAAAATGATGAATGTTTTTGTTATCCACTCTGGTGCAGACTATGACGCAACAAATAGAGTTGTTGCAACTTTGAAACAAAAAGTGTATTCATTAAATGCTTTAATACTAAAAAACGGAACAGTTTTTTGGAAAATAGATGCATCTAAAAAAATTAAAAAAGCTCAGATGGTGATTTTTGTCGTCGGAGAAAATTCTTATAAAAGCCCGTATATTGCGTGGGAAATTAAAGAGACAATAAAGCACAAAAAGCCCATTTACATATTAAAATTGGATGAGGGCAATCAATTACATAGTGCTGTGTATGTCAATGATGATTTTACCAAAGAAAAAATGAGTTACGGTAAAGTTGTGTCGATTGAAGAACTTTCTGATGTTATTAAAAGCTATGATTTGGGTGATTATGGTCTTTTTAATGCATCACCAGCCGAATTAAATCAAGAAGCACTATTAGAACAATATAAGCTGTTTTTGCAAACATCAGAGGATCTTGTAAACAGGCGTCAAAATGTCAACAGTTTTTATATCTCCATTAGTTCTGCTTTAGTGGCAATAATGGGTGTTCTTTTTGCTATGGATTTTGGGCAAAGAGCAAAGTTAATTATTGTATTGTTTTTTTGCATAATAGGTATTATTTTGTCTATATCATGGTCTAAAATCTTGTCCTGTTACGGAAATCTTAACAGTTCAAAAATGAAGATTATTTCAAATATAGAGAAGAAACTACCTTTGTCTTTGTTTGATGCAGAATGGGCGGCATTATCGGATAAACTTAATAAGAAAAAATATGTATCCTTTACAGAAAGTGAACAAGTAATTCCTCGACTATTTTGCTGTGTGTATTTTTTGGCGATTATATTTATCATTATTTCCTATTTTATTTAATCTCTTTTTTGCGCATTGTACCACAGGCAGCTATCGCTGAAATGAAATAAGTCAGAATTATTCGTTAAGAATAATTAACAAACTGTAGGGGTCGGCGTCATCGACGACCCGTAAATAAACCAAATGTCCCCATCGAGCAATCGGTGGGGATTTTTTGCTTTGAATTTTTCGGGCAAAATGATATAATCTAATCAAGAAAAATTTTAAAAATAACTCTTGACTTTCACGCTCCGTCATAGTGTATATTCTTCTTGCGAGGTGATAGAATTGAAAATGCAGATTAAAGAATTTGCTGAAATTTCAGGTGTAAGTGTGCGCACACTACATTATTACGATGAAATAGGATTATTGATGCCAGCCGTCATTGACAAGTCTACAGGTTATCGTTTTTACGATGAAAATTCTATTCTTCAAATGCAAGAGATTCTTTTTTACCGTGAGCTTGACTTTTCCTTAAAGAGCATCAAGGAGATTTTGTCATCCCCGGATTATGATAAAAACAGGGCACTGAAAGAGCAAAAACAATTGCTCTCACTAAAAAAAGAGCGTTTAGAACGGTTGATTTTAGCTATTGACAGTGCTGTGAAAGGAGAAAATATTATGAAAGTATTTGATAATAGCGAATTTGAAAAGCATAAGGCGGAGGCGAAAGAAAAGTGGGGGCAAACACCGGCATATAAAGAATACGAAACAAAAACAAAAGGTTATTCAAAGTCTAAATGGAATGACCTGACCGAGAGTATGGACCATATTATGGCAGAGTTTGCAGTATGTATGAAAAAAGGTGAAAAGCCTGAATCCACCGAAGCACAAAACCTTGTAAAATGTTTGCAGAACCATATTACCGAAAATTATTATCTATGTACCAATGAGGTTTTAGCAGGTATCGGCCAAATGTACACCCTTGATGAACGCTTTAAGAATAACATTGATAAGCACGCTGCCGGTACAGCAGAGTTTATCTGTGAAGCTATCATGACCTTTTGCAGTAATTAAGTGAAAATTTTTCTCTTTTGCGTATTGCCGGATAGGCAGCTATAAAAGACTAATGGAGAACTTCTTCAAGTTTGCTTTAGTTCACTCTGACGAAAAGAGGATGCACAGGAATACGTCTATTCCATATCCCCAACAAAGCGTGTAAGAGGCTGGCGAGATATTGAAGTTAACCTCTATATTTAAAACGATAGAGGGAGTTTTTGTGTGTTTATAGAAAGGAGAACGAAAAGACAAATTATATTATGAGAGTTATATGTAATTAGTCATCAATTTCAATTATTTCATAGTCATCGTCATAATCATCAGCATCATAATCACCGGGATTTGACATGTGCAATATTTCTGCACCTTCTTTTGCACAACTTGAAAGATAAAGAGCATAATCTTCTGCTTCTTCTTCGGTATCAAAAATCTCATCTTCAAATTCCCCATCAAAGGAAACTTTATACTTCGGCACTACAATCAACCTCCTTTTCTAAAGATTCATCTTCTAATCGTAGGCTTTTTTGTTCTTTTTTGCTTTTGTGTTTGTCGGAGATTTTTTTAATTCCCAGAGCAGACAACCCAATAACACTTAAAACTACAGTTGTGATTACAGAGCCCTCAATAAAACCGATGGAATATCCATCGCTACAACCTATCTTGTAGCCTTCTTTGACTCCGGAATCAATCATTTCTTTTGCAAATTTCCTTATGCCTTCACCCATGCTTCCAGAACCGTAATCACAAAAGGTGTTAGTCATAGCATTTGCCGATAGATAGGATGCCTGTAAAACATCACATGAACTACACATAAAAAGTACCTCCTAAAAAATAAAATGTTTTTTTGCTACATGTATATTTTATCATTCTAATTCTAGGAGGTATATATTTTTTACGGTCTAAATTATCGGGATTTCCGATAATTATATACAATCTAAAAAATTTTCTGCATATTTATTATTTAAATCATACTGCTGTATTAGCATCATAAAGGCTGTTTGAACGCAAGCGTCATAATCAAAATCTCCATCAGTAAATCCTTGAAAATAACACATAGATAAATAGAAATCACCTAAATCACTAAACTTAACATTTTGTTTCAGCAATTTAATATTTTTAAAAACAAGCTCATTATATTTATCAAAAACGCCTTTTCTTTTGTTTTCGTATTTATTAATAGCAACAGGCTTGTTGGGATTTCGTAATAATTTCTGTCTTAACTCCAAATCGCTAAGGCTCCCCTTTGTCATTAATTCCTGTGCAATTTCCAAATTGCGTTGACTATAAAACGCATATATAAACAATATTAATGATATACTATTGGATAAAGCAACATATGTTTTCGATTCTTCCCATGCTTTTCCATATAAATCAATTGCATGTTCAAAAATACAAATTTTACCATCAAGAGTTTGAACATCCTCTACCTGCAATGCTTGCATAGTAATATTATAAGCACTATTAAAGTTTTCGTTGTTTTTTGCTTTATTCGAGGTAAGAAACGGAAACATCCTAGCGCTAACATTCATTGCCTGTTCCAAACCAATTGTTTGTGGGTTGTCGTATTCTATAGACAAATCTTTGGTGGTTAAATCGTCTATAGAAACATTGTATCTGTAAGCAATTTTCCCCAACACATCAACCGGTATTTCGCTTTTTCCATTTACATAAGCACTTATATCACTCTGTGACACACAAAACATTTTAGCTAATTCTGTTTGCTTATCTTTATGGAATTTCCAAAGGAAATGAAAGTTTTTGGTAGCCATATTCTCAACCATAATAAGCATCCTTCTTTACAATCAATCTTGTGCAAAATTTATGCTACAAATATTTTAGCATATTTAGTCTTAAATTACAATCAATTGAAAACCAAACAATATCCCACACATTCGACAAAACACAGACCTCCTTGTAAAATGGTATTACCAAATACAAGGAGGTCAAATTTTATGTTCAGAAAGAAAACCAAACTGAAGCTCACGGACTTTGAGTGTAACCTGTTAATCAACGGAATGAACGAGTTCCGAAATATGCTTCTCTCGGACGGTATTCCCACAGAAGATGTTGACGAACTGCTCCTGAAAATCATCAACCAATCTGAACGGTAACCTCCTGTAAATGGTGTTACCAAATACAAGGAGGTTATTTTGTTCATATCAATCGGAACTGCGCTTTTTCACAAAGGGAGTTTTTTCGTCCCATACATAATGCTCAATTTCTCCGCACTGACCTTCCGCTGTTCTGTAATGCCTGCAGATAAGCCATTCGCCGTTGCCGAAGGAAAACAGACCCGTACTGCCCAGGGGAAAATGCCAGCCGTATGTTCCTGTTTTTTCATCATACAAACCCTTTTGGGAAAGCGTGAGAATTTCAGCCCTTTCGTCAATTCCTTTAAGCTCTTTTGTTTCGGGCTGAACCGACATATCAACCGAAAACAGCGAATAGTTAGGAAAGACTTTCTTAAAGCCTTTGTAAACAGCCATAAAAAGCGAGTTTGTATGTTTATCGTATTCAAGGTTCTGCACACCCCATTCCGTATTTCCCGTATACACAAAAAACTTGTGTAAAGGGTTTTCAAAGCCGGATTTGTGCATATTGTTCTGCGAAAGCGGTAAAGAGTGTTTTTTCCACTCTGCCATATCGTAGCACAGAATAACCTGATAATCGTTATCCTTACGGTTTACATCATTATAAATTCCGTATGCAACATATAAATACATTCCGTCAGCAGGGCTTTTACCGGGCAACGGAGCGAAGGTTAATCCGTCAATACCGCTGCAGCCGTATTTGTGGTCCAGCGGTTTACCGTCAGTATCCACACCCTTCCATTTATAATCGTGCTCAACTTCATAAAGGCAAACCGCAGACATGATATCGCTGCCGTCGGCAGTCATATCTGACTCTGTGATTTTATCAACATCAAATCTTGCAACATAAAAAGCATCGTCAAAGGTGCGCTCTGAACCGATAATGTTAAGAATATCCCTGCCGATTATATCGTTTTTGTATTCGAGCGAGCCGTAAACACAACCGTCGCTTTCGTTAAAGGCAATACACCCGAGATGCCCTGCAAGCCCGTCAAGCGTACCGACGATTTTTCCGTCAAGAGTTGCTTTTATCAGCTTGGTTGTAAAGGAATAATAAATGTATCCCTTTTTTGTGTCAACCGCTATTCCCTGAATGTGACATCTGCCCCATGCACCTGTATATATAGGCGAAAGTGTTATGCTTTTCTCCAATAAAATCACCTTTGTTTTTGTTTGCTTATTATGAAATTTCAACCTTAAATATTGATTTGTTCTGTGAAACGGAAAGGTTGCCGAAAAGCAGACAGTTGAAATTGTGAACTTTTATTTCCTGCGGAGGAACAACCGGATATTCCGCGCTGTACGAATCGGAATTGTGCTTTGGATTAACCTTGGTGAAAAGGTAATTGAAGCCAATTCTGTGAACATAAAAGCCGTCAATTTCTATTTTCTGCGGCAGGTAGCAGGTGTAGCCGAAATTATGGTCTTCCGAATTTTCGGCTTTGATAATATGGCTTGAAATGCCTGTGGGATAGAACTTACAGTTGCGTATAATAAGCTCGCCGTTCCAGGTTGAACCGTAATCAGAGCGAAGGTCAACAAAATCTTCAGCTAAAACAGTTGTGTTTTCAATCAGAGCTGTTCCACTGCCTATGAGTTTGATTCCGTGATGACCGAGTACGGAGTTTATAACCGTTGCGTTAAGCACGCCCTGGTGTGCATCAAAACGCGAAAAAGCACAGCCGTCATATACAAGATTCTTGCAGTAGTTTGTGCCGGCAATTCCCCAATAATCAGTATCGGATATATCATTCGTCTGGTTGCAGTTTATAAATTTTGCGTTTACTGCCGTTGCGGCACCAATATCATAAGTGCCCATTGTTACGCTTGTGCCGGCAGAGCCTATGGTTTTGTACTTTTTATGCCCGGTAAATGTGCTGTTTTTTACCGTTACATCGGCACAGCATGAAAGGCTGACAAAAGCCGAATACGGTGCGCCCGTTTTGCCCTCGTTTTTTATATCATGGTATATTCCGTCTATAACGGTATTGGAGCGTCGGACCTGAATACCTCTTGCATAATATTTGTATTCGGAAGCCGCACTGTTAGCAAGGGTTGTAAATCTGCCGCCTTTGATTGTCAGTGTTTCGCTGTCGATGGGGTAAGCTGTAGCGGCGGTAACAGCATCAAAATCCCAGATTAGCGGGGTGTCAGGTGAAATGTTGCCGTTTGAGTCAACAAGTATAACATCCGACTGGTTGCTGCCCGAATTCTGGTTTGCACCCTTACGGATATAACGCTTGACATTGGAATCCGTCAGTACAACGAGGCTTTCGCCGTCAAGCGTTGTGCCTATGTTAGCTGCATCGGATTTAAGCGGAGCAACCTTATCGGTTATACTTATTCCGCCTTGTGACGGAGCAATATTGAACACCCATGCACCTATGCTTTCAACTGCCGTATCGTCAATTATAAAGCGTGCAGTTGACCAGCTGGTATCAGTCATGATGCGTGCGGTTTTGTTCGCTCCGCCGATATAATATGTTGCGGTTTCGTTTGCGAAAACACTCAAACCGTTTGTATTGGCATATTCGTGGGCTTTTACTATTGCTTCAAAGTCGTCAGCCTTGCCGTCGCCCACAGCACCGAATTGCTCATAGGTCACATAATCGGAGAAGGTTTTACTGAATTCATAGCCGTCTTTAAAGTCATAGCTGCTTTGTGAATTCAGCAGTACTTCATCTGCAAAGGCACTTATGCCCCTTGAAATACCGGCTTTTGAGCTGCCTGTGATATAAACATTACCGTTTTCAACTTTGAGGTTAAAAGTGTCGGTATCGTTAAGCTTTGCGTTGATTATAAATGCTTTTTCGTCAGCACTTTCGGTTGTATCAATCTTTTTGCCGCAAGCTTTATAAATTTCATTACAAAGGGTTTGGGCGGCATTTGAATATAAATCTCCGTCAGGTGCAACAACGCAGTATTCATCAATTGATACACCGTTTACGGTAATATCTTCAAGCGGTCGTACAATGTACGGGCTTTCATAGCAGCCCTTTGCAAGCTCGGCTTTAAGCTCTGCTTTAGAGAAAAGCTGTGAAAAAGGAGCGGTGAAAACAGAAAGAACGGACATTATAACTGCAACTATTTGTGAAAACATTTATATCACCCTTTAATGTTTTTTCTTTTTACGATATTTACCACATGAACTGATTTTAACACAACAGAAAAAATAAAACAAGATTTTTAAATTTTTATTGACACTTATACTGCTTTATGGTTTATAATCATATCAGAGGAGATACAGTTTTATATCGCAGGCAACAGCAATTTAAGCAAGTAAGGATTGATACAAAATGAACATTAAAATAATGAGCTATAACACACAGCACTGCCTTAATTTCATCACGCGTGAAATAGATTTTGATATAATAACCGATACAATTAAAAAATGCGGTGCGGATATAATAGGTTTGCAGGAAATGCGCGGTGAAGGCGACAGAGCGGATTATACCGCACAGACTGAAACGCTGGCAGAAAAGCTGGGCTTTAATTATTACTTTGCCGAGGCTATACGCATTGGCGGTACAAACCCCTACGGCAATGCCGTGCTTTCGCGCTATCCTATAATTTCTGCCGAAACTGTTCCTATTCCTGACCCTGCAGTTAAAAAATATGACCAAAATTATGAAACGCGCTGCTTGATGAAAGCAAAAATTGATGTCGGCGGCGGTATAAATGTGCTGGTAAGCCATTTCGGGCTTAACCCCGATGAGCAGGAAAATGCAGTTAAAACTGTTGTTGCTAATCTGCCAAAAGAAAAATGTGTGCTGATGGGCGATTTTAATATGCAGCCCGATAACGAAAATTTAGCCCCGATAAAGCAAAGGCTCTGCGATACTGCAGAAAAATTTGATTCGCCAAAACTCAGCTTTCCGTCCGATATCCCGAGAGTAAAAATTGATTACATATTTGTAAGCTCCGACCTGACTGTAGCCGATGCGGATATCCCCGCAATCGTATCCTCCGACCACCGACCGCATGTTGCAACGATAAATATCTGAATTAAAAATCTCCTTGTAACTGCAAAATCGGTTACAAGGAGATTACTTTTTTATATTATTCCGTAAATACTTCTTTTATCGCTTCAAGGTAGCTGTAGCCGTAGAGGTCATCGGGCTGGAGGTAGCTTGTTTCCGTCCATTCGTTCCAGCTGTTTACGGTTATGAACGGCGCTTTCATTATGCCATTGCTGATTGATTTGTCTGTGAAGGTTTTTATCATTTCACAGGCGGCTTTGAAGTTTTCAGGTGTGTTGTTTTCTACAACGCCGGGTATAAATTTGTTAAATCTCACATTGTTATCCCAGCCGACGGAAATGTTGGGGTAGAAGGGGAGGTTAAGCTTTTGGCTGTCGCTTGTAATTCTTTCGGTGTATTCAGCGGTAAGGTCGGTATAATCGCCGTCAAATCTTACCGAACAGCCCCAGTTGTAGCTTGTTACAGAATCAATACCGAGGTAATCGTAAAGCTCTGAAGCGGTTTTACCTTTGCAGACATCACTGTCATCAAGCCAGTTGAAAATATTGTTGCCCCAATGAACAACCTGAAAATGCAGACCTTTAAAACCTGCTTCAACGGTTTTTCGGCGGAATTCTTCAATGCCTTTTTTGCAGCTTTGAGTTGTGCCGAAGGTGCGGATAAAATTATCAAAATCAAAAACCATGTATACGGGACAGCCATCAATCATGTAGTAGTTTTCACGGCTGAAATATTTTTCAATTGTTCGGTTGCAGATGTTTGAAAAAATTTCGGGCGTTACAACACCGCGCCAGATTACGGTTGAAAGGTCATTGTCAGAATTACGCTTATCCCAAAGGTGGGTTGCATCATGGTTTGCCCACATGAGCATGAATTTCATTTCCGTATTGTTGCGTGCTTTAAGGAAACCGTCATTCAGGCAGTTTTCAAGAAACGGACGGTTATCGTACCAGTACCAATCATAAATAAACACATTTACGCCGTGGGATACTGCGCAGTCAATCTGCATTTCCATAATGCGGCTGTCTGCTTCGTTTACATAGCCCCAGGTCGGTATTCTCGGCCAGCGGCAGCCCTTGTAGCCTTTGTTGGTCATTGCTTTTACGGTCTGCCATTCGCCGTAGCCTTCAGGCCAGAAAATGCGCGTGCGGGGTTCATCTCCCGTATATGACGGCCAGATAAATGCCGCTATATCGTATTTCATGTTCATGCCTCCGTTTCCTGCTTTGTTGTGTTTTCAGTATAGCATAGATGTTTGCAAACATCAAGAAATATTGCTTTGTGATTAATGTTTGTTCACGAATTTTCAAATACTTTCACGATTATGCTTGACAATTGTTAACGATTGTGCTATATTATGCTTGTAAAAACTGTTGCAACGGCAATAATCGTTAATAAAAAGGAGCGCGAATTTATGTTTATTGAAGAAAGACATCAGGAAATACTTAGAATATTAACCGAAAAGGGAAGAATATCCAATTCCGAAATACAGGAGAAGTTTCAGGTAAGCTACGATTCGGCAAAAAGAGATTTAAGACTGCTTGAAGAACAAGGGCTTCTGAAAAGAACCCACGGCGGTGCAATTCCCGCAAGGCAGATTGGCTCAAATGTAATCAAAAACCTTTCACCTGATGAAAGAGTTGCAGAAGTCAAGGGAAATTATCTTGCAATAGCAAAGGAAGCTGTTAAGACTATTGAAGAAAATGATGTTGTTTACATAACTAATGCGAGCGTCGGCTACCTTATAGCGAAAAATATGGGAGAGGTTTGCTGTACCGTTGTCACAAATTCAATTTCAATTGCCGAGGAGCTGCGCAAAAAAGAAAAAATAACCGTTATTCTTGCCGGCGGCGAAATGCAGGCAAACGGCTGCTTTTACGACAGCTTTGCATTATCGCTAATTAACAGGCTGCGTTTTGACAAATGCTTCGTGACATCAGCTTGTGTTTCCGCAAAGTTCGGACTTTCTATTCAAAAATCAAGAAGTGTTGAATTGACAAACGCTGTAATAAACAATTCAAAAGCGGCTTACGGTTTATATCCGGTTGAAAAAATCGGCTTTGATTCAGTGATCAGCATTTGTCCTGCAAATAAGCTTAAAGTTATTATAACCGATACCGAAACTTCAGAAGAAGATTTAACTTCGTTTGAAGAACTCGGTATTAAAATAAAAATAGCAGAGTAAATAAACCATCCGCAATGATAACAAAATGTATCGTTGCGGATGGTTCGATTATATCTTCTTTTTCATAAGTCCGTGTTTATTACAGTAAAAATAGAGGCAGCCTTTGCCGCGCAGTTGAAGTCGGGTCTCTGCGTTGCCCTCGGGATAGAATTTGACAAAATGCACTTTATCCGATGTCAGGTGGGCAATAAAGGAAATAAAATGTGTTTTTGTCATTTCGTGGTTTACGGTTATGAAATACTCGTCTTCAACCTTTTCAATTTTTATTTCATGCGCTTCGTCGGCTTCTTCCGCGTCAAGCGGTGGCAGAGCTATTCCGCAGCAGCTTATGACGGCGTCACCCGTTGTGCGTATAATGTTTCCGCACACAGGGCAGACATAAAATTTTGAACGCAGAATATTTGACGAAATGTTTTTGTTTATAACCGTATCGCCCGAAATAAGCTCCATTACCGAAACACCGAGTGCTTTAGCGAGCGGTTCAATCAGCGAAATATCAGGCAAGCCCTTGGCAGTTTCCCATTTTGATACGGCTTTGCTGCTGACACCTATCTGCTCTGCAAGTTGATTTTGCGTAAGTCCTTTGATTTCACGCAGGCATTTTATTGTTGCACCTGTTATATAGTTATCCATAGCCGGTTCACCTTCATTTTGTTACTTTACAGCTATTATAATTCAACGAAGAAGAATTTACAATCTACGCTGCGTGGAGTGGATTTATTTCTTTTTGGAAAAAAGTTGTTGTTTTCCTCCTTTTATGATATAATCTTTAAAAAGGAGTGAATGGAAATGAAAGTGAATACAAAACCCGGGCTTCCGACTAACAGCCCGTTAATCAAAATTCCGTTTGGTGGCTTGACCTCCAATATGCTAAGAACAATTGCAGTTGTACTGATGCTCAGCGACCACATATGGGCAACCGTAATGAGCTTTGGCAACTGGATGACATACATAGGCAGAATGGCATTTCCCATATTTGCTTTTCAGATTGCGGAAGGCTTTGTTCATACATCAAATTTTAAAAAATACGCTTTGCGCCTCTTAGGCTTTGCGGTAATTACTGAAATTCCGTTCAATCTTTTTTACAGCAGCCGCTGGTTTAACCCATATCATCAGAACGTGCTGTTTACGCTTTTGCTGGGTTTGCTTGCAATATCGGTTATAGATAAAGCAAGAAAGAAGCTTACGGTTAAAACGGTTGCGCTGTCTGTGCTTTGGCTTTTGCTGATTTGCGTTGTATCGGTTCTCGGCTTTGTTGATTACGGCTTTACGGGAATGATTACGGTGGTAATGTTCTATCTGCTGAGGGATTTCCCGTTTGCGTGGTTGGCTCAGCTTGTGGCAATGGTACTTATCAATATAGTGTTCTTTGAAGGTCAGGTTGTTCCGGTTGAAATCTTCGGAAAAATGTTTGAAATACCCACCCAGGGCTATGCTGTTTTTGCGCTGATACCAATATGGCTTTACGGCGGCAGAAAAGGTCGTTCAAGCAAAATTATGCAGTACGGTTTCTATGCCTTCTATCCCGTACATATGCTGATACTTTATCTTATAAAATACTTTGCATAATATTTAAATCCCGCTATTGTAAAAACAGCGGGATTTTTTTCGTTAAAAAACCGCCCTGCAAAATGCAAGGCGGTAAACGGGATTATTCTTTTAAGTCTTTCGGGTTTACGGGGTCAGCCTCTACAAGTGTTGCATCGGGACCGACACCTATCTGCTTGAAGCAGTCACTCTTTTTAGCTTTAATCATTTCAAAGCCTACAATACTGCATTCGGGCTTGAGCAGCATCTGTATCTGTGTGAGGAAGGGGAAACCGAGGTAAGCGATGTTGTTTCCGGGAACGGTGTTCCATACTCCGAGTGCGAAGTAAGCACAGTTGAGCAGGTATGACCATGTGCCGCTGTAAAGAATTTTGTTGCTTACAGCTTCAAGCTGCTCCTGCGTGAGGTCCTTGCTCAGGTAAATGTAGCTGTCAAGTGCGGAATTTTTGTAGCGCCATGCTTCAACATTGTAGTAAAGACCGCGGCCGTCCATAATCTGGTAACCGTATGTACCGCAGGAAACGCCCTTGCCCTTCTTTACTGTGTAGGCACCGACTGTGATTGAGTGGTTGGTAAGGTTTTCAATATAAATCCAGGTGTGACCGGACATATTTGAGTACCTTTCCTTGTGGCCGAGATACATTCTGGCAACAATCTCTTCTCCCTCTGCTTCGTCAGCAGCATTGGTAGGAAGCACGAAAATGCCCATGAGCAGGGTCAATGCAAGTAAAACTGCAAAAATTTTTCTAAAGTTTTTCATATTCTTCTCCTTTCTTATTTCCCATGGTAGTATAACACAATAGAGTTTCCGTGTCAATTTATAATAAAAGAAAATAACAAAAAATTATATCAGAATACTGTCGGTATTGAATTTCAGCGAAATTGAGTATATAATGCTCGGTAAGCCGAAAAATGATTAATGGGGGTCCGGGTCTTGCAGAAAGCAACCATAAAACAAAAGCTGACAAAAAAAGATATGGCAATTTTTGTGCTGCTTGGAATTACAGCGGTGCTGATTACCGTTGCGGGTATTTATTATCGTCAGAGCTTTCTGCGTATTTTGCCGCTTTATATTTCAATTGTAATATCAATGCTGCAAACACGCGTTAACCGCTTTGCATACTTGATGGGCGGAATGAATTCAATACTTTACGGTGCGGTTTACATATATTATAAGCTGTACGGTGCTGCCTTTTCTGCCTTGCTTTTTTCATTCCCTATACAGATTCTGACCTTTATCCGCTGGAATAAGCATAAGCGCGGCAATTCAACCGCTTTGCGTAAATTGAGTAACAAGCAAAGGGTGTGTATTATACTCGGGTATTCGGCTTCGTTGGCGGTAATGTGGTTTCTGCTTCCGCTTATAGGTTCACAGTATGTTTTCCTTGACAGTGCAACAACTCTGTTGGGTATACTTATTTATTTCCTCACTATGTTCGCTTATATAGAATACACATCTTTTATGCTTGTCAACTGCACCATAACCACAGTTCTTTATATTACAATGCTCAAAGCTGAACCTGAAACAATGACATACCTGATATATTCAATCTATTCGATTGTCTGTACGGCTTTTGCATTCTTTGAAGCAAGAAAGCTGTACAGAATACAGCAGAATGAAAACATGACATAATGTTGATTTAATTATATTAACATGATATAATTTTTAAAAATACTTTTTGAAAAAGAGTAACGATTATGAAGCTTTATGACAGAATTATAAAAGGTGAAGAAAAAATCTCGCTGATAGGTCTTGGTTATGTAGGTATGCCTATTGCTGTTTCTTTTGCAAAAAAAGCAAAGGTCATAGGCTACGACCTGAATGAAAAAAAGATTGAGCTTTACAAAAACGGCATTGACCCGACTCTTGAAGTCGGCGATGAAGCTATAAAAAACACAACGGTTGAATTTACCGCCGATGAAACGAAGCTGCGTGAGGCGAAATTTCATATAGTCGCCGTACCTACACCCGTAAATGCTGACCATACACCGGACCTTGCTCCTGTTGAAGCTGCTTCAGAAATCCTTGGCAGAAACCTGACACGGGGAAGCATTGTGGTATACGAATCAACGGTGTATCCCGGCGTGACGGAAGAAGTCTGTGTACCGATACTTGAAAAGAAATCGGGACTGAAATGCGGTGTAGATTTCAAGGTTGGTTATTCACCTGAAAGGATAAATCCCGGCGACAAAGTTCACCGCCTTGAAACAATAGTCAAAATAGTTTCGGGTATGGACGCTGAAACTCTCGATACCGTAGCAAAGGTTTATGAGCTTGTGGTTGAAGCAGGGGTTCACCGCGCTGAAAGTATAAAGGTTGCGGAAGCGGCAAAGGTTATTGAAAACAGCCAGCGCGATATAAATATTGCGTTTATGAACGAGCTTTCGATAATTTTCAATAAAATGGGCATTGATACAAAGGCTGTGCTTGAGGCAGCGGGAACAAAGTGGAATTTTCTTAAATTTTCCCCCGGTCTTGTCGGCGGACATTGCATAGGTGTTGACCCGTATTACCTTACCTATAAGGCTGAACAGATTGGTTACCACAGCCAGGTTATTCTGGCGGGCCGCCGTATCAACGACGATATGGGCAGGTATGTTGCAGAAAACACGGTTAAAAAACTTATTGCGGCAGGTGTTAATGTAAAGGATGCAAGGGTAGCAATACTCGGCTTTACCTTCAAAGAAAACTGTCCCGATACAAGAAACACCCGCGTTACAGATATTGTAAATGAGCTTGAAGAATACGGCATTACCCCTGCGGTAGCCGACCCTGTTGCCGATACGGCTGAAGCAAAGCAGCACTACGGCATTGATTTTGTCGGATTGAACGAAATCAGAAGCATGGATGCCGTTATTATTGCGGTAGCTCACGGTGAATTCTTAAAGCTCACGGCAGACGATATCGGCGCAATGTTTAAAGCAGAAGAAAACAAAAACAGAGTTCTGATTGATGTCAAAGGTATACTCAATAAAAACGACTATACCGCGGCAGGCTATCAGTATTGGAGACTGTAAATTATGGGCTATAAGCATCTGGTTTTTCCCGAAAATTCACTTTTTCTTGTTACCGGCGGTGCAGGCTTTATAGGCAGCAACCTGTGTGAAGCTGTACTTGATATGGGTTACCGCGTCAGATGTCTTGACGATTTATCTACGGGTTCACAGAAAAATGTTGATTTGTTTTTATCAAACCCGAATTATGAATTTATTAAGGGCGATATAAAAGATTTTGATACCTGTGTGAGTGCTTGCAAGGGTGTTGATTTTGTACTAAATCAGGCCGCATGGGGCAGTGTGCCGAGAAGCATTGAAATGCCGCTGTTTTACTGCGCAAACAATATTACGGGTACGCTGAATATGCTTGAAGCGGCAAGAATAAACGGGGTTAAAAAGTTCGTTTATGCTTCATCGTCCTCAGTTTACGGCGATGAACCGCATCTTCCGAAGGCTGAAGGGAAGGAAGGCAATCTGCTGTCACCCTATGCGCTGACTAAACGCTGTGATGAAGAATGGGCAAAGCAGTACACCATGCACTATGGGCTGGATACGTATGGCTTGCGCTATTTTAATGTTTTCGGCAGAAGGCAGAGCCCTGACGGAGCATATGCCGCAGTTATTCCGAAATTTATAAAAATGTTGATGAACGGTGAACAGCCCACAATCAACGGCGACGGAAAGCAAAGTCGCGATTTTACCTATATTGAAAATGTTATAGAAGCCAATCTCAAAGCCTGTCATGCGCCGCACTCTGCGGCGGGTGAAGCGTTCAACATAGCCTACGGCGGCAGAGAGTATCTTATAGATATTTATTATTCGCTTACAAAGGCGCTCGGCGTTGAACTTGAACCGAATTTCGGTCCTGACCGTGCGGGGGATATCAAGCACAGCAATGCCGATATTTCAAAGGCAAAAGCCATGCTCGGTTATGAACCCGAATATAACTTTGAACGCGGACTTGAAGAAGCTATAGAATGGTATAAAAATAATTTGTAATTTTTAAATAAGTTTACGGAGGTAATAAATATGCTTAAAGTTGGTCTTGTAGGTGTCGGCGGAATAAGCGGCGCACACATTCCTGCGTGGGATAATATGGAGAATGCTGAGCTTGTTGCGCTTTGCGATATTCGTCCCGAACGTATGGAAAAGTATGAAGGCAAGCGTTGTTACACAGATTTTGATGAAATGCTGACTAATGAAGAAATTGATATTCTTGATATCTGTCTGCCTACATATCTTCACGCAGATTTTGCGGTAAAGGCTATGGAAAAGGGTATCAATGTAATTACCGAAAAGCCGATTTCCTTAAAGGAAGAAGATGTAGAAAGAGTTTATTCAACAGCGGCAAAGAATAACGTGAAGTTCATGGTTGCTCAGGTGCTTCGCTTCTGGCCCGAATACGAGGTGCTTAAAGAAATTTATGATACAAAAAAGTACGGTAAGCTCCTTTCCGGTACAATGACCCGCCTTGGTCATAAGCCCCGCTGGAGCTGGGATAACTGGATGATGGATGAAAAACGCAGCGGTCTTGTTCCGTTTGACCTTCACATTCACGATCTTGATTTTATGGTATACGCTTTCGGTCAGCCCAAGGTTGCACATCAGTACCGTTCAAAGCGTCCTGACCAGGATTTCTTGAGCGTCAGCTACGATTTCGGCGATTTCACAATCAATACCGAGGCTTCATGGTATGATAACTGCTATCCGTTTACCGCACAGTTCCGCTTCCAGTTTGAAGATGCACTTGTTGTAAACGAAAAGGGCAGAATGGTCATCTACGGCAAGGAAGATGAAATTGACCTTACCAAGGAAACCAAGGGCGATACAGGTTCAATCAACCTGCCCAAGAGCGATGCATACGCAAACGAGATAAAGTATTTTGCACACTGCGTTGAAAACGATTTGCCCGTTGAAAAGGTTACGGCAGAAAGCCTTCTGTGTGTACTGAAAATACTTAACAGCTTATAATAAGGAATGTTATAACATGATAAAAACAAAAGCTGATTTACAGGAATATCTGTTGGCAGATGCCAAAGCAAACGGCAGAAGCACAATTAAGGCTGCGCGTTTTGGTGACGATATTTGGAAGTTTATTTTGTCACTTCGAAAAATGGAATTCTATATTAATAAAGAATCCGGCAACAGCTTACTTAACCGCGCTTTAAGAATTTTTCACATATATATGTATCATCATTATTGTGTGAAATATTGCTTTACAATACCGGCTAATGTTTTTGATAAGGGACTATCTATTGCTCATATAGGAACAATAGCGGTGTCAATGAATGCTCATGTTGGTAAAAACTGCCGCATACACGAGGGGGTAACAATCGGCACAACGAACGGTCAGTCAGAAGGCGCAACTATAGGTAACAATGTTTTTATCGGAACAGGTGCTAAAATAATAGGTGATATATATATTGCTGATGATGTTGCAATAGGTGCCAATGCTGTTGTTACAAAATCTATTGATGAACCGGGTACAACATGGGCAGGCGTGCCTGCAAAAAAAATCAGTAACAACAATTCACATTCAAATCTTAACCCGAAAATTTTTGAATAAATGATATGTTAGATTAATATTAAAAGGTGCTGTCATTTCCGGACAGCACCTTTGCTTTTATAGAAATATTAAGCTTTGACAATATCCCTTACAACATGTACGCCGCTGGCGGAGGCGTGGGAGAGGGAGTGGGTGATTCCGCTGCCGTCGCCGATGATGTAAAGCCCGTCATACTTGCTTTGCAGGCTTTCGTTTACTTCAACCTCCATGTTATAGAATTTAACTTCTACGCCGTAAAGCAGGGTGTCGTCGTTTGCTGTGCCTGGTGCAATTTTATCAAGCGCATAAATCATTTCTATAATTCCGTCAAGTATGCGCTTTGGAAGCACAAGGCTTAAATCGCCCGGTGTTGCGTTGAGTGTTGGTGTGATGAATGCTCCATCTATTCTGTCCTGGTTTGAGCGCTGACCGCGTATAAGGTCGCCGAAGCGCTGAACTATGACTCCGCCGCCGAGCATATTGCTCAAGCGTGCTATGCTTTCGCCGTAGCCGTTGGAATCCTTGAACGGTTCGGAAAAATGTTTTGCAACAAGCAGGGCAAAGTTTGTGTTTTCCGTCTGCTTGGCAGGGTCTTCATAGCTGTGACCGTTTACGGTAATAATGCCGTTTGTGTTTTCGTTTACTACCGCACCCTTGGGGTTCATGCAGAAGGTGCGTACCTTATCTTCGTATTTCGGTGTGCGGTATACGATTTTACTTTCGTAAAGTTCATCAGTAAGGTGTGAAAAAACCTCTGCGGGCAGTTCTACGCGCACGCCGATATCGACACGGTTGCTGTGGGTTGGTATATCAAGTTCGCGGCAAACCTTTTCCATCCATTTGCTGCCGCTTCTGCCTACGGAAATGATGCACTTGCTGCAGGTGTATTCGCCGCTTTGGCAGATTATTTTATAGCCACCGTCAATTATTTCAATTGTTTCAACGGGTGTGTCAAAGAAAAATTCAACCTTATCCTGAAGATAAGCATAAAGATTTTCAAGAACAATGTAGTTAATGTCTGTGCCGAGATGGCGGACAGATGCATCAAGCAGATGCAAATCGTTCTGAATACATATTTTTTTGAATTTTGAACCTGCGGTGCTGTAAAGCTTGGTGCCTTTACCGCCGTATTCCATGTTTATTTCGTCAACATACTTCATTAATTCAAGCGCACGGTTTTTGCCTATATATTCAAAAAGCGTACCGCCGAAATCGTTGGTGATGTTGTATTTGCCGTCGGAAAAAGCTCCCGCACCGCCGAAGCCGCTCATAATTGAGCAGGTTTTACAGTTTATGCAGCTTTTTATTTTGTCGCCGTCAATAGGGCAGCGACGCTTGCTCAGCGCGTGACCTGATTCAAAAACGGCAACCTTCATATCCGGTGCGAGCTTTGTAAGCTCATAGGCTGAAAATATACCGCCCGGACCTGCACCGATAATAATTATATCATAATTCATTTTTGTTTCCACCTTAAAGATATTGTGTTAGTTTAACCTGTAGCAATATTTTATCATAAATACAACAGTTTGGCAATAATGCAAAATAAGGTGTGTTAATTTTTTGTAAAATCTATTCCATTTGCTGCTTTAATGCGTTACAATAAATAAAAAAAGAACGAAAAGGTGAGCTTTTATGACTCCTATGGTTTTTGTGCGTTACCTTACTGCTTTTGCAATGGCAGGCTACTATCTTTTTAATTATGTGTTCAATAATTATGCGTATCCTGCAATAAGTGCCTCGGGGGCATATCTTTTCTGTTACTTTGTCGGCAATGAAGTCAATGAACAAACGCTTCATTTTGCTGTCAGTACGGACGGATATAATTTTAAAGCACTCAATAATAATGAAGCTGTTATAAAACAGACCAAAGGTACGGGCTGTGTGCGTGACCCGTATATATTAAAGGGTAAAGACGAAACAGGAAAAGAATGTTATTTTATTATCGCTACGGATATGAATGCGCTTGAAGGCTGGACTTCAAACCATTGCCTTATTACCTGGAAATCCTATGACCTTGTTAATTGGTTTGACGAAACGGTAATTGATATGCGTCAGTTTCCCGGCTTTGAAACTACAACCCGCGCATGGGCACCGCAGGCAATATGGGATAATGAAAAGCAGATGTATATGGTCTACTGGGCAAATTCCACGCAGGAAAACGATTGTGCAGGCCATTACTACGCATATACCAAGGATTTTAAAACCTTTGAAACCATGCCGCAGGTGCTTTACGGCAGATGGAACGAAACTGACCCCGAAACAGGTGAAAAACGCAATATTCAATGCATCGACGGTGATATTATTTATAACGAAAAGGACGGATATTACTACCTTTATTTCAAAGAGGATATTACGCAGAAGATTGCATATGTAAAGTCAAAGAACCTTACAGGACCGTATAATACGGATTATACAATATGCTCACTCAACTATTGGGGCGTTGAAGGCAGCTCGATGTACCGTATTACAGGCACAAATGCGTGGATGATGATTATGGACGAATACGGACAGGATTCCTACTTTGCGCAGATGACGCGCGATTTCAAGTCTTTCCGCCGTGTACAGCGCTCTACATACTCTATGGACCACCTGAAACCAAGGCACGGCTCAGTTGTACCGATAAGCGAAGAAGAATATTTCAGAATGGTTGAAGCATACGGTATTCAAAAATAAATCTGCAAAAATAACGGAGGTAAACAGCAATGAAAAAAGCATTTTGTATCATGTTAGGATTGGTGATGTTTGTAATGGCAATTCCCTTTACAGCGTTTGCAGCTGAAAACGAATTCCCTGTATACGATGCAGTTGTTGTTGCGGGCGAAAATGCATCCGCAACGGATAAGTTCGCGGCAGAAAAGCTGGCTTTTTACCTTGGAAAAATACTCGGAAAGGCTATGAGCGTCGTTGACGATACGGCAGAAAAGGCAGATTATGAAATTATTGTAGGCGAAACGGCAAGAGAAGCCGTTGACCTTTCCTCACGAAACGACGGAGGATACACTATAACTTCCGATGCCGAAAAGGTTGTAATCTGCGGCAAGGGTAACAAGGGTACAATAAACGGCGTTTATGCCTTCCTTGAAAAATACTGTGGCTGTAATTGGTATGAATCGGGTGTTATTGTAACCCCGGAAAACGCTCAGCTTACCGTGCCCGCTGATATTAATGATACATATAATACTTTCTTTGAATACACCGAAACGGATACTACAAGTTCGCGCGATACTGAATTTTCGCTTGCAAACGGGCAGACAGGTGGCGTATACCGCGATTTTACTGTTGCGCAGGGCTCGGGTGTTGAATATATCGGTTCGTTTGCGCATACATTGGCTAACCAAATCTGCAAGCCTGATATGTACTTTGCAGAGCATCCAGAATATTTTGCTTTGCACGGCGGCAAAAGAGTGCCGGAACAGCTTTGCTTAACCAATGAAGATGTAAAGGCTGCTGTAACGCAGGAGGTGCTTGACCTTCTTGCTGCACAGCATAATCCCGATGCAAGCATTCAGATAGTTTCGTTGACCCAGCACGATAATCAGCTTTACTGTGAGTGTGAAAACTGTGCTGCAATTGACAAGGAAAACGGCGCACATTCCGGTACAATGATTACCTTTGTAAATGATATTGCAAAGCGCGTAAAAGCCGCAGGTAATTACGATAACATAGCCTTTGATACCTTTGCTTACCAGTATACGCGTCAGGCACCCTCCAAGGTTAAACCGCGTGAGGATGTTATAGTCCGCCTTTGCTCTATTGAATGTTGCTTTGGTCATACACTTGATAATCCTGATTGCAAGGAGAATGCGGCATTTATGCATGACCTTGAACAGTGGGGCAAAATCTGTAACAGAATTTATATCTGGGATTATGTTCATAACTATGCCGAATCTGTTTGCCTGTTCCCGAATTTTGGCGTAATGCAGCGCAATGTTCAGATTTTTTATGAGAACAACGTCAAGGGCGTTTATGAAGAAGGCAACTATTATATCAATGAGTGTGACGGCGAATTCGGCGAAATGCGTACATACCTGCTTGCAAAGCTTCTGCAGAATCCCTATTGCGATTACTATGCCGAAATGGACGGATATCTGAATGCAGTTTACGGACCGGGCGGCAAATTTATCCGCGAATTTATTGATATTGCAACAGCACATGCGGTGACCAATTTGCAGCACCTTAAAATCTACCAGAAATCGCAGAATACGCTTTACAATATGAGTAATGCAGATATTGAGTACTGCAATGAGCTTTGGGAAAAGGCAAAGGCTGCCGCAGAAAATGCTGAACAGTTAAGCCAAATCGAGCGCTCGGAGCTTTCATGGCGCTACTGGAAGGCTGTAAACAGAAAAAGCGAATTTTCGCTGTGGCAGTTCCCGTATCTTTGGATGCGCGAAAACGAAAAGCTGTATAACGATTTCAGGAGTATGGGAATAATCAGAATGAACGAAGGCGGCAACAGCAATTTGTCAGAATGTAATCTGCTTTATCTTTACAGAATTCCCACAAAATGGACCACGCTTTATAACGAAACATATTGGGATGCGCTTAACCCCTATGCCGTAAAGCTTTATAATTTCCTTGGTGAAGTTTATCGCTTTTTTGGCGGAAAGTAATTTTTTAATTAAAAGCTGTTGAAAAAAATTCAATATGATATTACAATAAACATAAGAAAATTTCAGGAGGATTTTACAATGCAAAGAACCTATGTTCCTTTTCAGAATTGGAAAGAAAAATCCAAGCAGACTGAATACACTGAAAAAACAACCTTGCTTTCAGCTGACGGTAAGCTGCAGGCAAAGGGCTGGGCAAGAAAGAATGTTTTTGATTACGACAGAACAAAGGTAAAAGCCAAGCTTATGAGCCGCAAGGAATGGGATTTCTACCAGGTGTCTGACGGCAAATATATGGTTCAGCTCAACTTTGCCAATATCAATATAGGCGGTTTTGTTTCTGCAAAGCTGATTGACCTTGAAAACGGCAGGCTTATTATTGACGCTACCCAGCTTTTCCTTGGCGGTAAGGATAAGTATGTTCCGCCCGCAAAGGGTGATGTGCCCAACCGCATGACATACAAAATCGGCAAGGCAGAGTTCGATTTTGATACAAAGGAAACTACAAGAACCCTGTGGTTCAAAATGCCGCTGAAGGGCAAAATGGTTGAGTGTAAGTTCGATATGGATATTATGCCAAACCTTGAAAATATTACTACCGTTCTTCCCTTTGCAGGCGATGACACAAAGTATTTCATGACTACGAAGCAGAACTGTATGCCCTGCGAAGGTATATTTAAAATTGACGGTGAAACCTGGAGCTTTTCCAAGGCGGATTCGTTCTGTGCGCTTGACTGGGGCAGAGTTAACACTCCGCACGAAATGGTATGGTATTGGGGCAACGGCTCAAGCTACATAACCGATGCTGCCGGCGAAAAGCACCTTTTCGGTTTTGAAATTACATGGGCTATAGGCGATGAAAGCAACGCAACCGAAACCTGCCTTTTCTTCGACGGCAAGGCACATAAATTCGGCGCAGTTGATGTTGAAACCTTCCCGAAGTCCGATAAATTCATGCAGCCGTGGAAGTTTGTTTCGGAAGACGGCAGATTTAATATGACCATGACCCCCACATTTGACTACCATACCGATATGAACCTCGGCGTTGCAAGAATGCATACCCACCAGGTCCACGGACTGTGGAGCGGCGATGTAACCCTTGACGACGGCACAAAGCTCGAAATTAAGGATATGTACGCGTTCTGCGAGTATGTGGAAAATAAATGGTGATTTACAAAAAGCACTCTACATATGGTATTTGACCATATGTAGGGTGCTTTTTATTGGGTTATTCTTCTTCAATATCATTCAAGAATCTTGCGAGGGCATTTTTCCAATCGGGCAGGGGCTCGAAGCCGTTGTCAATTAATTTCTGCTTTGAAAGCCTGCTGTTTTTCGGTCGGTGTGCCTTGGTGGGGTATTCGGATGATGCTATGGGTGATATTCTTGAATTTAATCCCGAAAGCTGCATTATTTCGTAGGCAAATTCTGCCCAGGAGCAGTAGCCTTCGTTTGTTGCGTGGTAAGTTCCGTATTTGTCGGAGTAGAGCATATCGCAGACGAGTTTTGCAAGGTCTTTTGTATATGTGGGTGAGCCGAACTGGTCGCAAACTACGTTTATTGTATCACGCTCGTGACCCAGGCGAAGCATGGTTTTAACAAAGTTGTTACCGTTTTTGCCGAATACCCATGCTGTGCGCACTATAAAATGATTGGCTATACTGCGTCGCACTCTGTTTTCACCTTCCAGCTTTGTCATACCGTATACGGTCAGCGGGTCGGGTCTGTCTTCAACTTCATATGGCTCATCCTTTTCACCGTTGAAAACATAATCCGTACTGATGTATATGAATTTCACATCAAGGTTTTTGCAGGCATTGACAAGGTTCTGTGTACCTTCAATGTTGACTTTGTAGCAGCTGGCGGCATCATCTTCCGCTTTGTCAACGGCTGTGTATGCGGCACAGTGAATAACGGCATCAGGCTTGCTCGCTTCAATAAAGCCATTGACAGCCTCGGCATTGGTGAGGTCAAAATCTGCTTTGTCCGTTGCAATAAAGCCTATGCTTCTTGCGGCAAGCTCTTCGGTAACATCGTAACCGAGCTGACCTGCACAGCCTGTAACTAAAACCTTCATTTGTTTCTTTCCTTTCCGTTAAAAAACGGCGGGAACAAGCCCGCCAGAATGTTAATATTTAAAATGCACGTCGCTGTCGCAAAGTTTTGGTGCTGCAGCGTCCTTTGCGGAAAGCTGCGGATTTTCAACACCCCAGTCAATTGAAAAAGCGGGGTCGTTGTATGCAATGCTGCGGTCTGCCGAGGGTTCGTAGAAATTATCGGTTTTGTACATTACCTCTACTTCGTCGGTAAGTGTTACAAAGCCGTGAAGAAAGCCCTTTGGAATAAAAAGCTGGCGCATATTTTCAGCAGAAAGCTCAACCTTTATCCACTTCATGTATGTGGGTGAATTCTCTCTTATATCAACAATTACATCAGCTATTACGCCTTTTGTGCAGGTAATCAGCTTTGCCTGTGCATGAGGGTCAAGCTGACAGTGTAAACCGCGGACTGTACCTTTTTGTGCAGAGTAGGAACGGTTATCCTGAACAAAGTCGGCTGTGATACCTAAAGCCTCGTATTTGCGCTTTGAGTAGCTTTCGTAAAACCAACCTCTTGCATCGCCGAATACAGCGGGCTCAACGATTATTGCGCCGTCAAGCTCGGTTTTAACCGCCGTCAGCGTGTTATTCGGGGTCATATATATTCTCTCCTCTGCCCCAGATGGGTCTTTCATTGGTGCGGTTTGATTTTGAATAAAGTATTCTGCCCTCGGCTACGCGCTGCAAGTGCTGACCGTAGGGGGATTTGCCGTATTTTGCGGCGGAATCAAGCAGCTGCTTTTTGGAAATCCAGCGCATGTTATATGCAATTTCTTCAAGGGCAGAAATCTGTATGCCCTGAAGCTGTTCAATAGTGCGGATAAAGTTAGCCGCTTCCATGAGTGAATCAACCGTGCCGGTATCAAGCCATGCAAAGCCGCGGCCCATAAGCTTTACATCAAGCTCGCCGTTTTCAAGATATATTCTGTTTATATCTGTGATTTCAAGCTCGCCGCGTTTGCTGGGCTTGAGCGATTTTGCGTATTCAACAACACGGTTATCGTAGAAATAAAGACCTGTTACCGCATAGTTGGATTTGGGAACTTCGGGCTTTTCTTCAATAGAAACGGGCTTGCCTTGTTCATCAAACTCAACTACACCGAACGCATTGGGATTTTCAACATAGTAGCCGAAAATGGTGGCGCGTTTGTTGTTTGCCGCGGCATTGCGCAGCATTGTTCCAAGACCGTTGCCGTAAAAAATATTATCGCCCAGAACCATGGCTACATCATCGTCACCGATAAAATCTTCGCCTATAATGAATGCCTGCGCAAGCCCTTCAGGCTTTTCCTGAACTGCGTAGGAAAGCTTGAGTCCGAACATTGAACCGTCACCCATGAGTGCTTCAAATTTCGGAGTATCCTGCGGGGTGGAAATAATAAGTATTTCGCGTATGCCTGCAAGCATAAGGGTTGAAAGCGGATAATATATCATCGGTTTGTCATAAACCGGAAGAAGCTGTTTACTTGTTACCATAGTCAGCGGGTAAAGCCTTGTGCCTGAACCGCCTGCAAGGACTATGCCTTTCAAATCGTTCACTTTCCTTTCGGTAGTAAAAATATGTAATTCAGGTAGTGTTTAGCATAGCAAACTAATCATAATATACTACTTTTCTTGCATTTCGTCAACACTTGAGCGGATTAGTTAAAACATTGTTCATTATTTGATTTGATTTTTTAACGCATTTGACCGCTTGAAAAGTATGTGATATAATACTTTCATAACACATTGAAAAGGGGATACGGGCAAATGAAAATGTGCGAAGACTGCCTGAATTTTGAGTGCAATGAAGAAACAGGCGAGAACGAATGTATAGTTGATATGGATATGGACGATACGGAAAGATATATCGGCGGCGGTATGAAAAACTGCCCGTATTTTATGATTAATGATGAGTATGCAATAGTCAGGAAACAGAATTAATTATGTATTACATTGCGGCTTTTACAGCCGCAATTTTTTTGTTTACTGTTATGTTTCGGTTTTGTTATAATAAAATATATAATTTTGTTGAAATATATTGTTATAGGTGTTATAATTTAACTGTATATATTTTTACGGAGGTTTTTATATGAAGGTTGTAATTCTTGCAGGCGGTTTCGGCACACGAATCAGCGAGGAAAGCCATCTCAAACCCAAGCCCATGATTGAAATCGGCGGTATGCCTATACTCTGGCACATAATGAAAACCTATTCTCATTTCGGATATAACGAGTTTATAATCTGCTGCGGATATATGCAGCATTCGATAAAGGAATTTTTTGCAGATTATTTCCTGCACAGAAGTGATGTCACCTTTGATTTTTCAAACGGTGGCGAAATGACCGTACACAACAATTTCTCTGAGCCGTGGAAGGTTACGCTTGTTGATACGGGGCTTAACACCATGACGGGCGGCAGAGTAAAGCGCGTCCAGAAGTATATAGGTGACGAAACATTTATGCTGACCTACGGTGACGGTGTGGCCGATGTTGATATCAACAAGTTGGTGGAATACCATAAATCACAGGGAAGAATGGCTACACTTACTGCAATACGTTTAAGTCAGCGCTTTGGCGTAATTGATATTGATGATACCGATGCCGTGCGCGAATTCCGCGAGAAGACAGCACAGGACGGCGGCTTTATCAACGGCGGCTTTATGGTGCTTGAACCTGAAATTTTCAACCTTATTGAAGGCGATGCAACGGTATTTGAAAAATATCCGCTTGAACAGGCAGCAAAATCGGGTCAGCTCGGTGCATACAAGCACGAAGGCTTCTGGCAGTGCATGGATACCTTGCGCGATAAACAGCTGCTCGAAAAGCTCTGGGCAGAAAATACAGCTCCTTGGAAACTGTGGTGAGAATTATGTTGGATTTGAATTTTTATAAGGACAAGCGTGTGCTTATAACCGGTCATACCGGTTTTAAAGGTGCGTGGCTGAGCAGAATATTAATAAATGCAGGTGCGCGTGTTACGGGCTATTCCCTGCAGCCGCCGACTTCGCCGAGCCTTTTTGAAGCGGCGGATATTGCCGAGGGTATGAATTCGGTTATAGCCGATGTGCGTGATTTTGATAAAATGAAGGCTGTGTTTGATGAAGCACAGCCTGAAATTGTTTTTCACCTTGCTGCACAGCCCATTGTTCTGACTTCGTATGAACAGCCAAAATACACCTATGAAACAAATGTTATGGGGACTGTAAATCTTCTTGAATGTGTTCGCCTTTGTCCGAGCGTTAAGTCCGTACTCAATGTTACAACCGATAAGGTTTATGAAAATAACGAAAGTGGCACACCCATGAAAGAGGGTGAACCGCTTGACGGCTTTGACCCGTATTCCAATTCAAAATCCTGCTCTGAGCTTGTTACTCACAGCTACAAGCGTTCGTTTTTTGATAAGGCAGGTATAGCTGTATCTACCGCAAGAGCGGGCAATGTAATTGGAGGCGGGGATTTTGCGGACAACCGCATTATTCCCGATTGCGTTCGTGCCGCAACAGCGGGGAAAAATGTAATTATACGCAACCCCAATTCCGTCAGACCGTATCAGCATGTACTCGAACCGCTCTATGTTTATCTCATGATAGCGGCGGCACAGTATAACGATTTTTCATATGCAGGCTACTACAATGTTGGTCCGAATGAAAGCGACTGCCTGACAACTGGAGAGCTTGCAACTTATTTCTGCAACAGCTGGGGCAACGGTCAGGGCTATGAAGTACTCAATAAAGAAGGTCCGCATGAAGCGAATTTCCTTCGACTTGATTGTACAAAGCTGAAAACGGTTTTTGATTGGCAGCCTAAATGGAATGCAAAAACAGCTGTTGAAAAAACGGTTGAGTGGACTAAAGTCTGGGCAGCGGGCGGAAACTGCAAAGTAAAGCTTGATGAGCAGATAAATGAATTTTTTATTTCTTAAAGGATTTAATAATGAGGATAGAATAATGTTGGTTAAAAGAAGTGGCGGTAGTAGTTTATTTAATGATATTATAGAATATTTTAAAAATATCCCTTATATTGTTGCAGTTTTGGTTGCAACAATAAGCTCATATCTATTTTTTGTTACTCACTATTCAGTCAGTATCGATGATTTATCACGTGAAAGATATATTCTTGATGGTTATATTGCTGCTCAGGGAAGGTTTAGTGGTAGTATTATTGCTTGCGTTTTTGATTTGTTTGATGTAGATACAGGGCTTATGGAAATGTTAGGTATTTTTTTTCTGTTGCTTTCAGCGATGGTTTTTTGTGTGTGTTTTGATAAGCTCTATAAAACTGAAAACAAAATACCGCAGATTTTGTTTTCATGTTTTTTAATTACATATCCCTTACATGCAGAGATTTTTGTTTATACCGGATGTACGCTTTCTGTAGGATTTGGTTTCTTTTTGGTTTCTGTTTCATTATGGATTATTGAAAATAGTTTAGAGACGGCTGGAGATGAGAAGTTTGGCTTCAAGTCAATAAAAAAATTTGTTTTGCCGACATTATTTTTGATGTTTGTTACATCTTGGTATGAATCAGTTCTATGCGTTTATTTTGGCGCAGTTTTTGCTTTGATCGGGTTGAAAATGTTTTCTTATAATGATAAAGAAAAATTTACTTTTCGTAGATTTGTATTGTATGGAATTCATTTTGCAAAACCTTTATGTGTGGCAGTCATATTGGAATTTATTATTCAAAAAGTAATTATTGGAATTATAGATTTGGATATCTATAATTTTGCAGCAAATAAAGCAACTTTATTGGTTGATTTTTCTTGGTCGAATATTGTTTTGATGATTCGTAGCATTGCATCGTATTGGGTATTGCCTGTATTTTATTATTTGCCAATTACTGTATTTGCAATCAGTGTAATTGTTGGTGTAATATGTTTTTTAGCTATAAGTGTATGGAATAAAGACTTTAAATATATACTTGTTTTTGCAGGTCTGATTTTAAGCACAGCAATACTTACAGTATTAAGGTTAGGTGCAGCTGATTACAGAATCAGTCAGCCTGTAGCTTTTTTTGTAGCTTTTATGGTGTTTATGGTGCTGATCTTGTTATATGAAAATAAAAAAAGATTGTTCATTGTTTTGAGAAAAATAGTTGTTGCTGTTTTAATAATTGTTTGTATTAATCAGATAACGGAATTGAATTATTGGTTTAATTTGGAAGATATTAAGTACCAGAACGAAAAAGCAACAGTGCAACAAATTGCTAATAAATTAGACACAGAATATGATACCGAAAAACCGGTTGTTTTTGTTGGTAAGTATTATGTGGGGGACTATGTAGAAGAAAAAGTGGTAATTCAGGAAGGTACCTTTGCATATAAACTTTGGAAGCTTTTTTTTGATGGAAATGGCGAGAAAATGTACAGGAGAATACCACAGACTATATGCTTGCCCTATATAACATGGGCGGTTGACGCTTTTGGCGAAGTTAACACAGAACTGCTAAAGTTATTTTCATACCTTGGATATGATTATATTCAGGGAACAAAAGAAATGTATGAAGATGCCTTAATAAAGGCAGAGAATAAACCGGCATGGCCAAAAAATGGCAGTATATCGGATGAGGACGAATACATTTTAGTCAATTTCGGTATTGAACCGGCAAAGGCAGAATAATACAGCTTATATTTAGGAAAGGTAAAGTTTTAATGCAGGTGCAGAAGAAGTTTGCAACGGATTTTATATGGAGTATCGCCGCATTGGTTACAATGAACGGTGTACTTCAGGTTCTGGTTTATCCGCTGCTTAACCGCCATATGGGCGAGGCTGCCTTCGGCAATGTGCTTTATGTACTTGGAATACTGGCAGTTATTGCGCCTTCTGTAGGACTGGCGGCGAATAACATACGGCTTGTTGAAGGCAGGGACAAAACGGTTTTAAATGCAGATTTGCTTTTGGCTATGCTGCCGCAGCTGGTCGTGCTGGGTATTGCTTTTTTTGCTGTTTGTAAAGGTTATCTGGTCGGTGCTGTCGATTTCATTATGGCGGCATTACTTGTTGTGCTGACAACACTTCGCTATTACGGTGATGTTGAATACCGTATGACGCTGAATTACAAAGGCTATTTTATATACTATCTTGTTCTGTCAATCGGATATACTTCAGGTGCTTTGCTTTATCCGCTGACTAAAAGCTGGATTTTGTGTTTCCTGCTTGGAGAAGCGGCAGTGTGGCTGCTTCTTGTGTTAAAAGGGCATGTTTATAAGCCTTTGCTTAAATCTGAAAACACAGTGCATATCAGCAAAAAGGTGCTGACACTTGCTGTTTCATATCTGCTTTTGAATGCAGTACTCAATCTGGACAGAGTGCTTTTGCAGCACCTCATAGATTCTTCAACCGTTACGGTTTATTATGTTGCATCGTTGCTTGGCAAAACGGCGGCTTTGCTCGTCGGTCCGCTAAACGGCGTGGTAATAGGCTACCTTACTAAGGGCAAAACAAAGCCTATAACTCAAAAAAGCTTTTTGCTGGTTTCGGGCGGTATATTTGCTGCGGGTGCAGTGCTGTATCTCGGAATTACTGTTGTTATGCCGATTTTTGTTAAGCTGCTTTATCCCGAAATTTATACTGAAGTCATGGCTGTTTCGGCTCTTGCCAATCTGTCGCAGATTATCTGTTTTGCTTCGAGTCTGCTGCTGACTATTATGCTGACCTTCTGCAGCGAAAAATGGCAGCTTGCAATTCAGGTGCTGTATGCCGTATCTTTTCTTGGATTAGCCTTATTTATGACAAAACAAAACGGCGTACAGGGATTTGTTCTTGCAAGCCTTGCTGCAAATACCTTGCGTTTTGTATTTACGGCAGTCACGGGTATAACTGTTCTGATTAAAAAAACCAAAAAGGGGAGTGTGGCATGAAATACGGCAGACTTGTTTTTTCGAGAGAGTTTGTATCCTCTTCAACCGTGTGCAACGTGGGCGATTTTGTGCAGACACTTGCCATTGATTTGATTTATGAAGAAATGGGAATAAAAAAAGAAGATACTGTTGATATTCCGTTTCAGGATTTGTCAAGCTATAAGGGAGAAAAGGTTATTTTGCCGCTCAACGGCTATTTTTACTATAACCGCGAATATCCGTCTTTTCCGACTTCGGCAGATATAATTCCTGTTTTTCTTGGTTTATATACAACTTCTTCCAAATATTTGCAAAATACTTCTTTTTGGAAAAAAGCAGGGGTTATAGGGTGCAGGGACGAAGCAACTTATAATGCTGTAAAAAAGCACGGATATGATGCGTATTTAACAGGGTGTATGACTGTGCTTTTCCCAAAGCGCGAAAAAGAACCCGAAAACGCAAAGGTGTTTATAGTTGATGCACATCCGTCAATTGATGAATATATACCCGAAGAAATAAAGAAGAATGCCGAGTATATCTCGCACGAAATAACGGTTAACGATGCCCAAAGTGTTGCCGAGCTTTCAAAACAGTGCGAAGCGGCAACCCGCCGTGTGTACGAGCGTTACCGTGATGAAGCGGCACTTGTAATAACTTCAAGGCTTCATTGCGCAGGACCGTGTATGGCTATGGGTATACCTGTTATACTGGTCAGGGATTCTTTTGATGAGCGCTACGGCTGGATTGACAGGTATCTGCATTTGTATACCCCCGAAGAATTTGGTAAAATTAATTGGAACCCAAAACCGGTTGACATTGAAGATAAGAAAAAAGAAATTAAGGCAATGGCTATGTCGCTTATTAAGCGTGAGGCGGACAGAGAGTTGCTTGAAAATATACACGAGTTTTATATGGCGCGTGACAAAAAGGATTTGTCCGCATCGCTTATGGTTAGGGGCTATCTGTGGCTTTCGCAGTACTGTCCCGGGCTTGCAAGCTTTATAAGGACCAAAGTGCTTGTTCGCTTTACAATAGCAGGTAAAACAAAGAAATAAGAGGTTAAGATTTTATGAAAACGGAAAATCAGGCAAGAGAAGAAATATTAAAGGCGGTAGCAGAGTACTGCGAAACCTACCATAACAACAAAAAGCCTTTTGAAGAGGGGCAGCGTATTCCGTATGCTTCGCGAGTATACGACAGCAGCGAAATGGTGAATCTTGTTGATTCCGCGCTTGAATTCTGGCTTACCGCGGGCAGATATACCGCACAGTTTGAAAAGGGGCTTGCAAAGTATCTGGGTGTGCGTTTTTGTGCGCTTGTAAATTCAGGTTCAAGTGCAAATTTGCTTGCGTTTATGACGCTGACTTCACCTCTGCTCGGTGACAGAGCGGTTAAAAGAGGGGATGAGGTTATTACTGTTGCAGCAGGCTTTCCCACAACTGTCACCCCTGTGATTCAGTACGGTGCCGTGCCTGTTTTTGTTGATGTAACCATTCCTCAGTATAATATTGATGTTGCTCAGCTTGAAGCCGCTTTGAGTGAAAAAACAAAGGCTGTCATGATAGCGCATACACTCGGTAATCCCTTTGATATAAAAGCAGTTAAAGAGTTCTGCGATAAGCATAACCTTTGGCTGATTGAGGATAACTGTGATGCACTCGGTTCACGCTATACTCTCGACGGTAAAGAGGGCTTTACCGGTACATTCGGCGACCTTGGCACATCGAGCTTTTATCCACCGCACCATATGACCATGGGTGAAGGCGGCGCTGTATATACAAACAATCCCCTTCTTTCAAAAATTATGCATTCAATGCGTGATTGGGGCAGAGATTGCTCATGCGCATCGGGTCAGGATAATCTCTGCGGTCACCGCTTTGACGGTCAGTATGGCGAACTGCCCTACGGTTACGACCATAAATATGTTTATTCGCACTTCGGTTATAACCTGAAAGCTACCGATTTGCAGGCAGCAGTCGGCTGCGCACAGCTTGAAAAATTTCCAGGCTTTGTTGAACGCAGAATACACAATTTCAACCGCCTGCGCAAGGCACTTGAATGCGTTGGGGATAAGCTGATTCTGCCTGAAGCCTGTGAGAATTCAAGCCCAAGTTGGTTTGGCTTCCTGCTTACCTGTAAAGATGGTGTTGACCGTAAAAAGGTTGTACCCTTTATTGAAAGCAAGGGTGTGCAGACCCGTATGCTGTTTGCCGGCAACCTTACAAAGCACCCCTGCTTTGACGAAATGAGAAAAAGCGGTGAAGGCTACAGGGTAGTAGGTACACTTGAAAATACTGACAGAATTATGGCAGATACCTTCTGGGTAGGCGTTTACCCCGGTATGACCGATGAAATGATTGACTACATGGCTAAAACAATAATTGAGGCTGTTAATTCATGAAAGCAGTTGTAACGGGTGCAAGCAGCATGATAGCATCTGCTTTGATTCGTAAGCTTGTAGCTGAAAAGCATGAGGTTTATGCCCTTGTCAGACCCGGATCAAAAAAACTTGACAATATAATAAAAAGCAACAGCGTTCACATTGTTGAAGCTGATATTTCCGATATGCTGTCGGCGGCGGAAAAAATCGGCTGTGGTTGTGATGTGATGTTTCATTTTGCATGGGGCGGCACAAGCGGTGCAATGCGTAACAACTTTGAAATTCAGCAGAAAAATGTTGAATATACGCTTGATGCGGTAGAGCTTGCAAAAAGGCTCGGCTGCAAAACCTTTGTCGGTGCAGGCTCGCAGGCCGAATATGGCAGAGTAGAGGGTAAATTGTCACCCGATACACCCTGTACCCCCGAAAACGAGTACGGCAAAGCAAAGCTTAAAGCGGGCAATGAATCCCGCAAATTGGCTTTGAATTATGATATAAAGCATATATGGATGCGTATATTAAGCGCTTACGGTATAGGGGATAACGATTTTACAATTACCGTTTCATCACTCAAAAAGCTGTTGAGCGGCAAAATTGCTGAATTTACACCTGCCGGACAGCTGTGGGATTTTATTTACTGCGATGATGCGGCAAATGCATTTTACCTTGCAGCGCAATACGGTAAAAACGGTGCTGTATATACCCTTGGCAGCGGTGAAGCAAAACCGCTGAAGGAGTATATCAAAATAATGGAAGAATTAAGCGGCGGCGAAGTAAAAACAGGTGCTTTGCCGTATAATGAAAACCAGGTAATGTACCTTTGTGCGGATATTTCAGAGCTTTCGGCTGATACGGGCTTTAAGCCGCAAATCAGCTATGAGGAAGGAATAAAGCGAACAATCAACTGGCTAAAGGAAGTAATGAATAATGGATAAGAAAAAAATTTCCGTAATGATTCCCTGCTATAATGAGGAAGAAAATGCGCGTCCGATTTATGAGGCAGTTAAAAACGAGCTTGTTACAAATTTACCGCAATATGATTATGAAATACTATTTATAGACAATAAATCAACCGATAATACGCGTTCGATTATCCGTGAAATATGTAAAGAGGATAAAAATGTAAGGGCTATTTTCAACTGCCGTAATTTCGGTCAGTTCAACAGCCCCTATTACGGAATTATCAACACAAGCGGTGATTGCTGTGTTACAATCTGCGCTGATTTTCAGGACCCAGTTGAGCTTATCCCGAAATTTGTTGCAGAATGGGAAAAGGGCTACAAGGTTGTAATCGGCGTTAAAACGCAGTCGAAAGAAAGTAAAATAATGTACGCTCTGCGTTCGCTATACTATAAGGCAATAAAGAAAATGAGCAATGTTGAGCAGATTGAGCATTTCACAGGCTTCGGACTTTATGACAAAAGCTTTGTTAAAGTATTAAGCGAGCTTGATGATCCGCAGCCGTTTATCCGCGGCATTGTTGCCGAGCTTGGTCCGGAGCGCAAGGAAATTGAATATACTCAGCCGCAGCGCCGTGCAGGCAAAACCCACAATAATTTCTACAGCCTTTACGATGCGGCTATGCTTTCCTTCACATCCTATACAAAAATCGGTCTGCGTCTTGCAGTATTTGCAGGCGGTGTGTTCTCGTTAATCGGTTTTGTAATCGCTATGGTTTATCTTATACTTAAACTTATTCATTGGGATAATTTCCCTGCAGGCAATGCGCCCATTCTTATCGGCGTATTCCTTATGGGTTCAATTCAGCTGTTCTTTACGGGCTTACTCGGTGAATATATTATGAATATAAATAACCGCGTTATGAAGCGTCCGCTTGTTGTTGAAGAGGAAAGGCTGAATTTTGAAAGTGAGGAGAATGATTAATGGATACCCGCGAAGTAACCGTATTTAAAAATACAATATTCAGAGGAAAAATTATAAATCTGCGTGTTGATATAGCAGGTCTGCCAAACGGTAAAGAGGCTGTGCGTGAGGTTGTTGAACACAGCGGCGGTGTTACCGTTGCGGCACTTACTGACGATATGGAGCTGATTTTTGTAAGGCAGTTCCGCTACCCCTATATGGAAGAAGTGCTTGAGCTGCCCGCAGGCAAGCTTGAAAAAGGCGAAAATCCGCTTGAAGCCGGCAAACGCGAGCTGCGTGAAGAGGGCGGAGTAATCGCAGGGCAGTATATCAATCTCGGCGAATTTTACCCCACACCAGGCTACACAAACGAAATTATTTACCTTTACGGTGCAAGGGATTTGGTAGAAGCCGAACAGGATCTGGATGACGATGAGTTTTTGAATGTTGAGCGTATTCCGCTTTCAAAGGCCGTGGATATGGTACTCAATAACGAAATAAAGGACGGCAAAACCCAGGCAGCTGTAATGAAACTTGCAATGCTTATAGAACGCAAGGCGAAATAATGAATAAAAATAAAGGATAGCAACTGTGAAAAGCTGCTATCCTTTGCTTTTTGTTTTAACTTATGCCTCGCTGAACATATCCTTGCCTACGCCGCAGAGGGGGCAGACAAAATCTTCCGGAAGGTCTTCGAACTTTGTACCGGGAGCAATACCGCCTTCGGGGTAGCCGACTGCTTCATCGTATTCCCAACCGCAAACGTCACATACATGTTTCATTATTAAACTCTCCTTTTATATATTTATTAATAGTTTATAACTCTCAGCTCAAAATATGCCTGCGGGTGTGCGCAAACGGGGCACATTTCGGGGGCTGATTCGCTGTCTACAATATGACCGCAGTTGCGGCAGACCCATACTGTCTTTGTGTTCTTCTTGAAAACTTCATCATTTTCAATGTTTGCAAGGAGCTTGAGGTATCTTTCCTCATGCTCTTTTTCAATTGCGGCTACTCCCTTGAAAAGCTTTGCGATATCGTCAAAGCCTTCTTCTTCGGCTTCCTTTGCCATGCGGGCATACATCTCTGTCCATTCTTCATTTTCGCCTGCAGCAGCTGCTTTAAGGTTTTCCTCTGTTGAGTTGATGCCGCCAAGAAGCTTGAACCAGATTTTTGCGTGTTCCTTTTCGTTGTTAGCTGTTTCTTCAAAGAATGCAGCTATCTGCTGATAGCCGTCCTTTTTTGCTTTAGATGCAAAGTAACTGTATTTGTTGCGCGCCATGCTTTCGCCTGCAAACGCTTCCATAAGATTCTTTTCGGTTTTTGTGCCTTTTAAGTTTGCCATTTTTGTTTCCTCCTGTCATTTTTGTGCAGATTGTTAAATATGTATCAAATAAACAAACTGCTCTATATATAAAAATATAGCATAATTTTAAAAAAATGTAAATACGGATAAAATATATTTTTGCTTATCAAATAAGTTAGCATCAGACTTTGCTGGGAGTACATAGATTGATTTTTAATAATCCTTCAGCCCGTCTTTTTCGCGAACAAGTCTGGTAATTAAGTTTTTGACAAGTCTTATAATTTTTTCAACAAAATTTTCACCGTCATATTCGGTATCTTCGCCGTCTGCACCGTAGCAGCCTATGTTATTACCCGTTATCTCATTGCCGAAAATGTCAGTTGTCAGGTCATTGCCTTCAACTTCAACACCTGCACCGATAAGCGGCGAATCCGCCGAAAGCATAAAGCTTTCAAAGGATGATAAATCGTCGCTGACGAAGCCCGGGACGGTGTTTTTTGAAAACAGGTCACAAAACGGGTTTACGGTGTTATAGTAGCAGTTGGCTGCAAAAACATTGCCGTCGCGGAAATAATCTGCCGCATCGCAAACTACCACATGACCTTCAGCGGGAACAATTATGTTATTTGCAATTACCGAATCGTACATGTCTATCATGTAAAAATCGGCGCAGTTGATTATTGTATTGTTGTAGAATTTCAGCCCGTGTTCGCCGGGATTGGCGGAAATTCTGCTTCTTCCGCCGTTATCGTTGACTGAAAGACAGTAACGCACTGTATTGTTTTTATGTCCGCTGTGGAAGGGACAGTTGCAGATAAAGCGCATATTGTCATGGGAATAAATATACTGATATGTACAGTTGTGTGAATAGGAATCGAAATCAACTGCCATGCCGTCACCGACATTTTTCTGCCCCGTAATTTCGCAGTATTGAATGGTGCTGTTCACACTTCCCCAGAACCACATTGCGGCGGTGTAATAAAGAATTTCACCGTTTTCGTCAGTACCCGGACCCTGGCAGCAGTTGATTGCACGGCAATTTGTAACAAGTGCACCATCGCACATACCGACAAGTACTGCTTCGGCATCCATTTCGTGTAAATAACAATCCTCGATGAGCAGCCCTTTGTTGAAAACCGGGTCAATATCTTCTTCGTTTTCGCACCACCACTCCTGCTTGTCGTTCCATGAGCCCCATATTATGAAACCGTTGCCGCAGTTATAAACCTCACAATTTTTTATTGTAAGGTCATTGACTGCGTATCTTGATTTGGCAGGCAGACCTTTAACCATAACAGCAGCCCGTGCACCTGCGGCACCGTTTGAAAAATCGTCGCGGCTGGTTACTCTGTAATTCTGCATATCGGTAAAATAAACATTGTCAATTACAATGCCTTCGCTCGTCTGATTATATGTATCAATCCATATTCCGCCGCCGTTGGGTGCTATGATGTGCAGGTTTGACACGGTAATATAAGAACAGTCAAAAAGGCGGAAAACTTCTGTTTTTTCGTTGGTGTACAGTATTGCCTTTTCGCCCTCACCGTAGGATGAAATAACTATAGGGTTATCCTTTGTGCCGTTGCAGGTAAGTGTGACGGCACATTCATATTCACCGCCGTTTTTGAAAAGGAAATGTGTTCCGGCTTTAATATCAATGTTTTTAAGTCCCAACAAAGATTTTACCGGACTGTTTATATCGGTGCCGCTGTTTGAATCGTCACCGTTGACGGAATCGAGATAGTAATAGTTTTTTTCGCTTTCTGCCGCAAAACTATAAAAGCCTGCACATGAAAAAACAAGCGAAAACACAACCATTAAACATAAAACCTTGTTTGCTGTTTTCATAGACTATCGCTCCTTGATTTACTGGTATATCTGAATTATATAGGAATTTTCTGCGTCAATCAATAGTTTTTATTATCAAAAAATCCTGCCCGAAAAATGAGCAGGATTTTATCTTTATTAATTGTTTTATTTGTCAAGTGACTTCATAGTGGGGAACAGCAATACATCGCGGATTGCAGAAGAATCGGTAAGGAGCATGCACATTCTGTCAATACCGAAGCCGATACCGCCTGTGGGGGGCATACCGTATTCAAGGGCTGTGAGGAAGTCTTCATCGGTTGTGTTGGCTTCTTCGTCGCCCTGTGCAAGGAGAGCTTCCTGAGCCTTGAAGCGTTCGCGCTGGTCAATGGGGTCGTTAAGCTCGGAGTAAGCATTTGCCATTTCCCAACCGTTCATGAAAAACTCAAAACGCTCAACATAGTCCGGGTTGCCGGGCTTTTTCTTTGTAAGCGGAGAAATTTCAATCGGGTGGTCGATAACGAATGTGGGCTGAATAAGGTGATGTTCTGCAAATTCTTCAAAGAAGAGTGCGAGGATATCGCCCTTCTTGTGGTGCTTTTCGTATTCAACATGGTGCTTGTCTGCAAGTGCACGAGCTTCCTCAAGGGTATTGACCTCGTTCCAGTCGACACCGGAATACTTTTTGACAGCGTCAATCATGCTGATGCGTTCAAAGGGCTTACCGAGGTCCATTTCAACACCGTTGTAGGTGATTGTGGTTGTGCCGAGAACTTCCTTGGCAACATAGCGGTAGAGGTTTTCGGTAAGGTCCATCATGCCGTTGTAGTCGGTGTATGCCTGGTAAAGCTCCATGAGGGTGAATTCGGGGTTGTGACGCGTGTCACAGCCTTCGTTACGGAAAACTCTGCCGATTTCGTAAACTCTTTCCATGCCGCCTACAATAAGACGCTTGAGATAAAGCTCAAGTGAAATACGCAGCTTGAAATCCTCATCAAGTGCGTTGTGGTGAGTCATGAACGGTCTTGCTGCTGCGCCGCCTGCGTTGCTTACAAGAATCGGAGTTTCAACCTCAATGAAGTTTTCACCGTCGAGGTATTTGCGGATTGCGCGCAGTATAGCGGAGCGCTTGAAGAATGTGTCCTTAACCTCGGGGTTCATGATAAGGTCAAGGTAGCGCTGACGGTAGCGTGTATCTGTATCGGTTAAGCCGTGATACTTTTCTGCAAGGGGAAGAAGTGACTTTGAAAGCAGTCTGATTTCCTTTGCATGAACAGAGATTTCACCTCTGCGTGTGCGGAAAACAAAGCCCTTAACCTCGACAATATCGCCGATATCCCATTTTTTGAATTCGGCAAAGGTTTCTTCGCCGATATCGTTTATGCGGACATAAACCTGCATTCTGCCGGAACGGTCGCGGATATCAATAAAGTTTGCCTTGCCCATATCGCGCCATGTCATGATACGGCCGCAGATTGAAACATCGGAATTTTCGAGTTCTTCAAATCTTTCGTTGATTTCTGCTGCGGTTATTGTCTGCTCGGCAAGTGTGATTTCAAACGGGTCGTTGCCCGCTGCCTGAAGTGCTTCGAGCTTTTCAAGGCGGATTGCACGCTGTTCGTTGGTGCTTATTACTTCTTCAACTTCCTGTTCGGGAGTTACATTGATGTTTCCTTCTGCCATTTTTTAGGTCCTCCCGTAAAGGTTATTTAATGATTTTAGCAATTTTGTAGTTGATCTGACCGCCCGGTGCGTCAACAGTAACTGTTTCGCCTGCGGTTTTGCCCATGATAGCCTTGCCTGCGGGAGATTCAGCGGAGATGTAGTTTTCGTCGCTGCTGGATTCGTTTTCGCCAAGGATAACGTAATCGTCTTCTTCGCCATCATCAAGGTCAACAAGTGTAATAACAGAACCGACGTGTACAACACCTGCCTGGCTTGCGCTGATGATGATAGCATCCTTGAGGATGCCCTCAAGCTCGCTGATTCTTGCCTCAAGACGGCCCTGGTCGTTCATAGCCTCGTCATATTCTGCGTTTTCAGAAAGGTCGCCGTGTGAGCGAGCCTCCTTAATATTTTCGGCAGCTTCCTTTCTGCCTACGGTTTTAAGGTGTTCAAGCTCCTGGGCGAGCTTGTCATAGCCTTCTCTGGTGAGTTCCTGTGCCATTTATTGTTCATCCTTTCGCTTGTTTTATTATTTTATTACACAATCAAAGTATATTATATGCTAAATACTTACCAATGTCAAGAAAAACAAAGGTAAAATACATACAATAAACAATCACGGAGTTACCCGTTTTAGGGGCAACTCCGCAGACCTTTTATTTCCCGAAATTGTTTATGTAGTCTTTATATGCTTCGTTTTCCATCGCACATCCGGTGTTTACTTTATCCTCAAACACCAATATGCTTTCTTCTCCGAAATACGAATCGAGAAAAGCTTCCAGCTCCTCGCTCGCAACATCAATACCGTTTATATTAATTTCAAGGTCAGCCTTATCCATTGCCCAACCTTCGTTTGTATAAGCCATATAAACCTGTTGAACTTTTCCATTTTCAACACGGTATACCCGATAGGTACCGACACCCTGCCCCATATAGCCGCCGCAGATAATTCCCTGCCGCTCAATGTACCTTGCCATACCGGTTGAACCTGTTTTACAAAGCCGGGTCACTATATTGTTTTCAAAAGTAAATATTTCTACAGAGCAAGCGTGGGAGCTTCCTTCGGAAATAAAAAGCTCCGGCACATCGTTATCGTCAACGTATCCGAGGAATACTCTTTCTTCGTTGAATTGGCTGTATTCACCGCTATATCCGCTCAAGAAATCTATGTATGCCTCTCGCCAGCCTTCAGCGTTTTCGGCTTCAAGCCTTTCAATTTCTTCGTTGATTTTCTTTTCAATCTCTGTTTTGTATGTAGTGCCGATGGTCAAAGATTGATCTGCGTCATTTTTCTCAAAGTCGCCTTTTAAGAACGCACACAGCAGACCGACGGATAAAAGAACTACAATAACAGTAAATAAAGCTTTTACATTCAACTTTTTCATAGCTTATCCTTTAAAATGTCATCTAATTGACTTAATCTGTTTTCTTCTCCTGAATATAGTCAGCGTTAATCTGTGCACGGGCTATATTCTGAACCTCTTCGCTTGTTTTGGCGTTAGTAACGGCATTCTGCGTAGCCTCACGCCTTGCAAACAGCTCACGGTACATACGGTCGCGCTTTTCGCCGTTGAGGTCGTGGAAGAATTTAGGGATAACACCCAATGCGCCTGTGATAACCGGTATGCCCGTACCCATAGCGAAAATCCACCACTTTGTGGAGTCCGCCTGAGTGCCTATCGTAAGACCCTGAACATAACCGATACGCTTCATAATAAAGTTCTGAATTGAGCCCATAACTATGCCCTGGAGCTTTGTGACAAGTCCTCTTGCAACACCTGTCATAGCCTCGGCACGGTAGCCATTTTTCCATTCGCAGTAATCCATCGCCTCGTTGAGAATTTCCTGCGGAATAACATGTCTGAGGCCGTAGACGCACATTTCAAAAACCTCTTCAACTGCCATAACAGGAAGCATAACCCACTTGTTTTTATACAAGCCGTTCTTCATACCGCCAATTGAGCCGATTGCAAAAACAGCAAGCCAGCAGGTATCTGTCCAGAGATCCTCAAGAATCCATATAGTCTTTGTGGCAAACTTTTTGCGCAGCGGAGCTATAAAAGCATAGCTTATTGAAGAAACCGGGGAAGCGGGAATACCGACAATAGTCTGATAGGTTGCAGAGCCGAGAACGTCGATATAGTAGTTTGTTCTGCTCTTGCCGACTGCAAAGCCCGCAAGGAACTCGGAAAGAGTATAAAGCAGAATCGGACGGTTATTGATAATCGCCTTAAGGCCTTGGATAATGCTCGGCTTTTCTATACTCTGGAGCACACGCTCCTTGGTAACGCAGATGAAATAGAACGACATAATACAGCTTATAATCGCCGTACCTATGCCGAAGGTCATAAAGAGCTTGGTTCTGTCCCACGAAACAATGTTGTTGTTTACAAGGTCAAGCAGAACGCCGAAGGTAAGCTCCGGCAGCTTTTCGCCAACAAAGCCCGAAAGAAGATTTGCCATTGTTATAAGCCCCGTTCTTTCAAGAGGGTTGGGCGTTATGGTTGCCATAAAGCCTGTGTTAGCAACGGCTGTAAAGGTGCCTGCCGTTTCACAGATAACGCTGAAAACGGCGTAAAAAACGAGCTTTGGCAAATATGTTCCTGCAGTTCCCGCAAAGAGCATCGGCATAAACCAATACCAAAGGCCGAGAATTGCAAGCGGAATTTTACCCAGAAGAATGTACGGCTTGAACTTACCCCAACGGGTGCGGGTACGGTCAACAATAACGCCGATAAAGGTATCGTTTATCGTATCCCACAGGCCGGAAAACAAGCCGAAAACCGCAAGGAAATCGAAATCGAGATTGACTATATCGTAAATAAATCTGTCGTTGTATTTGCTGATGTTGAAGCTTGCCGAAGCATCATTGAGCAGGTAGCCCACCTTTTCACGCGTGCCGACAAACCTGCGGTTGACGAGAAGAGGATTTTTCACACCCTGCTCGTAATCCAGATATATACCCGTCTGCTCCTGTTCTGCTGCCGTACTTGTTTTGTTTCTTTCAGACATCATTCTGCCTCCGTTTCTGTAAATATGGCGGCCATGGGAAAGATCCGCCTTGCCTGCGTAAAAAAGCCTCGTAGCATTTTTTATTATATTATCACATTTTCTTTCACATTTCAATAATATTTTTATAAATCTTACACAAACTCAAGAGCAAATAAACTGTAATTCCCTCTTTACTTTTAGAATTTAATGTGCTAAAATACATTTAATCAGGCACCTCTAAAAGTTAAGGGTGCCCCATTATTCTGGGAGGTACTGTAATGCCCCGTAATATCAGAGATGATGAAAATATCAAGTTCCTTCTCCAGGCCGTTTTAAAGCTTGAAACACTTGATGAATGTTATGATTTTTTTGAGGATTTATGCACGATGACCGAGCTTAAATCCATGTCGCAGCGACTTGTTGTTGCAAAAATGCTGCGCGACAAAAGCGTTTACAGCGAAATTGTTAAAGAAACCGGTGCAAGCACCGCCACAATCAGCCGCGTTAACCGTTCGCTTATCTATGGCTGCAACGGCTACGATGAAATTTTCAACCGCCTTGCCAAGGACGGACAGGCAGAGGAATAAGCAATGGGCGGATATGGCAGCTTTTCCGATTTTTATGATATCCTTACAGAAAATGTTAATTATCCGCAAAGGGCTCAGTACATTGCCGACCTGTTGACCGCTAACGGTATAGAGGGCGGCATTTTGCTTGACCTTGCCTGCGGTACGGGTAAGCTCAGCATTGAAATGGCAAAGCGCGGCTTTGAGGTAATAGGCGTTGATGCAAGCGGCGATATGTTAAGCATTGCAATGAACAACGCGTATGAAAGCGGAGTTAATATACTTTTTTTATGTCAGACCATGCAGGAGCTTGATTTATACGGCACAATAAATGCCTGTGTATGTACGCTGGACAGCATAAATCACCTGAACGACAAAGAAGATGTTCAGGCGGCTTTTGATAAGGTTTCGCTTTTCACCGAACCCGGCGGTGTTTTTGTGTTTGATGTAAATACTCCTTTTAAACACAGGGAAATACTGGCGGATAACACCTTTGTTTACGATATGGACGGGGTGTATTGCGTGTGGCAGAATACGCCGGATGAGGATACAGATACCGTGCAGATTGACCTTGATATTTTTGAAGAGGTTGAAGACGGTATATACGAGCGTATGCAGGAAAGCTTTTGCGAAAGAGCGTATGAAATAAATGAACTTGAGGCTATGCTTCAAAAAGCCGGCTTTGAAGTTATAAATGTATATGATGAACTGACGGTTCAGCCGCCAAAGGCTGATTCACAGCGAGTTTTTATTTTAGCGAGGAAAAAATAAACCATGGGAAAAATAATCAGAACAATTACCACTAACGGCGAAGCCATGTGTATAGCCGTTGATGCAACCGATATAGTTGAGCGCGCACAGCAGATTCACAGTACCTCTGCCGTAACCTCTGCGGCACTGGGCAGACTGCTTGCCGCAGCATCAATGATGGGCGACATGCTCAAGGGTAAGGACGATTCCGTTACCCTGCGTATCAGCGGCGACGGACCTGCAGGCTCGGTTATAGCCGTTGCAGACAGCAGCGGTAACTGCCGCGGCTATGTTGCAAATCCTGTTGTTGAAATTGACCTTAACAGCAAGGGTAAGCTCGATGTTTCGGGCGCTATCGGTGCAGGTACGCTTACTGTTATGAAGGACCTTAATCTGAAAGAACCCTATGTTGCACAGATTCCGCTGGTTTCCGGCGAAATAGCAGAGGATATCACAAGCTACTATGCAGTAAGCGAGCAGACGCCTACCGTTTGTGCGCTCGGTGTGCTTGTCAACCCCGACCTTTCCATAAAAGCAGCGGGCGGTTTTATAATTCAGCTTTTGCCCTTTGCAAGCGACGAAACAATTGATAAGGTTGAAAAAGGGCTTGAAGGCTTGCCTTCGTTTACACAGATGCTGTCTTCCGGTATGACGATTGAAGCAATATGCAAGCGCGCATTGCAGGAATTTGAAATAGAAATTCTTGATGAAAGCGAGCCGACATATAAATGCTATTGCTCAAAGCAGCGCGTTGAAGCGGCACTTATCAGCACGGGTGTTGAAGAGCTTGTGGATATGGCAAAGGACGAAAAAACAGAGGTTACCTGCCACTTCTGCGATGCGGTATACAGCTTTACAAGTAAGGAATTGCTTAACCTTGCAAAGCGTGCAAGTGAAAAAGAGGAATAGGCTATGGCAAAGTTTGAAACGGTACTGAACGATAATTTTGACAGTATTCTGAAGCGTATTGAAAACGGAATTATTAACGGCAGCTTTACTGCTTCGCTTGAAGATGCAAGCGATTTTTACGGCGAAAACAGCCGCTGCAGTGTACGCGTTTTTGAACGCTACAGCTATTCGGGGCAAAACCGCGTGAGCCTTACGGTTACGCTTTTCCAAAGCGGCGATTCCGTTCAACTTTCGGCTATTACTGCGGGTGGCAGCCAGGGCATGCTGTTTAAATTCAACACTATGGGTGAAGAAGCCTTCCTTGATAAACTGAAAGAAATATTATAAGAATTATAAAGCGACAGACTTGTGAAAAGCTGTCGCTTCATTTTTTAGCTTATCTGTGAAATATCGGTAATCCGTCATCGTCCCAGTAAACTTTTCTTATGTGCGCACTGCGGCAGGGATCATACAGTGGGTCGCCGTTTGCATGCTTACATTCCTTGCGAAAGCATTTTTCATCACGCGAATGGTAAACTATCAACCAGTCACCGTTTTCATCTTTTACAAAGCAGTTGTGTCCGGGTCCGTATTCGCCGTTTAGCTGAATTGAAGAAAGCAAGGGATAATCCAGCTTTGTCCAGCTGTTTATATCCAGCAAGTCAGCATTTTCGTCTGCATACATCAGTCCTACGCAATATTCCGGACCCGTTGCGCTTGCCGAAAATGTAACAAATATGCGTCCGTTATGCTTCATAACGGCAGGACCTTCGTTTACGGGTATGTTCACACGCTCCCAATCGTACTCGGGCTTTGTAAAGAGGATAGCTTTACAAATTGTCTTGTAAGGCTGATCAGGATTTATTTCGGCAATGTACACATTTGAATTGCCGCCGTGCTGTGCCCAAAGCACATAATGCCGCCCAAAATGGCTGAACTGCGTCATATCAAGCGAAAAACGAGTGAACGAAAAATCGTCATCTTCGGGACAGCCGAATTTACCTTTGTCTTCCCATGAATCGTTGTAAGGGTCTGCGCCTTTACACATAATTGCGTGGCAATTGATATCCCACACATTGTTTTTATCACCGCTGGCAGCAAAATATACATACCATCTGCCGTTTATTTCATGAATTTCGGGGGCCCATATAAATCTGTGCGCGGTATCGGAATTCTTTTCGTCCCATATTGTCTTTTCTTCGGCAGTTTTAAGGCCTTCTATTGTTTTACTGCGGCGCAGAATAATTCTGTCATATCCCTCGGGGTCGTCCTTACCGTACATGGGGTAGGAAGCGGTGAAGTAATAATAACCGTCGCTTCCTTTCGTAATATACGGGTCGGCACGGTCCTTGATAAATATTTCATTTTTGTTGTACATAGCTGTCACACCTTATGCATTTGTTTATTATGATTGTAAACGCTGTGCAAATTTTGTCAATACGGTTAATTGACTTACTAAACAGATTAACGATATAATAAATTACAGTTTGTCGGGGACAAACAATGTAAAATGGAAAATTGAAAATGTAAAATTGTGGGAGGGCTCCGCCCTCACCCGATTGTAATTATGCAAAACAAAAAGTAATGTCATTCTTCAGGCAAAGCCGAAGAATCTTAAAGTGAAAAAAGATCCTTCACTTCGTTCAGGATGACACTCTGTAATGTTGCATTTTGAAATCGGAGCGAAGCGACCCTTGATTTTCCACTTTCCATTTTCAATTTTCAATTCAGTTTGATAAACTGTAGCTTGAAAGGAAAATGCTTATGAAATACAAAATATTATCCACATTTAAAAAAATACTCGCCGCCATAACATCATTTTTCCTTGCATTAAGCGGTACAGGTGAAGTGCCACCTGCTGAACCTGCAGCAAATGCAGTTTCGATTTATGACAGTGCGGCGGCAGATTACAGCCTTGACATTGATGCGGCAAATGAAATACACGATATAAGTGAGTTGCTTTTCGGTATATTTTTTGAAGATATAAATTTTGCTGCTGACGGTGGATTGTATGCCGAAAAAGTTGTCAACCGTTCATTTGAGTTTACGCAGGTTGCGGCAGGTGATGAGCTTTACGGCTGGAAAGCGGTAAACGGCGCAGAGGTTGAGGTTGTAACCGATGATACTAAAAACTGCCTTAATGAAAACAATACAAACTATGCTGTAATTACAAATAATTCCGATTCTCAGGCAGGTATTGCCAATGTCGGTTTCCTTGACGGAATGAGCATTGAAAGCGGCGCAGAATACCGCTTTTCCGTCTGGGCAAAGGGTATGGACGGCTATAACGGTACAATTAATGTGAAGCTTTGTGCAGGTGATAATATTGCAGGCAACGCTTTGATAGAAAATGTTACCGATGAATGGCAAAAATATGAGCTTGAAATAGCTTCTTCACAGTCTGCAAATTCTGCGGTTTCCTTGCAGGTGCTTATTGATAGCGGAAAGCTGGCAGTCGATATGGTTTCGCTTTTTCCTGTTGATACATATAAAGGCAGGGAAAACGGAATGAGAAAAGACCTGGCCACCATGCTTGAAGAGCTTGAACCTAAGTTCCTGCGTTTCCCCGGCGGCTGTATTATTGAAGGCTATGACGAAAATACGGCATACAACTGGAAGGATTCCATAGGTGTCGGTAGTGACGGTGAACCGCTTTATTTCAACGGCGGCTACGGTGATGTAGCTGCAAGAAAGCAGGGTATGAACCTGTGGACAAACATTTCTGCTACAGATGACCCGTATCCGTCTTTTATGACCTACGGACTCGGCTTCTTTGAATATTTTCAGCTTGCCGAGGATATAGGTGCAATTGGTGTTCCTGTACTCAACTGCGGACTTTTCTGCCAGATGCGCGGCAGAGGCCCTGTTGAAATGTACACGCCCGAATTTCAGCAGTATATTCAGGATATGCTCGACCTTGTCGAATTCTGCCGCGGAGATATAGATTCAAAATGGGGTAAGGTGCGTGCTTCACTCGGTCACCACGAACCGTTTGAGCTTAAATATATTTGCATCGGCAACGAAAACGAGGGTCAGGTTTATTTTGAACGCTATGAAGCGTTCCTGAATGCTTTCAATGAAGCAAAGGCTGAAAACCCTGCGCTGTATGACGGGCTGGAGCTTATTTATTCTGCGGGTGCATTTGCCGCACATCATGGCGAAAATTACCTGCCGAGCTATGAGTTTGCGTCAGATTGGCTTGAAGCAAATCCCGATAAAACGCTTTCGGATTTTGCAGGCGCAACAGACCAGCATTATTACAATGAACCCGAATGGTTCCTCAAAAATACCGATTATTACAATGAAGAGAATTACAAAAGAGATTCTGCACATATGACTGATACCATTTACGGCGGCGGAATCAACGTATTCCTCGGCGAATATGCGGCGCGGTCAAATACACTCAAAGCTGCCCTTGCAGAAGCGGCATATATGACTGGTCTTGAACGCAACGGCGACATAGTTAAAATGGCGGCTTATGCACCGCTTTTCGGCAACCTTACCGCAACCCATTGGTCACCTGACCTGATATGGTTTAACAATCATCTCTGCACCGGCTCAATCAGCTACTATGTGCAGAAGATCTTTTCGATAAATCAGGGCTCAAAGGTGCTTGATTATACGCTTTCAGGTGCGGCAGTTGAACAGAATAATTTACAGGGCAGAGTCGGTGTGGGCACATGGTATACAGCAGCAGAATTTGATGATGTGAAAATAACCGATAACATGAGCGGTAAAACACTTGGTGAAGATAATTTCAGCATAGATACATTCTGGTGGAATTGGGAAAAGGTAACTGACGGCAAATTCAAGGTAAAAAACGGCAAACTTGTTCAGAGTACAACCGAAATGGCCTACGGCAATAACGGCTCTGTTGTATACTATGGCGATGATGAATGGGAAAACTATACATATACAGTAAAAGCCACAAAGCTTGAAGGCGAAGAAGGTTTTATAATTCCCTTTGCCGTACAGGATAAGGATAACTGCTTTTTCTGGAATATCGGCGGTTGGGGCAATACCGTTTCTTGTCTGCAACAGATTGAAAACGGCATAAAAACAAATAAAATAATCGGTACTGTAAAACCGTTTAATGTCGAAACAGGCAAGGCATACGAGCTCAAAATTGCCGTTGACGGCAGAAATGTAAAATGTTATATTGACGGCGAAATTTATGTTGATTATACCGCTGGTTCAGACGCTGAAGCCGAGTGCTATTCGGTAGTCAGTACGGACGAAAGCGGTGATATAATAGTAAAAATTGTCAATGTTACAGACCGCAACAAAACTCTTGCCGTCAATGTAAAAAATGCGGATATTGCGGAGAGCGCAACAGTTTATCAGGTAGTGGGTGACAGCCTTGCGAACGATAATATTTTAGGCGCAGAAGAAGACTGTAAAATGGAAGAGTTTGAGTTGAGCGGATTTCCAAATGAGTTCAATTTTGCCGCCCCGAAATATTCCGTAACGGTAATAAGGCTGGAAAGAAAATAATACCAAACAATAAAGGATAGCAGCTTTTCACGGCTGCTATCCTTTTATCGTTATTATCTGTTCTTTGCTGCTTCGAGTTTATGCTGTCTGCGGTTTTTGACGTGATCGGGTATGGGCTTGATTTCGCCGGCTGATTGAAGTGCCCAGCGTGTAAGCAGGGGGCCGACAAGCTCGTAAATAAGTACAGCGAAAAGCACGATATTGCGTATAAGGTTGCCTTCTTCGCCAAGCTGCATAGCTGTTGTACACATACCGAGTGCTACACCTGCCTGCGGCAGAAGTGTGATGCCGAGGTATTTGCAAATCTGCGGTTCGCATTTTGTAAGCTTTGCGCTGCCGAGTGCGCCGAAGTATTTGCCCAGTGAACGGGTGATTATGTAAATTGCGCCGATTAATACAATTGCACCGTCCGTAAAAACATTGAGTTCAAGCTCTGCACCGCTGATTACAAAGAACAGAGCGAACAACGGTGAGGTCCATTTGTCCGAGCTTTCCATAAGGTCGTGTGAAAGGGGACAGATGTTGCAGAATACTGTGCCGAGCATCATACAAACAAGCAACGATGAGAAACCGACATGTACGGGACCAATTTCAAATTTAAGGTTTGAAAGGGCGGCAGTCAGGAAAACAAAGGCTATGGTAAGGTTAAGGCGGTTTGTGTTGGAGTTGAACAGCTTTTCGAGGTGAGTAAGCAGGCAACCCATAATTGCGCCGAGAATGAGCGAACCGACTATTTCAATAAGCGGATTCACAATAATGGATACCATATCTGCCGAACCGCCGATAAGTGCCTTGGCAATGCCGAAGGAAACAGCAAAAACTATAAGACCTACTGCGTCATCAAGTGCAACAATGGGTAACAGAAGTTTGGTTAGCGGACCGTTTGCCTTGTACTGGCGTACAACCATAAGTGTTGCGGCGGGTGCGGTAGCTGTTGCAATTGCGCCAAGGGTAATAGCCTGTGAAACTGAAAGCTTGTCGGGCATAATCAGGTGTATTGCAATAAGTGCAATATCTACAAGTGCTGCTGCGGCAAGTGCCTGAAGTACACCGATAACGAATGCCTGTTTACCCGTTTTTTTCAGCTCTTCAAGTCTGAATTCGTTGCCGATTGAAAAGGCGATGAAGCCTAAGGCAACATCGGAAATAACACCGAGGGATTCAACATTTTCGTGTGAAGCAAAGCCGAGGCCGTTGAGCCCTAACGCGCCGAGGCAGTACGGACCGATAAGCACGCCTGCGATAAGGTAGGCAGTGACGCTTGGCAATTTGAGCGGTTTAAAAAGTCTTGTCATCATAAGTCCTGCAAGCAGGGCGACAGATACGGATAAAAGAACGTTCATTTTAATTTCGCTTCTTTTCTTTCGTAAAATTTGTGCATATTAATATTATCGCACGGTTTTGTATTATATGCCTTTATAAGTGTTTTTTCAAGCGTTATTTTCTAAAAAAATCCTTCGTCAAATCCGTTGACTTATAGTAAAAATACATATATAATATAATTGATTCCTGACACAAAGTAGCTACTGCGTGAAAGGTGCGCGAAAAATATATACTGCCATCAGATGTATTATGTCCGTACCTTGTCAGGGTGCGGACTTTTTTGAGCTTTTAAGGAGTAAATAAAATGGATACAAGAGTTGCCGTTATGGGCATTATAGTTGAAAATAAAGAAAGTGTTGAACAGCTCAATGCCATTCTTCACGAATACGGTGAAGTAATCATAGGCAGAATGGGCATACCCTATAAAGAAAGGGGAATAAGCATAGTCAGCATTGCGGTGGATGCGCCGCAGGATACTATTTCCGCTCTTTCCGGTAAAATCGGAAAGCTGCAGGGAATAAGCTGCAAAACCGCTTATTCAAATGTAATCAGCCATGAATGAAAAATTATTTTCGTTAATAGAAAAACTTGAAAAAGAACATTCATTATCTTTTGAAGAATATGAATATCTTATTGAAAACAGAAATGAAGAAGCTGCTTTGCTTCTGCGCGAAAAGGCGCAGCGCGTGCGCAAAGAAAATTACGGTAACGATGTTTATATCAGAGGGCTTATTGAAATAGGCAACTACTGCAAAAATAACTGCCTTTACTGCGGTATACGCGCAGGGAACAGAACCTGCGAACGTTACAGGCTAAATGAAGAAGAGATTCTTTCATGCTGTGAGCAAGGATATAAGCTCGGCTTTCGCACCTTTGTCATGCAGGGCGGTGAGGACGATTATTTCAGCGATGAGCGCATGTGCCGTATTATCAGCGAAATAAAAAATCGCTATCCTGATTGTGCGGTAACGCTGTCGCTTGGCGAAAAAAGCAGAGAAAGCTACCAACGGCTTTTTGATGCGGGTGCGGACAGGTATCTGCTTCGCCACGAAACGGCAGACAAGGAGCATTACGAAAAGCTTCACCCGATTGGAATGTCCTTTGAAAACCGTATGCGCTGCCTTAATGATTTGAAAGAAATCGGCTTTCAGGTCGGCTGTGGTTTCATGGTAGGTTCACCCTATCAGACAAACCGCCATATAGCCAAGGATTTGAAATTTATCGAAACCTTTAAGCCCGATATGTGCGGTATCGGTCCGTTTGTACCTCATAGGGCAACACCGTTTTCGGAATATGAGCAGGGTACGGTTGAGCTTACCTGTTATCTGCTTAGCATTATCCGCTTGATTTGTCCGCATATTCTTTTGCCGTCTACTACCGCTTTGGGAACTATTGACCCGAACGGTAGGGAAAAAGGCATACTCAGCGGTGCTAATGTTGTTATGCCGAATCTTTCGCCCGAGGAGTTCAGAAGCAAATATGAGCTTTACAACAATAAAATTTCCACCGGTGCGGAATCGGCTCAGCAGAAGAACGGGCTTGCAGGCCGCATGGAAAAAATAGGCTATAAAATTGTCACCGCCCGCGGTGATGTAAAAAAATAAATTGTTTATTTGTAGGGCAGGGGCTTGCCCCTGCCGGATGAAAGGAAGAATAAAATGTCAGTTTACAATCCCAAATCACTCAAAGCAGAAGAATTTATAAATCACGAAGAGATTCTTGCAACCATTGAATATGCAGAGCAGAATAAGAATAATATTGAGCTTATAGATTCAATCCTTGAAAAGGCACGCCCGAAGAAAAACGGCAACGGCTGTGTCTGCCACGGGCTTTCACACCGAGAAGCCTCTGTGCTGCTTGCCTGTGAAATTCCCGAAAAAATTGAAGAGATGTATAAAATCGCAGAAGAAATCAAGCTTGCTTTTTACGGCAACCGCATTGTTATGTTTGCGCCGCTTTACCTTTCCAACTACTGCGTCAACGGCTGTGTTTACTGCCCGTATCACCTTAAAAACAAGCATATTGCGCGTAAAAAGCTGACACAGGAGGAAATCAAGGCAGAGGTTATTGCATTGCAGGATATGGGTCACAAGCGTCTTGCAATTGAAGCGGGCGAAGACCCTGTTAACAATCCGCTTGAATATATCCTTGAATCTATTAAAACAATTTACTCAATCAACCACAAAAACGGCGCAATCCGCAGAGTTAATGTAAACATTGCCGCGACAACGGTTGAAAATTACCGCAAGCTTAAAGAGGCAGGCATAGGCACATACATTCTTTTCCAGGAAACTTACCATAAGGAAAGCTACCTCAAGCTTCACCCCACAGGACCTAAACACGATTATGCCTACCACACAGAGGCTATGGACAGAGCCATGGAGGGCGGCATTGACGATGTAGGTTTAGGTGTACTTTTCGGTCTGGAGCTTTATAAGTATGAACTGGCAGGTCTGCTCATGCACGCAGAACATCTTGAGGCTGTTCACGGTGTCGGTCCGCATACAATCAGCGTGCCGCGTATCAAGCGTGCAGATGATATCGACCCAAATGTTTTTGACAATTCTATTCCCGATGAAATGTTTGAAAAAATAATTGCAATTATCCGCATGGCAGTACCGTATACGGGCATGATTATTTCTACGCGTGAATCGCAGGCTGTGCGTGAGCGTGTGCTGCGCCTTGGCATTTCGCAAATCAGCGGTGCATCGCGCACATCAGTCGGCGGCTATACTGAGGAAGAACGTCCGCACGATTCGGAGCAGTTTGAAGTTTCCGACCAGCGTACACTTGACGAGGTTGTAAAATGGCTCATGGATAACGGACACATTCCGTCCTTCTGTACCGCATGCTACCGCGAAGGCAGAACGGGCGACCGCTTTATGAGCCTTTGCAAAAACGGTCAGATTCTCAACTGCTGCCACCCCAACGCACTTATGACGCTTACCGAATACCTTATCGACTACGCAAGCGAAGAAACGAAGAAAACCGGTTTTGCGCTTATCGAAAAGGAACTCGGCAAAATTCCGACGGAAAAGGTAAGAACCATTGCAATGAGCAATATTAAGGATATTAAAAATTCCAACCGCAGAGATTTCAGATTTTAAAGGTGATTTTATGAGCTTAAACGAAACCGTCAGCGCTGACAGACTTCATATAGGCTTTTTCGGCTTGCGCAATGCGGGCAAATCAAGCGTTGTAAACGCAGTAACAGGGCAGGATTTGGCGCTTGTTTCCGATGTTAAGGGTACAACTACAGACCCTGTAAAAAAGGCAATGGAGCTGCTGCCGCTCGGTCCGGTTGTAATTATTGATACACCCGGTATTGATGATGAGGGTGAGCTTGGCTTAATGCGCGTCAGAAAAGCAAAGCAGGTTCTGAATTATGCCGATATAGCGGTGTTGGTTGTTGATGCTGAAAAAGGGAATACAGCGCTTGATGAAGAATTAATCAGCCTTTTCAAAGCAAAGGCGATGCCGTATATTGTGGCTTACAACAAAGCGGATTTGCTTGAAAGCTTACCGCAGGAAACTGAAAACGAAATATATGTAAGTGCGGTAAACAACACAAACATTAACGCACTTAAAGAAAAAATAGCAGCACTTGTAAAAACCGATGCCGAATCAAAGCGTATCGTAGCTGACCTGATTGAGCCGGGTGATACGGTTGTGCTTGTAGTACCGATTGATAAAGCTGCACCTAAAGGCAGGCTTATTCTGCCGCAACAGCAGACAATACGCGACATACTTGACAGCGGCGCGCAAGCCTTTGTAACAAGAGATACCGAGCTTGAACACACACTTTCAATGCTTAAAAGTAAGCCTAAGCTGGTTATAACCGATTCGCAGGTTTTCGGCTATGTTTCAAAAATTGTGCCGCAGGATATACCGCTGACCTCATTTTCAATACTTTTCCTGCGCTACAAGGGTGACCTTGCTGCGGCGGTAAAGGGCGCAAAAAAGCTTGATGAGCTCAAAGACGGTGATATTGTTCTGATTTCGGAGGGCTGTACTCACCACAGACAGTGTAACGATATCGGTACGGTGAAAATGCCCGGCTGGGTGCTGAACCACACAAAAAAGGATATTAAGTTTGAATTTACCTCGGGCGCACAGTTCCCCGAAGATGTTTCAAAATATGCCCTTGTAATTCATTGCGGCGGCTGTATGCTCAATAACCGCGAAATGAAGTACCGCATCCGTTCGAGCCTTGACAGCGGCGTACCTATAACAAACTACGGCATAGCAATTGCCCATATGAACGGTATACTTGAAAGAAGTATTGAACAGTTTAACAAAAAATGACCAAAGGCAGAACGCACAAAGCGCTCTGCCTTTTTATTGCTATGTTTAATTAAAACATCAATGTAAAATCAGGATTGTAAAACGAGCGATAAAGGTAACCGTTTGCTTCATATTTTATAATCTCAGTTATAACACCATTATTCAGTGTGAATGCATGACTTTGCTCCGGATTTATTTCAACAATTTTTTCTGATATAAAATTACCATTAACATCGTATATTTTAGCATGTTCCGAATTATCGGTTATTTTATTAATCAAAATATATTTACCATCGAAAAGTATGCGTCCATTATAATAACCGTCAAATGCTTTAACTATATCGAATGAAAAGTTCCCCTTTGAATCTATCAGCGTAAAATAAGTGGCATGTGGTGTAGGATCATCGTTATAGCGTACCGTTGTAAAAACTACAGGTGCATAATTACCTACAAAACTGTTGAGTTCAGCTGACAAATTATAATCATCTTCAAAATCAGATAAATCAATTATTGTATCATGATTCGGAGTTTTATACTTTGCATCGTCAATCAAGTATCCTTTTGTGGGCAATCGGAAATCAATATCCGGGTATTTTGAAGTTTCGCCAGTTTTAAGATTTACAAATGTTTTTATTGAGTGAATATAATAGTAGTGTTCAAAACAGTAATTATCTGAAGATACAATTGGTAATTGATATTCTCCTCGATAGTTACACAAACTGTAATACAAATTTTCACTTGGCTCTACAACCCACTTGAAATCTGTATTTAATACACCAACTTTTATTATTCCGTTGTCGATAATGTCTGCTATGATATATCCGTTTTCATAAGTAAATCTGTAAAAATTACTTGCTCCAACATCTTCAGGATAAATCAGATTACCTTTAGTGTCACAAAAAGCATTGATATCATAAAGGAAAAGTATACCATTATGAAATTCTGTATGCATTTCAATAAAATCATAATCTATGCGGAATTGAATTCTACCTTTTAAATCTATGCAATATGTATATTGAGGTTCATCTTCATATGCAACAAGGCAAAGTCCTTCTGAAAAATTGCCATTTTCAATTATTTTTGAATTATCTTTGTCATACTTTTGAAAAATACTATTTTCGGTATTGAAAGTTTTATCATCTTTTAATGAGGAGTCGCTTTCTTTGTTGCTACAACCGAAAAGGGACAAAACAGAGAGTAGAACTATAAAGATATAAATAATCTTCATATTAACTTCTCCTTTTTGGTATATTCAGCTAGTTAAATTAAGCTAAAGACGAAAGTAAATCAATAATCCATTCTAAAATCTGTGCGAAAAATGCAAGAATACCGTCAAAGAATTCTATGATTGAATCAAATGAAAAACTGCTGTTGCTGTTATCATCCGGAGTTTGGTCGGTTGATTCGTTTATAACAACAGAGAACGCTGCTGTTTTTGTAACACCGCCTTCTGAATAGCTGACTCGGACAACGCTTGTACCTGCCTTTGATAAATCAAAGCCGTAAACTTCGTAGTTTGTAACAACAGCAGATGTACCGTCGGAATATTTAGCCCTTACTACCATGCCGGTTGTGTCAAGTTCTTCACCGACAGTATACTGAATCTTTGCAGGTAAGGTATCAACGCTGATGCTTGAAAGAGTTTTTGTTGTTACGGGCGGTGCGATGGGTGAGTCTGTGTTATCAGAAGAAACTGTAAATTCATAGTTACCTACTGAACCTAATTTGCCTGAACCCATATAAATTTTTACATAATAAGTTGTATTAGCTTCTAAAGCTACTTTAAAAGTTGTTTCTTTGTTACCGCGGGTATAATCGGAAGCAATAGTTTGCATATATTTATCATACATGTCAATATTCGGAGAATAATCTCTATTAACACTCCAACTGGAGGTGTTAGGTAAATCGTAATTTACGAAATGAATTGTATATTCTTCATCACTAGAACCAGTTGTAAAACTGAACCAATCGGTATCTGGATAACCGTCTAAAGATGAAACTATCTTTGTATTAAGTTGAATTTTACTAGACTCTTCTAATGTATCTGGAATATTGTCCAATTTTGCTGAAATAGTAATTTGATAATTACCAATACTATCCTTCTTTTCTTTGCCCATTAAGATTTTAATATAGTATTCTGTTGAGCTTTCGAGTTTAAGGTTAAAACTACCGGTTCTATCTCCGCCAGTATAGCACCACTCAAGCTGTTTCATATTTTCATCATAAAGATAAAGGTGAGGTGAATAATCACTATTAACTGACCATGAATCAGTATTGGCTAAATTGTAATTTTCAAAATATACATTGTAAAAAGCATCTTCCGAAAGAGTAGTAAACTTAAACCAATCCACCTCTTCCGCTTTACTCAATGAGCTTACATAATCTATGCCGTACTGTGGAATGTTAGTTGCAGTTTCTTTGGTATTGCCTGCTGTGATTTCTGTTGCAAGTGCTGAACCCGGTATTACTGCAATTGTTGCCAAAATGGCAATCGTCAGTAAAACAGAAATGATTTTTGAATAATTTTTCATGATTTTTCTCCCTTCGATCAATTAAAATACATAGCCCGATAACGGACAATATAGATTATAGCCCGATATTGGGCTATTGTCAAGATGCGGGTTAGAATTTAATCTTAATCAAGGGAGGGAAAGCTGAATGATAATTTACACCAAGCTATGGCAGACAATGAAAGAAAAAAACATTTCACAATACAAGCTTATCAAGGATTACGGCTTTAGCACAGGTCAGCTTGACCGATTGCGAAAAAACGAAAGCGTAAGCACAAACACATTGAGCCAGCTTTGTGAAATACTCGGCTGTCAGCTTTACGATATAGCCGAATATGCACAAGAGAATAACGAAAAAAATACCGCAGAGTAAACATCAGTAACCCAAATGGTTAAAGATAATTTACTCTGCGGTTTTGTATTATAATATCTGCAAATTAAATTACGGTTTGTCGAGATGCTTTTAGATGTTGCTTTGTAAGCCTCCCTCAATGAGGGAGCCATATATAACAGCATCAAACCGTCAGATAAATTGTATTTTTTAATGTATTTGCGATATATTTGCCTTACGGCAAATGCGATATAATTTCATAAATGAAATTGCGATATAGGCTCGTTACACTCACCTGCGATATGATATAAATCCCCTGTGTGCCGCAGCACATATCGCATCGAAGATATA
>JAFQBE010000045.1 GCA_017416765.1 Clostridia bacterium
GTACATTTTTCTCCTTGCCATACGGCAGTATGCCTGCGGAGAATAAATATCCGACTGCACATAAAATATTGTATTTTAGATGTGAAACAGTTTTGAAAGAAAAATTTTTTGTCACAGCAAGGCGAAAAGTTGCAGAAATACGAGGCTATTTCAAGACTTTTCAACGCAGTTGTGGCGGAAAATTTTCTTTCAAAACCATATTAATTACTGTTTACAAAAGTATACCTTATAATACCTCAAAATATATTTCCTGTCCTATGCAGTCTGCATAGGACAAAAGACCGCCGACGGTGTAAAATTACCGTTGACGGTCTTTATTTTTTACATTTCGTCAATTTTTTCCGCCATGGCAGTGACCATTGTTATAAAACGGCGGACCTTTTCGGGGTCTTTTGATTTAAGCGTTGCAGTCAGGTGGCTGAGCTTGTCCGCACCGTCAAAGCTGTCGAGCAGCAGACTGTCAAGGCTTACGCCCAACGCAGAGGATATTGCGCAAAGCGCATCAATTGACGGAGTTCGTGTTCCGCGTTCAATATGACCGATATGGGCGGTTGAAAGTGAACATATTTCGCCAAGCTGCTCCTGCGTTAAGTATTTTTTTTCGCGTGCGGTGCGTATGCGTGCACCCAAAGCGTAATAATCAACCTCATAGCTCATTTCAACACCGCCTTAATAACAAATAATAATGTAATTATACAATAATATTTTAACTGCAATGATAAACTAAAAGCATTTAATATTGACTAAAAGCATTAATTATGCTATTGTAAAAGAAATAAAAAGGCAAAATTTGCCGAAATATATAAAAGGGGATTGCAAGAATGATTTGTAACAAATGCGGTAAAGAAATTGATGACGGCTCAAAATTCTGCGCAGAATGCGGCGAAAGCATGAAAAAAGAAACTGTTAACAATGCAGAAGAAGCAATTGTTAAAAATGAAGCTTTTGCACAGTCAATCACAGAAAAATCAGAAAACGATGCTATTGAAGTGTTAAAGGTAACGCGCATAATGACACAGGGAGATTTAAGCATTTTTTCTGACAGAATAGAGTTTACATATTTGAGTGACAATATGCCTGCTACAGAAAAATATCACTATTATAATATAAAAAACATTTCAGTCGATAACGGTATGAAAATAGCTTCGCTGCTTATTGAAACGGCTGATAACAATAAAATGTTTTTCATTATTGATAACGAAAATTCGGTTGAAGTATATAATCAAAAAGCGGAGCTTATGAATCGGGCAAAATCGACCTGCCCTGCTCTTGAATTGCTTGGTCTTACTGAAGAAGATATGAAAAATGAATTGAATGAAAACAAAGAAAAACGCAAGGGTAAGGCAGGCAAAAAGGTTTGGAAAATTATATCGGAATATAAAAATTTTAATTCACTGACCCAAAAGAGTAAAATTATTCATATTGCTGTGCCGATATTGATTGTTATTGTTTTGTTTGGTCTTTTCTCGGGCGGCGGTGTGAGCGATGAAGATTATATCGATTGTGCTAAATCGGTAGCATATAACCAATTGAAAGCTCCTTCAACAGCCAGCTTTTCCGATGCTAAGGTTGTTGAAAAGGATGATTACGGTAGAGCTCTTGTTACTTTTACAGTTGATTCAGAAAATTCCTTTGGAGCTTATGTGCGCACCTATTACGCAATTGTCATTGAAACATATGATAAAAGCAGCGAACAATTTACTTATGACAGGTTTGGAGTTCAGCATTGGACCAACAGCGGCAATGATGAAATTTATCTTGAAGCCGCAAAAATGGCTGCCGATTGGAATGAACCTTTAGAAGATTAATTAATTTTGTAGAAGCAGTTGAACAAATTGTTATATGGCTGTATAATCAAAAATGATATCGGAGTGTGGTTGATATGGATAAGAAAATGTTTTGCAAAAACTGTGGTAAGGAGCTGCCTGCCGAAAGCCAGTTCTGCCCTTATTGTATGACTAAATTCAATGAAGAAATAAAAATTGAGCCTGCACAGTCGGCTGCTAAAAAATCCGGTAAAAAGCTGCCGATTATTATTGTTGCGGTAGTTGTGGCTGCAGCGATTGCTATTGCGGCAATTGCCGTTCCGAAATTAAAAAACAACAGCGGCGAAGGTTCAAGCCTCGCCGCAAACGGTGAGGTTCAGGAGGCTGACGGAAAAAACAAGGAAAGCGGCGAAACAGAAAAAAATTCACAACCTAAAACAGCAGAAACAGATACAGGCATCGGTCTGATGAACATTAAAATAAATAAGAACGATGAAAATCTGACCGATACACAAAAGCTGCTCGTTCAGTATTTTGATACGGACTATTTTTATCCGCCCTATAACTCTTTACAGCGCTATCCGCAGATATATAAGGATGCACAGATAAGCTTCCTTTGCTATGTTGAAAAAATTATTGAAAGCACCGATACGGATTATACAATACTTGTTGAATATGACGGTTTCAAACCTTATGAGGGCGAGAAAACAAGCACAGACGATTATGCCGTAATCAAGGGCAAGCACACTGACACCCGAATTATGGAGGGCGATTCAATCAGAGTTTTCGGAATATACAAAGGTGTAAATACATATTCCGTTGACGGTAAGAGCTACACTGTGCCTACGGTCAATATAAGTCGCTTCACTTATGTGTATTACTATGATTTGGCAGAGCCTATGTATTCAATGGAGGAAATCCGCACCCTTGCAAGGCATGTTTTCGGCGATGATGTTAAAATCCGCTACACACAAAACAGCGATTTTGCAGAGCCGGACCCGGGTATTGATTACGAATTTTATGAAGGTTCACTTTATACGGCTGAACTTGATAACCAGAGCAATGCTAACTTTACAAAGTATATGTTCCTTGCTGATTTCGGCGGTGATATTTATGATTTAAAAAGCGAGTATCCCATTGAACGCAATATTACTTTCTCTGCCGATTTCGAGCATTTTTATTTGCAAATATTTGACAACAGCTTAAAGGTTTATACGCTTGAATGCTACAACAGAAAGCTTGAAAAAATCTGGAGCAGAGAATTTGACCAGACCACAACCGCGGTTCTTGACTACACGGCAGATCACATCTATCTTGTTGCAAACGGCTATATGTATATCATAAACGCGGCAACGGGTGAAGATGCAGTTGAAAAGAAATATGTCGGCGCAAAAAGCGGTATCAGAAAATTTGAGGATGGTATCCTTCTTCTTGCAGTTAACCGTTCCGACGCTGTTATGAAAACCGACCTTACAGGTAATGTAAAATGGACGGCAAACCTCACCTACGATTTGCCTGACCCTGCTTACGGCGGTGAAGCTCCGATTGTGCAGCTCAACGGCGGAAACTATGTCATTCAGTATTATGCGAAGGATTACGAACGTGAAGGCTTTAGCGGCGTGGGAACATACACAGCGGTTATTACTCCCAACGGTGAGGTTATTTCGGATTCACCAGCATTTTAAAATACATAATTAAAAGAGTGCAGCGTAACGCCCACACCCGATAAGGAAGTATTTGTTTCTCGAGTAAAATTCCCCGTATCTTTGACAAAAGCCTCGCAAGGCGACAGCCTTGCTGCGTTTTTGGCTTCGATACAAGAAATTTTATACTCTTACGAAACTGCGAAGCA
>JAFQBE010000040.1 GCA_017416765.1 Clostridia bacterium
ACTTTTTGTTCTGTCTGCCGAGCGGGTTTACTTACCGTCAGCCGTAGTGGAGTGCTTGTAACTCAAAAGTTCTTTTGGTTACTTTTGTAACGATTGACAAAAGTAACATACAGTTACTTTACCAATACTGCACTTTTTATTATATTCAATCCTCCGTCATTGCTCCGCAATGCCACCTCCTTTCAAAAGGAGGTTTTGACAAACAATTCAACAGAGCGATAAACTGTAATTTATCAAACAAACGCAAAAGAGGAAACTGCAAAAAACAGTTTCCTCTTTTATGTTATTCATTTATAAAATCTATATCAATATTTCCGTAGCTTGAGTTCACTTTTAACAAGGATTCGCTATCGGTATTTATTACTGTTTCAGGATATTCTTCGCCGTTTATTTCAATATTGCCGTTTATAGGCATAATATCAAGCCCATATTCTTCCTTATCTCCGATAAGCTCAAAATCCATATTTCCGTTTTTATTTTCAACATACAGCTTTTTCGTTTTTAGCCTTGTAACATCTGCGTTGCCGTATTCAGAAGCAATATCAAAAGCATCACAAGCCATATTATTTACAGTTAAATTACTGCTATCGGTAATCATTTCAAAATCGGTTACGGTGCAATTTTCAAGCTCTACATTTGCGCAATGTGCTTCAACTATATCCATTTCGCCCGTATTAAGAGAACTGATAATCATATTGCTGTTATACGGTACACCGCAGAAGTTGCCGCAAGTCAGATTACTGACAGCTACATTACCGTTTTGCGAATCGCAGTATAATCCGCCCGTAATTTCGCCACCGTTTACGGTCACATTGCCGCAGTATGAATCAAGCTGCATATATTTTGCACTGATACCATCAGCTTCGGCATTGCCATAGTCAACCGATACACAAATTCCGCTAAGTTCAGCAGCTGCCGGCATGGTTATTACCATTTCATTCGGTTCATCGTTACCGAAATCAAAAAAGGTAAGCGTATCATCAAGGAACATTGACGCTTGAGATTCAAAAGAATTATCTACATTAACGAAAAGATGGTTATGCTTTACTTCAATGTGCGGAACATCGACAGTTCGGTATTTATATGTAACCCTGTAGTCTTCTCCGTATTCTATTCGGATATTTGCATATGACTCATATACGGTAATGTCAGTAAATGCGTCAACTTCAACCGAATTGTTGATATAATCCTCAGTCACATTGACCGCTTTATTCGGCAGACTTATCTGATATGAAACGCTGCCGCCCATAGCCACACCTGCAATAACGCAAATCACACCGACTGCCATAATTACACAAAAGGCTGTCAAAGCCTTTTTAAAGCGCTTTTTCATTTATGACACCTTCTTTCTTCTGAAAGCTTTGCGTGCAAAAACAGCGATACCCTTAAAGCCTAAGGCAATAAGCTTAACAGTAATCATAATAATTATTACTCCAAGTGCCGCAAGCAAAAGCATAAAGCCGAAAATCACCGTTTTCTGCGCTGCGCCTATTGCCCAGAATATACCGGGTACACAAGCCACACCCGCAGCCGCAACGCAGACACCGCAAAGCACAGCACTTAACCCTACGGCAATAATCCCTGTTACCATAAGCACAAGCAGAGTTGCTGCAGCAGGCTTTACAAAAAGGCTGCCCAAAACAATTTTCACAGCCGCCATATTGCCGCTTCTTGTGCCAGTTTTCAGGCGTTTATCGACACAGCTGGCTATAATTTCAGCCGCAACCTCTTTGGGTGTGCCGAGTTTATCGGTTACATCGTCACTATCTGTTACACCCATATCCGATATAAACTCGGTATAATAAATTAATGCATCCTCCCTATCCTCTTCGGGAAGATTGCGCAGATTTTTTGAAAGCTCCTTTAAAAATTGCGTTTTATTCATTTATATAACCTTCTTCCTTTTTAAATTGTTATATTCAGAATATTCCGGCTATTTTCTTTGCAATCCAGCCAATAACCTTAATTACAAGCGTAGCAATAATAATTGCGCCGATTATTGAGAAGATACCCGAAATCAGCCAACCGATGCTTTTTATAACGCCGAAGATTAGAAGGAAAGGACCTGCCACAACAAGCGCGGCAACCGCAAAGACGGCAAGAATAATTACAATAACCGCAACAACAATTGCCGCAGCTATGGCAAGTGCCAACGGCAAAGCAAGGGGCGACACAAAAAGGCTTAAAATAATAAGCCAAAGCGATTTACCCTTTTCTTTCAACCCCTTACCGTCCATGTGCTTTTTAGTACAGCTGTTTATGATATTCTTTGCCACTTCCTTAGGCGTACCAAGGCGTGCAGAAACATCTGCCTCGGGCGGCAGGTTCATATCATCAATATATTCGCTGTAATAGCGCAGCGCATCTTCCCTGTCCTCACGCGGCATATGGCGAAGCCTTTTTTCAAGCTCCTTTAAAAATTCTTGTTTAGTCATTTAGTTTACCCCCTAACATTATGCTGACTTGCTTCTGGTAAATTTCCCACTCACAGCGATAAAATTCAAGCTTTGAAAGTCCCTGCGGCGTAATCTGATAATAGCGTCGGTTTCTGCCCTGAAACGGGCGGTCGTAGGTTGTAAGCAGGTTTTCTTTCTGCAGCCTGCGCAGTACGGGATAGAGCGTGGATTCGGATATATCCACTATTTCCTGCACACGCTGGGTAAGGGTATATCCGTAAACCTCTTCACCGCTGACAATTCCTAAAACGCAGGCATCAAGCAGCGGCGCCGCTAACTGATAAGTCATAAAACGCACTCCTTTCTTTGGATACTTCTTCCTTCTGTATAATATTATATGTGATATAATATTGTTTGTCAATATAGTATTGAAAAAATTTTTAAATATGATACGCTGTATTGTAAAGGATGTGATTGTTTTGGCTGTTTTTTGTTGGGATTTTGACGGTACGCTCACTTGGTGCGACCACTTATGGAGCAGCAGTGTACAAAAGGCACTGCTTAAAACAGTACCCGATGCAAAAATTGAATTTAATGCAATACGCAAGTGTAACGAAACCGGCTTCAGCTGGCACACACCCGAAAAAGCCTACCCTGACCGCACGGGTGAACTCTGGTGGGAAGATATGAACCGCCATTTTTACAAAAGCTGTTTAAGGCTGGGCTTGAACGAAGAACAAAGCAAAACGGCAGCCGAAAAGGTGCGGGCTATTATAAAGAAAAAGGAAAACTATTTTTTATTTGACGGTGTATATGAAACACTTGAACACATCAAAAACCAAGGTCATAAAAACATACTGCTTTCAAACAATTACCCTGATTTGAAGGAAGTAACCGACGCGTTAGATTTGACGCAGTATTTTGAACACATGATTATATCAGGACTTGTGGGCTACGAAAAACCACACCCCAAAATATTCGAAATTGCAAAATTGCTCTACCCTGCCGAAAAAGAAATCTATATGGTTGGAGATAATATAAACGCAGATATAATCGGCGGAAAAAACGCAGGAATGAAAACAATACTTGTGCATAAAGGCTTTGACGAAAGAGCAGATTATTGTTTTGATAAATTGAAAAATATTAAAAACATATTCTAATAAAATAACAAATCAGACAGTGAACATCAATCCACTGCCTGATTTGTTATTTTAAACCGTATTTTTTCTTTATATTACCATACGCATGGGAATAAAAAAACACTCTGCTAAACTGCTTGACTGACGAATATGTTCCATAGAAAAAGCCTTTTAATCCGTGCTTAAATATTCTGTTTATAGCATCGCTTGCCGCTTTTTTAATAATCCCAAACGATTCGTTATTAACAGAATCTTTATTAGAAAAAGCTTTCCATTGATAATGGTAATGAATTACTTTTAAATCTAAATCATTAACTTTAGACAAGTTTACTACTATTTCATCTGTAGCCGATTGTTCTATATTAAATGCAATTTCTTTTATCGAATTAGGATATTCAAAGATACCATTTTCCTTTGCTTGATTATATATTTCTGAATTGGGTAAAGGAGTTAAAATATTTACTACTACTAAACTTGCACCCAAAGATTCTGCAAAACGAAGAGTTTCTTTTATTTCTTCTGTAGTTTCATCAGGATATCCGATAATAAATGATGCCTGTACAGTAATTCCGCGTTTCTCACACATTTGAACAGTAGGTTTAGCAAGATCTAAATCAATATTTTTCTTAATGAGTTTTATTCTTTCTTTATTGCCGCTCTCAATACCGAATAGAATCCATCTACAGCCAGCATCATACATCAGTTCGATATCATCTTCGTTTAATACACCTAATCTCATTTGGCATCCCCAAAAAAGGTTATACTTACGCTCCGATAAAATTTTACAAAGCTCCGTACGATCTTTTCTGTTTGGAATCCACAACTCATCAGAAAAATATATTCCGTTTACCCCCTGAGAATACAAATAGTCTATATCTTTTATAATCTGATTAACATCGCGGCATCTATTTTTCGATTGATGAAACAATTGGTTTGAACAAAAAGTACATTGTGCCGGACATCCTTTACTAGCATGCAAATAAACCATCTTATCGCAATTAAAAAATGAAGAAAAGTATTTTTTGACATCAACCAAATTCCAATGTATATCCGGAAACGATGAAATATCTGCAAGTTCTCTTGTTTTAGTATAAGTCACTTTTGAGTTTTCAAGGTAAACCAGTCCAGCAACTTTTGAAACATCCTCTTTATTTTCAAGTGCTGTAACCAATTCCAACCAAGTAACTTCGCCCTCTCCCAAAATAATATAGTCGGGCTCAGCTTCTTTTATCATTAGTTCAGGCATTGCTGTTGCCGCTTGACCTCCCCAAACAACAGGAATTTTCAGTTTCTTTATTTCTTGAGTAATTCTTTTAGCCTCAATTCCAGCCAAAAAAGACATAACTGAAATTCCCACAATATCTGGTTTGTATTGGTTTAAACTCTCTTCTATATCAATGTTTTGAACCAATGTATCAACCAAATTCACTTCATGACCATATGTTTTTAAATATGATGCTATGGAAAGCAATCCTAAAGGCAAGGAAGGCATTCTCATAAAAATGGGTAACTTTGGATTTATCAACAAAATTCTCATATGTTTTATACCTACATTAAATAATATACAATGAATATTAAGAATTATTATTTTATTAAATCTTTATACTGGTAGCACCTTACATAGTCTACAATAAACTCTGCAGGCCAGTTTTCTTCGGGTGTTTTGCTGATTTCGCCTGTACCGTGGCGGTCGGAATGCTGAACACCGTTATCGCCTGCAAATTCGCAGGAAAGGAGCAGATATTCGGGGTTCTGCGAAACACCGCCGGCGGTAAGTCTGCCGGTTTCAACGCCGTCGAGATAGAAAATATATTCATCCTTATTCCATTCAAGTCCGTAGGTATGGAATTCGGTATAGGGGTCACCTTCTACAAACACCTTGCCGATAGATGCATTTTTTATTTCTTTACCGTAGCCATCGTAAACTATGCCGCTGATGACAGCATCATTTCCCCACCAGTGGTCCTTATAGTACATTGATTCAAAGATATCAACTTCTGTGCCGTCTTTGCCTGTACCGTCAACATTAACAACCTTATCGTTCATCATCCAGAATGCGCTCCACATACCCGTAGCAGCAGGAAGAATACAGCGCACTTCGTAATAACCGTAGCACTGTTCGTATGTACCCTGGGTTGTAATGCAGCCTGTATACCAGCCCGGCTTATAATCGATAAAATCAATCTCATTGTGCCACTGGTCATAATATCGGTTTTCAAGCGGTTCATCAAGATACTTTGCCGTTATAACAAGGTTACCGTCGCGGACAGAAACCAAATCTTCGTGCCAGTAGCCGCCTTTTCGCTCGGTTATCCACCACGAAAAAGCCCACTTGCTTCTATCAAGCTCTGTTCCGTTGAAATCATCTTCCCACACAAGTTTGAATTCACCGTTTTCGCTTAAATCAATTGTTTTACCCTGCGGAATTTCGCCCATATCAAGCAAGGTAAGCAGATTGGGGCTGACAACCATAAGGAAAGAAATAAAAACTTTCAGGACTGATTTGAGCATTGTCGCAAACATATGTATCCCCCTTTTAATTCCGATTTGACATTACAATAATATACTACCATAAATATTCGTAAAAATAAAGTGCTTTTTCATTCTTTGATATTTACAATCGGTACAGCGATAACAGCAATAATAATTTTCTTTTTTCTGTTCATTCTTTTTATCAACCAAACAAATATATTCTACCAAACCATATCGAGATAAACCGGACCTGTGGCATATGCATCAACACAATGCGACACAATATACCTTACTGCACTTGATTCATCGTTATATGCAAAAATTATAAATGTATATGTTTTACTGTCCCACCGCTGATATTCTTCTGTATCAGCAAAATAATAACAAACCCAATCGCCTTTTTCAACAACTGAACTGCTCCAAATTGTGCGGACAGTACAAAAAGCCCCCTAAGGCAGAAATATTTAATTAAGCGGTAAACTGACTTCGTTTTTCAAGCGGGGTCAGTTTTGTTTTAAGTTGAATTCGTTGATTGTTGTAGAAATAGAT
>JAFQBE010000002.1 GCA_017416765.1 Clostridia bacterium
AAATTTATATAAATTTATTCCATTATCATCTAAATCTATTGTTTGTTGAGTAGTTTCATCTACAATGGAATATATTTGCTCATTAAAGGAATCAACATTTTCAAAGAAAGAAAATGTTGAAAGAAGAAAAGCTACTATGAATAATATCAATACAATAGGTTTATAGGGTATATTTATTTTTTGCTTAATCTTAGGAAAAGCTTCTTTTAATGCGGAAAACAGCCAGATTAATGCAAAAAAATATGGCGCAAATATCAAACGTACTCCGATAGGTTCAACAAACAGGCACATTCCTATACCAGACAAAACAATGAAAGGTAATCCCCAAAAAACAAGCCGATGCTCCTTTTTTGTATAAACAAATAATGCTATCAATACAGCTATAGCAAAAATACATATTAACATGCATAGTATTAATCTGGTCAATATATATTCCAATGAAGATTTATTAGCAATAAAAATAATAACAATTGGTATGGTTATAATTGTCAAAATGAAGAAAAGAGAAGCTTTTTTATCGGTAATAAAAAACAAGTAACTGATTATTGATAACGAAATTGTTAGTAACAAAGGTGAAAATTCAGCAATACAGTAGCTAAGGTGAGCTGCTTGGATAACAATATTTTTGGCATTGAGTTCTAAAGATCCACGATACCAATCCAATAAATTAGCTACTCCAAAAATATGTGGTATTAAAAGCATGAACAAAGTACCACACAAAAAAGATACAAACAACAAAATACTATTCGATTTAAGTTTTTTTTGTTTTTTATAGTCACAAAAAACTAATAATAAAGCAAACAAAACAAAAAGAATAGTTGTATTTTCGCTAAACAGACAGGCCGAAAGAGAACACAAACACATCAAAAAATTATATAAGATTCTTTTGCTTTTTTGATGATTGTTGGAGAGAGAATAAAAATATATAGAAAAGAGAAAAAACAAAAAAGGTAGCACATAATTAATATATATAGGAGAAGCGCCATATATTGATTCGGAAGATAAAAATTCAATTATCAAAACAGGAAAAAATACAAGTAACAATGTTTTATAATTAGAATTGAAAAATAATCTGTTAAGTAAAAGAGTAATTGCCAATAGGCTTAAACTTACAAGCAAAGAAGTAAAATTAAAAAGATGAGAACTGACTGCACAGATTGTATTACCTAACAATCTTCCGTTTCCGTAATGCAGACAATAGTCTAATATGGATTTAAAGTTAAAATCTGTAAAAGTATAAAAAATGTAATTATCAACATGAGCTTGATAAAAAAACAATGAAACAAAAAGCATAGCGAAAATAGCAACACTAAACAAACAATTTAACCAAAAGTTTTGGTGCTTTTTTATCATTAACTATACCCTCTTTACTCTTATTTAGCTTTTCCCGCCATAATATGCTCCAGCAAATCGGCTACACAGCCTTTATTGCAATGGCAGGCGACAAGCTTGCAGATTTCGTGTATTTCCTTAGGTGCCTGACCTGCGCAGGCAGGGAAGGCTACTGTTTTGAGCATATCCCAATCGTTAAAATAATCGCCGATGGCGGCCGTGTGGTTTTTATCTACACCGAGCATTTCGGCAAGCTCCATAACCCCTGTACCTTTATGTACATTCGGCGCGAGCATTTCAAAGGTCACGATTGACGAAGACATAAAATTACCGACTTCGGGGTGCTTTGCAGCCTCTTCTTTAAGCCTTTTTATCGCAGGCGGAAAACCCCAGAAAATAACCTTACACCAATCATCTTCGGGTATGCTTTCAAAGCCTGTGATTTTGTGCGGAACTCTGTCGAAGAAAACCTGGCAAAGTGCCATAAGTCCGTGCTTGACCACATATGCTCTTTCTGCACCGAAAATGCCTACATCTACAGAAAGTATACCCTTGTATTCCCGTGCAACTTTTTTTACGAATTCCTGCCCCTCTTTAGGAATAGGCATCTTTTTTACTACCTTGCGTTCGTTAAAATCGTAAATAAGACCGCCGTTAAGGGCTACCGCAGGGCAGCTTGTCTGTACCGTTTTCCAGGCACGCTCAAGCGAGTTTATCGGTCTGCCGGAAGCAAGGGTAAAATAGCCGCCCGCAGCTATGAATTTGTCAATTGCTTCGCCGTTGCGCTTGGGAAGTTTGCGCGCCTTGGAATTCAGCGTACCGTCGATATCCGAAGCAACAAGCCATTTATCGGTAGTGTTTTGCATTTGTCCACACCTTTTCACAATAATATTTTTATTATAAAACTATAAAGCCGATTTGTCAACAAAATAAGGCTTACATAATAATATGCAAGCCCTGATTTTGTATTTTAGTTTTTCTTGTTCTTGTCGTTTTTGTTTATTGCGAAGCGCTTGATTTTGTTTGAAGTGGTTTTTTCAAACTCTTTATCGCGGATTTTTACGTTTGCAATCTGCTTGTAGATGGGGAGCTCTTTACAGGCGTTGCGGATTGCAGACATAACCTCGGAGGCAGATTTGTTTTCGCTGAGGAAAACCTCGGCGATGAGTGCTTTTGCATTGCCGCTTTCGCTGTTTTCGCCCATAACTATAACCTCGCTGATGTAATCAATGCTCTGGATATAGCCTTCGATTTCTTCGGGGTAAATGTTTTTGCCGTTATCAAGAACGATAATATTCTTTTTTCTGCCGCAGATAACAAGCTGTTCTTTGTCATTGATATAGCCGTAGTCGCCAGTATAGAACCAGCCGTCTTTGATGACTTCTGCGGTGAGGTCAGGGCGGTTGTAGTAGCCGAGCATAACGGTATCGCCCTTGATGCAGATTTCGCCAATACCTTCTTCGTTGGGTTCGTCAACGCGCCAGTCAATGCAGCGAAGTTTGATGCCTGCGGTGTGGTAATCGTTTGCAGAATCGTGGTTTGCACAAACAAGTGGAGAGCATTCGGTAATGCCATAGCCGTTGATAAGGCTGATGCCGATATTGTCAAAGAATTCGCCGACCTCAGGGCGGATGGCAGCACCGCCGCAGACAATTTTTTTCAATTTGCCGCCAAAGGTTTCATGTATTGTGGAGAAGAAAAGTCTGCGCTTATCTATGCCGACCTTGCGAAGCATATTGCTGAATTTGATAAGCTTGCCGAACATTGCAGCCTTGCCCTTTTTCTCGATTTCTCGGTTGATTCTGGAAACAAAAAGTTCTGCAATGGCGGGAACAATATAAACATATTCGGGCTGGTAGGTCTGGAAATTCTTGAGTACTGCTTTAAGACTTTCGTTTATGCAGAGTGTGGAATGGTGGTGGAATGAAACGAGCAGGTCAGCAACGCTTTCATAAGTGTGGCTGTAGGGGAGCACGGACAAGCCCACATCAAAAACAGTTGAAACCTGAAGACCGTAGCACACGCAGGAAACAAGATTCTTTTCGCTGAGCATAACACCCTTGGACATGCCTGTTGTGCCCGAAGTATAAACAAGCATTTTCATTGCGTTGGGGTCGCTCTTGCAGGCGAGGTATTCGCTCTTATCGAGTGCTGCACCTTCTTCAAGAACCTTTGTGAATGAATAGAAATCGCCTTCGGTTTCTTCGCGGTCGAAGCCGATTAAATATTTAACGCCGCTGATTGTGTCACGGTTTTCCATGAGCATTTTTTCGTAACGCTTGTCGTAGAAGAGTACGGTTGCCTTACTGTCGTTTAAAAGGTGTAAAATATCTCTTTCGGGCAATTCTTTATCCATGGGGATATACACACCGCTGCTGCGCAGTGCAGTAAAGTATGCCGTAATCCAGTTGATTGAGTTTGCGCCAAGGCAGGCTATGTGACCGGCACTTTCTCCTTTTGCGGTAAGGAACGCACCGAGTGAATAAACACGGCTGATAAATGCTTCGTAGGTCATGCTTCTTATTTCATCGCCGACCTTATATTTGTAAACAACTTTGTTCGGACATTCCTTGAGCGCAAGATTAATCATTTCTTCAATGGAAGAAACCATTTTTACATCGTAATAATCGTATTTGACATTTGCCATTTTTTACTTACCTTCCGTTTTTTTAAATGCGTTTTGCGTGCGGTTAGTTTTCGGAACACGCTGTTAGTTATATTAACCCAAGGCGATGAATTTGTCACGCTACTGTAATGTTTTTGTACTCTACTCACAAAAAACCGCTCAGTAGAGTTTTAAAATTTCATTCTACCCACAGTAGAAACCGCTTAAAATCAACGGTTTTCGCTTGACATTATTAAAACTATTGTGCTATAATATGGCAACGCTTTTTTGAAAGCAGGTGAGCTTTTGACAGAGGAACAACTGAAAAATAATATTGCAAAAAATATAACTGAGCTGCGAAAAGCAGCAGAGCTGACGCAGGCACAGCTTGCGGAAAAGCTTAACTATTCCGATAAATCCGTTTCGAAATGGGAACGCGGTGACGGCGTGCCTGATGTAGTGGTGTTGCAAAAAATTGCAGAACTTTTCGGTGTTACGCTAAATGACCTTGTAAGCGAAAATAAACCGAAACTGCCGCGTAAGCAGCCGTATCTGACAAATCGCATTATGATTCCTCTGCTGAGCGTAGGACTTACTTTTTTAGTTGCTTCAATCGTATTCTTTGTTTTGCAGATGCTCGGTGCGTGGGAAGGTAAATCATGGCTTGTTTTCGTTTATGCAATACCTGTATCGTTTATTGTGCTGATTGTTTTTACAGAGCTGTGGTGGAATATGCTGCTGCGCTTTATTGCCACAAGCGGAATCGGCTGGGCAATAGCAATTTGTATTAAACTGACTTTTCCGTTGATAAAAGAACTAAACTACATTTTTTTGCCGGTTGCCATTTTACAGTTATTGGCAATCTTCTGGTTTGTTATGCGATACCGAAAACAAAAGCGCAAGGAAAAAGACAGTTGATTCATAATTAATGCGATTTCAGCAGGAGAATACTTATGTACTACAGACGGCTCAGGGATTTAAGTGAAGATTCCGACTTGAAGCAGGCTGATGTTGCTGCTGTGCTTGGTATTACGCGTCAACAGTATCAGCTTTATGAAAGCGAAAAAGAGAAATGCCGATGTCGTTATTCATAAGGCTTGCAGAATACTACAATGTATCGCTTGACTATATTCCAGGGTTAAAAGACAATTAAAGAGATGGCTTGCAAAATTTTGCAAGCCATCTCTTTGTTATGTTTCTGACTCTATAAATACTCTTTTTAGTGTGGGTTTGAGCTTTTTCCGCAATCGCTTTATTATAAGCACGGCAGTGTTGACAACACAGCAGCTTATAACTGTGAGCGAAATAAAAAGTATTACCTTATACAGCATTGAGTATTCTGTGAATTTTTTTGCAATAAATGTCGCCCAGTAGCTGTGGTTGAGATAAATAAGCAAGCTTATATCGCCTAAAAGCTTGGTTTTCGGAGTTGTCAGTGCATGGCTGACAAGAGATTTTTGCGAGAATAAAATAAAAAGCATTATAAACAGCAGAATAACTGCGATATAATCAAATCCGGTTTTAGGCTGCACAAAAATGGGGATTGTTATGCCTGCTATGCAGCAAAGAACGATTATACTCATAACCGTCCTGCCGGCAAAGGTGAGCCGTGTTTTTTTAGTATTCTGAACTAAAGCGTGTATAATGCAGCCCAGACATATTGCGGCAACGGCTCGCAAAAGCCCCGCCGTAATCCAGCTGCCGAAGGTGGTCTGCAATATCGGGTTCAGATTGCCGAAGCGTGAATAAAGATTGCCGTATATAAAGCAGACCGCAAGCGGGCAGAAAACATACACAAAACAGCTTTTTAATTTTCTTGCCAAGGGGTAAAGGATAAGAAAGGAAAGCAGCATTGCTGAAAGATACCATGAAACACCCGTTGAAGTGGTGGTTCGCATTCCCGTTATCTGTAAAGGAAGAATTTCAGAAAAAAGGAACGGTAGGTTTTTAAGGGCGGTTAAACCTGTGTATTCCCCTGCAGCAATTCTTACAGCAAAGCCTATAATTGCCGAAATTGCCAACGGAAGAGCAAAGCTGCAGTATTTTTTGAAAACATATGTTGCTGCCGCTTTTCCGGTACAGGCTGCCTGACTTTGTACAGCTGACATGAAAAAGTAACCTGAAATAATGAAAAAGCCTTCAACAAGTATATAACCGCCTCTTGCAAAGGTAAGGTTGTGGCTTATTGAAAAATGCAGAGCAGCTATAATGAGAGAAAAAACAAATTTTAAAATATCTATACTGCTGTTACGGGCTGTTTTAGCTGACGGCAAACTTGGCTCCCTCCTTGCATCTTTTTTACACAATTTTACCATTAAAAGCCGTATATTGCAAGCTGTGATTTATGCGGCACAACGAAAACGGATTACTTGTAAAAAATTGCTTGACTGTAAAAAGCGCAAGTGCTATTATAGTATGCGTATATTTATAATACTTTAAATATAGGAGATAAATGCTATGTTTGAAAAGGTCGACGCGCAGTATAATTTTACTGCCAGCGAAAAAGAAGTACGCGAGTTCTGGAAAGAGAACAACGTATTCGAAAAAAGCGTAAAGAAGAACGAGGGTAAGCCTGAGTTCACATTTTATGACGGTCCGCCCACAGCTAACGGCGTGCCGCACGTTGGTCATATTCTGACCCGTTCAATCAAGGACCTCATTCCCCGCTACCGCACGATGAAGGGTTACCATGTCGAGCGTAAGGCCGGTTGGGATACACACGGTCTGCCCGTTGAGCTTGAGGTTGAAAAAGAGCTTGGCTTCAGCGGTAAGGCAGATATTGAAAAGTACGGTATTGTACCCTTTATTGATAAGTGCCGTAAAAGTGTATGGAAGTATAAGGACTTGTGGGAGGATATGAGCGAAAGAATCGGCTTCTGGGCTGATTTTGAAAACCCCTACATCACCTACGACAATAAATATATCGAATCCGTATGGTGGGCATTCAAGCAGCTTGATGCAAAAGAGCTGCTTTACCACGGCCATAAGATTGTGCCCTATTGCCCCCGCTGCGGTACTGCGCTTTCTTCACACGAGGTTGCGCAGGGCTACAAAAACATAAAGACACGCTCTGTCTATGTCCGTTTCAAGCTCCGCGACGAAGCTGACACCTGCTTCCTTGCATGGACAACCACTCCCTGGACTCTGCCCTCAAACGTAGGTCTTTGCGTTAACCCCGATGCAGAGTATGTAAAGATTAAGGCTGAGGATGGCTGCTATATTCTTGCAAAGGCACTTGTAGGCGGTCTTTTTGAAGAAGGTAAGTATGAGGTTGTTGCCGAATATGTAGGTAAGGACCTTGAGTATACAAAGTATGAGCCCCTTTTCCCGTATGTTAAGGATAAGTACTACGATAAAGCATGGTTTGTCACCTGCGACGGCTATGTAACACTTGACAGCGGTACAGGTATTGTTCACATCGCTCCCGCCTTCGGTGAGGACGACTCAAAGGTCGGCAAGAAGTACAAGCTTCCCTTTGTTCAGCTTGCTGACGAGCGCGGCTGCTTCCCTGAAATTGCCGCTGATTATGCAGGTCGCTTTGTTATGGATTGCGACCCCGACATCATCACAAGACTTAGCGGTGAAGGTTCACTTTTCAAGGTTCAGACCATTGAACACCAGTATCCCTACTGCTGGCGCTGCGACAGCCCCCTGCTTTACTACGGCAAGCCCAGCTGGTTCATTGCCATGAGTACTCTGCGCGATGAGCTTACGGCAGACAACGCTTCCGTCAACTGGCTGCCCGAAACCTACCGCGACGGCCGTATGGGCAATTTCGTAAGCAACGTTATTGACTGGGCAATCTCCCGTGACCGTTACTGGGGTACACCGCTGCCCGTTTGGGTTTGCGACAAGTGCGAAAAGCACCATGTAATCGGCAGCGTTGAAGAACTCAGCAAGCTCACCGGCGCACCTGCTGATATTGACCTGCACAAGCCCAGCGTTGACCCGCTCACATTCGAGTGCGAATGCGGCGGTACAATGCACAGAGTTCCCGAGGTTATCGACTGCTGGTTTGATTCCGGTGCTATGCCCTTTGCACAGCAGCACTATCCCTTTGAAAATAAGGATTTGTTTGAAAAGCAGTTCCCGGCTGATTTCATCAGTGAAGGCAGCGACCAGACACGCGGCTGGTTCTATTCACTGCAGGCTATTTCTACAGCTATTTTCGGCAAATCACCCTATAAAAACTGCGTAGCGCTCGGCCTTGTAAACGATAAGGACGGCATCAAGATGTCCAAGCACAAGGGCAACGTTGTTGACCCGTGGGAGGTTATGGACAAGCACGGTGCAGACGCTATCCGCTGGTATTTCTATGTTTCCTCCGCTCCCTGGATTTCCACAAACTTTGACGGCGATGCTATCAACGAGCATCAGCGCCGCTTTATGGGCACAATGTGGAACACCTTCCACTTCTATAACCTCTATTCCGGTATTGATAATTTCAACCCCAACAATTATAAGCTTGCTGATTGCAAGCTCACAATGATGGACAAGTGGATTCTCGGTCTGCTCAACTCCGTTATTAAAAAGGTTGATACCGAGCTTGAAGGCTACCACATCACAGAAGCTGCAAGAGAGCTTGTAAGCTTTGTTGACCTTATGAGTAACTGGTATGTCCGCCGCTGCCGCCGCCGTTTCTGGATGAGCGAGCTGACAGAGGACAAGATTGCCGCTTACATGACACTTTATACTGTTCTTGATAACCTTATCCGACTTGCTGCTCCCTTTGTACCGTTTGCAACGGAAACAATTTACCAGAGCCTTGTCCGCAAGAACAACCCCGATGCTCCCATCAGTATCCATATGTGCGATTATCCCGTATGCGATGAAAGCTATATTGATGAAGCACTTGAACGCGATATGAAGCTTGTCTACGATTCTGTAGGTATTGCAAGAAACGCAAGAAACCTTGCAAACCTTAAAATTCGTCAGCCTCTTTCACGCCTGCTTGTTTGCGTAGAAGGTGAAGAGGCACACTTCAACGAAGAAATGCTTTCCATTATTGCAGAAGAGCTTAATGTTGAAAAGGCAGAACAGGTTGAATCCACAAAGGGCTTTATTTCCCACTCAATCAAGCCGCAGCTTAAAACACTCGGTCCGAAGTACGGTAAGGTACTCAACGCTATCCGTGAATACTTTGCAACCGTTGACGGCGACAGCGTTATTGACGATATTGAAGCTAACGGCAGCCATAAAACAAACCTTAACGGTACAGATGTTGAGTTCACAATGGAAGACCTGCTTATCAGCACAGGCTATAAGGAAGGCTTCATGAGCGCAGCAGACAGAAACATCACCGTTATTCTCGATACAGTCCTCACACCCGAGCTTATTCAGAAGGGCTACGCACGCGAATTTGTTTCCAAGGTTCAGAATATGCGTAAATCCTCCGGCTTTGAGGTTATGGACAGAATTGAAATCACCTACGCAGGTGACGATGAATTCGAACAGCTTCTTTCACCCAGCGTAGAAGCTGTTTCAAAAGAACTGCTTGCTGACTCAATTGTAAGAGATAATTCACTCGAAGGTGAACAGCTTGATATCAACGGCAAGAATGTAGTAATTTCCATCAGAAAGGTGCAAAAATAATGCTTGAAAAGAAGTATGACTTTAGAACGGCTGAAAAAGCCATGCAGAAGCTCTGGGCAGATAAGGACGTTTACCGTTTTGACCCCGAGAGCCCCAACCAGATTTATTCTATAGATACTCCGCCCCCGACGGTCAGCGGTTCGCTTCACATCGGTCACATTTTCTCCTACACACAGGCAGAAATGGTTGCCCGTTACCGCAAGTTCATGGGCTACAATGTTTTCTATCCCTTCGGCTTTGACGATAACGGTCTGCCGACCGAGCGTCTTGTTGAAAAGGAAGAGGGCATCAAGGCAAAGGACCTTTCACGCGAAGAGCTTTACGAAAAGTGCATGAACACCACAGCAAAGTATGTTGAAGAATTTACAGAGCTGTGGAAGTCACTCGGCTTTTCTGTTGACTGGAATCTCCGCTACGAAACAATCAACGAGCGCAGCCGCAGAATTTCACAGAAATCCTTTATCCGCCTTGCAAAAGAGGGTAAGGCTTATGTTAAGGAATCTCCCGTTCTGTGGTGTACAGAGTGCCAGACATCAATTGCACAGGCAGAGCTTGACAGCGCAGATATCAAATCTACCTTCAACTACATCTACTTTATGGTTGACGGCAAGCCCCTTACAGTTGCTACAACCCGTCCCGAGCTGCTTTACGGCGTAGTCTGCCTTTTCGTTAACCCCGAAGATGAAAGATATAAGGAATATGTCGGCAAAAAGGCTGTTGTTCCTGTATTTAATTACGAAGTTCCGATTCTTACCGATGAAATCGTAAGCCTTGAAAAGGGTACAGGCGTTGTTATGTGCGCTACCTACGGCGACCAGACTGACGTTGACTGGTGCGAAAAGCACAACCTACCTTACCGCAAGGTTATCACAACAGAAGGCAGAATGGACGAAAGTGTGCCCTATGTTGCAGGCATGAGCGTTTACGGCGCGCGTAAAGAGCTTGTTAAGATGATGGAAGAACAGGGTCTGCTTGAAAGAGTAGAGGATATTGTTCACCCCGTTCAGACTCATGAACGCTGCGGCAAGCCGATTGAAATTCTTCCCTCACGCCAGTGGTATATTGATATCCTTTCACACAAGGACCTTTTTGTTGAAGCAGGCAAGAAAATCAACTGGTATCCCACATTTATGAAGAGCCGTTACGATGTATGGGTCGAAAACCTCAAGTGGGACTGGTGTATTTCCCGTCAGCGTTATTTTGGCGTTCCGTTCCCGGTATGGTACTGTAAAAAGTGCGGCAAGCCGATGTTTGCAGATGAGAGCATTCTCCCGGTAAACCCGCTTGAATTCACACCCGAGGCAACCTGCGAATGCGGCTGCAGCGAATGGATTCCCGAATCCTCAGTTCTTGATACATGGGCAACATCTTCAATGACTCCGCAGATTAATGCCCACTGGGAAGAACCCGACGGAACAGATATTTCCGACAAGATTGCTCCCATGACAATGAGAACACAGGCTCACGAAATTATCAGAACATGGGCTTTCTATACAATCGCAAAGAGCATGTACCACACAGGCAACATTCCGTGGCAGGATATAATGGTTTGCGGCTTCGTTCTTGCAAAGAAGGGCGAAAAGATTTCCAAGTCAAAGGGCAACGCAGTCAAGTCACCCGCACAGCTTGTTGAAGAATTCGGCGCAGACTGTATCCGCTACTGGGCTGCAAACACAAAGCTCGGCACAGACACATATTTCTCCGATGATGAGCTGAAAATTGCAAACCGCTTCCTTACAAAGCTGTGGAATGCTTCCAAGTTCACACTCACTCACCTTGAAGACTACACCAAGGCTGATGCTCCTGCAGAGCTTCTGCCTGTTGATAAGTGGATTGTTGAGCGCTGCAAGCAGACAATGCGCCGCTGCATCAAGCTGCTTGATGAGTACGAAATCGGCTCTGCAAGACATGAAATTGACGATTTCTTCTGGAAGGATTTCTGTGACTATTATGTAGAAATCAGTAAGGAAAGACTGTATCAGCCCGAGGTACACGGCTATGCCCAGCGCAGAAGCGGTCAGTACGCTATCTACTACTGCCTGCTCAATATCCTCAAGATGTACGGCATTTTCGTACCGCACATGACCGAGTTCATCTATCAGGATGCTTTCAAGGATAAGGAAGGCATTGACAGCCTGCATATGAACTTCTGGAGTGTTGACGGTGAGGACGATGCTGATGCACTTGAATTTGGTGAGCTTGTCAAGGAAGCCGTTTCCGAAGTCAGAAAGTACAAGAGTGAAAACAACATCTCCATGAAGGCTGATATTGAATCCATGAAGATTGTTACACCCGAAAAATACAAGGCTGATTTTGATAAGACCCTGGGCGACATCGTAGCTTGCTGCCACGCACAGAAGGTTGAATTTGAAATTCAGTAAATAAAATAATTAATAAACCGGACATGGTGAAAAATATGTCCGGTTTTTATAATGTATACCATGAATATTAGGTTGACAATATCCTAAAACGGCGTATAATATTGTTATAAGGAGGATTGGCTAATGAATATTAATATAAATAAGATTGTCCCTATTTCAGAAGCAAATCAGAATTTTTCAAAAGTTGCTCGCTTGGTTGATAAAGCAGGCGAAGTTTATATTTTTAAAAATAACAAGCCCAAATACAGGCTTATAGATATTGAAAACGATACTGCTATCGAAATGAGCGATAATGAGAAAATTGATTTTGTAGCGGCAAGAATACTCAAAAAATACCGTCGTGCATTTGAGGAGCTGGCAAAATGATTAAATTCAGTCAGGAAAAGGTGCTTTTACTTCACAAATTAATTACTGAAGAAACAGGCGGCGACCCGAATATACGAGATTTTACGTTGCTTGAAAGTGCTTTGGAATCTGCTTTTCAAACTTTTGACGGTATAGAGTTATATCCATCTAAAGAAGAAAAAGGAGCAAGGTTGGGATACTCCTTAATATCAAATCATGCTTTTGTTGACGGTAATAAAAGGATAGGCATGTATGTTATGATGACCTTTCTTGAAGTTAACGGAATAAAAATTAATCCCACAGTTGACGATGTTGCGCGTGTAGGTCTGGCTGTTGCTTCGGGAGAAATGAAGTATGACGAGTTGCTGGAATGGATTATTGAAAACAGAAAGTATTAATAGCGTAAAAATCACCGTTCATTCGCCCACGCCCGACAAGGCAGTATTTCTTTAAAATGTGAATTTTAAGCACAATAATGAGTCAAATTCCACAGATATGCGCCAGCATTATCTGTGGGATTTTCCTTTTCTTGTATATTAAAATTTCATTTTAAAGTGCTTCGCAGTTTCGTAAGAGCATAAAATTTCTTGTATCGAAGCCAAAAACGCAGCAAGGCTGTCGCCTTGCGAGGCTTTTGTCAAAGATACGGGGAATTTTACTCGAGAAACAAATACTTCCTTATCGGGTGTGGGCGTTTGAGCGGTGATTTTTTTGTGCTGCTACACATATAATGTAATAAAATATATAATACATACTCAAAAAGTCCGCTTTATTGTACAGGTTGGGGGATATACTAAAATTAAACAAAGGAACGAACAAAAAAAGCACAAAAATCACAGCAAAGTACCATTATTCGTACTTACAAAACAGAAATTAACGAACATTTGTGTTGACATTTGGAAAAAATATGCTATAATCATAACTGTAAAGAACAAACGTTCCTGATTTGTTCGGTTCAAAGTACGAAAAAACGTTCCCATAAAGAAAGGAAGATTAAATATGTTAGCAACAATTATTGAAATCGTTCTCGCAGCACTTGTACTTGTAGGTATAGTAAAAGAAGAAAAGCTTATTGAGTTTGAGGATAAGGTTCTCGATTCAATTGCAAACTCCATTGCAAAGGTTATCGTAGCCCGCCGCAGAGAACAGCTTGAGCAGGAGCGCGCCGCACGAATTCAACGCGCAGCCGAAGCAAGACGCAGAAAGATGCATGTTGTTCGTGACGAATATTCTGAACCCGAGCTTTCACTTTACAGCGCATAAATTTTTTGACATTTTCTTATTCTTCATATTGATTTCCTCTTTTTTCACCCATTCTTTGCAAAGGGCGGCACCGCTTATTTTCGGTGCCGCCTTTTTGCGTCATAAGATGACAGCAAATGCCGCCTATTATAAAGTTCTATATAATATAAATACATCAACGGCGGAGCTTTGATGTTTTCAAAACTCCGCCGTTAATTAATTTAAATATTCAATTGCACCTTATAAAAGGCGGCATTGTCAGCGGCGCCTCGCCGCATTATTCCTGCTCGCCCTTGATAGCCTTCAGACGCTTCATGACATCGTTGCCGCCCTGGCCGAAATAATCGTGGAGAATTTTATATTCGGCATAGAGCTTATCGTAAATATCGGAATTCTCCTTGATTGGCTCGTAAACAACATCCTTGACCTTGCCCATGATGCTTGCAGCTTCAAATGCATCGTCGTAGCCGCCCTTTTCGCTGCCTGCAGCAACTGCGCCGAAGATAGCTGAGCCGAGCGCGCCGCCCTGGTCAGAGCCTGCGATTTTGATAGGCATTTTGATGATGTCTGCATAAATCTGCATTGTCATCGGGTCTTTCTGCGAAATGCCGCCTGCGGCATAGAAGGAATTGACTTCAACGCCTTGCTCGCGGTAGTTTTCAATAATCATTCGTGTGCCGTATGCTGTGGCTTCAATAAGTGCGCGGTAGATTTCCTCGGGCTTTGTGCGAAGGGTCATACCGACAATCATACCTGTAAGGTCAACATCAACAAGAATTGAGCGGTTGCCGTTCCACCAGTCAAGTGCTACAAGTCCGCTTTCACCGGGTTTCTGTGCTTCACACTTGGAGCGAAGAAGCTTGTGAATATTGATGCCCTTATCCTTAGCTTCTTCGTAGTAGCTTGCGGGCAGGCAGTTATCAATAAACCAGCCGAAGTGGTCACCTACACAGCTCTGACCTGCTTCGTAGCCATAAAGGCCGGGCATAATACCGTCTGCAACAACGCCGCAGATTCCGCGTACTTTCTTTTCAACGTCGGACATCATCATGTGGCAGGTAGATGTACCGATAATTGCAACCATTTCACCGGGCTTTGATACACCTACAGCGGGAACAAAAATGTGTGCGTCGATTATACCGGCGGCGACAGCTGCACCAACGGGCAGACCTGTAAGCTTTGAGGCTTCTTCTGTTATGTAGCCTGCGCATTTACCGCTTGCAAGAACCTCTCTGCCGAATTTTTCATCAATTACATTTTCCATTCTCGGGTCAAGTGCCTTGAAAAATTCGTTGGAGGGATAGCCTGTGTTCTTGTTCCACATAGCCTTATAGCCTGCGCAGCAGGAGTTGCGGGTTTCAACACCTGTAAGCTGCCATACAACCCAGTCGGTCGCTTCAATGAAACGCTCTGCCTTTTCGTAAATTTCGGGTGCTTCGTCAAGAATCTGCCAGAGCTTCGGAATAGCCCACTCGGAGGAAATTTTTCCGCCGTAGTTTTCAAGCCATTCTTCACCCATTTCTATAGCAATATCGTTTATTTTTGTTGCGTGTGCCTGTGCAGCATGGTGCTTCCACAGCTTTACATATGCGTGGGGTTCTTCCTTGTATTCGTCGAGGAAGCAGAGGGGAGTGCCGTCCTTGGTTGTGGGGAGTACCGTGCAGGCTGTGAAGTCGATACCGACACCGATAACATCCTTTGCGTCAATACCGCTTTTTTTGATAGCGTCGGGAATGGTTGTGCTTAAAACATCTATGTAGTCCTGCGGGTGCTGAAGCGCCCAGTCCTGACCGAGCTTCTTGCCGCAGGGCAGCTTTTCGTCCATAACTGCGTGCGGGTATTCGAGAATGCTGCTTGCAAGCTCTTCGCCTGTTTCAACATTTACAACGAGCGCTCTGCCCGAAAGGGTGCCGTAGTCAAGACCGATTGCGTATTTTGCCATTTTTAGTCAACCTCTCTTTAATATATGAATTAATATTATTTTACACAGTGAGTGATGCTATAATGCCCGAATAGAGTTTAATCGGGTCTTCGTAGAAATTGTTGGTTACGGTTTCAACCTGCATTTCGTCGGCAACATAGATTGTCAGCTTCATCATTTCTTCCATTGAGAAGGTGACATGGTAGCCGCCGCCTTCAAGCTTTTGTACATCTACCTTGTTTTCTCTTTTGCGCTTTGCAAGGGTAAGCATTTTTATTGCGGCATTTATTGCCTTTTCCCTGACTGAACGGGGAAGCTGAATTTCCAGCGTTTTGGTGGATTCGCGTCCCTGCTCAGTAACGCTTAAATATTCTTCACACTCAATAAAATCGGAAATGACAGAGCCGTTTTCAATCAGGTCGCTGACAGCCTGGTTAATTTCAAAGTAATTTGCAAGCCCCTTATCAAGTGCAATTTCGCAAAGCTGTGAACGCGTAATGCGCTCGTCAACGCTTGAAAGCAGGTAGCATACAAGCAGCTTTATTTCGTTGCGCGTCCTCAGACCGCCCGGCTCAATGCCATCATCAAAGGTGAAGCTGTCCATTTTCATTATCCTCCAGCAAAAAATGTTTCAGCGCGGAATAACGCCGTGCCTTTTTATCGTTTCGTGCCATGCGGTAAACCTGGTTTTCGCTGCCGACAATTATAATCAGCTTTTTGGCACGAGTTACCGCGGTATATAAAAGGTTGCGGTAAGCCAGCCTGTCCGGTGTGAAAAGAAGGGGAAGCACAACCGCTTCAAATTCGTTACCCTGGCTTTTGTGTACCGTTACGGCATACGCAAGCTCAAGCTCGCGCATATTATCGGGGAAGTAGGTGCTTTCTCTGCCGTCGTCAAAACGGATTTTTGTTGTACCGTCGGGTCGAATAGAAAGAATAGTGCCTATATCTCCGTTGAAAACGCCCGAGCCTTCTTCTCCGTCAGGCTTTTTCCACATTATATCGTAGTTGTTTTTTATGTGCATAACCTTGTCGCCCTCACGGAAGCGGAACATACCTACGGTCTGCTCGCGCTTATCTTTGCTTGCAGGATTTATTACCTCCTGCAGGCGGCGGTTAAGGTTGTAGGTGCCCATTTCGCCCTTGCGTGAAGGGCAAAGCACCTGAATATCGTTTACGGGGGAGAGCTTGAACGCTTTGGGTAAGCGCACCGCACAAAGCTCTGCAACGGTTTCTGCCGCACGCGCTGAATTCTGGCGGTTAAGAAAGAAAAAGTCTGAATCTGTACGGCTTAAATCAGGCAGCTCACCGCTGACGATTTTATGCGCGTTGGTAACAATAAGGCTGCGCTGTGCCTGGCGGAAAATTTCCTTCAGCTCAACAACGGGCAGCATACCGCTTTCTATCATATCGTGCAGCACATTGCCTGCACCTACGGGCGGCAGCTGGTCCGAATCGCCTACCATAATAAGGCGGCAGCCCAGCGGCAGCGCATCAAGCAGGCTTGAAAAAAGCTGAATATCAATCATTGAAAGCTCGTCAACAATCAGTACATCCGCATCAATCGGGTTGCGCTCGTTGCGTGCAAAGTGTTGGTTTTCGCTGTCGTCCCACTCGACCTCGAGCAGGCGATGAATTGTTTTGGCGGGCATACCTGTTATTTCACTCATTCGTTTTGCCGCCCTGCCTGTAGGTGCGGCAAGAGAAATGCGGAGTTTATCTTGCTTGAAAAGCTCAATCATGCCGTTTATGGTGGTGGTTTTACCCGTACCCGGTCCGCCTGTCAAAATAAGCACACCCTTTTCAACGGCGGTTATGATTGCAAGCTTTTGTTTTTGCTCATATTTTATGCCGAGTGAATACTCTATATTCTCAATGTCCTGTAATAGCGTGGGTCTGCCTGCTGGCGGAAATGCGCACAGCACCTTAATGCGCTTTGCAGCATTTTTTTCCGCACGGTAAACATTTGGAATAAATAAAAATTCTTTATCGCCGAGCATTGCTGATTCAAGCTGTATGTCGGTAAGGAGTGAATCAATAGCTTTTTCAACCGTTTGTTCATCGGTTTGAAGCAGCTGTGTTGCAGGCTCAAGCATTTTTTCACGCGGGCAGCAGGTATGTCCGTTGCCGAGGTTGTGGCGCAGAATGTGCAGCACACCTGCGCGGATTCGGTATTCCTCGGGTGGTGAATCGGGCAGGGAAGCTGCAATTGCATCCGCACGCTCAAAATTAATTCCTATACCCTCTGCACACAGCAGGTAAGGATTGTTGCGTACAATTTCTACGGCATTAAAGCCGAAAATTTTATATGTGTTCAGGCTTTCGCGCGAGGTCATGCCGTATTTTTCAAGGGCAATAAGCGTTTGCCGCACCGCAAACTGGCGGGTGAATTCCGTACAGATTGTGTTTGCCTTTTCGCGTGATATGCCTTTTATTTTACACAGCTTTTCGGGGTGGTTTTCGAGTACATCAAAGGCATCTTCCCCGAATTCCTGAATAATTTTCTGTGCCGTTGCAGGGCCGATTCCTTTTACCGTGCCTGCGGATAAATATTTGTACAAATCCTCCGAGCTTGACGGCATGGAGCGCACACAAGAGCTTGCACGAAGCTGTCTGCCGTAAAGTGGGTGAGTGTCGTAGTTGCCGCGTACGGTCAGCTTTTCGCCGACTGCAATTTCGGGCAGTATGCCGACAACCGTGACAAATTCGTCTTCACTGCAAAGCTCAAGCACAGTGAAGCCGGTTTCGTCTATATGCACCGACACATCTTCTACAGTACCGGTTATTTCAACTTCCTGGTTTTCGGTCACTCGTTACTGCCTCCGTTGGATTTTTACTGTTTAATGTAAATTTTCTTTGCGGCATATGCCATGCCGAATACAAGCATCATGCAGCACATGGGCTTCAAGCCGTAAAATAAATAATCCGTCATTCCGCACATAAAGAAGCCGACCATGCTTGAAAGAAGCGTAATTGCCGTATAACGCTCTTTTTTTCCCTGACGGGCGAGCTTTAACATCACAAATGCAAAACAGAGAAGGGCGCCAATTAAAAGTCCGACACCGATAATGCCGTTTTCAAGTAAAACCTGCAAAAACAGGTTGTGTGCATGGGGCTGCCTGATACCGCAGGTATTGTGAAGAATTTCGCGTATATTGTTTACACCGGTACCGTAGCCGAATACCCATTTACCGCCACGGAGCATTTCAAAGCAAGCCTTCCAGATATCGGAGCGTGTGTTTATTGAAATATCGTTTGAGCTGAAAAGGGTAAGCAGACGCTTGAAAACACCCGGGGCAACAACGGCAAAGCCTGCAATGCCTGCCGCGCCTAAGCCTGCAAGGGCAAACAGACGCTTTCCGCCGTAAAGCAACAGAACGGCAAAGCCGACCGCTGCCGCAAGGTACGGACCGCGCGAATACGAAACGGCAATACCGCCGACTATAAGCACAAGGCTTACCGCACCGGTTATTTTTTTAACCTTGCCTTTAAGATTAAACAGGCAGTGCGCAGCAAAAGGGAGCATTGTTACAAGGAAAATCGCAAAGAAAACAGGGTTTGTAAAGGTGCCGCTTGCGCGGGTTACAATTGCTATAAATTCCTTGCGCTGAATATATTTCATTGCAAAATCGGGTACAAGGTGATTAATTGCCACATCTGCAACAAAATTGTCAAGCGGATGCCAGAAGGGGTTGAAGAAGGTTTTGAGTGCGGGGTGAATAAGCTCGCCATAGTGGTAAAGCAGCATCTGCAAAATACCGATGCCGCCGCAGATGCCGCCGCTTATTGCGCCTGCAAAAAAAGTATTTTCGAGCTTTTCTTCGGTAGTTATGTTTGTACTTGCCGAGAAATAGGCAAGCAGCATAAACAGCCACAGTCCTATGCCCGTAAGCCCTGAAACGAAAGAGTCTGAATAAAACAGACCTATAAACTGCCATGCGGCATATGCGGTAAGGCATATGCCTATACTGCCGAAAAAGGCTTTATTTATTCCTTTGAAGCTGAGTGTTTTAAAATAGGTGACAGCCATTAATACGGGAAAAACATACTCGGGCAGAAGCGCAAAAAGCAGCATACAAAGCGGCGCCCACAAAAATGTGTTGTTCGGTTTCGTTTTTACCATATAGCTCTCACCGCCTTCGGTTTAAAATATTTTCGGAAGAATGAGCGGCTTTCTTTCGCCCGCATCCACCATCTGTTTAATAAGCTTTGATTTAAGCTCTGCCCTGATTTCTTTGTAAGCAGGGTCTTTGACAAGGTTATTTTTTTCTATGGGGTCCTTTTCTAAATCGTAAAGGAAATCTTCAAAATATACAGGTGAGGAAGGGAGGGTATTGCCCATACCCACAGCCTTAACCGAATACTTGTATTTTTTTGTTCTGATTGAGCGGCCTACCTGCGATTCGCTTATCTGAATGAAGACATGGTCACGCTCTGTATTATCCTGAAGTGCGTAACCTTCGTAGCTGTCGGGTATTGCTATACCTGCCGCACGCAGAAGTGTAGGCGGCAAATCAATCAAGCTGACAAGCCTTTCGTCAAGTATTCCGCCTTCAAAGCCGCGGCCCTTTATAATCAACGGTGTATGCGTACATGAATCGTGGCAGCTGCGCTTATATTCAGGGTTGCGTGTTTTGAAATGCGAACCATGGTCACTTGTGTAAACAAGCATTGTGTTTTCGTATTCACCGATGTCCTTTAGCTTCTTCACAAGTCTGCCCACATTGTCATCAAGCCGGTTTATTGCGGCAATGTAATCGGGGTAGCTTTCTTTATAGTCGCCCTTCATGAAGGTCAGGTCATCGGGCAGAGGATAATCCCTGTAGTTTTCAACCGTTTCTTTCGGACCTTCGTAGCAATGCCTGTCATTCTGATGATGCGGTTCAAGCTGTGAAACAAACATGAAAAACGGCTTTGATTTATCGCGCTTGTCAAGGTATTCAAGTGCGTAATCGTTAATGCAGTCGGCACGGTAGCCCTTGAATTCAAGTTTGTTTCCGTCGCCGTCGAAAACATAGCCGTCATAACCGTGCGATGTGAATTCAAGCACATCTGCCGCGCGCCAGTATTTATAGCCGCCCTGTTTGTGCTTTGGCACGGCTGTGCTTTCGCAGTGTAAACCGATGCCGGGCAGTCTGTCAGAAGCTAAATGCCATTTGCCGATGTAGGCTGTGTCATAGTCTGCTTCATTAAAATATTCTGCGAGCGGTTTAATATCTTCCGGTAGGGGTATACCGTTCCAGCAGCACTTGTTCTGCGTAGCGTAAACACCTGTTTGCAGGCAAGCTCTTGCAGGACCGCATACGGGTTGGCAGGTAAAGGAATTTGTGAATTTCACACCTTCTGCCGCCAACTGCTCAAGGTTCGGGGTAAGGTCAGGCGTTACGGTGTCCCAACGCTGTTGGTCGCTAAAATAAAAAATTATGTTCGGCTGTTTCATATTTATTTACTCAGTCTTATAACATTCCAGCTGTGCTTTCCGAGTGTTGCCGTAAGTATACCGCTTTCAACCTTTGATGTGCCACCGTATACGGGGACAACATTGTCGGGATTTTCTTCGGTATTTATTGCCTTCATATCGTTATGTGTCATAACAATATGCTCTTTTACCTTAAAGCCTGCAAACTGCCTTAAATCGCAGGTGACTTCAATATCTTCCTGCAAATCTTTGTTGACTGCAAAAACGGTAATGTTTTCATCATCGTTTTCAATAACAATAGCATCAACAAGGTTTACTTCACCGTATTTACGGCTTTCATAAACGGGCGATTTGATAAGGGTGTTGAGTGCTGTGCCTCTGCCGTAGGTGCTTGCATGCATATAGGGGAAGAATATTGTCTGACGCCATGCACCTGTATCGGATGTCATAATCGGAGCAATAACATTTACAAGCTGTGCAAGGCAGGCAATTTTAACTCTGTCTGCGTGACGCAAAAGCGTAATAAGCATGCTGCCTACAAGAAGTGCATCCTCGAAGTTGTATTCATCTTCAAGCTTCCTGGGGGCATATTCCCAACGCTTGCAGAGCTTATCCTTTTCGTGTGAGTGATACCATACATTCCATTCGTCGAATGAAAGCATTATTTTTTTCTTTGAACGCTTTTTAGCCTGAACATAGTCGCATATAGATACAACGGAAGAAATGAAGCTGTCCATATCTGCGCTGTGGCAGAGGAATTCCTCCGTATTGTTTTCTGAATTGTTGTAGTATGTATGAAGTGAAAGGTAATCCACATCATGGTAGCAATGGTCAAGCACGTCTGCCTCCCACTGTGCAAAGGTGCTCATGCCGCTGCTTGATGAACCGCAGGCAACAAGCTCAATATCGGGGCTGACCCAGCGCATAACCTTTGCTGCTTCGTGAGCGGCTCTGCCGTATTCGTGTGAGGTCTTGTGACCAATCTGCCAGTCACCGTCCATTTCATTGCCAAGACACCAGAGCTTGATGTTGTGCGGGTCCTTGTGACCGTTTTTTATACGCAGGTCGCTCCAGTATGTGCCGCCCTGCAGGTTGCAGTATTCAACAATGTTTCTTGCATCGTCTGCACCGCGTGTGCCAAGGTTAATTGCCATCATCGGCTCTGTGCCTGCAGCCTTACACCAGTCAACAAACTCGTCAAGACCGAACTGGTTTGTTTCCGTTGAGTGCCAGGCAAGCTCTGCCCTTCGGGGGCGAAGCTCTTTAGGACCGATGCCGTCCTCCCAGTTGTAGCCCGAAACAAAGTTGCCGCCGGGGTAACGCACTACGGGTACGGCTGTTTCACGGACAAGCTGCATTACATCCTGTCTGAAGCCGTTTTTATCGCTCAAAGGGCTTTCAGGCTGATAGATGCCGTTATATATGGCTCTGCCGAGGTGTTCAAGAAAGGAGCCGTAAATGCGTTTGTCAACTTCGCCGATAATATAATTTTTGTCAATAATGAGCTGTGCTTTTTTCATTTTGTCACACTCCGTAATTTCAGTTTGTATCAACATAGCCCGTAATTTCTTCGCGGGTTTTGAAAATGTAGCCGCTTTCACTCAGCTTATCAAGGTCGCCAAGGGCAAGACCTATGCCCTTGGCTACGCAGTTCTGCGGGTCAGATGCAAGGCGGGTTTTGATGCCCGTTTTGCGGGTAATTGCTTCGCTCATTTCTTTGAGCATTGCACCGCCGCCCGTCAGCAGGATTCCGCTTGTGCCGATATCACCTACAAGCTCGGGCGGAGTCAGCTCAAGCACGCTGCGTACAGCTTCGCCTATGGCTTCAATATGTTCACGCATTGCAAGGTAACAGTCGGTTGATGTTACTTCCACCGTTGCGGGTAAACCGTTTGTGTAGCGCTTGCCTTTAATAGTCATGGCAAGCTCTTCGTCACGAAGCACCGCACAGCCGATTTGTTTTTTGATTTCTTCTGCGGTGCGTGTGCCGATTACAACATCCTTTTCGCGGCGTATAAGTCGGGCTATTGCGCTGTCGAAAAGGTTGCCTGCTACTTTTATTGATTGAGAAATTGCAATGCTGCCAAGGGTAATAACAGCTATATCCGTCGTGCCGCCGCCTATATCAACAACCATTGTGCCTGTTGCATGCGTTATGTCACAGCCTGCACCGATTGCGGCTGCAAGCGGTTCTTCCATAAGGCAGGCTTTGCCCGCACCTGCGGCAGTAATCATATCGAGTATGGTTCTGCGTTCAAGGTTGGTAACGCTTGACGGGGTACAAACAATTATGTTCGGCTTAAAAATGGCATTGCCGCACACCTTTGCAAGGTAGCGGCTGAGCATCTGACGCGTTGCCGTAAAATCGGAAACTACACCGTCCTTCATCGGGCGGACAACGCGTATTGAATCGGGGTTGCGCCCGAGCATATCGTACGCTTTTTTACCTACGGCGCACATTCTGCCGGTTTTGGTACTGTAGGCGACAACGGACGGCTCCGTCAGCACAATACCTCTGCCTTCGGCATAGATTATTACCGATGCCGTGCCAAGGTCAACGCCTATGTTTTTACCGAGCAATCCGCTTCACCTCCGTTATATAAAATTGAAACAGTTTTTATTTTGCTTTTCTGAATACACCGAGTATGGGTGTGAACACAATTTCCTGAGTTTCCTTAGTTTCACCGTTGGATTTTAAGGTTTCAACGGTAAGTATTATATCGTTTCTGCCGCTTGCAGAGAGTGTTGTTCTGACCTTTTCGCCGAAGAATCTGTCCGGTCCTTCAAAGTAGGTGGTGATATCGTTTACCGATTTTGTGTAGCTGCTCAGACTTGCGGAAGTCAGGTTTACAACGCAGATTTCAGTTGCTGTGGCAATAAAGCCGTATGGATAAATTTCAAACTTTTCGGGAACATCAAGCGTTACAAAGTTGCTGCAGGGTGCATTTACAACGGTAAGCACGCTTCCGGCTGAAATGTAATATGCTTTGAGCGCACCGTTTTGTATGAAATAGATGTATTGACCGCCGGCTCTTTTTGTTGCGTCATCAAGCAGTTCACAGCTTTCATCAAACTCGTACAGTGCATCGAAGTTGCCGCTTTTGAGCTGCTTTGCAAGGTACCGCTTGCCGTCATATTTAAGCAGGCAGTAGCTGTCCGCAGCGTTTACGGATATATCTCTGATTTTTTCAATAAGGTTAGTGTTATCCTTTGAAATAATGAAGCTTTCAAAATCTGCAGGGGCTTTGGTGGTTTCTTCGGGCTTGTCGTTGCCGTTGCAGGAACAAAGTGCAAAAAGCGCACAGACCGAAAGAACTATACAGAGCAATTTTTTCATCATACGGTTTTACTCCTTTTCCTTGTTTTTGAAAATAATAAGCTTGCTGAAAATGTAGTTGATAACAACCACAACAACGCCGAGTATGATTTTCACTATCATTTTTCCGCCGATTGAAAACAGACCGAATATGTCAAGATTGAAGCGGTCAAAATGAAGCCATGAAATGAAAATCAGCAGACCGAGTTCTTCAATACCGAGCGAAAAAACTCTTGCGCCGGCGAAGGCGGGAATTTCTTTTTTCAGTACATTAAATTTCCAGCTTTTGCTTTCAAATACCCAGAGCTTGTTTGTGATATAAGCAAACACAACCGCAAATACCCAGGCTATAAAGTTTGTAAGCAGGGTAAGGTCGGTTTCGGTTACGGCGGTGAAAAGCATATCGAAAACCTTGAACACAATAAGGTTTACAACCGTAGTCAACACACCGAAAACAAGGTAGGTTATTGTTTCTTTGTTAATCAGTTTTTTTATCAGATTTTTCATAATAACTCACTTCTTTTGTTATTCTACCGGATAATCGCCGGTGAAGCAGGCATCGCAATAGGTTTTGCTGCAGGCACCGATAAGCTCGCCCAAGGAATCGCGGTCAAGGAATCCGAGTGAATCCGCACCGATTATTTCGCACAGCTCATCAACGCTGTGGTGGTTTGATGTCAGCTCTTCGCGTGTGGGAATATCTGTGCCGTAGAAGCAGGGGTGGTGAATTGTTGGGGAAGAAATGCGCACATGAACTTCCTTTGCACCTGCATTTTTTAGCAGACGGATAATATCTGCGCAGGTTGTGCCGCGGACTATTGAATCATCAACCATTACTACGCGCTTGCCTTTAATATTTTCGGCAAGAACATTGAGCTTTATGCCGACGGAGGTTGAACGCTGTTCCTGCGTGGGCTTGATAAAGGTTCTGCCGACATAGTTGTTGCGGACAAAGCCCATGCCGAACGGAATACCGCTTTCGCGTGCGTAGCCCGTTGCTGCATCAAGGCCCGAATCGGGTACACCGATTACAATATCGGCTTCAACAGGGTGCTGACGGGCAAGCAGTCTGCCGGCGTTTACGCGTGAGCCGTGGATTGATACGCCGTCCATAACGCTGTCGGGGCGTGCAAAATAAATATATTCAAAAATGCAGATTTTTCTTTCGCAGTTTTCTTTCTGATAGTATGTTCTTGCACCGCTTTCATCAATTACCACGATTTCACCGGGCATGATATCGCGCACAAATTCTGCGCCGATTGCGTTTAGTGCGCAGGTTTCGGAAACAACAACATAACAGCCCTCGGGCATTTTGCCGAGTACAAGCGGACGGAAGCCGTAGGGGTCGCGCGCGGCAACAATTTTGGTCGGGCTCATGATTACCATTGAGTATGCGCCCTTTATGTTTTCACAGGTCATTTTGACCGCTTCTTCTATTGAGTGGCAGAACATTCTTTCCTTTGCCACAATCTGTGCAATAAGCTCCGCATCGGAATTTGAGCGGAACATCGCGCCGTTTTGTGCAAGCAGGTCGCGCAGCTCTTTGGCGTTTACAAGGCTGCCGTTTGTTGCTACACAAAGTCTGCCCTTGCCGTAGCGCATAACTATGGGCTGGGCTGACTGTATATTTGAAGCACCCTTTGCAGAGTAAAGCACATGTGCCGTAATATTCTGTCCGCTGAGCTTTGCAAGCTTATCCTCGCTGAAAACTTCGCTTACAAGCCCCATGCCTTTTTCACAGTCGATAACGCCGTCGTTGCTGACTGCAATGCCGCAGCTTTGCTGACCGCGGTGCTGCATGGCATAAAGGGCAAGGTAGGCATATTCGGCAGGGTTTTCAATTTGTCCATTGCCGTAAAGGGCAAAAACTCCGCATTCCTCGTGCATAGTGGTACTTCCTTTCGCTGTAGAAAAATTACTATTCTTATATATTATAATAAAATAGTAGGATTTGCAAGATGTATTTGTAAATTACAGTTTGTCGAACCAATTAGGAATTAAGAATTCGGAATTCGGAATTAAAGGGTGGGCTTCGCCCACACCCAATTATATATTTATATTTTCGGGTGCGGGTGTCCCGCCATCAATTCCTAATTCATAATTCCTAATTCATAATTTTTTTCTGTCATCAGACAGATAAACTGTAATTTGTTGTATTAATTAAGTCCGTTTGGTCCGACTGTTTCAAACAGCTGTAAAACTGCTGCTTTGAGCGGCGCGTTTTCCGCTTTTCTTAAAGCGGGGTCGCCTTTGAGAGTTTCTTTTGCTGCTGATTGTGCCTGTTTTAAAAGCTCCATATCGTTTGAAAGGTCGGCTATTTTCATTTCAGGCAGACCGTGCTGACGCGCGCCGAAGAAATCGCCGGGACCGCGCAGTTTCAGGTCTTCGTCGGCTATTTTAAAACCGTCTGTTGTTTTGCACATTGTTTTCAGGCGGTGCTGTGCGGTTGCACCCTTGGCATCGGATATGAGTATGCAGGTGGATTTATGCCTGCCTCTGCCTACTCTGCCGCGAAGCTGGTGAAGCTGTGACAGTCCGAAACGCTCTGCGTTTTCAATTACCATTATTACGCTGTTGGGTACATCAACGCCTACTTCAATTACCGTTGTTGAAACAAGCAGCTGAACTTCGCCCGAGGCAAAGCGCGCCATTATTTCTTCTTTGTCCTTTGCTTTCATTTTGCCGTGAAGAAGCCCTACCGTATAGCCGGCAAATTCCTTTTTTGCTATTCTTTCGGCATATTCTTCTGCGGCGGCAAGCTCGCCTGTTTCACCTTCTTCTACAAGGGGGCAGACAATGTAGCCCTGCCTGCCTTCATCAAGGTGCTTTTTAACATAGCCGTATGCGCGCTGACGAATTGAGCCGTCAATGGCATAGGTTTCAATTTTCTGCCTGCCTGCGGGCAATTCGTCAAGTATGCTCACATCAAGGTCGCCGTAAATAATAAGTGCAAGCGTGCGGGGGATAGGGGTTGCAGACATGACGAGCGTGTGCGGATTGTTACCCTTTGAGCCTAATGTGCTGCGCTGACCTACGCCGAAACGGTGCTGCTCATCCGTTACAACAAGCCCTAAATTGCTGAAAACAACATCCTTTTGTATAAGTGCGTGCGTGCCGATAATTATATCGGTTTCACCGCTTTCAAGCTGTGCTTTTATTCTTTTCTTTTCCTTTGCGGGGGTTGAGCCTACAAGCAGCTCAACATTCAAATCGGTATTTTCAAGCAGCTTTGCAAAAGTCTGGTAGTGCTGGCGTGCAAGTATTTCAGTCGGTGCCATAATAGCGGTCTGAAAGCCGTTTTTTGCACAGGTGTAGCTGAGTGCCGCGGCAACGGCTGTTTTGCCGCTGCCTACATCACCCTGAAGGAGCCTGCTCATAGGTACTTCGCCGCGCATATCGCTTATCGCTTCACTTACCGCACGCTGCTGTGCGTTGGTAGGGGTGAAGGGTAGAAGCGAAAAAAACTGCGCTGTGTAATCTCTCGCTATGCGGCAGCCGGCACGCTGTCTGTTCCTGCCGCGCAGCAGCATAAGCCCTGTTTGCAGCACATACAGCTCTTCAAAGCTCAAGCGTCTGCGGGCGGTGAGTATATCGTTATCCGTTTTCGGAAAATGTATCAAGTTAAGTGCAGTTTTATAGTCGCACAGGGCATATCTGTTTCTGATATTTTCGCTTAAAACATCGTCGGGCAGGGCTTCAAGCGAATCGAGTGCGCGCCTGACACAGCCTTCAATTACTCTTGAAGAAAGGGACTGTGTCTGCGGATATATCGGGCGGATTCTTTCGCCCGTAGCTGCATATTCAATCTGCGGCGAAGTCATTTCACGCGTGAAGCCGTAGGCTGAAATTTTGCCGAAGAAAAGGTATTCTTTGCCCTCTTTCAGCTTTTTCGCAGCAAAGCGGTTGTTGAAAATAGTTATGCGCATTATATTCTCGCCGTCGGTAGCTTCGGTTTTGTAAACCGTCATACCCTTGCGTATAAGCGCGTGCTTTACGGGTGCGCAGACTGTAGCTTTAATGCAGCACTGTTCGCCCGGAACGGCATCAATTATTGATACAGTCTTGCTCCAATCCTCGTAAGCGCGTGGATAAAGGCGCACAAGGGAGCCGACGTCACGCACGCCAAGCCGATTGAACAGCTTGGCGCGGGCTTCGCCGACTCCCTTTAAATATTGAATGTTGCTTGAAAAGTTAAGCATAATTATTCGACCGCTATGGTAAAGTAGTAGATTGGCTGACCTGCGTTTATAACCGCAATTTCCGCATCGTGGCAGCGGGAACCGATGAGCTCTGCAAGCTGCTCGGCCTGTGCTTCGGTTGCATCTGAACCGTAGTAAATTGTAACCATGGAAGCACCGAGCTTTCTGTAAAGCCTGCGTGCAACCTTGTAGCCTGCCTTGATGGGGTCTTTTTCAAGCACGGTTATTTTTCCGTCTTCCATGCCGAGAATTTCGCCCTTGCGTACGCGCTGGTTGTTTACCTCGCTGTCGCGTGCGGCAAAGGTTACAAGACCAGTACCTGTTCTGCCTGCGGCTTTCATCATTTCAAGGTGGTTCTTGTCTGCAGATATTGTTTCGTCAAAAGCGAGCATTGCGGCAATACCCTGCGGTACTGTTTTGGTGTGCAGTACGCTGATTCCTTTGTCGCACATGGGGATTACCTGCTCTGCCGCCATAATTATATTCTTGTTATTAGGCAGTATGAAAACATGCTCTGCCGGTGTTGCAAGCACAGCGCGGAGTATATCGTCTGTACTGGGGTTCATTGTCTGACCGCCGCTGACTACCGCATCTGCGCCGAGTTCATAGAACATCTGCTCAAAGCCTTCGCCTGCACAAACAGCAACAAAGCCGAACTGCTTTTCGATTTCTGCCGCCTTGGGCATGGGGGCTTCTTCGCTTGCTTCAGGCTGTTCTTCAATAACATTGCTGCTGTGCTGGTAGCGCATATTATCAATTTTGATATTTACAAGTGCGCCGTATTTAAGACCTGCCTGAATTGCGTTACCGGGGTCGTTTGAATGGACGTGAACCTTGATTATTTCTTCATCATCAACAACCACAACGCAGTCGCCGATTGATTCAAGATAGCTTCTGAGTTTAAGCGCATCCGTATCGGAGGGATTTGTGCGGTTTACAATAAATTCGGTGCAGTAGCCGAATTTGATTTCTTCGTTTATTTTTGATGCTGCGGCAACGGGCTTTACAGCCAAAGCCGGGTCATCGCTTGTTGAAGCAATTATGCCGTTGCCCTCGAATACATTGAGCATACCCTCAAAAATGAGCATAAGACCCTGACCGCCTGCGTCAACAACGCCGGCTTTTTTGAGTACGGGCAGAATTTCGGGGGTTTTGTCAAGCGCAGCCTGACCGCATTCACACGCTTTTCTGAAAAGCTCTGCGGCAAAAATGCCGCTGTCAGCAACTGCTGCGGCGCCTTCGCCCGCTTCGCGTACAACTGTTAAAATTGTACCCTCTGTGGGCTTCATAACTGCACCGTAGGCAGCTTTTGTGCCTTCTGCAAGTGCCTTTGAAAGTGCGGGTGCGTCAATTTCTTCAAGTCCTTTGAGTGCCTTTGAAAAGCCGCGGAAAATAAGGGAGAGAATAACACCTGAGTTACCTCTTGCACCGCGCAGTAGTGCAGATGCTGCCTTTGCCGCAACATCGCCTGCGGGTGTGCCGTCGGGCAGGATGGCAAGCTCCCTTGCTGCAGCCTTTATGGTCATGGACATATTAGTACCCGTATCGCCGTCAGGCACGGGAAAAACATTCAGTGCGTCAACAGCTTTGCGGCTGTTATCTATATTGTTCGCGGCGGAAATGATAGCGTCGCGCAGAGTATTACCGTTTATCACTTGTCTTTACCTCAGCTTTCTGCCTTCATTCCGTCAACATAAACCCTGACTTCGCCGACCTTCATACCGGTTGCGTTTTCAACGGTGTATCTGACCTTGTTTTCGATGCTCTTACAAATTTCGGTAATATTAAGCCCGAAAGTCACGATAATATGCAGCTCAATGTGAAGCCCTTTTGAACCGTTGCGCACAAGAACGCCCTGGTCATCAAAGGATTGCTTCCTGATAAAGAAAGAGCGCAGCTGCTGGCGGCGGTTGCTGTTTGCCATGCCTGCAACGCCGAAGCAGGCTGAAACGGCGCGACCGATAAGGTTGGAGAAATATTCCTGCGAAATATCGATTGTGCCGAGATGGTTTTCATGTCGTATCATTTACTTTTCCTCCGATTGCGGTTTGATTTTCCAATTGTATATATCGTAAAAAATATCGTAGCAGGTTGGGTTGATTTCTGATTTGAAATCGCGCGAATAGAACATTGCGGCTGTGCGGAAGCACAGAGGGATAAACGGTGCTTCGCTGTCAAAAAGCTGACAGAAATCCGAAACGGAGCATTCACCCGAGCATAGCTTTTTGTATGCATCGCAGGTGATGTTAATTTCAGAATTTTCAGCGTCAATATCCGTTATTATAACAGAATTAGCTTTGCCGGAAGTGTTGAAAAATGCGTTGAGATTCATATTGGCGGTAAGCTTGATTTCGCCAAGGTACATATCAAATTCGCCCGCTTCAACAGCTTTAACATAGTTTTCATAATCAAGCTCAATGATTTTAACATTGAAATTTACTGCTGCAAGCTGTTTCTTTATCTGCTCTGCGGCGGCGGATTTGAAGCCGTTGCCCTTGCATACGGTCAGTGTGCAGTTAAGGCTTTTTGTGTTGCTGCAGCGGTAGCCGTAGGTGTTGATTTTATTGTAGCCTGCGCTTTCAAGCAGCTGTAAAGCCTGCTCCTTCTGTGATTTTACAGAAGTGTTTACAGCAATATTCTGTGCAGCGTACCAGTTAGGATTGAAGGGTAAAGCTGTGGGTGATGCATGACCCTGAAAGCCGGTTGCGGCTATTTCTTCACGGTTGAGAAGCAACGATACAGCGCGGCGCACCTCAGCCTGCTGAAAAATGGATTTGTCGGAATTGAACGCGAGATAAACAAGGTTATTTGTAGGCACTATGCTCTGGCTTGCATTTACGCGTGAATATGCGCCCGAAGCCAGGGAGTTGCACCACACATCGTAGTTGCCAATCTGCAAGCCGTATGCCATTCCGTCAGCATTGGTTACTTCAAAAAGGTTGATTACGGGAATGCCCATTACCTGACCGCGCAGGTTAGAGGGGTTGGCAGTAAGCGTTGCGTTGGGCAATGTGCCGTACAGGGTGTATCTGCCGGTGCCTGTAGGGGGAACTATATCGTAAAGCTTGGTGCTTTCGTATCTTGTCTGTACTGTGCCTTTTTTTACTATCGGGAAATCAAGGCAGGCTGCGGCAAAAATATCTGCCGATTTGAGTGAAAAGTTTACGGCGTTGCCCGAAGCCTCGGCGCTGCTGAAATTTGAGAGGCGGGCTGAATAGTATTCGCTTTTTTTAGCCTGCTCGTATGAATATACAACATCGCTTGCGGTAACTGTACTGCCGTCGGTAAAGGAAACGGACCTGAGCGAAACAGAAAGCGTTTTGCCGTTTATGCTTATGCTTTGCGCAATAAGTTCAACGGGCTGAAAGTTTTCATCAATATAAACAAGTGAATCGTAAAGCAGGGGAATCAGCGAGCGGTTTATTTCGCTTTCCGCCTTGAATGGGTCGAGCGTATCGTTGTGTGCTATGGGCAGGGTAAGGCTGCCCTGCTCAGGCTGCTGTACGGTATTGTCCTGCGGAATATCGGGCTTTTCTTCCTGCTGTGTTTCGCCGCAGGAGCATAGCCCAAAAAGCAATGCAAGCACAAGCAGCAATATTAAAGGCTTTTTCTTTTTCATTTTTTTATCCTCTGATGTTGATTCTTTCAACTGCGGTTGTCTTGCCGCTTTGCTTATCAATTTCAAAAAGGCAGGCGTTGAGCATACATTCGCCGCCGTTGTTTTCAAAGCGTGTGGGCATGCCTGTTTTAAGCTTTGCAATAATGTTTTCCGGGTCAACACCGAGTACGGATTGCACCGTACCCACCATGCCGAGGTCTGTTATATACCCCGTACCTTTAGGGAGTATCTGCTCGTCGGCTGTCTGTACATGGGTGTGCGTGCCGAAAAGGGCTGAAACCCTGCCGTCAAGATAAAAGCCGAGGGCGCGTTTTTCGCCCGTTGCTTCTGCATGGAAATCGCAGAGTATGATTTTACAGTCTTCAAGCTTTTTCAGCACTTCATCTGCGGCAATAAAAGGGTTTGCCCCCTCCATAAAAGCGTTGCCCGCAAGGTTGAATACACCTATTTTAACGCTGCCCATATCGCATACGGCATAGCCCTTGCCGGGGTTGCCGCTGTAGTAATTGTACGGGCGGATAATACAGCGGTCTGTATCAAGCCGGTCATATATTTCGCGGCGACGGAAAACATGGTTGCCTGTTGTAATCAGGTCAACTCCGCTGTCAAGCAGATAATCTGCCGATTGCGGTGTGATGCCGTTGCCTGCGGCGGAGTTTTCGCCGTTGACTATACAGAAATCGACGCCGTGCAATTTTTTGAGCGTGGGCAGCTTTTTGCGCAGGTATTCGCAACCGGGTGTGCCCACAACATCGCCTACAGCAAGTATTCTCATGCGGCAGCCTCCGCTTCATAAAGGTTGATTATAACATCGTTGTAAAGACCGACCTGCTCAAGCAGCTCAACATCTTCCGCGGTGATGCTGCCGTCACAGTTTGCATCGTATGCGGGGAAAAGCTTTTCGTCGGGCATTTCAATATCGCCGCTTATACAGAGGTTTACAAGCATTGCATCCTCTGCGTCTGCCGCACCGTCACCGTTGACATCGCCGACAGCTATAACGGTGTAAACAATATCGCTTGTACTGTCATCACTGTCAGAGAGAATAACTGTGCTGCCGGTAGAGTAAACACCGTTTTTATTTGTTCTGAAGGATATTGAGTATGCACCGGCATCAAGGCAGTTAAGCATTGTTTCGATTCTTTCGGGAGAGATTACAATAATCTGTTTGCTGTTATCAGGTACAACCTCGGAATCGCTCGATTCTATTTTGCAAATGAGCTCAAGAGAATTGATTGCATCAAGTATATCCTGCGCCATTTTGTTGACAGCTTCCTGTTCATCGGCATATTTGCCGTAAACAACGGCATTTACAGCAGCTGTAACACCGCTGAAGTCAACATAATGGTCGGGGTTGAGAGAGTTTGCGCGGTTGACTGCTTCTGTTACGGCAGAATAATCCGCCGGGTCTTTTTCGTCAAGCTTATCCATTGCGGCAATAAGCTCATTTGCCTTTGCGGAAACCTTATCCTGCTCAAACTCGTAAAGGTTGTAATCAATGCTGTCAATAACCTCCTGAACGAGGTAATAGTTTGTATATGCGTTGGGGTCAAGGCTCTGCGCCGCGGCAACAACACGGTTAAGATAAGTGTAGCTTGCTTTGCCGCAGACTGTGCGCAAAGCGGCTTCGGCACACAGCTTCATGTTTATAACTCTGCCGTCTTCCTCAAAGGGGTGGTAGTCAAGAACTGTGCCGTCATCAAGCGTTGTGGTAAGCGAATAATCGTGCGCAGTGTAGGCTGTGTTTGCTTCGTCGCGTATAATGGATTTAACTTGCGCGCCGGTGAGATTCGGGTTGATTGCAAAGCACAAACCTGCAACAGCTGTAACTATGGGGGCCGCCTGCGATGTGCCGGTCATGCCTGCATACTGAAAATACTGACCGTTTTCATAGTGGTCAGCAATTGTGCTGTAAACAGTTACACCTGGGGCATATATATCGACTCTGTCGCCACCGTTACTGCGTTCGTACATATTCATTCTCAGACCGTTTGAATTGTTGCTTCGATTGCGCACGGCACCTACAACAATAATGCGGTCATAAACTGCCTTTACCTGTGCGGCGGTAAGGCTTCCGTAGCTGCCGTTTTCAAGGATTGAACAGTAAAGTCCGTTCTGGTAAGCATCGGCACTGCGGTAGGTAGATATACCCAGGCGTGTATCAATAACACCGTTACCTGCCGACTGCACAACAACAAATTCCTTGCCCTGATTTATAAGGGAGTTCATTCCTACTGCACAGGGCTTGGCAGCTGAGGCAAGCTCGGAATCGGTAAAGGGGTTGAGATAGGGGTTGGGGTTTGTTGATGCATCATAAGCGTTGCTTAAACCAAGAGAAAGGTTAACTGCCTTTGCACCGCTTGTAACCTGGGCGGCAACAATGTTTACAATATTTGTTACGGTGTTACTGCCGCCCGTTGTGTAGACGGCACCGTAAATATCGACATCCCACAGTATACCCGTTATGCCCTTGCCGTTGTTGGCGGCGGCACCGATTATACCGGCAACATGCGTGCCGTGAAGGCTGGTTGAATCGTTGCCGTTTTTGTAGGTGTTGCTTGTGAATTTTATAAGGTCGTTGTAGTCTTCGTGGTCGGTTTTGAAGCCGCCGTCAATAACGCCGACTGCGACTGAATTAAAATATTTATCATAATCCCATGCAGAAGGTGCCTGAATTGCTTCAAGGTGCCAGTTGTAACCGCCGGGCATATTTTCATTCCAGTCTTCTTTGTAGTTCTCGTTATATATGTCCCATGAATCGTTCGGGATTGCATTTGATTCAAGCTCTACAATTTCTTCAAGACAGGCAAGCAGGACTTCGCTGTAGCCTTCAATTTCATCGCATTGTGCATTGAGTGCGTCAAAATCTGCTGCAAGCGTTCGGGTCTGCACCATGCGAATATCGTTGATTTCGCCTATCTGCGCAAGCTTCTGTTCGGCAAGAATTTCTGCTATGCGTTCGTCGGTTGTGTTTGTATCAAAATAAATGTTGATTACATTTTTGACATATTTCGTGCCGTTTTCTTCTTTTACTTCTTCAGGCTTGTATTCGTAAAGCTCACCGCGGTCGTAAGTCAGCTCATAGGTCTGAGTCTGAGTTTCTCCGTTTTCAAGTTCAGCGGTAAAGGTGATTTCGTTTTTGCCGGGCTTGAGCGCAAGTCGATCTGCGCTCCATTCACAGCCTGAAAGGTCAGCTACGCCTGTTACGGGGTTTTCGTAGTTGTCAATTTCACTTCTGATCTCATAGGTTACGGTTTTAACGCTTTCGTTTGCTGTAGCCATACCGCTGAAATCCGTTGTAAGGCGGGTGACGGTCTGCCCATCTTTTTTTGCTTCTTCGGGTGCTGTTTCAAATTCAAAATAGCTGTTTTTGGCTGTGCTTGCAGTATAGTCCACCTTGACGGAAAGGGGATAGTCTTTTCCGTCAACCGTTATGGTTGTTTCAAGCGTAAAGCTGCGGGCTTCATCAGTACCTATGGCGTGTACGGAAAACATACCTGCAAAGGGTATGAGAATAGTTACTGCCAGCATGAGTGCGGCAGCTTTTTTATTTTTCTTTAACAGTATTAAAACTACAGCCGTTATTGCAATTGCGGCAGCGGCAGCAGCGATAACCTTGCCTGCATGGCTTTCTTCTTTTTGTACAGCTTCGGGCTGCGGAATTTCAACAACAGCCTGCTCAACAAGCGGCTTGAACGAAACGGCTGTGTCAAAGCTTTCGCCCGCTTTGAGCGTGCCGATTTTTTGGTCGTGTACATCTTCTGCCGTCTGAGCGGAAATACCTATGCCGTCTACATCAAAGCTGTTGGAGTTTTTAAGCGATATATTAACAGTGGCATTGCCGTCTGCTTCTTCACAGCTGACGGTAAGACCAAGCCCGTATTCGTTAGCATCAGCGGCACTGGCGGAAAGGCAGAAAAGGATTGAAAATGCTGCGCAGAAAGCGAAAACAGCAAGCCTTTTTATAACCGATTTCATTTTGAAGCCACTTCTCCTTATAAATATTATTTCAGTATATATTATACTGTATTTATTTATAGCTGTCAAGTTGCATATCATTTTGTAAAGCGTATGTGCGGCGATAACTTTATTTTATAACGGCATGGTTGCATTTTTATGCAGCAGCGTGTCACAATCTGCTTGACATGGTATTTATATTTTAATATAATTAATCTGTATGGAACAAAAGCGTTCCCAAATCTATTTGAAGGGTGTGTACTTGAAAATTATGGATCCTAAGTACGAAGCGTTGTTTACTCCTTGGAAGATAGGCAACGTCGAAATCAAAAACAGAATTGTCATGTGCCCCATGGGCGGTACATCCTTGTTCGGCTGGTTCGAACTCGGCGGCTGCCATTTTGACAAGGAAGCCGCAAAGCTCTTTATAGAAAGAGCTAACAACAATGTCGGTCTTATAATCCCCGGTATTGCTCCTCTGCGTGATACCTTCTGGGGCAAGTGGCTCTGGCAGAACCCCAAAATGTTTGAAGAGCTTAAAGAATTCATGGACGAAATCCACAAGACAGGCGCAAAGCTGTTCGTTCAGCTTACAGCAGGTATGGGTCGTTCCTGGGCTATTACAGAGCTTGTTGCACCGCTCCACAGAAACAAGTTCACCCGTAAACTTATAAAGCCTATTCTCGATACATCACATGAGCTGGCTTCTCCCAGCCCGCAGCCCTCACGCTGGGCACACGATATCATCTGCCCCGAAATGACAAAGGAGCAGATTCACGAAATCATCGAAGCATTCGCAAAGACAGCAAAGCTCTGCCGCGATGCAGGTGTTGACGGCGTTGAAGTTCACGCTGTTCACGAAGGCTATCTGCTTGACCAGTTTGCTATCGAATTCTTCAACAAGCGTACCGACGAATACGGCGGCAGCTTTGAAAACAGATACCGCTTTGCAGCTGAAGTTGTCAAGGCAATCAAGGCTTCCTGCGGTGACGATTATCCCGTTTCTCTCCGTTACTCCGTCGAATCCAAGATGAAGGGCTTCTGCGAAGGCGCAATGCCCGGCGAAGAATACACAGAAGTCGGCCGTAACATGACCGAATCCGAAAGAGCTGCAAAGTACCTTCAGGATGCAGGCTACGATATGCTCAACGCCGATAACGGTACTTACGATTCATGGTACTGGGCACATCCGCCTATGTACATGCCTCAGAACTGTAACCTTGACGATGTTGCACACATCAAAGAATTTGTTGATATTCCCGTTGTCTGCGCAGGCCGTATGGAACCCGATGTAGGTGCCAAGGCTGTTGCAGAGGGTAAGATTGACGGTGTCGGTGTAGCTCGTCAGTTCCTTACAGACCCCGAATGGATTACAAAGATTATTGAAGACAGACTTGAAGAAATCAAGCCCTGTATCTGCTGCCACAGCGGCTGCTTCAACTTCTCCTCATCCAAGGGTCATGCAAACACTCAGGACCTTACCGATACAATGGGTCTGGCACGTTGCGCACTTAACCCCAAGACAATGCAGTCCAAAAAGTACAAGATTGTACCCGCTAAGAAGAAAAAGAACATTGCTGTCATCGGCGGCGGTATCGGCGGTATGGAGGTTGCAATTGTTGCTGCACAGCGCGGTCACACAGTTACTCTTTACGAAAAGTCCGGTGTTCTCGGCGGTGTATTCATTGCCGCTGCTGCTCCCTCCTTCAAGGAGAAGGACCGCGACCTTATCGCATGGTACAACCGCGAAATCAGAAAGTATCCTTCCATCACAGTCAAGATGAACACAGAAGTCAAGGATATCAACTCCCTCGGTGCTGACGAAGTTGTTGTTGCAACAGGTTCGGTAGCAAACAGAATTCCTGTAAAGGGTGCTGATGAGTTCGGTATTCAGGCTGTTGAATATCTGCTTGATGAAAAGCAGGTCGGTGAAAATGTTGTTGTTGTCGGCGGCGGTCTTACAGGTTGTGAAATCGCATATGACCTTTACCTCAAGGGCAAGAAGCCTGTCATTGTTGAAATGATGGATGACCTTGTAGTAACTCCCGGTGTTGCACTTGCAAACACAAGCTTCCTTCGTGACTTCTTCAAGACAAATAAGGTTCCCGTTTACCTTGAGTCAAAAACAACTGAAATCCGCAAGGATGGCGTAACAGTTGCAACAAAGGACGGCAAGACAGTTGACGTTCCCGCAGACAGCGTAATTCTTTCCGTAGGCTACAAGCCTGCACCCGTTGCCCCTAAGGGTAAGCATGTACACATTGTCGGCGATGCAGCCAAGGTCGGCAACCTGCGTACAGTTATCTGGCAGGCATGGGATGTAGCAATGAAGCTGTAATTCCTGCTTCAAGGGTTTGTTTCAAAAAGGTTACAAATAGTTACAATATGTTAAAAGCTATTGAATTTTTGTACACATTGTGTTAATATTTATGCTACGGCAGGCAAATGCTGCCTGTACAGGTAAATATTAAAGAAACAAATCATTAAGGAGAAGGAGGGAAAGAGGATGGCAGAATTCATCAGCAAGCTGTTTGGTTTCCTTGATTGGCTTCAGGACTTCCTGTTCAGCTTCGGCGATATCGCACAGAAGTTTTTTGATTCTCTTCCGTAAACAGCATTTAAGCTTGTGAAACTTTATGGCTGCATCGTTTATTTCGGTGCAGCCTATTCTTAAAATTATCCGTTTTTTCAGCGGTTTTTATATTTGAAATTTTTTAAACCTTTACGAAAGGGGAAAATATAAATGAACTACAAAATGCAGCTCACACCCGATGAGATAGCTATTCTCAACGGTGAAAAGGGCGAAACAATGGCAAAGGTTATGAAAACTCTTGTCATGTACGGCGAGGCTTTCGGCGCAACGAAAATGGTTCCCGTTGAAAGCAAGATGGGTCACCTTGTTACCAGCTTCGGTCTGAAGGTTATGAGCCCGGTTTATGATCTTATGGACCAGCTTATCGCAGGCGGTGCGCTTTCCGGTCAGAAATTCTCTGTTGACCCCAAGCCGCTTGACCCCAAGGTTCCCGCAAACTTCCTCCAGAAGCTTATTTTCAACAAGTTCATGTATTCCAAGCAGGATGAGTACGATGCACAGCTTCGCAAGCTCGGCCTTATCGACGATAAGTCCTACACCTGCACCTGCTACATGGACGAAGTAGGCAATATCCCCAAGAAGGGCGAAGTTCTTTCATGGGCAGAATCCTCTGCAGTTGTTTATGCAAACTCCGTTATCGGCGCAAGATGTAACCGTAACTCCGGCATTATCGAGCTGTTCGGTTCAATCGTAGGCAAGGTTCCGTATTTCGGTCTTGTAACCGATGAGGGCAGAAAGGCAACATGGGTTGTTGAAGTTAAAACAACAAAGAAGCCCGAAGCACAGATTCTCGGTTCAGCTATCGGTATGAAGGTTATGGAAGATGTTCCCTACATCAAGGGCCTTGATAAGTGGATTGGCACAGAGCTTGACGGCGACACAAAGGCATACCTTAAAGACTTCGGTGCTGCTACAGCTTCAAACGGTGCTGTCGGTCTTTACCACATTGCTAACCTTACACCCGAAGCCGTTGAGCAGGGTGAAAGCCTTATCGCAGAAGGCGCACAGGTTTATGTTGTTGACGATGCTGAGCTTGCAAGAGTTCAGGCTAACTACCCCGTTATGTGGAAGGATAAGAGCGCAACACCCAAGCTTTGCTTTGTCGGCTGTCCCCACCTTTCACACGCACAGCTTATCGAATGGACAGATAATGTTGTTGCAGGCCTTAAAAAGAACGGTCTTAAAAAGGTTTCCATTCCTACTGTATTCACAGCTGCACCCGCAGTTGTTGAAGAATTCAGCAAAACTCCCAAGGCTAAGGAGCTTGCAGCTACAGGCGTTGTTCTCAGCTACATCTGCCCGCTTATGTATATGAACAACCCGCTTTGCAAGAAGATGCCCGTTATCACAAACTCCAATAAGCTCCGCACATATACAACCTCCCGCTACTACAGAAGCGAGGAAATTCTTGATATCATCACAAAGGAGGCAAAGTAAGATGAAACAGTTTAAAGGACGCCCTGTAGTTCCGGGCAAATGCTCCGCTCCCGCTCTTGTTTCACACGGCGGCTTCAACACTCTTGCTTCCTTCCAGAACGCACTTCAGTTCGGCGACAAGCAGGCAAAGTGCGGCGACCAGAACAACGCTGACCTTTATCAGAAGCCCATGGTTGGCACGGCACTCTGCCTGCCCCAGACCATCGGTTCAACAACAGGCGGCATGGTTCTCTACTGTGCAAAGGTTATGGAAAGAAATCCTGCCTGCATGCTCTTCTCCGAGCATATCGACTCCCTTGCCTGTGCAGGCGCAGTTCTCGGCGCAGTATGGACCGATTCTCCCATGCCTGTTATTGACTGCCTCGGTGACGAGTTCCTGAGCTATGTCAAGGACGGCATGAAGATTACCGTTGCAGAAGACGGTACAGTTATAGTTGAATAAAAAATATTTGAGCAGTGTCCGGTAAGGACACTGCTCAGGTTTTATTAGCCTTACGGCGAGTGATATTGCTCGGGCAGTTTTATAAACGAACTTAAAAAGAGATAACACGTTTTGTGCTATCTCTTTTGCTTTTATTGTTTAATTTTTTCAGTTTCGGTTTGTGTTTCCTTTTCTTCTTTTTCTTCTTCAGTTTCTGCGTTATCAATTTGTTCATTAATCAGCTTGTATCCTGTTGCAAACAGAGGTACACCAATCAGCATACCGCTTATACCCAGAACACCGCCGCCTATCGTAACCGCAGCAAGCACCCATATGCCTGGCAGACCGATGCTTGAGCCGACAACTCTGGGATAAATGAGGTTACCTTCAAGCTGTTGAAGAACTACAACAAAAATAAGGAAAATAAGCGCTTTTACGGGCGATTCCATAAGAATAAGGAAGGCGCCGACACCCGCACCTATAAGACCGCCAACTATAGGTATAAGCGCTGTAAAAGCCATCAGCGCGCCAATCATAGGGGCATAGGGCAGCCGAAGAATCAGCATACCTATTGTGCATAGTGTGCCGAGGATAACGGCTTCCGTACACTGCCCTACAATAAAGCGGTGGAAGCAGCCGTTTGCAACGGACAGCACATGATGAATTTTTTTGAGCATTTTTTCGGGGATAAAGTGCCTTGCCGCACGCTTTGTCTGCTCCTGCAGCTTTTCTTTTTCAGCCAGCAGGTAGATTGCAAATATAATGCCGATTACTATGTTGGAAACAACAGAGAATACGGAAGAAACTGCGGAAACCGCAATGTTCATAACATCGCCAAGTCCCGATGTGAGCGTTTTGGCGATATCAGCTATGCGTGATTTCCAGTCGATTGATGCAAGGCTTGCTATCAGGTCGTCCGAAACGAATTCAAAGCTGCTCAGCTTTTTGATTACTGCATCAATTGCTGCAGGCAGCTCTGCGGCAAGCAGCTTGACGCAGTTTGCAAGCTGCGGAATAATAAGCACAAGAATGAGCGCAATTATGCCTATTATAGTAATTAGTGCGCCGATAAGGCTTACAGGCTTGCGCAGCTTTTCAGCGACCTTTTTCTTTGAATTAGGGAAAAAATGCCGCTGATAAAAATTCATAAGTATGCTCAGCGGATATGCCATTATAAAGCCTATAAGCAGCGGCGAAGCGGCAGAAAATATTTTTTTGATAAATTCGGAAACACCAGGCCAATAGTGAATGGCAAGAAAAATAAGGAAAACACTTGCTGCCAGATGCAGCACTACTTTCCAGTTGAACTTCTTCATTTTTCAACCTCCCTTTTTATTGGTATTATATAACTGCAAAGGGGAAAAAGCAACAGTAAATTACAGTTTATCTGCTCTGCAGATAAACTGTAGCGATATAAATCCCTTGCGGGATTTGCGATATACCTAACGGTGCGATATATGCTTCGCATGCGATATACGCTGCGGCGTACAGGGGATTTATATCATATCGCAGG
>JAFQBE010000014.1 GCA_017416765.1 Clostridia bacterium
TCTTAATTCTTTTATTTCTTTTTCATATTGCTTGATGTGTCTGTATTTTCCGGGCATAAAAATTCCTCCTATGATAGTTATCTTAATTCTACCATAGGAGGGTGTTTTTTTCATTGTACGTTTTTTACGGTCCTGTGCACACGCCGGTTCGGGGGTTGTTATATGTCAGCTTACTTTTGCATTGTCAATTATTATTTTTGCTGCCATTGCTACTTTTGCGCTGTCCGCATTGTAAAGGGGATATTGGTGATTGTTAAATTTTTCGTTGTATGTACGCATGTAGCACATTACTGATTCAATGTCGTTCATAAGTGCTGCAGCATAGGCGTTTGAACCCCAGCAGAAGGAATCGGGAATTTCAAGCTTTTCCCATTCATAGCTTAAGCAGAACTGATTGTAAAGTGAATGTGCGCGACCCGTATCGGGTGCGATTACACCGCAGATTATCGGAAAAAGCTGTGCGGTTGCACTGGGGTAATAATTATTCCATGAAAAATCAAGAGCGTTTGCGTTGGTTTTGGTTATGGCGGGTTTATAATAGCTGCCAAAATAATTCCAGAAGCTTCGGTCAAATGCTTTTTTCATTTCTGTCTGAGCATCTTTTAAAGATTCCAAGGTATCGGTGCAGGTTGTATCATTCGGGCAGATTGCTTTTTCAAAAAGCTCAATTGCGGCTGTAATACCTTCAAATACCTCGCAATTATCCATCAGATATTTTACTTCGTAATCCGGCTTTGCAAAGGTTAAGCCGTTGTGCATGGTTGAAAGCATTGCATTTACAATTCTTTTAATATCGTTGGCTTTTGAAACTAAATATTCTTTGTCGCCGGTTTTTTCGTGGTATTTATTTAGTACGGTTAAAAAGGTTGCAGCATATGAGTCGGTAGAATCATAGCTTTGCTTTGATGTTTCTTTTGTGATTTTTCCGTTTTCAACTGTTACGGTATAATCGTAGATTGTGCCGTCGATGCCGTTGTAGTCTGTTGCGGCAGTATTCAGGCGGCTGAAATGCCAAGCCAAATATGCTTTTACATGATTGGCATATTTTTCTGAATTGTCCAGCAAGGCAAGCGCTGCAAAATCGGCAAAGTATGGGTTTACTGTCAGCTCGCCGTTTTGGGAATAAGTCATGGGTATTGCACCGTTTTCAAGCTGAAGAGATGCTATCCATGCTGTTTCCGTTTCAAATACGGATTGCAGGTATTCGATTTCATCGTTGTTCGGTACAAGTTCAATTCCGGTGGTGTGCTGCAAATCCGGACTTTCAAAAGGAATTCCGAAAAAGCTTAGTGCCGAAAAAAACAAAGCCATGACAAAGGATATGATTTTATACATTTTTACTGCCTCCTGTTTTATTTTATGATATCATACATCATGATTACTGCTTTCGGTGTTTCTTCAATTGTCAGTTCAATGCCGCTGTTCATCAGGTCTGCGCCTGAACGCCTTGCTTTTACATCGGGGGTATCATAGTTGTAGATTTCATATGTCGCATCGGATTTGAGACCGTTAAATTTTAACAGATATGTGTTGTCTGTTACATTTTCGCGCTTGTAAATAAGTGCCATGCCGCCTTGGGCATCAGTATCAAACTGCATTGCGTGGTACTTGCTTGTATCAAGTCCGCCATAGGTGAGAGGATAGTAGTTGCCGATCATATGGGGTCTGATATCGTAATTGTCAAGCAGCTGTGAACAGGAAATAATGTTCGTTCTGACTGCGTATTCACCGTCCACATAAGCGCAGGTGCCGTTGTAGGGATACCAGAAGGAAATGCCGTAGGTTTGTGCCTGTGTTGCCTGAAGGATATCGGGCTTGGACTTGCCTTCGCCGTCCATGCAGTTATAGTCGCTTCTCCACAGCGGAATAGACCTTCTTGCAGTTTCAATGTCAAGGCGTTTGCCGCCGGAAGCACACATATCAATTTTAAGCCCCGGTATTTCTTCGAGCAAGGTATCAAAGAAACGGTAAAGATTTGTTACATAGAGGTTTTCTGTTATACCTTTTCTGCCGTCAGCCCACTTTTCATCTGTCAGCTCCCAAAGGGGAAGGGGAGTGAAATTGCTGTCCATTCTGAAACCTTTAACCGAGTTGTAGCGTAAAGATTCAAGGGTAAGGTTTGTAATATATTCGAGTGCTTCTTCATTTGCGAAGTTGACAACATTTGCTTCGTCATTCTCTTCGTTAATAAGCAGCCAACCATCGTGCTTTATGCAATCATTGTATACCTGTGTGTCCTTGCAGCAACGCTCAATTTCGTACCACAGGAGCATTTCAATTCCGCGTTCTTCAAGAAGCTGTGAAATTTTGCCGAGTCCGTTGGGGAAACGCTCGGGGTCAGCATACCAGTTACCTACGCTGTCACCCCAGTGGTTTCTTATGGGGTACCAGCCTGCATCAACCCATGCATAATCAAGTGCATCGGTCCAAGCTTCGGGAATGTTTTTGACATTCTGAAGAACCTGGTCTTCCGTAACCCCGGGAGATTCAACGCCAATACCTGTTGTCGTGACCTGCTTTGTGCCCTCCGGAACAACACAGTCAATTGTGTACTGTCTGAATGTGTTGAAGCCTTTCAGAGCACTGTCTGAATTGTAGAAGGTAAGTGAAACAAGCGGTGAACGGACTTCCTCGCTGGGCAGAAGGTAGCCTTTGAGTGTCTGCTGCTTTGCCTTTACCTTTGTGCCGTTGGAGTTCTGAGAAAGTGAGGTGTACCATTGACCTGACCAGCCTACTGCCAGAACTGTGCTGTTTTCTTCACCGTGAATGTTGAAATAGGGCAGGAACGATTCTGTTCTGCCGCCGTTAGCGGTAAAAACTGCGGGTAATAAAGCAAGGTCAGATTTCATCATTTCATAGTCATCAGCCTCGGCAAATGAGCCTTTGCTGCAATAAATATCTGCTTTTTTGCCGGTGGGAAGGTAAGTATCAATTGCATAAAAACCTGATACCTGCGGAGAGTTTGCCACACCTTCATTTTTTACATAAACTGTCCAGTCGCAGGAGGCATTATCCTCATAAATTGTTGCCTCGACGGTTGCAACAATATCGCTGTTTTTATGAGAAACGGTGATGTATGTAGTTTTGCCGCCGCGGTAAACTGCACCTGTTTCACTTTCTTTGCTGAAAGAAAATTCCCAATCGTCAATGTTTCTTCTGAAATCCTTACCGCCTATAGAAAAGGTATAGGCAGGCTTTTTAGTCGAAAGCACATTTTCATTATACCAGTTGCGGCAAAGCGCTTTTTCTTCTGCTGTTATCTGATAATGTTTTGCATCCATTGATTCAAAAGAAAAATCTGTAGTTGAGCTTACCTGCATTGCTGCTCGGTCCACCCAGACCTTAAAGTTTGAATCCGGCACCGCAAACGAAGATACAATAAATAAGAGTGCCTGGATAAGTGAAATTACGGCTCTCATAAAATTACCTCCTTGATAATCATTATATTATTTTGCATAAAGCATACCTATTATTTTATTTCTTACCGAACATGGGAAAATTTTGCACAGCAGGCATACTGCTTTGTATGAAAAGCCGATTGCATACAGCGGCTTAACCTTGCTTTTTAAAGCAATTTTTGCTATGTAACTGCCTGCGGTTTCGGGCTTCATGCCCTTCATTTCGTCCGTTTCCATTCCGGCTACACTTCTTGAAATTCTGCCGCCGTAAACATCGTCGCCGTCAAATGATTTCTGCCGCGCTTTAGTGAATTCCGTGTATATGTCACCGGGTTGAATTGCCGTAACCGTTATTCCGAACGGATTTACCTCGTTAGCTAATGCACAGGTGTAGCTTTCAATAGCTGCCTTTGATGCGGAATAGTATACTTGAAACGGAATGTGTGCTACAGCCGCGACCGAGCTGATGTTGACTATTCTGCCACCGCTGTTTTTGCGCATAACCGGCAAAACTGCTTTATTTACATTTACCATTCCGAAAAAGTTTACATCAAACTGCGCCTTTGCATCTTCAAGCCTTGTGAATTCAACTGCACCTGAAATTCCGAAGCCTGCACAGTTAATAACTAAATCAATTCGTTTATGTTCTTTTACAATTTTTTCAACAGCCGATAAAACATCGGCTTCGTTTGTAACATCACACTTTATATGTGTAATATTTTCAGCAGGTATGTTTCGGCGACTTAAATCGTAAACCGTGCAGCCTGCTTTGCATAATGCGGCAGCTGCGTATCTGCCTATTCCGGAGCTCGCGCCGGTTACAATCGCAACTTTGTTGTTCATTAGCTATCACCAATATATTATTCTATTCCAAATATACTTTAAAGTCAATTGTTCTGTAATGTTTCACGAAAGTTGTTTACTTTTTTATTATAAAGCAGTATAATTTTTATATTATTTCTGATTCTTTAATTTGGAGGTAAAAGTGAAAAAAGGTTGTATCTTTTTTCATGTGTATGGTTATGGTTTTACAATCAGGCTTGGTTGGGGCATCGGCTTTTAATGCACCGATGCTTGAGCATACAGAGTGGGAATCACGTTACTCTTCGCTTATTAAAAGCAATACTTTGCCTACCCTCAATGTAGGCATCAATGAAACAAGTGTCAGCCTTTGCTGGCATTGTGATAAGGATAAGGCTGTGGCGCAGGTCAGGCTTTCTGAAAACAGCGATATGTCGGATTTCAGGCTTTATGACGGTAAGACAACCACAGCTGAAAATGAAAATCAGCTTGTCTGCCGCGTTGAAATAACAGGACTTGAAGAAAATACAAGCTACTTTTATCAGTGGTATACCGAAAACGGCTGGAGCGAAATTAAAGAGTACAAAACTAAGGCCTTCGCTGACCACAAGGTGCTTGTAGTGGGAGATATACAAATTTCGGAAATCCACGGCGATGATGCGTCTTCACAGATTTATGACGGATATGTGTGGAACAATATGCTTTCTCTGGCATTGGGTTCGAATCCGGAGATTGCATACCTTGTTTCACCCGGTGATAATACATCTACAGGTAATACTGCTGAGGAATGGCAGACTCTGATTATGCCTGAGGCAATGCGTCAACTGCCTATGGCACTTGCAATAGGCAACCACGATAAAAAGGGCATGCACTATAACTACTATACCAATATGCCAAACGAATTCTACGGCAAGCATTTTTACGGACTGGACCGTAATTTCTGGTTCCGCTACGGCGATGTGCTTTACCTTGTGTTCAATTCGACCTCGGGTGATGCACCTGACCATATGGCTATGGCAAAGGAAGCCGTTGAAAAGAATCAGGACGCAAAGTGGAGAATAGGTGTTGTTCACCACGGAATATACGGCGCAGGTGACTGTATCGGAGATAAGGAAACAGAAATTCTGCTTAACACTATTTTTACCCCGATTTTTGAATCCTTTGACCTTGACCTTGTTATAACCGGCCACACTCATTCGCAGGGTCGTTCACACTTTATGGAAAACAGAAAGGTTGTAGCTGCTGCCGAAAGCGGCAAGACCTATACCGACCCCGAGGGTATAGTTTATATCAACGCAAATTCCGTTGCGGGCAGAGTAATAATGGATTATGAAGCTGATTACCTTGCCTACAGTTTTGTGAAAAACGATGTTACAACCTACACGACGCTTGAATTCAAAGGTAATCAGCTTATTCTTGAAACAAGAAGAGGGGATAACGGAGCTTTGCTTGACAGCGTAACGCTTGAACGCACAAAGCAGCACAGCGAAAATTCCGCAGGTAATGTGCTGAAAAGAATAGGTTATAAGGCTATAGAAGTATTAGGCTTTATCTATACAAAAATTGATACGCTTGTCAGAAAATTCAGTTGATAAAATGAATATAACAAAAGGTGATAGATTATGTTTGAATTTATAATGGCTGTTTTTATGTTTATTTCAAGCTGTTTCGGCTCATTCGTTACTCAGCTTGAAAGGCTGCCGGACAACAAATATAACAGCAATATTACATTTGACAGTATATCTGCTGAAGAAACAAAAGTCAGCGAAAAAGAAAAGAAGGCTTGCCGCGATTGGTTTAACGAAAACATACTTTCAACCGAAAATCCGGCTTACAATTTTACTGTAGACGGTAAGGATTTCAGAAAAAACATTAACCAATGGGATATTCAGGTTGGTAAAGAAAGTGCTGTTGGTGAAGTTTATCACGGTGGTAAAACAATTTACCTTACAGCTACCCACAAAAAGAGCAATATTGTTGCAACGGTTGAAGCAACAATTTATGAAGAAAACGCTACCTGTGAGTGGACTGTTTACCTTTCTAATGACGGTGCAGAGGTTTCGCCTGTCATCAGTAACTTTTATGCTGCAGATACAGCGATCAATGCGGAAAAATCACAGCTTTATTATTCCAAGGGAAGTTATGATGAGCCTTATGATTTTGCATTGATGCAGAAAAAAATTTCGGTATTTCCTTCAAAATTCACAAGCTATGACGGAAGGTCAACGGATAATTATCTTTCCTATTTCAACATCAGCGGCGAAAACGGCGGTGTTGTGTTGGGTATTGGCTGGACAGGTCTGTGGGAAGCAGATATCAAGCAGACGGGCGAAAAAGTCAACATAAAAGCAAAACAGGAAAAATTTAAAGCATATCTTCTTCCGGGAGAAAGTGTGCGTTCTCCGCTGGTGTCGCTCAGCTTTTATGACTCTGCAAATCCTCTGAAAGGCTTCAACACTTTCAGAAGCTGGATAAGCGGCTGCGTTTATCCCCGGAATATTCCCGATACTATGACCATGCTCGAGCTTTCAGGTCCTATGCACACGCAGACAGCTCAGGAGCTTTTTTCTGCTGCAGACGGATTCGGTGCAGAAACCTATGCTCCGATTGATTATTTCTGGATGGATGCGGGGTGGTACCAGTACAAAGAGGGATGGCATGATTCTGTAGGTACATGGGTGCCGAATGCAAACCGTTTCCCTAACGGCATTGCAGAGGTTTCTGAATATGCTTCAACAAAGGGTTGCGGTCTTGTGCTGTGGTTTGAGCCTGAACGAGTTTGCAGAGATTCTCTTTTCCATCAGAAAGGTGCTGAAAACAAAAACTGGCTTATAGAAGTGGAAGACGAGGATAACATTATGTGGAATCTCGCAGAGGATTCTGCGGCTGATTATCTTTCTGATTATATTTCAACTTTCCTTAAAGAAAACAAAATTTCTATATACAGGCAGGATTTTAATATTTCGCCCGATATATATTGGAAGCAGGCAGATAAAGAATACTATAACGGCAGAACAGGAATAACAGAGAACCGTTATGTAACAAATCTTTACAAATACCTTGACAGTCTTTGTGAAAATGTTGAAGGGTTGATTATTGACAACTGTGCTTCGGGTGGCAGAAGGCTTGACCTTGAAATGGCTCGTCGCAGTGTACCTGTGTGGCGCAGCGATTACAACTGCAACCCACATGATGATATACTTGAAGCAACGCAGTCCCAGACTTACGGCTTGTCGTTCTGGCTTCCGCTATCAGGTACTGTGTTCTACAGCGAATCGGAGTATGCAGCGCGCAGCAGCATTATGCCTCTCGGTCTTGAAACCTTCGGAACTGTTCATGGTGAGCATTACGGCGAATATATAGTTCAGCGTTCAATGATGAACGAATACTATTATCCGTTGTCCTCCGGCGGTTACTATTCTGACAGAATCCTTGCAATGCAGTATTCTGCTTACGATGCGCAAAGTGGCATGGCACTTGTTTATAAGCGTGCTGATGTCAAGGAAAATGAATATTCCGTAAAGCTTAACGGTCTTTCGCAAAATACAGTTTACAGTGTTTATGATTATGATGCACCCGAAAAGATTGTTAAAAAGACGGGCAGGGAGCTTATGAGTGACGGAATAAAACTCAGCCTTCCTGAAGGTGAAAAGGCATTTATAATTATGTTTTCAGCAAACAATTAAATATTAAAAAATCAAAGGCTGTCTTACCGCAAAAGTAAGGCAGCCTGATATTTTATCGGAGTACTGTATATCCGCATACGGGTAAGGTTATTTTACCGTTTGCGGTTTCATTCGTGATTACATTTTGGTATTCTTTATCAAGAGTTACTTCTCTTTCTTCATCGCTGAAATTCATCACAAATATGTATTCGCCGCGTTTTCTGATTAACACACCGTCAGCAGTTTCGATACCGCAGTCTGTTTTAATTTCGTTTTCATCAATAAGCATTCTGCAGAAATCATCGGCAAAATCGCTGTCATTTCTGAATGCGGCATAGTATGCCTTGCCGTTGCCGTAACTGTTTTTTGTAACGCAGGGCATGCCTGCATAAAAATCGCTCTTGTATGTGCCGAGAATTTTTGCACCGTTGGAGTGAATAATATCGCACACATGGTTTATATCGTAAAGCTTGCCGCCGAATTCAGCTTTGCCGGGCATATTTTCCGGTAAGGCATCTGTTTCTTCGCACCATATGCCGAAAACATCCTTGAGTTTTCCGGCGGGGAAGCCGCCAAGGAAACACATATCATCCTTATCCACAAGCCCTGTAAGGTAGGTTGCAGCAAAAACACCGCCGCTTTTAACATACTGTTCAATTCTTTCCTCTGTGCCGTCTTTAAGCATATATAGGAAGGGGGCAACAACGGCATCATATTCTGAAAAATCGTCCTGCATTGAAATTACATCAATATTGATTCCGCGCCTGTAAAACGGTGCGCACCATTTTACGGTTTCGCTGACATAATCACGGCGGCTGTTGTTAAAGCCGCAGAAAGCATCTACCGCCCAGCCGTTTTCCCAATCGTAAATAACAGCAACGCGGCTTTTTACTTCTGTACCTGTAATTTTGCCGAGCTTTTCAAGCGTTTGCCCGAGCCTTGTAACATCACGGAATACCCTTGTGTTTTCATGTCCGCAGTGGTCTACAACTGCACCGTGGTATTTTTCATGTCCGCCTCTGCTTTTTCGCCATTGGAAATACTGTATGCTGTCTGCACCGTGGGCAACAGCCTGAATTGATGAAAGCTCATGCATGCCGGATTTAGGAAGCTTGTTTACATCGTGCCAGTTTACCTGTGAGGGTGTGCTTTCCATAAGGAAAAACGGCTGCCCCTTTTTGAGCGTGCGGAAAAAATCGTGTAAAAAAGCTGCTTCGAAAGCTTCATCAAGGTTTTTGCCTTTGTCCCAATGGGGATAATTGTCCCATGATACAAGGTCAACATGTGAAGCGAATTTCTGATAATCTATACCGTTGTAGTGGCGCATAAAGTTTGTAGTAACGGGGATATGGGGCGTTATTTCGCGCAAGGGGGCGATTTCGTTTTCGTAAAATGATATGTGGCTGTCGGTCAGAAAACGGTTCCACGCAAGGTAAAGTGCGGTTATGTGGTTTTCGCCCCTGCTTTTGGGAGAATTAATCTGCTCAAAATCTGTAAGAGTGTGAGCCCAGAAGCCGTTCCACCATTTGAAATTCAGCTCATCAATATCGTTGTGGTAATGTTCTCTGAGCCAGTTGCGGAAAGCCTGCTGACAAAGCTCGCAGTGACATTCGCCGCTGTATTCGTTTGAAATGTGCCACATTTTTACCGCGGGATGGTTCTTGTAACGCTCGGCAAGCATGCGATTGATATTGCGTACCTTTTCGCGGTAGATAGGGGAGGTAAGGCAATGGTTGTGTCTTACACCGAATTCGTTGCGTATTCCGTTTTCTTCAACTCGCAGTACCTCGGGGTATTTTTGTGCAAGCCATGCAGGACGCGCACCTGACGGAGTGGCAAGAATTGCGGCTATACCGTTTTCGTGCATTTTATCAAGAATTTTATCAAGCCATTCAAAGTTGTATATGCCTTCTTCCGGTTCAAGCGCTGCCCACGAAAAAATGCCTACTGTTGCACTGTTTACATGTGCCAGCTTCATAAGGCGCATATCTTCATCCCATATTTCGGGTGTTTTAATCCATTGGTCAGGGTTGTAATCTCCACCATGGATTATGTAATCAAAAAATTTTTCAGCCATTTTTCTACATCCTTAAAAGCTTTTAATGATGTAATTATATATTATTTAAGAATATATTTCAATCTGCAATTATAAAGAGTGCTTAAATTTTATCTGTAAATAACCTGTTTTATGTATTAATGCGATATTGATAAATATATATTTTTGTGATATTATGTTTAATTAGTAATATTGATTTGTGAAAGGAATTTTACAATGCTTAATACAGAAAAAACAATGGAAAAAATTGTTGCTCTTTGTAAGGGCAGAGGCTTCATTTTTGCAGGCAGCGAAATCTATGGCGGTCTTGCAAATACATGGGACTATGGTCCTCTCGGTGCAAGAATGAAGAATAATGTCAAGGATGCATGGAGAAAGAGATTTATTCAGGAGCGTAAAAACAGCTACGAGGTTGACGCAGACATACTTATGCATCCCAGAGTATGGGAAGCAAGCGGTCACGTTGCAAGCTTCTCTGACCCGCTTCTTGACTGTAAAGAGTGTAAAAAGCGTCACAGAGCAGACAATCTTATTGACGATTTTAACCCCGATGCACACGCTGACGGTATGACAAAGGAAGAGATGTTTGAATACATCAAGGCGAACTCAATTCCCTGCCCCCACTGCGGTAAGCACGATTTTACAGGTATCAGAGAATTTAACCTGATGTTCCAGACCTTCAGAGGCGTTACAAACGACAGCAAAAATGTTATCTATCTCCGTCCTGAAAACGCTCAGGGTGAATATGTAAACTATCTCAATGTTCAGAGAACAATGAGAGCTAAGCTTCCCTTCAGCATCGGTCAGATAGGTAAAGCTTTCAGAAACGAGATTACTCCCGGCAATTTTACATTCAGAACAATCGAGTTTGAGCAGATGGAGTTCCAGACCTTCTGTAAAGAGGGTACAGACAGCGAGCTTTACGATTATTTCAAAGAATACGGTCTTCAGTTCTATAAGGATCTCGGTATTGCTGCTGAAAATCTCCGATTCCACGACCATGAAAAGCTTGCTCACTATGCAAAGGCAGCTTGCGATATCGAATTCCTCTTCCCGTTCGGTTGGGGCGAAGTTAACGGTACACACAACAGAACAAACTTCGACCTTACAAGACATCAGGAATACAGCGGTCAAAAGATGGATTACCTTGACCCCGAAACAAACGAAAAGTTCATTCCCTTTATCATTGAATCCACCTACGGTCTTGACAGAACAGTTCTTGCTCTGCTTTGTGAAGCATACGATGAAGAGGTTATTGACGCAGAAAAGAACGATACAAGAGTTGTTCTTCACCTCAGCCCCGCAATCGCTCCCTATAAGGCTGCCGTTCTTCCTCTTTCAAAGAAGCTTTCCGGCGATGCTCTGAAGGTATACGAAAAGCTTCAGAAGAAGTTTATGGTTGACTTTGATGAAACAGGCTCAATCGGTAAGCGTTACCGCAGACAGGATGAAATCGGTACTCCCGTTTGCATCACCTACGACTTTGACAGTGTTGAGGACGGCTGCGTAACAGTACGCGACCGCGATACAATGGAACAGAAGCGAATCAAGATTGAAGAAATTGAAGCTTATATTGAGGCGCTTATCAAATTCTGATATAATATCTATGTAACTAAAAAGGCTCTGACGGCAAAACTGTCGGAGCTTTTTTGAAAAGTATGCTTGAAAAAATTTTTTAAAAATTTTGTGACCTTTCAGTTATCTTAATCGTTTTATTTACGGAGGACAGGAAAAAGTGCTGTTTTCATTTGCCGCACAACCGAATAGTGAAAGCCTTGAGGTTGTTTACGGCAGGTATGCCGATATGCTCTACAGGCTCGCTTTAACCCAGCTTAGCATAAGGGAAGATGCGGAGGATGCGGTGCACGATGTGTTTGAAAAATATATCAACACTCAACCTGTATTCAAGGATGCTGAGCATGAAAAAGCATGGTTTGTCCGCGTTACCGTAAACCGCTGCCATGATTTATACCGCAAGCGCTCAAAACGCACACACGATACACTCGATTCAGCCGCTGATATCGGCTATACAGAGGGTGACGAGTCTGAAATTTTCCGTATTGTACATTCCTTGCCTGAAAAATATCGCGCGGCAATAGTACTGCACTATGTTGAAGGCTACTCGGTTGAAGAAACGGCAAAGCTGCTCAGGGTTTCTGTTTCGGCGGTTAAAATGCGGTTGTCAAGAGGAAGAGATTATATAAAAGATTTACTGAAAGGGGAATGAAACTTTGTTCAGCGAAGAACAGTTGAAGCTTTACGCTGCAGTCAAAGCACCGGATTCGCTTAAAGCCAAGGTAATGAAGCTTGAAAACCAAAAACAAGCAAAGGTTTATAATTTCCCTGTAAAGGCTGTGTCGGCTGTTGCTGCCTGCCTTGCGGTAATTATCGCAATAGGTGCGTATTTTGGTGCAGGTGTTGATGTGCAGCTTGCTGCTGCACCGTATCAGACTGCTTCATATCAGCGCGCAACCGCCGAAGAAAGAGTAACCGTAAAGCTGAATGCAGAAGGCGGATATGAGATATCCGTTTCACAGGGAAGCTTTAGTGTTGATGATATACAAAATGTATCAACGGCACAGCTTGAAGGGGAAAAGGAAATAGAATGGCTTGTTCCCATGGTTGGTGATAACATTCTCACGGTAAAAAAAGGCTTGATTATCAGGCAGTACAGACTTGTGTTCAGCTATGAAACACAAAGCTTACAGCTTGAAAAAGTATAAAAATTAAAATAAAGGAGAAAACAATCATGAAAAAAATCTTAGCACTTATTCTTGCAGGCGCAATGCTTTTCGCTTTTGCAGCTTGCGGCGGCAACGAAACACCCGACAACGGCGAATCCAAAGAGCCTGCAGCACAGGTTGATGCAGCAGATGCAGCAGACCTTCTCACAAAGGTATGGGCAACCTATGGCGAAGATGAAAAGTTCTTTGCAATGGGCGGCTACAACGAAACAATGGTTGACGGCGCACCCGGCAAGTTTGATGTTACACTTGTTGAAGACCTTGACGCTATGCTCGGTCTGCCCCAGGCAAACGCAGCACAGATTGACGATGCAGCTTCAATTATTCACGCTATGAACGCAAATACATTCACAGGCGCTTGCTACCACCTTGCAGCTGATGTTGATGCAGCAGCTTTCGTTGATGCACTCAAGGCAAACATCCAGGCAAGACAGTGGATGTGCGGCTTCCCCGAAAAGCTTCTCATCGTTAAGGTTGGCGATTATGTAATTTCCGCTTTCGGTAACGGCGAAATCGTTGACAACTTCAGCGCAAAGATTGCAGCTGTTTACAATGTAGCAGAAGTTGTTGTTGACGAACCCATCGCATAAATTCCGGCTTAGCTTCACTAAACCGGAATAAGTGTAAAATGTAAAGTTAAAAATGAAAAATTGTTGGTGGGCTTCGCCCACACCAGATAATATATACTCGGAGCGTAGCGACCCTTAATTTTTCATTTTACATTTTCAATTTTGCATTAATCACAGTTTAAATCAAAGCACACACGCAGGAGGAATTATAAAATGTTATTTTCAAGTATCCCATTCCTTTATTTTTTCCTGCCGTGTGTGCTTGTTTTATATTTTGCTGTCCCGAAGTGTCTGAAAAACGGCGTACTGATGTTAGTCAGCTTGTTTTTCTACGCTTGGGGAGAGCCGAAATATGTTTTCTTAATGGCGGCAACCATTATTATCGGTTATGTCACAGGCATACTGATTGAAAAGTTCAAAGGCAAGGCGCTTTCAAAGGCTTTTCTTGCTGTAAGCGTTATAGTTGATTTAGGTTTTCTTGCCTATTTCAAATATGCCGATTTCTTTATTTCAAACTTCAATGCGGCTACCGGTCTTTCATTGCCGCTGCTCAGAATTGCGCTGCCCATAGGTATCAGCTTTTACACATTCCAGATTTTAAGCTACAGTATAGATGTTTATCGCGGCGATGTACCGGCACAGAAAAATCCGATAAATTTAGCAGCTTATGTAACTATGTTTCCGCAGCTTATCGCAGGTCCGATTGTTCGGTATTCGGATATCGCCAAGCAGCTTGAAAACAGAACCCATTCGTTTGAAAAAATATCAGAAGGTATCCGCAGGTTTGTATTAGGTTTAGCCAAGAAGATTCTGATTGCAAATACGCTCGGTGAACTTTGCGATGTGTTCCGTTCAACTAATGAAAAGGCTGTGCTTTACTACTGGCTTTATGCTGTTGCATTTGCGCTTCATATCTATTTTGATTTTTCCGGCTACAGCGATATGGCTATAGGTCTTGGTAAAATATTCGGCTTTGATTTCCTTGAAAATTTCAACTATCCCTTTATTTCTTCAACCGTTACCGAGTTCTGGCGCAGGTGGCATATGTCGCTTGGCTCATGGTTCAGAGATTATGTATATATCCCCTTGGGCGGAAACCGTGTATCAAAGGCGAAATGGTTTTTCAATATTTTTGTTGTGTGGCTGCTTACAGGCTTCTGGCACGGTGCAGCATGGAACTTCATAGTATGGGGTCTGTTCTTTGCGGTGCTTCTTGTGCTTGAAAAGCTGTTCCTCAAAAAGTTCCTTGAAAAAACAAAAATCATAAAGCGCATTTATATTGCCCTTGCTGTGCTTGTCAGCTTTGTTATATTCAACGCAACAGACATGGCGGAAGCGATTGAATATGTCGGCGCAATGTTCGGCGCAGGCAATATGCCGATAGTAAATGCGGAAATGTTCTATTACCTTAAAAGCTATGCGGTTGTGCTTGTGCTTGCCGCTGTGGGTTCAACTCCCGTTGTCAAAACTGCGGCAATGCGCCTTTACAACGGTAAAAATACAGGCAGGGTTATGAATGTGCTTGAACCCGTTGTGCTTGTCGGCCTGCTTATAGTTATGACGGCTTATCTTGTGGACGGTTCATTCAATCCGTTTCTTTATTTCAGGTTTTAAGGAGGGGATGAAATGAAAAACAAACTTAAAAATATTATTGTAACGGTTAGCTTCGCCGCTTTAATATTTGGACTTTCGGTTTCTTTTTTGCTAAAGCCGCCGGCAGAGTTTTCCGATTCGGAACGCAGGGCATTGCTGCAGTTTCCGACCTTGAGTGTTAACAGCGTTTTATCAGGCAAATTTATGTCTGATTTTGAAAGCTACACGCTGGACCAGTTTCCGTTAAGGGATGGCTTCAGAACGGTTAAAGCGCTTGTTTCAAAGCATATTTTCAATCAGCAGGATAATAACGGAATTTATGTCCATGATGGCTATGCCGCCGCAATGGAATATCCGCTGAACAGCGATTCGATAACCAATGCCGCAAATAAATTTAATTTTATTAAACAAAAATATCTCAACGAAACAAACAGTATTTATCTTTCACTTATTCCCGATAAAAACTTCTTTTTAGCAAAAGAAAGCGGCAGGCTGTCGCTTGACTATGAAAAGCTTGTGAAGCAGCTTTGCGAGGAAATGCAGGATGAAAAATATATTGATATTTTCCCGCTTCTTTCAATTGATGATTATTACAAAACCGATACCCATTGGAAACAGGAAAATATTGATGATGTTGCAGAAAAGCTGCTTGATGAAATGGAAACACAGGCTGATTTTTCATCTTTGACGGAAAACACACTTGATGTGCCTTTTTACGGCGTTTATTACGGGCAGTCAGCTTTACCGCTTGATGCAGAAGAGATAAAGTATTTTACATCGGATATGATTGATTCTTTTGAAGTATATGACCATCAGAACGGCAACCCAATGAAGGTTTACGATATGGAAAAGGCGCAGGGAAAAGACCCGTATGAAATGTTCCTTTCAGGTTCGCTTTCTCTTATTACAATCAATAATCCAAAAGCACTCAACGACAAAAATCTTGTGGTTTTCCGCGATTCCTTCGGCAGCAGCATTGCACCGCTTCTTGCAACGGGCTACAGCAAAGTAACGGTAGTTGATATCCGCTATATTCAGAGTTCGGTACTCGACAGATTTGTTGATTTTGAAAACAGCGATGTGCTTTTCCTTTACAGCACGCTCGTGCTCAACAACAGCGAAACACTTAAATAAAGTAAATAATAAAACAGCCAAAACCTGTATTTGCGGGCTTTGGCTGCTTTTCTTTATACACTTTTTGAAACGAAACTTATGAAGTTTTAATAGAGGAATACTTTACCTATACAGGGATTGGCATGCCTTATAGCCCTGAAAAGAATACGATATGTTACTTTTGTCAGGCGTTACAAAAGTAACCAAAAAAACTTTTAAGTTTCACGCACTCCGCTACGGCTGACGATAGTAAATCCGCGAAGCAGACAGAACAAAAAGTTTTTTGTTCTGCTGCCGTAACGGCTATTACATGTTCATCTGAATTATAAGTTTTATCTATCGCCTACGGAACTTCGCTCGCATTAATGAGCAAGGTTTGCGTTCGTCAGCCTGCTTCGTTCAAATTAACAGCATATTCAGAATTTACGATATTCAAAACGAAATACAAATACTGTTTCAAAAAGTGTACTTGCTTTAGAAAAAACAGGACAGGCAATTTGCCTGTCCTGCGTTATTTGATTTTGTAAACTTAAACCGTTATTACCGATTAAAGCATTTCGATAAGACCTGCGATGTCGATTTCACCGCGGAAGAGCATACCGAGAAGACCGCCAAGTGTCTTCAAAAGGTCAATTATACCGTCGATTGTGTACTTGACATCTTCAAAGAAAAACTGAACATCCTTAACGAATCTGTCCCAACCCTCAAGCTTGATGAAAGGATCAAGTTCGTCCATAGCCTTGACAAGGTTTGCGGTTGCTTCGTCGATACCCTTCTGTGCAGCTATCTTTGTGGGATTGTTTTCCTTTGTTGCGGCAACGCGTTCTGCTTCTGCCTTCATGCCTGCAAACTGAGTCCAGGCAGCTGTACCGCCAAGTTCTTTTTCGTGCTTAACTTCTTCGTCTTTGTAGTAGTTTGTTTCTACATATGTAGCAGCGCGTTCAAGAGCTGCATCAAGTGCGGAGAAATCAGCCTTGAGAAGCTTGCTGTCGATGAATACCTGATCACCGATAACATCTCTCATTTTCTTTGCAGCTGCATCAACATCTGCCTGGTAGAGAGCTGTTACGGGGTCAGCTTCGTAATCGTGTTCAGCTACAACTTCTGCTACGATAGCCTTAACAGCGGCAACATAATCTGCTTCGTACTTATCCTCTGTAATCTTTGCTGCATCTTCAACGCACTTTTTCCATGCTGTGATTGTAGCTGACTTATAGGGGATAGCGGCAACATAGCTTGCGAGTTCTTCTGCAGCTGCGTCAACTTCAGCCTGCTTATCCTTTGTGTAAGTAAGGATATTAGCGGAAGCGTTGATAGCCTGAGTGAACTTTGTCTTGTAGCTGAGGTAGCCGCCTTCATCAGCAGCTTCATCAAGCTGGAAGAGGTTGGGGTTATCAAGGCAGTACTGTGCATCTGCAAGTGCCTTATTGTAAGCTGTGAAATCTGCGGGAGCAGGCTTGAGAGCTGCGACAGCATCGTTGATAGCCTTTGCTGCTGCATCAACCTTAGCCTGGTCAGCAAATGTAAGACCTGCAACATCTGCTGCAAGAGCTTCTTCAACTGCTGCCCATGTTTCAGCGGAGTAATCCTCCTTAACGAGCTCGTTTGCTGCTGCAACTGCTTCGTTATATGCTGTGTAATCAGCAGGGTTAGCAGCTACGCCTTCAACTGTGATTGGGGAAGCTGTTGCTGTGTAAACGCCGTCAACAGCGGTGATAACTGTGCCGTTAGCCTTTACTGTGATAGCGGATTCGCTGTAGTTTGCATCAAGTGCAACCTTGAAGGAAGAACCGACAAGTGCAAGTGTGATAGCCTTGTCGTTAACTGATGTGTAGCTTACGCCTTCAGCTGCTGTGAATGTAACAAACTGGTTACCCTTAACTGTGATAACAGGACGGAAAGATGCAGTCTGAGTAGCTGCCTTCTTACCGACAACACCGGTAGTTTTCATTGTTGCCATTGTTGTTGTTGCGCTCCAGTCAGCAAGCCAGTATTCTGCGCTTGCCTTTGTGAGGCCGTATGTTGTAACATCTGCTACTGTGGGAACAACAACCTTAGCTGTAGCTGTAGCTGTATCGCTTGTCTTGCTCTTGTATGTAATTGTTGTGTTAACAATTGCTGCCTTTTCTGCGTCAGAGAAAGCTGCTGCGTAGAATGTTTCATTAAGAACGGTGTAAAGATTGGATGTTGCAAAATCAAGAACAGTAGTAGATGTATTGAACTTGACTGCTGATGTGCCATCTTTAAGAGCATCTTCATAAATAAGAAGCTTGCTGCCGTCAGCGTTTGTTTTGAGAACCTGCCATCTGAGCGGTGCATTGTTGTATGTACCGACCATAACGTATTCGGGTGCTTCGTCAGCTGCGAATGCTGAGAAGGGGATGAATGTAAGCATCATGATTACTGTCATAACGGCAGCAAAAATGCGCTTAGCTGTGAGTTTAGTCTGCATTTTTGATTTCCTCCTAAAAAATAAAATCGTTGAAGATTTTTATGCGTAGACAATTATATCATATAATTACAAAATTTACACCTTGTAATTTATACCAAAATAATTTGCACAAATTTGTATGTTTTTAATATAAAATAAAATTATGTTAATTTAAAGTAAACATTTCTTCCGTATAGCTGCGATAGTCGCCGTTTAAAATGTTTTCCCACCATGCGGTGTTGTCAACATACCATTTTATTGTTTTGGCTATACCGTCGTCAAATTTTGTTTCCGGCAGCCAGCCAAGTTCTGCACTGATTTTTGCCGGGTCAATGGCATATCTGCGGTCATGACCGGGTCTGTCCTTAACATAGGTTATAAGGTCTTCGCTTTTGCCGAGTGCGTGAATAATTGTTTTTACAACCTCAATGTTTGCCTTTTCGTTGTGACCGCCGATGTTGTAGACTTCACCGATTCTGCCGTTTTCAAGTATCATTGCTATTGCTCTGCAATGGTCCTCTACATAAAGCCAGTCGCGTACATTCAGCCCTTCGCCGTATACAGGCAAAGCCTTGCCATGGGTTGCATTGGCTATCATAAGCGGAATGAGCTTTTCGGGGAACTGATACGGACCGTAGTTATTGGAGCAGCGTGAAATTGTAACCGGTGTTCCGAAGGTGCGGTGGTAAGCGAGAACCAACAAATCAGCCGATGCCTTACTTGCCGAATAGGGGGATGAGGTGTGAATCGGGGTGCTTTCGGTAAACATCAGGTCGGGGCGGTCAAGCGGTAAATCGCCGTAAACCTCGTCAGTTGAAACCTGGTGGAAGCGCGCCGTGCCGTATTTGTTGCAGGCATCAAGCAGCACCTGCGTACCGAGTATGTTTGTTTTAAGGAAAATCTCGGGTGTTTCAATTGAGCGGTCAACATGTGATTCAGCCGCAAAGTTGACTACACAGTCAAAGGCTTCTTTTTCAAAAAGCTCAAAAATAAATTTGCGGTCGGTAATATCTCCCTTGACAAATTTGAAATTCGGGTTTTTGAAAGCGCCTTTAAGTGTTTCAAGGTTGCCTGCATAAGTTAAAGCATCAAGGCAGATAAGCTTTGTCTGCGGATAGTTTTCGAGCATATAGTAAACGAAATTACCGCCGATAAAGCCTGCGCCGCCCGTTACAAGAATTTTATTCATAGGTTATTTCCTTTCATTTGGTCAAAGAAATGTTCGGATAAAAGAATTATACCAAATTAAATATATAAAATCAACCAAAACTATTGCAACTGTAATTTAAAGCAATTAAAATACAATTGAGGTGTTTAAAATGGCAAGAATTAATCCGATAAATTATAGTACAGCGAGCGAAGAAATAAAATCAGTACACGATGAATATATCAAAAAAGCCCCGATGAACAATATGAAATTAACCCTGCTCAATAACACTGTAGCGTTTAAAGCGCTTATGGGCTTTCACGAAGTGCTGGCAGAGGCGAAAACATTTTTGGGCGAGCTTGATGCAAACCTGTTCTGCTATGCGATATCATTTGAAAATGACTGTATGGTCTGTTCTTCAATTTTCAAAAAGTTTCTTGACGATTTGGGTATTGAGTTTGAAGGTATGGTTTTTACCCCCATTCAGCAGGCTCTCGTTTCCTTCGGAAGAAACATTGCGGATAATCCGCATGAGGTAGATGAAGAACAAATCGAAGAACTGAAAGAGTTTTTTACAGATGAACAGATAGTTGTTATAACTTCACTTGCCGCAATGATGATAGCATCGAATATTATCAATACCGTGTTAGATGTGGATATGTAAAATAACAAAAACGGAATGCGTCAGATGATGCATTCCGTTTTTGTGTGTTGGGGTAAATAACAGTTTGTCAGGGAAAAACAATGTAAAATGAAAAATTGAGAATGTAGAATTTTGGGAGGGCTCCGCACTCACCCGATTATATAAAAACCTTCAATTTAACATTTTATAAAATCGGAGCGTAGCGACCCTTAATTTTACATTTTTCATTTTCAATTTTGCATGAATTACAGTTTATCTGCCGTCGGCAGATAAACTGTAATTCAAAACACGCTCTCAATCACCCTTGGACAGCTTTCGGGGGAATATACCCAGCGGCTGATGTGGTGGGTATCGGTAAAATATCTGTTGGGCTGTATAGGATACTCGGCATCGAATGAATCTACCACAATCAGCTTTATTTTCATCCGTTCCGGAATCAGGCTTTTTATATATACGGTTGCGTTCTGCCCCGCGTAAACATCGGGCGCAGGCTCGGCAAGCCCTGCAAGGTTTGGCGCAAGCTCAACAAAAATACCGTATTTTTCAACTGAACGAACAATTCCCGGTACGGTTTCGCCCGCCTTGAAATTTTCAGCGTTCTGTTCCCATGTGCCGAGCAGTTCCTTGTGGCTGAGCGTAATTTTTCCGTCCTGCGAAATATCCTTTACCACAGCTTTTATATCGTCACCTACATTAAACCGTGCATTGGGGTGGGGGATTCGCGAAACGGAAATGGCATCAATCGGCATCAGTGCAACTATGCCAGCACCTATATCCGCAAATGCACCGAAGCCCTCTGTGTGGGTTATGCGTGCGTCAATGACATCGCCGTTTTTTAATGATGAAATGTATTCGTTGTAACAGTCCTGCTGAACTCTTCTGCGGCTGAGTATAGCTATTGTCTGCCCATACGGGTCGGTTTCAAAATCGGTTATAACAAAGCAAACGGGTTTATTTACCCTTGATATAAGCGCAATGTCGCGCACGCTTCCGTCTTCTATTCCTATTGCACCCTCGCAGCGTGGAATTATACCGCGCATAGGTCCTAAATCGAGGTGCAGGTTATGCTCGTTATCGCACAGCAATGCGCGTGCTTCAAGTATATTGCCCTGCTTGTATGCCTGCATCAGGCTTGCCTTACTTTCAAGCCTTGCTTTGTTTTCGGGTGTGGCTATAAGCCTGCCTTCGGGTCTGTATTTTTTCATTTGTTTGCGGCAGACTGCTGCCGCTCCCTCCTTTTGATAATTCGGTATGATTTATGTATATGCTGATTTGTGTTTTAAATTCCGTAATGATTTGATATTTTTGTATAAATATGTTATAATCAACCATATTTAAATTGGAGTGGTATGCGTGGATATAAAAATCGGAGATATTCTTTATATGAAAAAGCTGCACCCCTGCGGAGTAAATACCTTTTCGGTGCTGCGCATCGGGGCTGATTTGCGTTTGCGCTGTACCGGCTGCGGCAGGGAAATGATGCTGCCGCGCTCTAAAGTTGAAAAAAATATTAAAAAGATAGAAAGAAACGAAAACTGAAAGGTAATATTAGTTTATGCTTGATAAACTTGAACAGGTTGAAAAAAGGTATGAGGAAGTAAACGCACAGCTTTGTGACCCTGCAGTTGTAAGCGATATGGAGCTTTACAAAAAATATATGCAGGAAATAAAGCAGCTTACTCCCGTTGTTGAAAAATTCCGCGAATACAAGGCAGCTGTTGCTGCTGAAAGCGGTGCAAAGGAAATGCTGGAGGATTCTTCGCTTGATGCCGAGCTTCGTGAAATGGCAAGGGAAGAGGTTGAACAAGCCCATGAAAATGCCGAAAGGGCAGAGCAGGAGCTTAAAGTTCTTCTCCTTCCGCGCGACCCGAACGATGACCGTAATGTAATTGTTGAAATCCGCGGCGGTGCGGGCGGCGACGAAGCATCACTTTTTGCCAATTCGCTTTATCGCATGTATTCAATGTATGCGGCTACAAAGAACTGGAAATCCGAAATATTAAGCGCCAATGAGACCGAAGTAGGCGGTTTTAAAGAAATCAGCTTTATGATAAGCGGTGAGGGTGCGTATTCGCGCTTTAAGTTTGAAAGCGGTGTTCACCGCGTACAGCGTGTGCCCGAAACCGAAAGCCAGGGCAGAATTCATACCTCTACCGTTACCGTTGCCGTTTTGCCGGAAGCTGAAGAGGTTGATATAGAAATCAATCCCGCCGATTTGCAGGTGGATACCTTCCGTTCAAGCGGTGCGGGCGGTCAGCATATTAATAAAACCGAATCCGCAATCCGTATTACGCACATTCCTACAGGTACGGTTGTTGAATGTCAGGATGAACGCAGTCAGCACAAAAATCGCGATAAAGCAATGAAAATTCTTCGCTCAAGAATTCTTGAAGCAGAACGCGAAAAACAGGCAAACGAAATTGCGGGTGAACGCCGTTCGCAGGTAGGTACGGGCGACAGAAGTGAACGAATCCGCACTTACAATTATCCGCAGGGAAGATTAACGGACCATAGAATCGGTCTTACATTATATAAGCTTGAAGCTATGCTCAACGGTCAGCTTGATGAGCTGATTGACGCGCTGATTACCGCCGATACGGCAGAAAAGCTGAAAGCCAGCGAATAAGAAATAAGGTTAAAGCAATGGTTGAAACAAAATTATTAAAATATAACAGTAACGATGTTGCCGCTGCGGGTGAAATTCTGCGCGGCGGCGGTATAGTAGGCATACCTACCGAAACGGTTTACGGCCTTGCTGCAAACGCGTTTGACGGGGCTACTGTTGCAAAAATTTTTAAAGCAAAGGGCAGACCGCAGGATAACCCGCTGATTGTTCATGTGTGCGATATGGCGCAGGTTGAACAGGTTGTATCATTTATACCCGAAGCGGCTTTTGCGCTTGCGGAAAGGTTCTGGCCGGGTCCGCTTTCAATTATTATGCCAAAAAGCAGCAGAATACCCGATGAGGTAAGCTGCGGACTTGATACGGTTGCAGTTCGTATGCCGTCACACAAGGCGGCGCTTGATATTATCCGTGCCGCAGGTGTACCGCTTGCCGCACCCTCGGCAAACCTTTCCGGCAGCCCGAGTCCGACAACGGCACAGCATGTAATTGATGATATGAGCGGCAAAGCCGACGCTATACTCGACGGCGGCAGCTGCGATGTCGGCGTTGAATCAACGGTTGTTTCGCTTGTTGGCGATAAACCGCGGCTTTTAAGGCCCGGAGGAATCAGCGTTGAACAGCTTGAAAGCGTGCTTGGTGAAATAGAAATTGATTCCGCAGTTCTTGCAGAGCTTTCACCGGGACAGAAGGCTGCTTCACCCGGCATGAAATATAAGCACTATTCTCCGAAATGTCGGGTTATAATTGTAAAGGGCAGTTTTGATAACTTCCGCAGATTCGTAAAAAATAAAAAGAAATCCGCTGCGCTTTGCTTTGACGGTGAAGGAGAAAAGCTTGGCATACCCTTTATTGAAATAGGCAGAGAGCATGACAGTTCTGCACAGGCACACCTGCTTTTTGAAGCTTTGCGTGAGCTTGATGCAATGGGTGTAAGTACAGCCTACGCCCGCTGCCCCGATACCGATGGAGTAGGGCTTGCGGTTATAAACCGCTTACTGCGTGCGGCAGCATTTACCGTTATTGATGTTGACGGTGCTGCTATTATCGGGCTTACGGGTCCGACAGGCTCGGGCAAATCTACCGTTGCAAAATATCTTACGGAAAAATACGGTGCGGCGCATATTGACTGCGATTTGATTGCGCGCGAAATAATGCAGAAAAATTCACCTGTTTTATTCCAGCTTGCCGAGGTCTTCGGTGAGGATATAATAAAGCCCGATGGTGAGCTTGACCGCGGTTTGCTTGCAAGCCGTGCATTTGCCACAAAAGAGGGTACAAAGCGGCTGAACAGCATAACTCATCCGATAATTACATCTAAGGCACTTGCAAAGGTTAAAGACTTTACACTTGAAGGCAAAACGGCTGTGTTACTGGATGCGGCGGCAATTTTTGAAAGTAAAATTGACAAGCTATGTGCCTTTACAGTAGTTGTAACCGCTCCCGAGGAAACAAGGCTTGACAGGATTATGTTCCGCGATTCAATCAGCCGTGAAAAAGCCCTTCAGCGCATGAATGCACAGCTTTCAAATGCGGAATACGAAGCAAAAGCCGATGTTGTTATACACAATTATGCGCCGTTTGACCTTGGTGCTGAAACCCATAAAATAATTGACAGATTAAAGGAGATAAAACCATGAGCAAAAACGAAGAACTCAGAGAAAAATTACTCTACAAAGCAGAGCATGCCTGCAAAAAAATTGATGAGAATGAAGTTAAAGCCGCTGACAGCTTTGCAGAAAGCTATAAAAAGTTTATGACCGAGTGTAAAATTGAACGCGAGGTTGTTGAATATGTTGTTGACCTTGCGGAAAAGAACGGTTTCGTCAGCTTTGACCCCAAGGCAAGCTATAAGCCCGGTGATAAGGTTATTTACAATAACAGAGGCAAGGCTGTTATTCTTGCCGTTATCGGTACAAAGCCGGTTGAAGACGGTGTGCGTATTGCTGCGGCACATATTGATTCACCCCGCCTTGACCTCAAGCCCAACCCGCTTTATGAGGATGCAGAGCTTGCACTTTTCAAAACACATTATTACGGCGGTATCAAAAAGTACCAGTGGGCGGCTATCCCGCTTGCACTTCACGGCGTAATCGTTAAGGCTGACGGTACAAGCGTAAAGGTAAATATCGGTGAAGATGCGGGCGACCCCAAATTTGTTGTTACCGATTTGCTGCCTCACCTTGCTGCCGACCAGATGAAGCGCACACTTGCAGACGGCATCAGAGGTGAAGAACTCAATATCCTTGTCGGCAGCCGTCCTTTCAAAGATGATGAAGGCAGCGAAAGCGTAAAGCTCAATATTCTTAACATTCTCAACGAAAAGTACGGTATTGTTGAAGCTGATTTCCTCAGCGCAGAGCTGGAGGTTGTGCCGGCTTTTGCGGCTGACGATGTCGGCTTTGACCGCAGCCTTATCGGTGCATACGGTCACGATGACAGAGTTTGTGCTTACCCCTCAGTTATGGCTGTACTTGAAGCCGGTACACCCGAATATACGGCTATGGCAGTGCTTGCAGATAAGGAAGAAACAGGCTCGGAAGGCAATACGGGTCTTGATTCATCATATATGGCTTATTTCATTTCCGACCTTGCCCGCATGCAAGGCGGTGTCGGCAGTATTGCTTTGAGCAACAGCGAGTGCCTTTCAGCTGATGTTAATGCTGCTTTTGACCCGACCTTCCCCGGTGTATATGAAAGAATGAACACCTCTTTTGCAAACAGAGGAATTGTAGTTACAAAGTATACAGGCTCAAGAGGTAAGGGCGGCACATCTGATGCAAGTGCTGAATTTATGGGCAGAATCCGCAGACTGTTTGATGCAAACGGTGTTGTCTGGCAGGTTGGCGAGCTCGGCAAGGTTGATGAAGGCGGCGGAGGAACCGTTGCAAAATATGTTGCCTATCACAATATTGATGTTGTTGATGTCGGTGTTCCCGTGCTTTCAATGCACGCACCATACGAAGTTATTTCAAAGCTTGACCTTTATATGGCATACAAGGCATTTTTAACCTTCTTCACAAAGTGAGATAAAAATGGAAACCGATGTTGAAAGAGTAAAAAGACTGCGTTCAAAATCAATGAGCCTGCCGCTGCGTCCCGGTGTATATCTTATGAAGGATAAACAGGGAACAATAATTTATGTCGGCAAGGCAAAGGCGCTGAAAAACAGAGTCAGCAGCTATTTCGGTTCACATTACAACCATACAAAAAAGGTTATCCGTATGGTTGAAAATGTTGAAGATTTTGACTATATAGTTACCGACAGTGAGTTTGAAGCGCTTGTGTTGGAATGCAGTCTTATAAAGCAGTACAGCCCGAAATATAATATTCTGCTCAAGGATGATAAGGGCTACCATTATGTAAGAATTACAAAAGAACCCTGGCCGCGGATTGATGCGGTAATGCAGCTGAATGATGACGGCTCGGAATATATCGGTCCGTACACAAGCTCGTTTGCTGTGCGTCAGACCGTTGAACAGGTGAAAAAAATTTTCAAGCTGCCGCAGTGCGGTAAAACCTTTCCCGTTCCGCATAAACAGCGACCCTGCCTGAATTTTCACATTTCGCAGTGTGCCGCACCGTGTGCAGGGAAAATTTCGCACAGGGATTATCTTGACAGCGTGAATCAGGCGATTGAATTTCTCAAAGGCGGTTCGGATGCACTTGTAAAATCAATGCAAGAGGAAATGGAAGCCGCTGCAGAAAACCTTGAATTTGAAAAGGCGGCAGCCCTGCGTGATAAAATAAACGCTGTTACAAAATTCGGCGAAAAGCAGAAGGTTGTCAGCGCAGATGTTGCCGAGCAGGATGTTTTTGCCCTGTCGCAAACGGCGGATAAAGCCTGCCTTGCTGTGCTGCGCTTTTTTGCAGGAAGACTGTGCGATACGGAGCATTTTCTTATCGAAAATCCCGAAGACCCTGCACAGGCAAGGTATGAGCTGTTGATGCGCTACTATTCAATGCGTGAACGCATACCGCCGCGGATACTTATTGATTCTCTGCCTGCCGATTGTGATTTGCTTTCCGAATGGCTGAGCGGTAAGCTCGGCAAAAAAGTTAGCTTTGCTGTGCCGCAAAGGGGCGGTCAGCTTAAACTGCTTGAAATGTGCCGTTCAAATGCTGCGGAAAAGCTTGCATTAAGCGTCGGCAGACGCGGTGCGGATACGCAGGCGCTTGATGAGCTTGCGCGTCTGCTCGGGCTTGAAAAAGCACCGGAGTATATTGAATCCTACGATATTTCGCATACCGCAGGTACGGAAAATGTTGCAGGTATGGTTGTGTTCAAAAATGCACATCCTTATAAAGCGGCATACAAACGCTTTAAAATCAAAGGCTTTGACGGTCAGGATGACTGCGCTTCTATGGCGGAGGTGCTTGAACGCAGGTTCAGGCATTATCTTGAAGAAAACGCTAAACCGGAGGGCGAAAAGCGTGATGAAGGCTTTGCAAGGCTGCCGGATTTAATTTTACTGGACGGTGCGCAGATGCAGGTCAATGCCGTAAAAGCTGTACTCATACAGTTGGGGATTGATGTACCCGTATTCGGCATGGTCAAGGATTCAAGCCACCGCACAAGGGCAATAACAGGCGACGGCGGCGAAATATCAATAAATTCAAAGCGCAGCGCTTTTACGCTTGTTTCCACAATTCAGGAAGAGGTTCACCGCTTTGCGATTGAATATCACCGCAAGCGCAGAAGTGCAGGCATTTCGACTACCCTTGTTCAGATTGAAGGTGTGGGTAAAAAGCGTGCAGCGGCGCTGATGAAAGAATTCAAATCTGTTTCGGCAATCAGCAAAGCGAGTGTTGAACAGCTTTCAGCCGTAAAAGGTGTGGATAAGCGCACCGCACAGACGGTTTATAATCATTTTAATTCACAAAAAGAATAATTAAGTCGAATGACAACGATAAATACAAAAAAACTTGACAAATTGTCGATAATAAAAGATAATATAAGGACATACTGTAAAGGACTTTAGATATGAGAGTTATTACCGGCTCCGCAAGGGGCAGAACGCTTATTACGCTTGACGGCGGCGATGTTGTCCGCCCGACAACGGACAGGGTAAAGGAAGCCATGTTCAGCATACTTCAGTTTGAGCTGGAGGGCAGACGCGTGCTTGACCTTTTTGCAGGTTCGGGTCAGCTGGGTATTGAAGCACTCAGCAGAGGTGCTGAAAAATGCACCTTTATCGACAGCGATATGAAAGCTGTTGAGGTTATACAAAAAAACCTTGAACACACCCGCCTTAAAGAAAAATCAATAGTTCTCAAGGCAGATTCGCTCAGCTATATCCGCACCACAAGCGATATATACGATATAGTTATTATCGACCCGCCCTACGGTACGGGTCAGCTGCAGAAAGCACTTGCGCTGCTCGACGGCAGGGTTGCTGCAGGCGGTGTTGTTGTGTGCGAAATGCCCTATGGTGAAGAATTGCCTGAAGCAGCAGGTGGTCTGACTCTTTTCAAAAGGTATAAGTACGGTAAAACAGAGCTTGCTGTATACAGATAAAAGGGGGCTTTTCAGTTGAGAATTGCTATTTGTCCCGGCAGCTTTGACCCTATTACAAACGGTCACCTTGAAATTATCAGGCGTGCTTCCAAGCTGTTTGATAAGGTCATAGTTGTTGTAATGTCAAATTATTACAAAAAAACCGGTGCATTTGCTCCCGATGAAAGGGTAGAGCTGATTAAAAGGGTTACAGCCGATATTCCCGGTATTGAGGTTGAAGCGCATTATGGCTTGCTTGCCGATTATGCGGCAGAAAAAAATGCATCTGCAATAGTAAAAGGTCTGCGCGCGGTGTCGGATTTTGATACCGAATTCCAGCAGGCACTTGCAAACAAAAAGCTCAACAGTGAGGTGGAAACGGTGTTCCTTACCGCAAGCGGTGAGAATATGTACCTTTCCTCCAGCATGGTTAAACAAATTTGCGAATTCGGCGGAGATATTTCTGAATTTGTTCCCGCAGAAATTCGTGACGATATTGAAAAAAGGTTAAGAAAGGATTGAAAGATATGAACGTTGAAGATTTGCTCGAAAGAATTGAAGAGGTGCTCGACAACGGCCAGAAAGTAGCTTTCTCCTCAAAAATTGTTGTTGACATCGAAGAAATCCGCAACTGTGTTGACGAAATCCGCGCAAATATGCCCGAGGAAGTCCGTCAGGCACGCAACATCGTAAGCGATCGCAACACTATCATAGGCGATGCAAACGCAGTAGCTGAAGAAACAGTTGCAAAGGCTAACGAAAAAGCCCGCGAAACAGTCAACAAGGCTAACGCAAAGGCAAAGGAATACATACTCACTTCCGAAGAACGCGCAAAGGCTACTGTTCTTGAAGCAGAAGAAAAGGCCGGCGTTATCGTTGCAGAAGCTGATGCAAAGGCACAGCAGATGGTTGAAGAAAGTGAAGTTGCAGCACGAGCAAAGCAGTACTGCGAGGATATGTATCAGAAGGCTAAGGCACAGGCTGATACACTTATTGCCAACGCAAATGCCGCTGCTACAGAAACACTTGAAAAGGCAAACGCACAGGCTGAAGATGTCAAGGCAAGGGCTGCGAAGTGGTCCAGCGATATCTGCACATCCGCTGCCAACTTTGTTGAAAATGTTATCGGTACAACCGAGCGTTCGCTTACAAACAGCCTTGCAAATGTACGCCAGGCAAAGGAGAATATCCGCAACGCAATCGGCAACAATACACAGCAGTAAACTGTTTTTGGCTCTTTGAAAAGGGGTGCCGAATTTGAAAATCAAACAGATTATAGCGGCGGTGCTTGCTGTGGCGGCAGTTATCTGTATTGCTTTTGCCGTTTCAAGCAGTGTAAGCTCCACCATACCCAAGGATTCTATTGAGCTTTTACCCACAGAGTTTCAGACTACCGCAAAGCGCAGCTCAACCGTAAACATGGTTGCGGTAGGTGATAACCTTATCCATACCGCTATTTATCAGCAGGCGCTGAACCGTACGGGCAACGGAAGCTACAATTTCCTGCCTGTTTACGATGATGTGAAGGATTTGATAGGTGCGGCGGATATTGCCGTTATCAATCAGGAAACTATGATGTATTCCGAAAGGGCGGCAGCAAGCTACCCATGCTTCAATACGCCTGTGGAAATGGCGCAGAATCTTGCGGATATCGGCTTTGATGTGCTTACCATCGCAAACAATCATATGCTGGATGTTTCTTCGAAAGGTCTTATCAGTACGCTTGACCTTATCAACTCTACCGATGGGTTGCTCGCAAGCGGTGCCTACCATAACCGCGAAGAATATACAGCAATAAAAACAATTACCGTAAACGATATTACATTTGCTTTCCTCTCCTTCACCGAGCATACTAACGGCATACCGCTGCCTGAGGATAAGGACGATTATATTGTATATTTAAATGAGCTTGACGATGTAAAGCTCCAGGTTGAATATGCAGCAACTGTTGCGGACTGCGTTGTTGTTTCCATGCATGCAGGTACAGAATATGCCGATAATTACAACAGTGTCCAGTCCGAGTTTGCGCAGAAGGTTGCCGATTGGGGTGCCGACTTGATTATAGGTACGCATCCGCACACTCTGCAGGCAGTTGAAAGCCTTACGGCGGCTGACGGCAGGCAGGTTCCGGTAATGTATTCGCTGGGTAATTTCGTTTCAACACAGAATGAACGCAAAAGGCTTGTAGGCGGTATAGCCAATATCAGCATAACCAAGGATTTTTCAAGCGGTGAAATAACTGTCGGAAAGCCGCAGCTTGATATTGCAATTACGCACTACAGGGCTGGCCGTTCAGGCGTGAAAATTTACAGGCTTGCAAATTATACGGATGCACTTGCATCTGTTCATGGCGTATCGGGTTTCAGCCTTGATTTTATCTATGAACATATCCGTAATATATTGGGTGAAGAATACCTGATAGAAGAATACAGAAGCGGTTTTGCAAGCTGATAAAACGTAATAATGCCCGCCTTTACCGCATATTATTTCATTGAATAATGAAGTAATTGCATTGAGGTGGGCTTATGTTTATTGTATCTGTGCGTTCCTCCGCCATAAAGGTTGCGGCTTTAAGTGTGCTGCTTGCCGTATGTGCCGTTTTCGGTCTGTTTGCGGCGGGTAAAAGTATATCTGCAAGTGTCCGTGCGGACAGCTCTGGTATATCGTATCTTGCAGGGGATGCGCGCGAAAGAATCAGCTTCCTTTCACAATTCGGCTGGGAGGTCGCCGAAGACCCTGTTGAAGTCAGCGAGGTTATAATTCCTGCAGAGTTTGACGGGGCATATGAAAAGTATAATCAGATGCAGAAAGAACACGGCCTGGACCTTTCAAAATACGGAGGAAGGCGTGCCAAGCGCTGGACCTACGAGGTGAAAAATTATCCCGGATACGAGGGTAGGGAAGGACTTGTACAGGCGAATATATTTGTGTATGACGGCAGAGTTATCGGCGCGGATATATGCTCGCTTGAAACGGACGGATTTATCCGTAGCCTTATAAAGGAGAATCAATCAGCAGATGTCGAAACAACGCCTGGACAAAATAATAGCGTCGCAGGGGAAGTACAGCCGCAGTCAGGTGCGTGACCTTGTTAAATCGGGCAAGGTGCTTGTTAATTCAAAGCCTGTGTCAGACCCTGCCTTCAAGGCTGACCCCGAAACAGACAGTATAACCGTTGGCGGTAAGGCTTTCGGCTACAGCGAGTACATTTATATAATGTTGAATAAACCCAAGGGTGTTGTCAGTGCAAGCAGGTCACCCGGCGAAAAAACCGTTATTGACCTTGTGCCGCCTGAGTTTAAAAGAAACGGACTTTTTCCTGCAGGCAGGCTGGATAAGGATACTACGGGTTTTGTGCTTATAACTGACAACGGCGATTTTGCGCACGAAATTCTTTCGCCTAAAAAGCATGTTGTAAAAACATATATTGCCTGTCTTGACAGGGCGATTGATTCGGAAAACCTTGAAAAATTCAGAACGGGTGTTGTGCTGGAGGACGGTTATGAATGTCTGCCCGCTGAAATAAAAGTTCTGAGTGAAGACGGAAAAACCGTTGAAATAAAATTAAGGGAAGGCAAATATCATCAGATTAAGCGCATGGCTGCCGCATGCAGGTCACATGTCAATGAACTGCACCGCTGTGCAATGGGAAACCTTTTCCTTGATGACAGTCTGCAACAGGGTGAATGCCGCCTGCTGTCAGAAGAAGAACTTGCACTTATAAAATAATTATGCAGTTAAAAAAGGAAAAATCTGTTTTATATTGACAAAACAGAAGAAACTTATTAAAATTATCATAAGCAGTTTATTTAAACGCTTTAATTTATTTAAGGATGTATATTGTGGAAAAACAATTTGTTTTTAAGAACAAGCGGTTTCGCAAGCTGTGCGTCAGTTCAATGATAATTGCATTTGCTGTAGCTGTCGCTTTTGTGCTGTTGAGTATAATCAACTACAGCTCCTGCATGAATTATCCGCGGCTTTACTGCCGTATCGGGCTTACGCTATTCTTTGCACTTGAAACAGCGCTCTTTGCACACCGCAATTCTATATATATGGAAATCGGCGGTGATTTTGCTCTGGCTCGCCGTTCGGGTTCGCTGATGATACTGACCATGATAATCAGTGCGATTGTAGAAGCGTATTACATTTCCGCGGCAGTAGTCGATTCAGGTACTACGCGTGCAATTTATATGCTTATTATTCTTGCTGTAGGGTGCGCTGCTACGCTGCCTATAATTCAGTTTCAGTACATGAATCTTGAGTTTGGCTTTATGCAGATTCTGGTTCTTGCCGGTATGCTGGCTTCGCTTGCTTCGTTCATGATGGGCTTTTTCTTCATCGGTGTTAACGAAATCAAAATGTACGAAGCACAGGGCGTTTTACAGCTTATATCCCGCATTATCGACAGCCTTTCACCGCTGTACCTTATCAACTTCTTGAACGGTATAATTATTCTTACAATGGCGCATATCGCTTTGCAGAAGGAAGAACGCAAAACCGCAAAGTCAATGCCCGAAAATCTTGCCGTTGACCAGCTTGCTGAAGAAGTCAAGGAAAGGTATGACACAAGCCGTGAAAATGTTGAGGTTATCGACCAGGAAGCGGAAGAAGAGTTCAACGGACTTTAATTAAAAAAACAGTAATTGCAGAACAGCATTTTAAGTGCTGTTCTGCTTTTTTTTGTAAAATAATACAAAAACTTTCTATTTTATAGATTATTTACATTAATTATACTCTTTACAACTCGGTTTAAAAGTGCTAATATATTCACGGTGCATATTCAGCATTATTATGTATATCAATGTAGGAGGAATATAAAACATGGCAAGAAAAAAAATTACCATGGACGGAAACACTGCTGCGGCACATGTTTCCTATGCTTTCACGGAAGTTGCCGGTATCTATCCGATTACACCTTCCAGCCCCATGGCAGACTATGTTGACATGTGGTCAGCAAACGGCCGTAAAAACATTTTCGGCACAACAGTAAAGGTTGCAGAAATGCAGTCCGAAGCAGGTGCAGCAGGTACCGTTCACGGTTCACTTGCAGCAGGTGCTCTCACAACAACCTACACAGCTTCTCAGGGTCTTCTTCTTATGATCCCCAACATGTACAAAATCGCAGGTGAGCTTCTTCCCTGTGTTTTCCATGTATCTGCTCGCTGCGTAGCTTCTCACGCTCTTAACATCTTCGGCGACCATTCCGACGTTTATGCTTGCCGCCAGACAGGCTTTGCAATGCTCGCTGAAACAAATACACAGGAAGTTATGGACCTTGGTGCAGTTGCTCACCTTGCAACAATCAAGAGCCGCGTTCCCTTCCTCAACTTCTTTGACGGTTTCCGTACATCCCACGAGCTTCAGAAGATTGAAGTATGGGATTACGATGACCTCAAGGAAATGTGCGATCTTGACGCTGTCAAGGGCTTCCGCGATCGCGCTCTCAACCCCGAACATCCCGTTATGCGCGGTTCACACGAAAACGGCGATATCTTCTTCCAGCACCGTGAAGCTTGCAACAGCTACTACGATGCAGTTCCCGCAATTGTTGAAGAATACATGGGCAAGGTCAACGCAAAGCTTGGCACAAACTACCAGCTCTTCAACTACTACGGCGCAGCAGATGCAGAGCGCGTAATCATCGCTATGGGCTCTATCTGTGACGTTGCAGAAGAAGTTATCGATTACCTTACAGCTAAGGGTGAAAAGGTCGGTCTTGTAAAGGTTCGCCTTTACCGTCCCTTCTCCGCAGCAAAGCTTGCTGAGGCTATCCCTGCAACAGCTAAGAAGATTGCTGTTCTCGACAGAACAAAGGAACCCGGCGCACTTGGTGAGCCTCTCTTCCTTGATGTTGTTGCAGCTCTTGCAGCTACAGGCAGAACAGGCCTTACAGTAACAGGCGGCCGCTACGGTCTCGGTTCAAAGGATACACCGCCTTCAAGCATCTTCGCAGTATATGATGAGCTTGCTAAGGACGCTCCCAAGGCTCAGTTCACACTTGGTATCAACGACGACGTTACACACCTTTCTCTTGAAGAAAAGGAAGCTCCCAACACCGCAGCAGAAGGCACAATCGAGTGCAAGTTCTGGGGTCTTGGCGGCGACGGTACAGTTGGTGCAAACAAAGACTCTATCAAGATTATCGGTGACCACACCGACAAGTATGTTCAGGCATACTTCCAGTACGACTCCAAGAAGACAGGCGGTATCACCATTTCTCACCTTCGTTTCGGTGACAGCCCCATCAAGTCTCCTTACTATATCAACAAGGCTGACTTCGTTGCCTGCCACAACCCCTCTTATGTTGAAAAGGGTTACAAGATGGTTAACGATGTTAAGCCCGGCGGCGTATTCCTCATCAACTGCCAGTGGGATGCTGAAGAACTCAATGCAAAGATGCCCGCTGAAGCAAAGAGATACATCGCAAATAACAACATTCAGCTTTACACAGTTAACGCTATTGACCTTGCTGCTCAGATTGGTCTCGGCAAGAGAACAAATACCGTTCTTCAGTCAGCTTTCTTCTCACTTTCCAAGGTTCTTCCTGCTGAGGAAGCAATTGGCTACATGAAGGAAAAAGCACAGAAGTTCATGAAGAAGGGTAAAGAAATCGTCGAAATGAACGAAAAGGCAATCGACGCAGGTGCAACAGCATATGTTAAGATTGATGTTCCGGCTGATTGGGCAAACGCTGCTGACGATGCAGCTGCTGCAGCTTCCGAAGGCGCAGCAAAGCTTGTCAAGATGGTTGACGGCATCATGAAGCCCGTTGCACTCATGAACGGCGATTCACTTCCCGTATCTGCATTCACAGACCATGCAGACGGTACTTTCGAGCAGGGCGCTTCCGCATACGAAAAGCGCGGCGTTGCAGTTATGGTTCCCGCTTGGGATGCTTCCAAGTGCGCACAGTGTAACCGCTGCTCCTATGTATGTCCTCACGCTACAATCCGTCCCTTCGCTCTTACAGCTGATGAAGCTGCTGCAGCTCCTGCAAACGCAATCATCGTTGATAAGAAGGGTAAGGGCAAGGATGCATACAAGTATACACTTGCTGTTTCTCCGCTTGATTGTATGGGTTGCGGCGTATGTATCGGCGTATGTCCCACAAACTCACTTACAATGGTTCCCAGAGAATCTCAGGATGCTCAGCAGCCCGTATTCGATTACATGGTTGCTAACGTATCCGAAAAGGCTGACATGTGCGACAGCACAGTAATCGGCAGCCAGTTCAAGAAGCCTCTTCTTGAGTTCTCCGGTTCCTGTGCAGGCTGTGCTGAAACATCATATGCACGCCTTATCACACAGCTCTTTGGTGACAGAATGTATATCTCCAATGCTACAGGCTGTTCATCAATCTGGGGTGGTCCCGCAGCAACATCTCCCTACACAGTAAATGCAAAGGGTCAGGGTCCTGCATGGGCAAACTCCCTGTTTGAAGATAACGCAGAACACGGCTTTGGTATGCTCCTTGGTCAGAACGCTATCCGTTCCAGACTTATCGACGATGCAAAGGCTCTTACCGAGTCTGATAAGGCAAGCGACGAAATAAAGGCAGCTTGTGCAGCATATCTTGATACAGTAAACGACGGTGCAAAGAACGGCGCAGCAGCAGAAGCTCTTGTTGCAGCAGCTTCCAAGTGCGATTGCGAGCTTTGCAAGGATATCGTTGATAACAAGGATTACCTTGCTAAGAAGTCCGTATGGATCTTCGGCGGCGACGGTTGGGCATACGATATCGGCTTCGGCGGTGTTGACCATGTTCTCGCTTCCGGTCAGGATGTAAACATTATGGTATTCGATACAGAAGTTTACTCCAACACAGGCGGTCAGGCTTCCAAGGCTTCTCAGATCGGTCAGGTTGCTCAGTTCGCAGCAGCAGGTAAGGCAATTGCTAAGAAGAGCCTTTCCGAAATCGCTATGAGCTACGGCTATGTCTATGTTGCTCAGATTGCTATGGGCGCTGACATGAACCAGACAATCAAGGCTATCACAGAAGCTGAAGCATATCCGGGTCCGTCAATCATCATTGCATACGCACCCTGCGAAATGCACTCAATCAAGGGCGGTATGATGAACTGCCAGGCTGAAATGAAGAAGGCTGTTGATTGCGGCTACTGGAATATGTTCCGTTACAACCCCGCACTCAAGGCAGAAGGCAAGAATCCCTTCACAATCGACTCTAAGCCTGCTACAACAAGCTACCGCGACTTCATCCTTGGCGAAGCTCGTTACTCTTCACTTACACGTTCCTTCCCCGAGCGTGCTGAAGAACTCTTCGCACAGGCTGAAAAGGCATCTGTTGACAGATACGATCACCTTCTCAGACTCAAGGATCTCTACGCTCCTGCTGAATAATGCAGCTTAACTGCTTGCTTTTCAGATAAACAAAACTAATTTAATTTAAAAATATTCAAGGAGGATTACAACCATGGCATACGTTATTTCTGATGATTGCATCGCTTGTGGCGCATGTGCAGCAGATTGCCCCGTAAGCGCAATCTCTGAAGGCGACGGCAAGTACGTTATCGACGCTGATACTTGCATCGATTGCGGCGCTTGTGCAGGTTCCTGCCCCGTAGGCGCAGCACAGGAAGGCTAATTAAACCTTTAAAACAACAGCAGAGCCATCCGAGAAATCGGATGGCTCTGTTTTTTAGTGCAGAATGCAGAACGCAGAGTGCAGAACGGTGGGAGGGCTCTGCCCTCACCCGATTAATATTTTTTATCTAGTCAATATTATCTGTTATCTCTTATCTGACGGGAAATTAATTTGCACAGGTTTAGAATGTTAGATAATAGATAATAAATAATAAATAATAAATAACAGATAATAATTGTCTGCAGTGATTTACCGCTGAACTGTAATTATTCGTATCTTTCTTTTTTATCTGTTTGTTCAAGTATATAATCGATGCTTGTATTATAGAATTTTGCCAGCTTTATCAAAATAGCAGTAGGCAAATCATTTTCGCCGGTTTCATATTTGGAATATCCTGTCTGTGACATGCCAAGCATTTTTGCTACTTGCGTTTGATTTAGGTCATTATCCTCTCGTAAATCCCTAATTCTCTTGTACACTAAAGATCACCTCAGAAAAATTATAGGATAACCTAAATCAGGTTATTGATGTTTAATCTGAATTAGGTTAAATTATTGATGTTACAGTTAAGAGGACAAAGATGTTGCTTTATGAATATAATATATCTAACAATGTTTGGTTTCGTATGGGCGAATATTGTTTGTTCTGCCGAGTATATAATCTGTAGATGTGTTGTAATAATCAGCAAGAATTATAAGTAATCTTGTCGGTATTTCTCTTTTTCCTGTTTCATAGTTGCTATATACACGCTGGTCGATTCCCAATATGTCTGCTATTTCTTTTTGCGCTAAATCGTGGTCTTCTCTTAAATCTTTTAATCTTTGATAACACATAAGTTATTCATCGGTTGCAATTATAATTGCGCCATGATTTTTTTCATATTCATTAACGTAATTTTCAAGTATAAACTCAATTTCTTTATTTGTGGAACGCTTATTCTGGTTTGCTATGAATTTGATTTTATCACGAAGATTTTCTGATACTCTTAATGAAAAGGGTTGATAGTAATTACCTGCCATTATGATGCCTCCAATATTATTTTGATATCAAAATAATATCGTTATGAATTAAAAACATAAGAATTCATATTGACATCTAAATGATATCATAATATAATTCCAACAGGAGGAATGTATTGTGTATAAAGAATGTTGGAAGCTTTTTGAGCAGATGGAAGAAATATTAACAGACGAAGAGTTGGACGAGATTTTAGCATGTGAGCTTAATGAGTTACACAAATACGATTCCGACCTCGGATTCTGGATTCGTAACAGAGTATTGACACCTGACAGCAAATTATATAAAAGTTTTATTAATGAAGGTGTAACGCGTAAAGATGATATGTCCGACAGGCTTATCAGTGATTTTTATTGGCATTTAAAATTTAAAAGGTTAGATGAGCGGTATCAAGATTGATACCGCTCTTTTTAGTTGCTGAATAATTATATTAAATTGTGGGTTATCGATATGTGACCTGACGGTCACTCGATATATTTTGCTTACAGCAAAATTCGATATGTTTGAGCTAACGCTCAAACTCGATATGATATAAATTCCCCGTGCGCCGCAGCGCATATCGAGTCGCGAAGCGACATATCGAGCCGACAGGCATATAGAAAATTCCGCAGGAATTTATATCGATATAGTTTATCTGCTGCGGGCAGATAAACTGTTTTATATAATTCGAATTGTGTGTATACAAATGTTCTGCACAATATATTTGATTTGAAAAAATGTTCACAAAAAATTAACAATTTAATTAGCATATTTCTCAAATAAATTTATTAAAACAACTTGACTTAAAAATGGGGTGAATATATAATAAAAGAGCATTGATAGGTCTAAATTGGTCCTTATCGGTCTTAAATGGTACAAAATCGGGAAAGGAGGGTGTGTGGTGAGCATAGAAAAGAAGCTTTCGGCAGAAGAGCTGAAGAAACTTTCTGATGAAGAGCTTGAAGAATATCTCGAAAGCAGAGAAGTTTATCTCAACTTCAAAGGTAAACTTGGTGCTTCAATTGACGAAAATAAGCGAATGGCTATTCCGACAAAATACCGCGATGCCCTGGGCAGAAAATTTGTTGCCTGCCATGCTCCCGGTCCGTGCCTTTATCTTTTCCCGCTGCAGAACTGGAAAACAATATGTAATCAGCTCAATGAAAAGTGTAATGCCACACCCGATTCCCAGGAGCTTGATTGGCAGCGCAGAAGATTGAACAGCAATTCAGAGGATTTGAATTTTGACGGTAAGGGCAGATTTACTTTACCCGATGAAATGTGTGAGCATGCAAAGCTTGACGGCGAAGTGCTTATAATCGGCAACATGAAGCACCTTGAAGTGTGGAATCCCGCAACCTATAAGGAAGCCGAAGAAACGGGCTCATTTTTAAGCCACGGCAGCATGATTCCTTACCTTAACTATTAACAGAGAGGGCAGAAAATGGAATTCAACCATAAACCCGTTCTTTTTGATGAAACCATTGATGCGCTTAATATAAAGCCCGACGGCATAGTGGTTGACTGTACCGGCGGCGGTGGTGGACACAGCGCAGCAGCCCTCGCAAAACTCGGCAATAAAGGAAGGCTTATTGTTATAGACCAGGACCCGGATGCAATCGCCGTGCTTACCGCAAGGTTTGGCGGCGATAACAGGGTCACAGTTGTACATGACAGCTTTTTTAATTTTTCATCAATTCTTTCTTCACTTGGTGTTGAAAGCGTTGACAGCATAATGGCTGACCTTGGTGTCAGCTCCTATCAGCTTGATACACCTGAAAGAGGTTTTTCATTTCATCACGATGCTCCGCTCGATATGCGTATGAGCAAGCAGGGCAGAAGCGCGGGTGATTTGGTAAACGAGCTTTCGGCAGAGGAACTGAAGGATATATTCTATAAATACGGCGAAGAAAAATTCGCCCCCCGAATTGCGGCAGCAATAGTCAGGGAACGCGAAAACGGCAGAATTGAAACAACTCTGCAGCTCGCCGAAATAATAAAGGGTGCATATCCGGCGGCTGCACGGCGCGACGGACACCCCGCGCGCAAGGTTTTTCAAGCTCTGCGTATTCAAACAAATTTTGAACTGCAGTACCTTGACGGTGCAGTGCGCGCAATGTTCAATTCGCTATCTAGCGGCGGCAGGTTGGCAATCATCAGCTTCCATTCGCTTGAAGATAAAATTATCAAAAATGCCTTTTCTGACTTCACTGTTGGTTGCACCTGCCCGCCGGAATTTCCGGTATGCGTCTGCGGTAAAAAGCCGCAGGGCAAAACTTTAAAACAAAAAACGGCTTCAAAGGCGGAGCTTGAAGAAAATGCCCGAAGCCGCAGCGCAAAGCTCAGAGCAATTGAGAAGTTGTAAAATTTATTAATCGGAGGAAACCGCTTTGGCAAGCTACATGAATCAAAACGCTGCATATGACCTTGACAGATTTGCTGTTGCAGCACCTAAAAAAGAAAGACAAGTTCAGCAGCCTGTAGCTCGCCCGACACTTGTAAAGCCTCAACGCAAAACACAGCAGGAATTAAAGGCTGAAAAAGCACTTAACCTTCAGAAGGTTATAAAGTTCCTTGTTGTTGCCGCTGTTTGTGTCGGCTTTATCGGCTCCAATATTTATTACCGCCTTGAAATTAACGAGCTTAACGGTGCAATAGTCAGCCTTGATAAGGAACTCGGCGAAAAGAAAAGCGAAAATACACGCCTTAATATGGCGCTCAACTCTAAAATTTCGCTTGAGAATGTCAAGGATTATGCAGAAAATGTACTCGGCATGGTTAAAAGAGAACGCTATCAGATAGTTTACTTTGACCTTGAAGAGGGCAACGAGATTATTCCTGCGCAGTAATATATTAAGGATAAAATTAATAATATATATAAATGCAGGACGGGAGTTAGGTTTATTCTTGACTCTCGTCATTTTGCCCATTATTACCAAAACAATTTTGTGAAAGGAAAATGCTGAAATGGCTTCAAAACCGTCAAAACTGATGCTTAAAAGAGCTTCAATACTTTTAATGATTGTGCTTGTTCTCGGTTTCGGAACAGGTATACTCCGCCTTGCAAAGCTTCAGCTTGTTGACGGCGAAACCTACAGGCAGAAGGCAGAGCTTCAGCAGCTTGGTGACAGCTCAATCCAGGCACTGCGCGGTACAATTTACGATAGCAACGGCAGAGTGCTTGCACAGAGTGCTACCGCATGGAAGGTGTTTATTGACCCGTCAAACATCAACGTTGAAACCAAGGGCAAAACCGAGGCTGAAATTGAAGCAGCGCTTGAGGTTAAGCGTGAGCTTATTGCGGACGGTCTTTCGCGCATACTCGGTGTCGATAAGGAAAGCGTGCTTGAAAAATCTCGTAAAACATCAAGCGGCTATCAGAAAATTAAGGGTGAGGTTGAGCTTACCGCAAAAAACGAAATCAGTGCTTTTATTTCTGAAAATAAGCTGTTTGATTGTATCGGTATTGAACCCGATACAAAGCGTTACTATCCCTACAATTCACTTGCTTCAACAATTATCGGCTTTACCGGTACAGACGATGTCGGTATTGAAGGATTGGAATATAAATATAATTCTGTACTGACGGGTGTTCCCGGCAGAGTAATTACAGCCAAAAACGGTACCCTCGGCAGTATGCCTATTGAGTATACCGCTACCTACGAAGCACAGCAGGGTACCAGCCTTGTTCTGACAATTGACGAAACAATTCAGGGTCTGCTTGAAAATGAGCTTGAAAAAGCAAGAACAAGTGCGCAGGCAAATGCCGCATACGGCTTGGTAATGGATGTTGAAACAGGTGCAATACTTGCCATGTCCAACCAGCCCGACTATGACCTTAACCAGCCTTACACAGTGCTTGATGCAGATGTTCAGGCTGAAATAGACGGAATAACAGACCCGACTGAAAAGAACCAGGCCGTATCAAATGCGCGACAGGCACAGTGGAGAAACCGCACAATAAGCGATACCTATGAACCCGGTTCGGTTTTCAAGGTTATAACCCTTGCTGCGGCATTGGAAGAAGGTATAGTGGATGAAAGCACCTCCTTCTACTGTAGGGGCGGTATACAGGTTGCTGATAACTATATCCGCTGCCATAAGCGTGAGGGTCACGGTGCGCAGAACCTGCAAAAGGGTCTTATGAATTCATGCAACCCCTTCTTTATTACAATCGGTCAGAAGCTCGGCGTTGAAAAGTTCTGCGAATACTTTGAAGCCTTCGGCTTTACGGAAGCTACGGGTATTGACCTTTCGGGTGAAGCAACCCCCACACCCGGTATAACCTACCATACGCAGGATAAAATGGGCATATCACAGCTTTCAAGCTGCTCCTTCGGTCAGACCTTCCAGATCAGCCCCATTCAGATGATTACGGCTATTGCCGCTATTGCAAACGACGGCAAGCTTATGCAACCGTACATTGTTGAAAAACAGCTTGATGAAGCGGGCAATGTTATAAAGCAGACTGAACCGACAGTAAAGCGTCAGGTTGTTTCTGAATCAACCTCTGAAAAAGTGCTTGAAATGATGGAGGCTGTTGTCAGCAGCGGTACAGGTAAAAACGCTTATGTTCCAGGCTTCCATGTTGCAGGTAAAACAGGTACTTCACAGAAAATCGGTGCAGGTAACGGAAAGTATGTTTCTTCCTTCTCCTGCGTTGCACCTGCTGATGACCCTGAAGTGGCTATTCTTATTACTATTGATGAACCTGTAGGTCAGATTAACGGCGGTCAGATTGCCGCACCTGTTGCCGCAACGCTTATTGAAGAAATCATGACCTATCTGAGTATTGAACCTGAATATACGGAAGAAGAACAGAACCTTATTGATGTTGCTGCACCTGCACTTACAGGCAGAACTGTAGCTGATGCAAAAGAAATTGCACATGACCGCAATTTAAGTGTTCGCGTAATCGGCAAGGGCGAAAATGTTATAAAACAGATTCCATCCTTCGGGCAGACTATGCCGAGAAACGGTGTGGTAATACTATATACAGAAAATCAGGAGGAAGGAACAACGACCGTACCCGATTTTACGGGCATGAGTCTTTCCGTTGCGCGTAAAAGCGCAAACAACCTTGGACTTAATATCAAAATTTCGGGTAATGCATTTACGGGTTCGGATATTCTGGCATACAGTCAGGATATTGCCAAGGATACCGAAGTGAAATACGGTACGGTTGTTACCGTCTACTTTAAATCATATTCAGGAGTATCAGATTCACTTTACGGTTAATGAAAGGAAAAGTAAATGAAACTTACACAGCTTTTAATCGAGGCGGGCTACAGCGCACAGGGCATAGCCGATGCTGAAGTTTCGCTTGTTACGGAAGATTCGAGAAAGGTTTGCCCCGGCAGTGTTTTTGTCTGCGTTCAGGGTGCGCGTTTCGACGGACACGATATGGCATCCGATGCAGTTGAAGCAGGTGCTGTGCTTATTGTTGCACAGCGCGATACGGGTGCGCCCAATCAGTTAATAGTTTCAGACACAAGAGAAGCGTTTTCGCTTCTCTCTGCGTCGTTTTATTCAAATCCCGCACGCAAGCTGAGACTTGTCGGCGTCACGGGTACAAACGGCAAAACAACAACCTGCTTTATGCTCAAGTCCGTTTTTGAAGCACTCGGTCATAAAACAGGTCTTGTAGGTACAGTAAAAAACATGGTAGGCGATGTTGAGTATCCTGCACATCTTACCACGCCCGACCCCTTTGAACTCAACGGACTTTTTGCAAAAATGGTTGATGCGGGCTGTGAATTCTGCGTTATGGAGGTTTCCTCCCAGGCACTTGCCCAGCAGCGTGTGGCAGGGCTGCACTACGAAACCGCCATTTTTACCAATCTCACGCAGGACCATCTTGATTATCACGGCAATTTTGAAAATTACATTGCCGCAAAGCATAAGCTTTTTGAACAGTGCGATACGGCAATTATCAACTGCGACGACGAAGCGCATAAGGCCATGGTGGAAGGCACTTCCTGTAAGGTTGTTACATTCTCTGCCGCAAGCGATAACGCTGACTTTTCTGCTAAAAATACTGAATATCGTACAGACGGTGTATCGTATATATTGGTAGGTGTCGGTAAACTTGAAAGAATCAAGTTAAAAATTCCCGGTAGCTTTACCGTTTACAATTCCATGGGCGCGGCAGTTTGCGCAGTTGAGCTTGGCTTTACTCTTGAAGAAACAGCACAGGCACTTGCCAAGGCTTCGGGTGTACCCGGCAGAATTGAAGTAGTGCCTACAGATACGGATTATACCGTTATTATTGACTATGCACATTCTCCTGACGGACTTGAAAATATTCTTGCCTCCCTTCGCAAAATTGCACCTGCGCGTGTAATTACCGTTTTCGGCTGCGGCGGCGACAGAGATAAAACAAAACGTCCTAAGATGGGCAAGATAGCTGCAGATATGTCTGATTTCGTTGTCGTAACCTCTGACAACCCAAGAACAGAAGACCCGCAGACTATACTTGAAGAAGTTGCCGAAGGTACAGCAGGTGCGAAAATTCCTGTTGTAAAAATACTTGACAGAACCGAAGCTATTGCTTTTGCACTTGGTGAAGCAAAGGCGGGCGATATTGTTCTGCTTGCAGGTAAGGGACACGAAACCTATCAGATTTTAGGTACTGAAAAAATTCACTACGATGAGCGCGAGATTGTCCGCGCCATTCTTGAAAAATAATTTTTGGAAAGGCGGTTTAAGTAAATGATACCGCTCAGATTAAAAGAAATAGCGGCTGCGCTCGGTTCAGTCTGCCGTGAGGATAAAGAGGTTTTAAGCATTTGTACCGATTCGCGCAAAATAACAAAGGGCTGTCTTTTTATTGCACTTGTCGGCGAACGCTTTGACGGACACGATTTTGTGGCTTCCGCTTTTGAACAGGGCGCAGTTGCAGCTGTATGCTCAAAGGCGGTTGAAGCTGACGGTGAGGTAATTGCAGTTGAAGATACAGGGCTTGCTTTTTTACAGCTTGCCGCGTATTACCGCTCGTTGTTTTCAATACCTGTTGTGGGTATTACGGGCAGTGTAGGTAAAACTACAACCAAGGAAATGGTTTATGCTGTTCTTTCCGAAAAATACAATACGCTTAAAAACGAGGGTAATCTCAATAACGAAATAGGCTTGCCCACAACCGTATTCCGACTTGATGCTGATTATGAAGCGGCAATACTTGAAATGGGCATGAGTGCTTTCGGTGAAATTTCGCGTCTGACCAAGGTTGCACAGCCGAGTGTGGGTATCATCAGCAAAATCGGTGTGTCACATATCGAGCATTTAGGCTCGCGCGAAGGCATACTCAAAGCCAAGCTTGAAATACTCGACGGGCTTAAACCCGGCGCACCGCTTATTGTAAACGGCGATGATGATTTGCTTTCAACGGTTAAACTCAATGACCGCAGAGTTATTCGATTTGGTATTGAAAATGTTGAAAATGAATATATCGCAAAAGATATTCAGCAGGGTGAACAGTCAACCACCTTTACAGTAGTTTTCGGTGGCAAGGTTCAGACTGTTACAATTCCTACAGTAGGAAGGCATAATGTTTACAACGCTCTTTCCGCCTTTGCCGCAGGCATTGAACTCGGTGTTTCCCCCGAGCAGGCGGCGTTAGGTCTTGAAAAGTATGTTACCTCGGGTATGCGTCAGCGTGTACGCAATTTTAACGGAATAACGATGATTGAGGATTGCTATAACGCAAGCCCGGATTCGGTCCGCGCTGCAATAGAAGTTCTTGTTTCGATGAACGCAAAAACAAAGGCTCTTGTTTTCGGCGATATGCTTGAACTTGGTTCAATTTCAGCGGAGGCTCATGCCGGGCTTGGCAAGCTTGCTGCAGAGAAGGGGATTGACCGCCTTTATACCTACGGCGAAATGGCGGCTCTTGCAGCGGAAGCGGCAAAGGGAAACGGCATAGCCTTTGCAAAAAGCTTTGATGATAAAAAAGCTCTTGCCTCACAGCTTAAAGCGGATTTATCTGCGGGCGATTCTGTGCTTTTCAAAGCGAGCAGGGGTATGAAGCTGGAAGAAGCCATAGCCGCTTTTACTGAAGAATAATTTTTCGGGGGATAGCTGATGAACATATATCTCGCACTCGGTCTTGCTGTTGTTATTGCTTTCGGTGTCACTGCTTTGCTCGGTTTTGTTGTAATTCCGTGGCTTCATAAGCTTAAATTCGGGCAGACTATTCTTGATATAGGTCCGAGCTGGCATAAAAACAAGCAGGGTACGCCCACAATGGGCGGAATAATGTTCGCTGCAGGTACACTTGCTTCCGTAGCGGTTGTGCTTATTACCGACAGAATAATGGGCGGCGATATTGTTTTGGGCGAAAATATAGTCCGTCAGGCGATGTATACAAAACTCTTTTCTGGTATTTTCATGGCGTTGACGCTTGGACTTATAGGCTTTGTGGACGATTATATCAAGGTTGTAAAAAAACGCAACCTCGGTCTTACAATCCGTCAGAAAACGCTTATGCAGCTGCTTGTGATTATTGCCTATCTCGGCAGTCTGAAGCTTGCAGGCTGCGACTATATGTTCATACCGTTTTACGGTGTGACCGACAGTTTGGGAGTTTTCTTTTTTCTGTTTGGTATCTGCCTTATTTATGGCGCAACAAACGCAGTCAATTTCACCGACGGTATTGACGGACTTTGTTCTTCTGTTACGCTCACTTCTGCGGCAGCACTTATAGTTATTGCCTTTATGCGCAATAACCTCGGTGCAGGCATTGTTGCCGCGGCACTTGCAGGCGCGTGTGCAGGCTTCCTTGTGTGGAACTGGAATCCGGCAAAGGTGTTTATGGGCGATACGGGTTCGATGTTTTTAGGCGGCATGGTTGTTGCCCTTGTCTATGCGGTGGATTGTCCTCTGATTCTGCTGCCTGTAGGCATAATTTACTTTATTGAAGGGCTTTCCGATGTGGTTCAGATTGGCTATTTCAAGCTGACTCACGGCAAGCGCATTTTCAAAATGGCGCCTATTCATCACCATTTTGAAATGAGCGGCTGGAAAGAGAAAAAAATAGTAACCGTTTTTTCATTTGTGAATATTATCGGCTGTGTCATAGGCGCAGCACTCGTATATTACGGCAGTTAAACCGGAAACTGCAAAATTCTTTCAAGGGGGCGGCAAGGTGTTAAAAGAAACAAAATCAAGGCTTGCAAAAAGCCCGTATGTTGCAAACGGCAGTATTGATATAACATTTTTGCTTATAGTACTTGCTTTGCTTATTACGGGTCTTGTAATGCTGTTTTCGGCAGGCTATTCCTATGCCTACCATAAATACGATAACAGCACATACTTCATTGTGCGTCAGGGTGTTTTTGCTGTTCTCGGTGTTACGGCAATGCTTATCATATCCAAAATAAATTACAATTATTTCCGTTATGCGGCAGTTATAGGTATGGTGGTTGCGTTCTTACTGCTTGTGGTTGTATTGTTGCTTCCCGAATGGAAGCCCGGCTTCAAGCGCTGGATTAACCTTGGCTTTATTACCTTCCAGCCGTCGGAAATAGCAAAAATTGCAATAGTTCTTTTTTACGCATGGGCTTGTGAAAAGTGGCAGAAGGAAATCAAGTCCGATTGGAAATATGCGCTTTATTTCGGCGGAGTTGCAGTAGCCTTCGCAGGGCTTGTATACCTTGAAAATCACGTTTCGGGTACTATCCTTATGCTTGCGCTTTCTGTTGCGATGCTTTACCTTGGCGGATTCAATAAATGGTGGTTTATAGTAGGTATAGGCATAGTTGCAGTGGTTGTGCTTTTCTTTATCATGAAGCCCGATTTACTCGAAGAATATGCGGGTGAACGCATTACGGCGTGGCTCGATAAGGATTTTGAACCCCGCGGTGCGAGGTGGCAGACAAATCAGTCGCTTAATGCCATTGGCTCGGGCGGCTTCCTCGGACAGGGCCTTGGCGAATCCAAACAGAAGCACCTTTATGTTTCCGAGCCGCAGAATGACTTCATTTTTGCCATAGTTTGTGAAGAACTCGGCTTTGTAGGCGCAACGGCCATTCTTGTGCTGTTTGCTCTGCTCGTATGGCGTGGTTTTGTTATTGCAATGAATTGCCGCAGCAAATTCGGTGCTTTGCTTGCAATGGGCATAGTATTCCAGGTAGGCTTGCAGACCATTCTTAACATTCTTGTTGTTACCGATACAATTCCCAATACAGGTATCAGCCTTCCGTTTTTCAGCTACGGAGGCACATCGCTTGTTATTCTGCTTGCGGAAATGGGAATAGTTCTGTCGGTTTCACGCTCGTCAAAAGTAAATAAAAAATAATGCCTTGGGAGGCGTATTGTAAATGCTCAACGGAAAGAATATAGTTTTTGCCGCAGGCGGTACAGGCGGCCATATAAACCCCGCACTTGCCGTTGCGGGCGAGGTTCGTAAGCAGTATCCCGACAGTAATATACTTTTTATAGGTACAGCTGAAAAAATGGAAGCAAGGCTTGTGCCTGCTGCGGGCTATGATTTCAGAACAATTAAAATCAGCGGCTTCAGCCGCAGCTTCAGTCCCGGCGCAATTAAGCACAACATAAAAACCGTGACATATATGCTCAAATCAACTTCGGCAGTCAAAAAGATTTTTGCCGATTTCAAGCCTGACCTTGTAATAGGCTTCGGCGGCTATGTCAGCGGTCCTGTTGTGCGTACTGCGGCAAAGCTCGGCATTCCTACCGCTATTCATGAACAGAATGCCTTCCCCGGTGTTACAAACAAGGCACTTGCTAAGGTTGTTGATGCTGTTATGCTTACGGCAGAGCAAGCTGAAAAATATATGCAGCCCAAAAATCCCGTTATAATTACGGGTCTGCCTGTAAGGGGCGAGCTGCTCGAAGCAGACAGAGATATTGCCCGCGCAGAGCTTGGGCTTGACGAAAAGCCGTTTATTCTTTCAATGGGCGGTTCTCTCGGTGCAAGGGCTATAAACGATTCTATGCTTGAGGTTATCGCTAACCGCTGGCAGGTAAATAACTGTACCTTCATGCACGCAACGGGTAAGGACTGTAAGGATTTTCCGCAGCGACTTGAAGAAAAGGGTGTAAACCTCAACGCAAAAAATGTAATTGTCAGAGATTATATTGACGATATGCACCGCTGTCTTGCTGCGGCTGACCTTGTTATCTGCCGTGCCGGTGCAAGCTCATTGAGCGAATTTCAGGCTATGGGTAAACCGTCAATTCTTATTCCGTACCCCTATGCGGCGGAAAACCATCAGTATCACAATGCAAAAGCCCTTGCCGATAACGGAGCGGCTATTGTTGTAGAAGAAAAAAATCTTACTCCCGCTGTGCTTATGCAGCATATTGATACTCTGCTCGAAAGCCCCGGTAAGCTTGATTCAATGGGCAGGGCAGCAAAGGGTATGGCTGTGCTTGATGCACAGCAGAGAATAGTAAAGGTGCTTGAAAGCGTAATAAAGTAACTGTGTTTACCGCCTTTGCATATTATGGCATACGGTCATATTTGCGAAGGGGCGATACAATGAGTTGCTTTATCATAGAAGGCGGCGAAAAAGTAAAAGGTGAAATTACGGTACAGGGTTCAAAAAACGGTACGCTTCCGCTGCTTTCTGCGGTGCTGCTCACGCAGGGGAAAAATGTGCTTTACGGCTGCCCGCAGCTCAGCGATGTAACTTCGGCTTTAAAAATTCTTACATATCTCGGCTGCAAAACGGAACATAAAAACGGTACGGCGGTTATAGACTGTACCGATGCATGGCGGTGCGATATCCCTGATTTTTTAATGCGTGAAATGCGCTCGTCCGTTGTGTTTTTAGGTGCTTTGCTTGCACGCTTCGGTAAGGCAGAGCTTTCCGCACCCGGCGGCTGCGAAATAGGTCTGCGCCCGATTGATTTGCATATTGAAGCAATGAAGGCTCTGGGGGCAGAAGTAAACGAAAGCGGCGGCAGAATATTTTTTGCCTGTCCGCAGGGTTTACACGCAACGCGTATAACGCTGTCGTTTCCTAGTGTAGGTGCTACGGAGAATATAATTCTTGCTTCGTGTACAGCGAAGGGCGAAACGGTTATAGTAAACGCGGCGCGTGAACCGGAAATAATTGAGCTTGCACATTTTCTTAACCGTTGCGGTGCGAAAATCAAAGGTGCAGGTGAAAGCGTAATTTATATTGAGGGCACGGATAAGCTTTATCCGTGCGAGCATACTGTAGAACAGGACAGAATAGCTGCCGTAACATTTATGGCGGCTGCTGCCGTAACGGGCGGCGAAATATTTTTGAACGGCTTGCATCAGGGCTTGCTTATGCCGGTGCTTGAACCGTTTAAAGAAAGCGGATGTACGGTAAAGGCAGATGCAAACGGTGTGCATCTTATTGCACCGAAAAGACTGCGCAGGATTAAAACCGTGCGCACAATGCCGTATCCCGGCTTTCCTACAGATTCCCAGGCGGATTTTGCCGTTATGGCAAGCGTTGCCGAGGGAACAAGCGTAATTGTGGAAAATATCTTTGAAAACAGGTTTAAATATATTGCTGAACTGAATAAAATGGGTGCCTGCGCCCGTGCAGAGGGTAGGGTAGCCGTTATTGAAGGAGTAAAGCGGCTTGAGTCTGCAAGGGTCGAAGCAACCGATTTAAGGGCGGGCAGTGCGCTTGTTGCGGCGGCACTCAATGCCCGCGGCAGTACCGTGGTTGACGGTGTTGCTTATATTGACCGCGGATATGAAAGTCTGGAGGTTCAGCTGAAAAGATTGGGTGCAAAAATCAAAAGAGGAGTTTGAAATGTCAGAGAAAGAAAACAAGTTCATTCTGGGCGACAACAGCGATGGCTACAGAAGAAGCAGCGAAGAAACACAGCCTGTAGTTCTGCCCGAATATATGGTGCGGCGGCAGCGGCCTGCACCTGCGCGCAAGCCTGCGCAAAGACCTTCTGCTAAAGGCAGACCTGCACCGCAGGCACGCAAAAAAACAGCTGCAACAAAAAGTGTAAAAAAACCGGTTAAACGCAAAACCAACGGCAGACCCGAAGAAAATCAGTCACTTTCAAGAAATGAAAAAATAAAGCTTCACAATGAACAGCGCCGCAGACAGAAACGCCGCAAGCAGATAATAAATTATGCTGCGGTGTGTCTTGCTGTGCTTGCGCTGGCGGTTGTGCTGTCACTTACCGTTTTCTTTCAGGTAAATGAGTTCGTTATTAAAGGTAAGTCACCCTATACCGAAGAGCAGATTATCAATGCCTGCGGAATAAGAATGGGGGAAAATATAATCCGCTGTGATGCAAAATCGGTAGGGGACAAGCTGTCGCAGGCCCTGCCGTATATAGGTAGTGCAGCTGTTGAACGCTCTGCATCGGGTAAGGTTACAATTACGGTTAAAACCGTTGAACCCTGCTGGTCGGTAATCAACGGCGAACAGGCTGTGCTTATTGATGCAGGCGGCAAGGTGCTTGAAATTGCTTCTGCTGAAAAGGCTCTTGAAGCTACAATTGTTCAGGGCATAGTTGTATCGGAAGCCGTACCCGGACAGGCTGTTGTACTACAGGAGGATGTTCCGTTTTCATATCTTGATACTATAGGTAAGGCTATAGCCTCGGCAGATATTGATAAGCTGACTTCACTCAATCTTTCCGATACTGACTATATGCAGGCACTTTACGACGGCAGAATCAATATAATTATCGGCGGCTCGGACAACCTCACAATGAAGCTTGCCCTTGCATCGGAGGTTATCAAGCGCGAGAATTCAATAGACCCCGCTCAGTACGGCACAATCGACCTGACAATTGACGATATGGCTTATTTCAGACCGCAGGAAGAAGACGCTCCGTACGCTCCGGAGGAAGAAACATCGGCAGAAGATACGGACAACGGTGCTTCAGATACAGCCGCTGTTGCATAATATAACTAAAATTTTACTTTTTTTAAAAATGCTATTGTAATTAATTATAAACTGTGATATTATTCTTTTAATGATTATGTCTGTAATTCTGTAAATATATAAAACTAAATGTTTGGGAGGCAATTGAAGAATGGGTTTTGAAATCGATAACGAAATAGAAAATGTGGTACAAATTAAGGTAATCGGTGTCGGCGGCGGCGGCGGAAACGCAGTTAACCGTATGATTCAGTCCGGCATCAGAGGTGTTGAGTTCATTGCTGTCAATACCGACAAGCAGATGCTCCTCAGCTCACAGGCAACCCACAAAATTCAGATTGGCGAAAAAGTTACACGCGGCATGGGCGCCGGCGGCAAGCCTGAGGTTGGCCAGAAGGCAGCGGAAGAAAGCCGTGATGTTATTTCCGATACACTCAAGGGCACAGATATGGTCTTTATCACAGCCGGTATGGGCGGCGGTACAGGCACAGGTGCTGCTCCCGTAATCGCACAGATTGCAAAGGATATGGGTATCCTTACAGTCGGTGTTGTTACAAAGCCCTTCAATTTCGAAGGCAAGCGCAGAATGAACCAGGCTGAAAACGGTATTGATATGCTTACAGAGCATGTTGACAGCCTTGTTATTATTCCCAACGAGCGTCTTCGTTTCGCAAGCGAAACAAAAATCACAATGAGCAACGCTTTTGCAAAGGCTGACGATGTTCTCCTTCAGGGCGTTAAGAATATTTCCGAGCTTATCAAAATTCCCGGTGTTATCAACCTCGACTTCGCAGACGTTCTTTCCGTTATGAAGGATGCCGGTCACGCACACATGGGTATCGGCTACGCAAAGGGCAAGGACAAGCCCGAGGTTGCCGCAGAAGCAGCTATTTCCAGCCCGCTTCTTGAAACATCAATCAAGGGTGCAAAGGGTGTTATCATCAGCGTTACATCTTCACCCGATATCGGTCTTGAAGATATCGAGCTTGCAAGCGAAAAAATCAAGGATGCAGCACATCCCGATGCAAACATCATCTGGGGTCTCGCATTCGACGATTCTCTCAATGACGAGCTTTACATCACCGTTATCGCTACAGGCTTCGGCTTTGGCGCAGATGGCTCAATTGATTGCCCGCCCGCAGTTGAAGAAATCTTCTCTTCTTCCGCACACCCCAACATGGATGTTCTTCTCAACAACACTTCTGCTCCCGCAGCAGCTCCTGTACAGACTAACCCTGCAGCACCGCCTGCACCGGTAGCTCCTGTTGCACCTGCAGCTCCCGCAGCACCCGTTGTTGAAACAGGCATCGGTAACGATGATGACGATTATTTCGATTTCCTTAACTTCTTCAACGATAAGAAATAATCATTCTTGCATAACATAATAAATGGGCGCACTTGCCGTGCGCCCAATTTTGCTATAATTTGGAGATAAAAAATTATGAAGCTTATTGACGGTAAAATTATATCCGAACACATCAAACAGCAGGTCATTGCGCAGGTGAATGATATCAAGGCGCAGGGTATAGAGCCTTGCCTTGCCGTAATTATAGTCGGCGATGATTTTGCATCAAGAACCTATGTGAACAACAAGAAAAAGACCTGCGATTATGTCGGCATCAAATCGCTCGAATATGCCCTCCCCGAATCGACAACACAGGAAGAATTACTTGAATTGGTTGAAAAGCTCAATGCAGATAAAAGTGTTCACGGTATACTCTGTCAGCTGCCTATCCCCAAGCACATTGACGAAAAGATTATTCTCAATGCAATCGCACCTGAAAAGGATGTTGATGCGTTCCATCCTGTTAATGCAGGTCACATCATGATTGGCGACGGTGTGCTTCGCCCCTGTACACCTGCGGGCATTATGGAAATGCTCAAGTACGAAGGTATTGATGTTGCGGGTAAAAACTGCGTAGTAATCGGCAGAAGCAATATCGTCGGTAAGCCCATGGCTATGCTGCTTATTAATGCTAGCGGTACGGTTACTGTATGTAATTCAAAAACGCAGAACCTTGCCGAAATTACAAAAAAGGCGGATATACTTGTTGCCGCTGTCGGCAAAGCAAAGTTTGTAACTGCCGATATGGTTAAAGAAGGTGCTGTTGTAATTGATGTTGGCATGAACCGCGATGAAGACGGAAAGCGTTGCGGTGATGTTGATTTTGAAGCTGTCAAAGAAAAGGCTTCCCATATCACCCCGGTCCCCGGCGGTGTAGGTCTGATGACGGTTGCAATGCTTATGGAAAATACCGTTACCGCCGCAAAAATGCAAAATCTTAAAGGATAAGCTGATATTATGATTAAAGAACTTATTTCCCGCCGTACTCCTGATTGGGCAGAACATTTTCTGCTTGAAAAAACTGAAACGGAAAATGTATGGAGCTATGAAAATGCCGATGGCAAGGTGCTTATCAAAGGCGGCAATGCCCTTGATATGGCTGTGGCTTACTATGCCTTTCTGCGTAAATACTGCGGCGCTTATTTTGATGCTGAACACGCGCTGTGTGTCGGCGGATTCAATCTGCCTGAAAACGGCGAAAACGGCGAAATAAAGGCAAAGTACCGAACCTGCCTTGAATATACAACTTTTTCCTGCGGCGCATGCTGGTGGGGTTGGGAACGCTGGGAAAACGAAATAGATTTCATGGCTATGCACGGAATAAATCTTCCGCTGACGGTTATTGGTACGGAGGCTGTATGGCTGAAAACTCTTATGGATTTAGGCATGAAGGAGGATTTGGCACTTGCCTGTATTTCAGGTCCTGCATTCTGGGGATGGCAGCTTTATAACTGCTTTGACGGCTATCTGCCGCAGGCAAGCAGAGAAAGCGTTGATAAAAGAATTGAGCTTGGCAGAAGGATTTTTGAACGCGAAAAACTGCTCGGTATGCAGCCACTTATGCACGGATATTCAGGCTATGTGTCGCGCAATTTTATTCAGGCAAAGCTGCGTGCAAGACTCAATAAAACCGATGAATGGTGCTGCTTCCCTGCGCAGTATCATATTTCCGCGCTTGATACAAACTTCCACCGTGTAGGTGCTCTTTACTATAAAAACCTTGGTTTGCTCATAGGTGGAGGAAGCTTCTTTCTGGCTGACCCGTTTACGGCACACCCCCCTGCAAAGCGCGATTCTGCGTTCCTTGCAGGTGTAGGCAATGCAATATATAAGCTCGTTGAAACCCAAAATGAAAATGCAATGTGGGTTATGCATTCTTCTTCTGCAAAGCCGGCCATGTTCAGAACTGTTCCGCACGATAAGGTTCTTATTATCGATAACGGCGAAATGTACAAAGAAGAAGGTTTTGAGAATATCGGTTTTATTCTCGGTTCTTCATTCAACAGCGGCGATGTTACCGCTATTCACGGCGATTTTTCAGCTTGTGCAGGTGTTAATTTTGCTAAAACAAATGCGGAAAATGTTGTCGGTGTAGGTGCTTTTTCGGACGGTGCTTATTCTAACGAAGCTTTCCGTCAGTTCAGCTATGCCGCACTTGCCGATGAATTAAATGCTGATGACTGGCTTGAAACATATGTTAAAAACCGCTATAAAACTGATTCTGCGGCAGCTGTTGAGGCAATGCGGCTGCTTAAAAACAGCTGTTGGAAAAGCGGTCAGCCTGCGCGTGAACACGGCAGCGCTGTATGTACAAGGCCGTCAACTCTGCTTCGCCACACTTCTGTCGGTGACAGCGGCTGTGAGATAAATTATAATATTGCCGATGTTTTTGCTGCGGCAAAAAAACTTGTTGAGGCGGAAGGCACAACACGCGAATATGAGCTTGATGTGGCTGATATATTGCGTCAGGCTTTGAGCGACCTTGCAAATTTCGTTTGCAAAAAAGCGCTTGAAGGCTACAAAACCAAAAATGTTGCTCTTTTTGAAGATAATACAAACCTGTTTTTGAATCTTGTTGAAGATATGGACAGGCTGATGATGACGAAAAAAGAATTTTCCTTGCCGCATTATCTTAAAGCTGCAAATGCTTCGGGTACAACGGCGGAGGAAAGCCAGAATTTTGAAATCAATGTTCTTGCACAGACTACTCTTTTCGGTCCTACAAAGGATTGTGTGCTTTACGATACCTGCTGGAAGGAGTGGGGCGGCAGCCTTAAAACCTTCTACGGTATGCGCTGGAGAGCAATGTTTGAACAGCTTGCGGCAAACTTTAAAAAGTTTCGCCGTATTCCCGAAAAAACAAAAACTCAGGTTTTTGAGCGCGATGCATATACGGGCAGCGAATTTAACCATAAGCTTTCGAAAGTCGAAAAAGCGTGGATTGCCGAATATGCACCCGATAACGATGGCGTTGAAAAAGAAAATACGCTTGATGTGGCAAAACAACTTGTCGCCAAATATGCACCAAATTTTTAATATTTTGCGATATTTAACATAAAAATGATAAAGGGACTTTCGATTTTAGCGAAAGTCCCTTTTTGGTACCAAATTTTTAATATTTTGTTATGCTTCTTCCTGCCATGCTTTACAAACATCAACCCATTCGGCATCCGGGCAGAGCATTTCAAGCTCGGGTATGTGTAATTCAACTGCGCTGTTTGAACTGCCTGCGGCGGGATAAACAATGTCAAAGCGCTTGAGTGAAACATCAAGGAAAATATTAACACCTTCATTTACTGCAAACGGGCATACGCCGCCGACTGCGTGACCAACAAGCTCAACGGCTTCGTCAGGAGTGAGCATTTTTGCCTTTGCACCGAATTTTGCCTTGTATTTTGCGTTGTCAACCTTTGCGTCACCTGCAGCAACAATAAGTATAGCGTTGCCGTTAAGCATAAAGGAAAGTGTTTTTGCAATGCGTTTGCCTTCGCAGCCCAGTGCCGCTGCGGCAAGCTCAACCGTTGCGCTTGAAACATCGAATTCTATTATTCTGTCTGCCATGCCTTTTTCTTCAAGGTAGGGTCTTACTCTTTCAATGGACATAATTTATTTTCTCCTGTATTTTAAATATCAATTACAACTTCAACCGGGCAGTGGTCTGAACCGAAAACATTGCTGTGTATGCTTGCAGAAACAAGCTTTTCGTTGAGCTGCGAACCGGTGAGGAAATAGTCAATTCTCCAGCCTATGCCCTTCTCTCTTGCATGGAAGCGGTAGCTCCACCATGAATATGCACCTTCAAGGTCGGGATAAAACCAACGGAAAGTGTCGGTAAAGCCTGATTCGAGAAGAAGCGAAAACTTGCCTCTTTCTTCATCTGTAAAGCCGGGGTTATGGTGGTTGGTTTTCGGGTTTTTAAGGTCTATATCGTTGTGTGCAACATTCATATCTCCGCATACAACAACAGGTTTTGTGCTGTTGAGTGAAACAAGATATGCTCTGAAATCGTCTTCCCACTCCATGCGGTAATCCAGCCTTTTCAAGCCGTCCTGCGAGTTGGGAGTATAGACACATACGAAGTAGAATTTATCGTATTCCAGCGTGATTACTCTGCCTTCTGTGTCGTGTTTTTGTATATCAATTCCGTTGGAAACGGAAAGGGGTTTTTCTTTTGTGAAAACAGCGGTGCCGGAATAGCCTTTTTTCTCTGCATAGTTCCAGTAGCCGTAATAGCCTTCGGGGTTGAAATCAATCTGACCCTCCTGAAGCTTTGTTTCTTGCACGCAGAGTATGTCTGCATCAAATTCTTTGAAAATTTCGGCAAAGCCTTTGTTCATGCAGGCTCGTAAACCGTTGACATTCCATGAGATAAATTTTTTCATTCTGCACCTCTTTTTTTAGAAAATCTGCTGTTTATTTTACCACAGTTGATTCTTTAATGCAACAGCTGTAAAAATTTTAAAAAATCGCTGTTTTTTCATTGCTTTTTAAAGCTGATTATGCTATAATAAATCAGCCTATTATATTATAGAAAATAATAATTATATTTGCGCATTTATTTTAAGAGGTTATTGATGGATTATTACTATTCTTACCCCTATTCAAGGGCAGATATAGAGCGCGCAGAGTTTAAAGCTCTGCGTAAGCACAGTAAGGCTGTGGGCATCTGTATTGTCGTATACATTCTTTTGCAGCAGCTTTTCCTTTCTGTGCTTATGCTTCTCAACCTTACCCAAGCTTACAGCGAAAACCCCGCTTTTCAATATGCGGTAAGTGTGCTGGTTTTCGGCATTGCGGCTATGGGTGTACCTTTTTTTGTATACAGCTGCAAAAAGGGCAGCCTGAGCTACCGCAAGGTACTGCCGTTCGATTTCCCGCAGGACAAAAAACGCACCCTGCTTTTCGTGCTTTCGGGCTTTGCGCTGTGCCTTGGTGCAAACTATGCCGCAGTTTATGTTGAGGCGGTTTTATCTCAGGCGGGTGTGGAGCTTGTCCAACCGCAGGGCAACGAATCTTCTTCGGTGCTTGATGTATTTCTCAATTTTATCTGCGCTGCGGTATACGCACCGCTTGTTGAAGAATTTGTTTTCCGCGGAGTTATTATGCAGCCCTTGCGCCGCTACGGCGACCATTTTGCAGTACTCGCTTCCGCTTTTATTTTCGGTCTTGCGCATGCAAGCATTACGGGCTTTGTCTTTGCCTTTATCTGCGGTATTGCAATGGGCTATGCTACCTTGCTTACGGGCAGCTTGTGGACCGGTATCATTATCCACTTCTGTAACAATTCCTTTGCTGTACTCACATCGGAGCTTTATACAGCTTTTCCCGATATGGGCGATTTGCCGTACCTTGCCGCAGTTTATATTATCTTTTTTGTCGGTATAGCTTCGGTAATATTGCTTGCCCTTTCAAAATCGTTCCGCTTTTCAAAGCCGAATACGGTGCTTACAAAGGGTCAGCGCTTTAAAGCGTTTTTCCTTTCTCTGCCGATGCTTGCGGCAATTGCCGGTTTAGCCTTCTTTATCCTTTCTTCCGTGGGAGGAAATCAGCAGTGACGGACCGTGAAATAATGCTATATGCCGTTGAGCTTGCAAAGAAAGCGGCAGAGTATGACGATGTGCCTGTAGGTGCGGTTGTAGTACGCGGCGGCGAAATAGTAGGCGAGGGGTATAACCGCAGGGAAGACGGCAAAAGTGCCGTAGCCCATGCCGAAATCGAAGCCATTAGTGCCGCATGTAAAAAGCTTGGCAGGTGGCGGCTGTCCGATTGCGAAATGTTTGTGACTCTTGAACCCTGCCCTATGTGTACGGGCGCAATAATAAATTCAAGGCTTACAAAAGTAACCTTCGGTGCATACGATTACAAAGCCGGTTCAATGGGCAGCGTTGTAAATCTCTGCGATTTTCCGTATAACAGCAAGCCCGAAATAATCGGCGGCTTTATGCAGGAAGAGTGTGCCGCACCGCTGTCGGAGTTTTTTGCGGCATTGCGTGTGCGTAAAGCGGAGGAGAAAAAACGCAGAAAAGAGGAAGAAGCACAATGTACCTGCACCTCGGACAAGATACAGTAATAACCTACGAAGAAATACTCGGTATTTTTGACCTGGAGGCTACAACCGTTTCAAAGGCAACGCGCGATTACCTTGCAAAAGCCACAAAATCCGGCAGGGTAGTTAATGTCAGCTTTGATTTGCCTAAGTCCTTTGTAGTCTGCCGTAAAAAAGACGGCGAAACGGTAGTATATATTTCACCTATATCTCCGTCAACACTCTTGAAACGTAGTAAAAATCCCGTTACGGGCTTGAAATAACACATAAAACACAGTAACTAATGAAGTAGGAGGAAGCTTACTTTGGATAGCGAAATTAAAGAAATTCAGGAAAACGCAGTTGTTGCAGAAACGGCAGCGGAGGAAAACATTGAACAGATGGATACCGCCGTTTCGGAAGAATACGGTGCGGGTCAGATTCAGGTTCTCGAAGGACTGGAAGCAGTCCGTATGCGTCCCGGTATGTATATCGGTTCAACCGGACCCAACGGTCTGCATCACTTGGTTTACGAAATTGTTGACAACTCAATCGACGAAGCACTTGCAGGCTTCTGTACGCATATTGAGGTTGAAATTGAACCTGACAATATTATCAGCGTACGCGACAACGGCCGCGGTATTCCCGTTGATATGAACGAAAAAATGGGCTTGCCCGCAGTTACCGTTGTTCTTACCGTGCTTCATGCCGGCGGTAAGTTCGGCGGCAGCGGCTATAAAGTATCGGGCGGTCTGCACGGTGTCGGTTCGTCTGTTGTTAATGCCCTTTCCGAATGGTTTGTGGTTGAAGTCAGCCGTAACGGCAATGTTTACCGTCAGAGCTTTGAACGCGGCAATATCATGAGCGACCTTGATATTGTTGGTACAAGCACTGAAACCGGTACATTTATCCGCTTTAAGGCTGATGCCGAAATATTTACAGAAACCACTGAATACGAATTTGAAGTGCTTGAACGCAGACTGCGTGAATCCGCATTCCTTAACGCAGGTCTAAAAATCACCTTTACGGACAGACGCGACCCCGAAAACATAGTTGAACGCGTTTTCTGCTTTGAAGGCGGTTTAAGCTCTTTTGTTGAATATGTTAACGAAAGCCGCGGTTTTACTCCCGTACAGCCCACACCTATCCATTTTTCCAGCGTGCGTGACGATTCAAGTGCAGAAGTAGCCCTTATGTATAACGATGGCTACAACGAAGCACTTATCAGCTTTGCAAACAATGTCCGTACTATCGACGGCGGTACGCACGAAACAGGCTTTAAAACAGCACTTACAAAGGTCTTTAACGATTACGGCAGAAAGTACGGAATTCTTAAAGAAAGCGATAAAAACCTTTCCGGTGAAGATGTGCGCGAAGGCTTAGTAGCTATTATCAGCGTTAAGCTGACCGAGGCACAGTTTGAAGGTCAGACCAAGGGCAAGCTCGGTAATACCGAAATGACAAAGCTCGTTTCGCAGACGGTTAACGACAAGCTCATGACCTACTTTGAAGAAAATCCCAATGTCGCCAAAACTCTGCTTACAAAGGCACTTGATGCAGCACGAGTACGCGAAGCGGTGCGCAAGGCAAAGGATTCTGCAAGAAAATCAGCCCTTTCCAATTCAACATCGCTTCCCGGTAAGCTTGCCGACTGTATCGACAGAAACCCCGAAAACACCGAGCTTTACATCGTCGAGGGTGATTCTGCGGGCGGTTCTGCGAAGGCAGGCCGCGATAACAGATATCAGGCTATCCTTCCTCTCTGGGGTAAAATGCTCAACGTAGAAAAGGCAAGACTTGATAAGGTTATCGGCAACGATAAGCTCACACCTGTTATTATCGCACTCGGCACCGGTATTGATGAAGATTTTGATATTACAAAGCTGCGCTATCATAAAATAGTTATCATGGCCGATGCTGACGTTGACGGCGCGCATATCCGCACACTTCTGCTTACATTCTTCTTCCGCTATATGCGTCCGCTTATTGATAACGGCTATATCTATATCGCACAGCCCCCGCTGTATAAGCTTACCAAGGGTAAAAAGGTTGAATATGCCTACAGCGACGAAGAACGCGACGAAAAAATTGAAATGCTCGGCGGCAGCTGCGATATCCAGCGTTATAAAGGTCTTGGTGAAATGGACCCCGACCAGCTTCGCGAAACCACAATGGACCCTGCCAACCGCATTATGCTGCGCGTAACGCTTGAGGATGCAATGCTGGCAGACGAAACCTTCTCAATCCTTATGGGTGATAAGGTTGAACCCAGACGCGACTTCATAGAAAAGAATGCAAAATATGTTCAGAATCTTGATATTTAAATAAATTTAAGGGGAAATACGATTATGTTTGAAAATGTACTTGATTCAATCAGCCTTATCGCGCAGACGGATAAGGAAGTTGCAGACGCAATGCAGCTTGAGCTGAACAGACAGAAGAGAAATATTGAGCTTATTGCTTCTGAAAATATTGTTTCTCCGGCAGTGCTTGCCGCAATGGGCAGCGTGCTTACCAACAAATATGCCGAAGGTTATCCCGCAAAGCGCTACTACGGCGGCTGCGAATGTGTTGACGTTGTTGAAAATATTGCTATTGAGCGTGCAAAACAGCTTTTCGGCGCAGAACATGTAAATGTTCAGCCCCATTCGGGTTCACAGGCAAATTTCGCCGTTTACAATGCCGTTTTAAAGCCCGGCGATACAGTTATCGGTATGAGCCTTGACTGCGGCGGTCATTTAACCCACGGTTCACCCGCAAACCTGAGCGGTAAGCTTTACAATTTTGTTCCCTACGGTGTAACCGAAGAAGGTTTTATAGATTACGATGAGCTTGAAAGACTTGCCTGCGAGGTTAAGCCCAAACTTATTGTTGCAGGTGCTTCTGCATACCCCAGAACCATTGATTTCCGCCGTATCGGCAAAATTGCAAAGCTTGCAGGCAGCCTGTTTATGGTTGATATGGCTCATATTGCAGGTCTTATCGCGGCAGACTGCCACGATTCTCCCGTACCCTTTGCAGATTTTGTTACAACCACAACCCATAAAACACTCCGCGGTCCCAGAGGCGGTATGATTCTTTGCAAGGAAGAATTTGCAAAGGATATTGATAAGGCAATTTTCCCCGGCAGCCAGGGTGGTCCGCTTATGCATGTTATCGCGGGTAAGGCAGTCTGCTTCGGTGAAGCACTCAAGCCCGAATTCAAGGCATATCAGCAGCAGATTGTCAAGAATGCAAAGGCACTTGCCGCAGCTCTGCTTGAAAAAGGCTTCAACCTTGTTTCAGGCGGTACGGATAATCACCTTATGCTCGTTGACCTGCGTCCCTTCAATATTACGGGTAAAGAGCTTGAAAAGCGTCTTGATACCGTTTATATTACAGTAAATAAAAACGCTATCCCCAATGACCCCGAAAAGTTCTTTATCACAAGCGGTGTGCGTATCGGTACAGCCGCCGTAACTTCAAGAGGTCTTGTGGAAGAAGATATGGTAAAAATTGCAGAGCTTATTCACCTTACTGCAACCGATTACGAAAACAGCGCAGATTATATCCGCGCAGAAGTCAACAAGATTTGCGAGAAATATCCGATTTATTAATTTCGTTACCGGAAATTTACTTTGTGCATTTTCAGCCGTCTGCTTTTAATTGCAGTCGGCTGAATTTTTCATTTTTAGCATCAAAATGTTGCAATGTTACGGCAATGTTACCGATTTGATGAACAAACTGTTAATAAGTTGTTGACAAACTATTTCGCAAATTGCTATAATAAAGCTACAAAAAACACGGATATGGAGGTGAAATAATGGAACAGATTCTCGGTTTTGTTGAGCAGCTTCTCGACTACCTTAAAGAAGGCGAAGCAGCTGATATCGTAGGTATGGTTAAGAATTCCGGTATCATTGATGTAATCGTTAATTTCTTCAAAGGTCTCTTTGCTTAATCATTGAATTAAACAGATTGTAAAATTTTTCCCCTGTCTGAAAATCTTTTTTCGGGCAGGGGATTGATTTGTCTTAATATTCTTTAAGCGAATTATCAAGGCAAAGCCAAAGAATTATTGCAGACTTTTTTACTTAATGTATTAAAATGCATTGACATTTTTTGTAAAACATGGTATTTTTATTATAACATTTGAAAGACAATCAGGAGGTGAAAATAATGGATCAGATCATGGAAGTACTCGGTAAGATCGATTTTGAAAAGATCATCGCTACCATAACAGACATTGTTAAGAAGATCGAAGAATCCGGCATTATCGATAAGATTGTTGAATTCGTAAAGGGCCTCATCGGCTAATTCCTTCTTGTTAATAAAGTTTATTCCCCGGTGCGTCCGTGCCTTTTTTGGTGCGGGCGTGCTTTTTTATGTGGCTTACAAGCGGTTGACATAATTCCTTGTGATTATTATAATTAAATTACAAACTCTGTATTTCAAATGGGGGTATTGGTTATGAAAAAAACATTGCGCGTTATTTCTGCTTTTCTTTGTGCTGTTATTGTTTTTTCTTCATTTGGTGTTTCTGCTAATTCTATGACTGATGAAGAACTGGAATTTGAAAAAGAAATGCATTCTGTAGAGGGTTATTTTGGACATTATTTTGACACAAGCACTTTTCTTTATGAAACCGTAGACGGTGTTGATTATATTTATATTGTTAATAATGGTGAAGCTACCATTTTAAATATACATATACAATATAGAGGTCCTGAAAAAATTGTTTTAACCTTACCTACAACTCTTGGTGGCTATCCTGTAAAAACAATTGGTTACAGGAGCGATAATGGTTCAGTTAATGTATTCTATTATATTTGGTACGGAGAAGAAATTGAGCTTATCTCAGGGAATTATGTTCCCACATATGACCCAGGATTACAATACATTTCAAAGGTTGTTATTCCGGAAGGCTATGAATATATAGAGTCAGGTTCTTTACAAGTTAATGGTGACGGATATACAATTAATGATATTGAATTTCCAAAGGGATTAAAATCTATTAATAATGATTTTTATTCTAATCCAATAGATAATCGTTGTTACCCTAATAAGGTAGATATATCAACTGGAAGAAATCTATCTGTTTTACCTGATTGTATATACGAAGGCAATTATGCGAACTACCTTGATATGTTTAAATACGGAAGTTATATTGTTTTGCCTTCCCGCGATAGTTTAATGAGCGTAAATTTAATGGATGCTACGGCTGCTTCAAAATATAACTTTTATGTGCCGTCTAATCTATCTTTTGAAAGTATAAGGGATGCTTTATTTTATTATGATGATTTTTATCATGAAGATGAATGGAAAGCATCTCAAGGATATGAAATTGATGGTGGTGTGAATTATTCTACTCTTTATTTTGCGGCGGATAGCGATATTCCCGAACAGATTGAGGCGTTGGACGGCGACAATCCCTATCCTATGATTTGTGATTTACCTGTAGCAACCCACATAGCCTTTGACAGCGAGAATGTGAGCGTATCGGTTGGCGAAGTTGTTGACCTTGAGGCAAAGACCTATCCTGCCGAAGCTGTCTGGACGGCGTGCGATTATGTGTCGAGCAACCCCGAGGTAGTAAAGGTAGACCCATATTCGGGCAGAATTACCGCCCTTGCCGAGGGTGAAGCAACTATTACCGCAACCCATGTTGAACGCGGCTTTGTTGATACCTGTACCGTTAAGGTTGAAAATAAGCCCGAACACATCTGCACACCTGCAGAAAAGTGGAGTGCTGACGAAACGGCGCATTGGCTTGAATGTACCGACCCCGAGTGCGGTGAAATAGTTAATTATGCCGAACACAGCGGCGGCAACGCAACCGTAAATGCAAAGGCAGTTTGTGAGCATTGCGGCACAGCTTACGGCGAATATGCGTCGGCTTCGTTTTCCGTTGAACCGGTAAGCGATATTGCCTACTGCGCACGCGAAAAGCGCGAATATAAAATAACTGTAGCTGAAAACGCTGATAAAATTCAGTTTATCCGCGAGAGCGGTTCAACAACAACCTTTGTCCGTTCGCAGGCGGCAGAAATTATTAACAACGGCGATGGAACTGAAACATGGATTCTTGCCGTATCACTGAACAAGGGTAAATACACACTTGCCACAAAATACGGCAAGGTTTGGAACAAAAACGGCATTGAATTTGAAATAGTTTTCGACACCCCGAAATGCCGCAGCTTTACAAGCGAAAAGGTAGGCAACCTTACCACCTTCACGGTTGTAACCGACCCGCAGGTTGCAAAAATTCAGCTCATAACCCAGTCCGGCAATACGCTGACCTATACACAAAGCAACAGCTACATCGGCGAGGACGGCTTGCGCTACTGGACGGTAGTCCGTAAAATAACCAAGCCCGGCACAATCGGCTTGCGCACAAAATACGGCTATACCTGGACCACAACCGATTTTACAATTGATGTTTAAACAACAAAAGCCACCGCTTTGGTGGCTTTTTAAAATGCGAAATTGAAAGTTAAAAATGTAAAATTGATGGCGGGACACTCGCACTCGATTATAAAAATGTCATTCTGAACGCAGTGAAGAATCTTTTATCTGCATCTTTTACACATTTAAGTTTCTTCGCTAACGCTCAGAATGACAGCGTTTTTTATAGTCTAATACGGGAAGTTCACCGGTAGCTTTCGGAACACCCTACAATGTATAAAAACAAATTATTTAAGGGGGACAAGGTATTCGTTCTCAAAGCTTACCATGAACTGCGGGTATTCTTCGTAGGTCCATACCGTTACCTGTTCGTCGCTGTAGGTTACAAGGTCTATAAGGTCGGCAAAGTAACGGTCAGACGAATCGTGACGCAGGTTTTTGGCAAACCATGTAATATCGGCATATTTGCAGGTTGATGCGTCAATCATTCTGTCGGGCGATATATGGTTTTTGCCGCAGGTACATTCCTTTGCCTGAACATAGTTTTCATTGAATGTGCTGCCAAGCGGTGCGCAGCTTGCGCCAAAGGAACTGGCGGCGGTTGTGATTGTGCCGTCGGACATTCGGCTGCTGTCTGATGTTACGGGGATCATTGAATAGCCGTATTCGGAAATAACAGCCATGTTTTTGCCGTCTTCAAGCAGGACATTAATAATATTGTCGGAATTGAGCTGTACATTTTCATGGTAGTAGCGGTTTTTTGCAATAAGCTCTGCATATTTTTGCTTTTCTTCGGGTGTATCAAAAATAAAGTTTTCGGCATCGTAATATCCGTCGTAAGACATCATTACGAAAAATCCGGGCAGAGTACCCATGCTCTGAATAAGTCCGTCGCCTGCGAGCGCATTGAAGTTTTTAACAATATAGTTGTTGACATAGTTTATTAGCGGGTCAAACAGCCTTATTTTATCCAGTACAACAAGCACCTTGTGCAGACCTGAAAGTGTTTCGTTGCCACTCATAAGCTCACCGAGAGCGTACAGAAGTGTATCGCTTTCAAGCAGAAGCTTGCCTGCAAACGGGTCTTCGCAGCAGGCTACACCGTTCATTGCGCCGCACATGAAAACAGCTGAATGTACATGCTCACGCTCTTCGGGCGTTGCAAGGTAGTAGTATTCATAAAGATAGGTCATCAGAATACTGCCGCCCATGCTGAATGAAACAAAAGCTACCTTATCGCTGCCTGTTGCCTGCATTACGGCTTCAACATATTCACGAAGCTGTGTTGAAAGCGTGTGTGCATCAAGCCGCCAATCGTAATGGAAACGGTAGGAATTGCGCTGGCCGTATTCGGGCTTTGGATAGGCTGTGCTTTTATCCTGCATGCCTGTGTCGGGCGCGGGATTGCCGCCTTCATCGCAGGCGATTGCGCCAAAAAGCGTAACCATTACATCGGTAAGTATTACATTGAGCTTATCGGTATTTTTGAAAATCAATGAAAAAATAAGGTTGAAAAGGTGCTTTTTTACAAGTCCGAGGATAGCGTCAATGTTCGCAGTCCATATATCAATATCATCATCTTCGGTTTCTGTAGAAATGCCGCGGTAAATCGGGTCGCCGAAGCCCTGGATTTCAATAATAGGAACATCCTTTTCAAGCGTCTGCAAAGCCTGCTGTACCGTTTCAGCCTGTGCGTTGACACCGGTTGCACCTATGGAAAAAACAAGGCAGATAACCAATACCAAAGAAATAATCCGTTTAATACTCTTGCCCATAACATCACCCTTTTTTATATTGTTTTGCTTTAAAACAAATATATCACTGTAATTTTTTGTTGTCAATATATACTGTTTTTTCAAAAGCAGGCTGTAAAATTTTCTTGCAATTTGTATATACTAATGTTATTATAAAATGAAAGGTATTTTATAATACGGAATTATTTCTTTTATGGAGGTATAAAGATATGGATATTGCAGATATTGCTGCAAAAGCATTAAAAAAGATTGCAACTGCAAAGGGAAAAAGCATGGCAAAAAAAGGCGATGCACCCGTAATTGCTAAGGCTGAACCCATCAGAATGAAAAACAGCACAGATGAATTTTTTAATGCAGGTTTTGCCTGCAAGGAAGTTATGCCTGCTGATGTAACTGCAAAGAAATACTACATAGCCGGCTACAGAATGGACCACCCTGTTACAGGTGTGAACGACCCGCTTACGGTACGCGCAATGTGGCTTGATGTAAAGGATAACGGCGGCATTGTCATGGTGAGTGTCGATGTTATCGGTCTTACCGGCTTTGAAGTAAACCGCATCCGCGAATCACTCAGCGATTTTACAAATCAGACAGGCTGCAAGCTGATTAACATTTCCTGCACACATTCACACGCAAGTATTGACACCGTAGGCTACTGGGGCAGACTTATGCCTCCGCAGAGCGGCGTTGACAAGGAATATATGGATATGCTTTGCGCTGCAATCAAGGAAGTGTGCATCAAGGCATACGAAAACCGTAAGGAAGGCAAAATGTATGTCGGTTCGGTTTATGTACCCGATGCTGTTGATACAGGCAGAGCATCTGTTGATGACAGGCTGACACGCTTCCGCTTTGTCCCTAACGACGGCAGTGACGAAACATGGTTCCTCAACTTCGGCGCACACCCCAACACAATGGGCGGCGACTGCACCGAAGTCAGCGCAGACTACCCCTATTATCTGCGTGAAGCCATAAACAAAGTCCAGCCCGTCAATGTTCTTTTCAGCGTAGGTCCGATTGCTTCAATCAATATCAACGATAAGCTTTCAGAGGACAGAAAGGAAAGAACAAAGCTCGGCGGTGAGCTGCTTGCAAAGGCTGCTTTCAGTATTGATAATGATGAGCTTATGCCGGCTGAAATTACTGTTGTTCACCAGCCTTATTACGCACCCATTGAAAACTATGTTCTCGCATTTATGTTTATCTTAAAGCTCTGCAATGCCCGTGCATACCCCTGCAAGGACAGCTCTTTGGGTCTTGCTCTGCTTACTGAAATGAATTACATAAAAATCGGTACACAGAAGATTCTTACCCTCGGCGGTGAAACCTTTGCCGAAAATGTTGACGGCAAGTATTTTGATGCTACAAATTCAGGCACAGGCATCGGTCCCGAAGTAAATGCAAAGCCGCTGCGCGAAATTGCAAACGATGATAAGCTCATTATCTTCGGCGTTACCAACGATATGACAGGTTACATGGTGCCCACAAACAATGTTGTTCTGCACCCGACTCAGGCTTATCTTTCAAGCTACAGAGATAACCTTGACCGCAACCATTACCACGAAACAAACGGTCTGAGCGCACAGATTACTCATGTTGTTGCCGGTCTGTTTGAAGATATCATCAAAAGAACAGAAGGCTGAAAATAAGTAAGAAACAGGAGAAAAGCAATGAAGAAAAAGCTGTTTAAAATTATTTCCGTCGTACTTGCTGTTGCTTTGCTTACAGCTGCTGTACCTGCAACTGTATTTGCACAGAATACTGCAACGGGCAAGCTCGACATCGGCGTAATGACCGATATTCACTACTATGCACCCGAAAATGTTGACGATATGACCGCTTTCGGTGAAGCGTGCGAAAAGACAATATCTACAAGCCACCTTGCACACAATATTCTTCTAACTGCACTTGACTTTTACAAGGTCAAGGCTGAAAAGGGCGAGCTTGATTATCTGTTCATACCCGGTGACCTTACAAAGAACGGTGACCTTGCCAGCCATACAGCACTTGCAGGCATACTCGAAGCATGGGAAGAACAGACAGGTGTTCCTGTGCTTGTAGCAAACGGCAACCATGATATAAACAATTCAAAAGCCAAGGCTTTTAAGAACGGAGATTTCACAACAGAGGGTGCTGAAATAACAACTCCCGAAGCATATCGTGAACTCTACAAAAACCTCGGCTATGACCTTGCCATTGAAGAATTTACACCGCCCGCAGGCGAAAAAGCAGGTATGCTTTCCTATGTTGCACAGCTTGAAAACGGTTACCGTCTTGTTGTAATTGACGGCGGCATTTATTCGGCAGATATCACACCCGACGGTGTAGATGAACACGAAACTGCTGGCAAGTACTCCGCAGCAACGCTTGAATGGGCGCTTGAGCAGGTAGAAGAATCAAAGGATTTGGGCTACAGTGTAATCGGTATGACCCATTGGAACCTTGTTTCCCACTTTGGCTATAAGGAGCATGCAGCATTTACCGCTTTCCTTATTGAGGACAGCCAGTATGTCAGCGAGCTGCTTGCAGACGCAGGTATGCAGTATGCCTTTACAGGCCATATGCACATTCACGATATTTCGAAGCTCGTTTCTGACAACGGCAATGTTATTTACGATATTGCTACATCATCTCTTATCAACTTCCCCAACCTTATCAGAACGGTTCAGTTTGATAACACAGCTTCAGATGTTATCAAGGCTGATATAAAGAGCCACAATTTTGATGAGCTCAAGCCCCTTACCTGGAACGGCATTACATACGAGCAGCCGTTTTCTGATTACTGCTTCGGCATCAACTTTGTAGGTGACAGTGCTAAGGATATGGTTATGGACCTTGCCGGCTACTATGTGGACAGCTTTATTCCGCAGATTAAAGCCGCAGGCGGTCTTTACAACTTCCTCAACGATATGCTTGGCCTTGAAGAACTGATTGACGGTTTGTTTGACGATTTGCTTGGCGGTGGTATCGGCTTTGCAGGTATCACAATTCTCGGCACAAAGAACGCAATGGGTCTTATCAAGGACCTTTGCAATCAGATAGATAAGGCTTATGTTGAGCATCCCGAGGAGCTTATGGGTCTTGTATCCGATTTGCTTGACGGTCTGCTTGAAATTCAGGTAAGCGATATTCCATGCACAAAGTTCCTTGACAAGTACGGCTTCGGTGATGCTTCAAGGGGCGGCAACTTTGGTGAACTGGTTTCGAGCGTGCTTGTTTATATGTATCTGCCCGGAACGGATATGTCCGATGATGCCTTTGTAATGGATGCTATGAAAAAACTTGACACAGGCGAAATTTCATCTAAGGTATTCGATGCTTTACTTGAACACCTTGTAAACGGTTTCCTCCTTGACGGTCTGCTCAGCACACTTGAACTCAACCTTGCTGCAGCATTCCCGTTTGGCACGGTAGGTCACATTCTTATCGGTGCGATTGATACAATTCTTACCGTACTTCTCTGGGGCGATATGTCCTTTACACATATTGTTGATACTGTATTTTCACTTCTCGGCGCACTCGGTGTACTTGATGCATCAAGCCTTAACGGTTTGCTCGACCACCTTATTGCCGAATATATGACACCCAGCCAGTTCGAAACAATCGACGGCGAACTCAAGAACTTTGTAAACGATTTGTGCATTGACGATAATTCGGAGGATAACAATATCGTTCTCACCGCAAATGTAAACGGCGGCTATGAAGTAGAAAAATCAGCGGATAATCTCCGCCTTCCTTCACACATTGCCGTTACCTTCGGTGACGATACCGCAACCTCACGCAACATAAGCTGGATTACAAAGAAGAGCGTAACAGGTACGGATATCCAGCTGTCCCTTGATGCGGCTGCACTTTCTGCAGAGCTTCCCGCAGGTGTTAAGGTAACCGCAGCAGGCGAAACTGTACAGCGCATGAATTACGGTATTGATATCGGTATAGCAGGCTTGCTCAAGTATTTCTTTGATGTAAACCGCCATACCGTAAAGATTGAAGGTTTGCAGCCGGGTACAACCTATTACTACCGTATAGGTGACGCTGCAAAGGGCTATTGGAGTGAGGTTGGCACAATCACAACAGCGGATAATTCCGATTCCTTTACTTTCTTCCATATGAGCGACCCGCAGTCAGGTATGGAGCGTCAGTATAAGGTATGGGCAAATGTTGTTGATACAGCATTCAATATGTATCCCGATTCAAAATTCATACTTTCCACAGGCGACCAGGTTGACCACGGTGACAACTTCCACCATTGGAAGTGGCTGTTCAATACAGCTTCTGCTGACCTTATGAACACCGCGTTCATGCCTACCGCAGGCAATCACGAGGAACACGGCACATTTGCTCTCAAGAACAACTTTGTTCTTCCGGCACATCCCCAGCAGGATGAAGAAACGGGTACATACTATTCCTTTACATATAACAACGCACTTTTCATGGTGCTTAACGCAAACAACCTCAACGAGGATGAGGGCTTCAGCAATGAGCAGATTGAATGGCTGAAGGCTACAGCAAATGCAAGCGATGCGGACTGGAAAATCGTAGCAACTCATAAAGCGCTCTACTCAAACGGTTCACATTATGATGATGACGATGTTATCGAAATGAGAGCACAGCTGGCAACTCTTATGCCCGAACTTGGTGTAGATATCGTGCTTCAGGGTCACGACCATGTTTATCTGCGTACAGACGCAATGAACAACAACGAAGTAGTTGAAGTGTACGAAATGAGCGTTGACAACAACGGTAAAACTTATACCGCAAAGGTCAACCCCGACGGTACAATTTATGCAATCAATGCCTGCTCCGGTGTTAAATACTACCAGACCAAGGATGCTGCAGATACAGACGAGCTGTTCCCAAGAGCAGAGAAAATTGTTGATGCAACATATCCCGTGTTTGCTGCTATACGCATTGAAGGTAATTCGCTTTACTTCGATTCCTACGGCGTGACTGACAAAGGCACAGAAAACATTGATTCCTTTGCAATAGTTAAGGATGCATCAATTGACACACCCAAGTATTCCGCAGGCAAATGCCCGCTGAATAAGCTCTTTGCCGCTGCTTAAATAACAAAAAAAAATGACACTTTCAAATTTTTGAAAGTGTCATTTTTAATAGAATAGTTATTCAAAAAGGGGAGTTGAGAAATATCTTTCTGCCGTGTCGGGCAGTACGGTTACAACGGTTTTGCCTTTACCGAGCTTTTTTGCCAGACGGATTGCGGCGGCTACATTTGTACCGCTTGATATGCCGCAGAGTATGCCTTCCTTGCTTGCAAGGTCTTTTGAAGTCTGCAGGGCTTCTTCGTCTTTAACAATGCAGATATCGTTGTAAATTTCCGTGTTAAGTATTGCGGGAATAAGTCCGTCGCCGATACCCATTTGTATATGCGTACCGATCGAGCCGCCGGAAAGTATAGCCGCGTGTTCGGGCTCAACTGCCCAGATTTCAATGTCGGGGTTGGCAGCTTTAAGCGTTTCGCCAATGCCTGTAATTGTGCCGCCTGTGCCGATGCCGGAGCAGTAGCCGTGAATAGGCTTACCAACCTGTTCAAGTATTTCGACACCCGTCTGCTTGCGCTGAATTTCAACATTTGCAGGGTTTTCAAACTGCTGCGGAACGAATACATTTTTGTCCTCTGCCTGCATTTTAAGCGCAAGGTTAAGGCATTCTTCAATACATGCGCCGATGTTGCCTGCATCGTGTACAAGTACAACCTCTGCACCGTAGTGGTTTACAAGCTTTCTGCGTTCCTCACTTACGGAATCGGGCATTATAATTTTTGTTTTGTAACCCTTAACAGCACCTACGAGTGCAAGACCTATGCCCTGGTTGCCGCTTGTGGGTTCAACAATTATTGTGTTTTCGTTAATAAGACCCTGCTTTTCAGCGGCACAAATCATGTTGTATGCCGTGCGTGTTTTGATTGAGCCGCCGACATTAAGCCCTTCAAACTTTACAAGAATCTCTGCCGAATCCTCATCAACCATATTGTTAAGGCGGATTATCGGCGTGTTGCCGATGGCCTCAAGTATATTATTGCAAATCATTATACGGTTCACCTCGTGAAACTGTAATCCATACATTTTATGCACGAAAAACTCAATTTGCCTTCGTGCCACAATACAACAGAATAGATTATAACTTAAAATACAAACAATTACAATTCAAATTCAAAAATAAAGTTTAGAATTATATGTTTGGTTTTTTGATAATTTTGTGTATTATTAACCACAGATGAAACGGAGATTTTATCAATTGCATAACAGCCGGATAAAATGCGTAAATACGCAAAATATCCGAAAGTGAATATTGACTTAAAAGAATGGGTATGATAAAATACAATAGGATAAAATGTGTAAATACGCAAAATTCCCGAAAGAGGTATGCTTATGATTGAAAGAAAGAAATATCTTGAACGGTTAATAAATAAAAAAGAAAACGGCCTGGTTAAGGTTATCACAGGCATAAGAAGGTGCGGTAAATCCTATCTTTTATTCAATATCTATAAGAATTATCTTAATTCAATCGGTGTAAAGGATGACTGTATTATATGCCTTGCACTTGATGACGATGAAAATATCCGATACCGTAATCCGCTTGAACTCGGCAAATATATCCGCAGTATGACTGCTGATAAGAGCAAACAGTATTATGTTTTCCTTGATGAAATTCAGAAGGTTGTTACAATTCAGAATCCGTATATTGCTGGTGTGGAAGATAAGGTCGGTTTTGTAGATGTAGTGCTCGGGCTGATGAAACATGATAATATTGATGTTTATGTAACCGGCAGCAATTCTAAAATGTTATCGTCGGATATAATTACCGAGTTTCGCGGGCGTGGTGATGAAATACGCGTTAATCCGCTTTCTTTTGAGGAGTTTTACAATGCCTACGAAGGCGATAAGCACAATGCGTGGCAGGAATATTATACTTATGGTGGTTTGCCGCTTGTAACGAAGAAAAAGGGTCACGAGGAAAAAGCGAGATATCTTCAGTCACTGTTTGAGAAAATTTATATTGGCGATATAATTGAGCGGAATAAAATACTTTATGATAAATCTGTACTTGATGATATGCTGAATATTGTTTCTTCCTCTATAGGCTCGCTTACCAATGCGGGCAAAATTGCAAAAACCTTCAAAAGCGAAAAACAGGTCAGTATAAGTGATGATACAGTCAGTAGATATCTGGATTTTTTTATTGATGCATTTTTGATTTATAAAGCCGAGCGCTATGATGTTAAAGGTAGAAAATATATAGGTTCTCCGCTGAAATATTATTTCAGCGATGTCGGCTTGCGTAATGCACGGCTTAATTTCCGCCAACAGGAAGAAAACCATATAATGGAAAATGTAATTTATAATGAACTTTGCGCTCGCGAATTTAATGTTGATGTTGGTGTAGTTGAATATTGCTATAAGGATGAAAACAAAAAAAGCAAGCGTATGCAGTTGGAAATAGATTTCGTAGCGCATAAGGGCAGCAAAAAGTATTATATCCAATCTGCGCTTTCTGTCGGAGAAGAAGAAAAACGCTTGCAGGAAATACGGTCGCTCAATCGCGTAGGCGATTCTTTCAAAAAAATAGTAGTGGTAAGGGATAATATTATTCCTTGGCATGACGATAACGGTATACTTTATATCGGCATTGAACAGTTTCTGCTTGATGAAAGTGCAATGGATATATAAAGGAGGAAGGTAAAATGAAAAACCCGCTTGCGGACAGGTTAAGACCGCAGACAATTGAAGACATGGTCGGTCAGCGGCATTTGTTGGGTGAAGGCAAAGCGCTGCGCCGTATTATTGATTCGGGCGAAGTGCCTAACCTTATTTTCTACGGCCCATCGGGTGTAGGTAAAACAACGCTTGCCGAAATACTTGCCAAACGGACCAACAAATATTTTTGCAAATTAAACGGCACTACAGCCTCTACCGCCGATATAAAGGATATAATTGCGCAGTCGCAAACGCTTTCTGCGTTAAACGGTGTGCTGTTGTACCTTGATGAAATTCAGTATTTCAATAAAAAACAGCAGCAGACCCTGCTTGAGTTCATTGAGGACGGTTCAATTACGCTCATTGCTTCCACAACAGAAAATCCGTACTTCTATGTGTACAATGCGGTGCTCAGCCGTTCAACGGTTTTTGAGTTCAAAAGCGTAACACCGAATGAAATCGAGCCTGCAATACTGCGCGCGTTTGATTTCCTTGCCAAAGAGGGCGGCATGGAGTTTGAGCTTGAAGACGGGGTAGTTCATCGTATAGCCTGCGGCTGCGGCGGCGATGTCAGAAAGGCGATGAACTCTGCCGAGCTGTGCGCATTAGCTTCAACAACTGTTGATAATAAGCGCGTTGTTACCCTTGAAACAGCCGAGCAGCTCACCCAGCGCAGCGCATTTAAGTATGATAAAGAGGGCGATGAGCATTACGATATTGTTTCAGCCTATCAGAAATCCATGCGTGGTTCAGACCCCGATGCGGCAATTCATTACCTTGCCCGCCTGCTTGAAGCAGGGGATTTGCCCTCAGCCTGCCGCAGACTGCTTGTGTGTGCCAATGAAGATGTCGGACTTGCCTATCCGCAGCTTATTCCGATTGTTAAAGCGGCGGTAGATACTGCGCTACAGGTCGGTATGCCGGAAGCGCGTATTCCGCTTGCAAATGCAGTAATTCTTGTTGCAACTGCGCCAAAATCAAATACGGCCTACGCAGCCGTTGATTCGGCACTCAGCGATATAAGAGCAGGCAAAAACGGACCGATTCCGAGAACGCTGCAGAACAAGCATTTCGACGGTGAAGATAACGACCATAAGGGTCAGTTCTATAAATATCCGCACGATTACGAAAACCGCTGGGTAAAACAGCAGTACCTGCCCGATGCACTCAGAAACCGTAAATACTACGAATACGGCGAAAACAAAAACGAGCAGGCAGCAAAAGCTTATTGGGATAAGATAAAGAAATAGAAATCAGAGCATCTGCAACCTTTTCGTTGCAGATGCTCTGTTGAGTTTTTACCATATTTCAGCAAAGTTTGTTTCTATAAATTTGCTCATTTTGTGGTCGGGGTTTTCTTTGAGATTATGAGCGGCAATATCCTTTTTAAGTTCGTTTAGTATAAACTGCATTTCTTTTTCGGATATTTCATTTCGCGGTTTAATTCTAAACATTCCTTTTTGTTCCTGTATTTTAAAATATTCATACAAGTCGGAAATTTTGGTCGCTCTGTCAATTGGTATTTCATTATCAAAAGTGTAAGCGCAATTAATTTGTGTCGGCTGTTCAAGCCCGCAAACATCATCACATTCGTATAAAAAGCCGCTTTTTCCTTTATATAGCTTTTCAAAAGCGTTTTCAAAGTATTCCGAGTATACAACCGTTTCACCGTCAAAGCCGTAGGGATAAAAGCTGAACGGTTTGGGTACAGGCTTAACCGCATAAAGCAGACTTACCAGCGGGTTGGTTGAAAAATAAATGTATTCTTTGCCATGTTCGGATAAAAAAGGCTTGAGTGTTTTTAAATCGGCAACGGGACTGCCATGATAAAATGTCATATCGTGTTCCTCTTTGCGGTGTTTATTGATGAAATCAGCAGTTTTTTCATTTCTATACACATTTCGAGAATTGTTCTGTCGTCATAATATCCGCTTTCTATTAAAAGCTCAATCCAATACTCACTTTCACTACATTCTTTTAAAGCAATCTGAAGTTTAGCAATGAAGTCAGCTCGTCCATGTGCGTACTGTGCTTCTCTTATATTAGCTCCTATAGAAGTTCCTGAACGAATTAGTTGGTTTGTTAACACAGATTCTTTTTGCGATTTTTTTATAAAATTGCAAACCTTTATTATTTCAAGCGCAAATGTTTTGGATTTGGAAATAAGCAAACTATCCTTCATTGGAATCACCCCGTTCCTTTTATATTTATTACTTTTTCATTATTACTTCTTACTTTCCAAAAATCCTAAAGTTGAATTTAAGGGAAGTAATAGTGAAGAAATAATAACGAATAAGTAAAAATCCCATTTGTTTTCACAAACGGGATTTCTGGAGCTGCTAGGCAGACTCGAACTGCCGACCTCATCCTTACCAAGGATGTGCTCTACCACCTGAGCCATAGCAGCATATGGCGACCCGGAACGGGCTCGAACCGTCGACCTCTAGCGTGACAGGCTAGCGTTCTAACCAACTGAACTACCGGGCCATATGCATTTGTTTTGCGGCTATCGCGCCACAACAAGAATTATTATATCAATTTCAGCTTAATTGTCAAGTGTTTTTTTCACTTTTGATGTAATTTACGGCTTAGCGGTGAATGCAGAACGAAGGTTTGTACGAATTTATATAAAATTGTCATTCTGAACGCAGTAAAGATTCTTTCTTTAATTATATTTATAGTAGCACTTTATCATACTTTATACTATAAATCAATCTTCAAGATGATTAAATGCTATAATATGCGTGTAATTATTCTGCAGGGGTGATATTTCTGAAACCATTAAAAGAAAAAGTCAGCATAACGCTCGACAACGATATTGTAGAAAAAATTAAACTTCTTGCAGAAGAAGATGAACGCTCGTTTTCACAGTATATAAACAAGATACTGAAAGAATACCTTAAAAATCAGGAACAGCAGAAATAAAAAGAGACAATACGGCTTTGGTCCGTATTGTCTCTCACTTTTTATTGATTATTTATATTCCTTCGCAAGGGCTTCGAAGGCGGGGAGTGAGCGCTCAATCATTTGAGTTGAAACGCAGTAAGAAATGCGTACATAGCCGGGGAAGCCGAAGCTGTCGCTTGCGACAATAAGCAAATCGTGTGCCTTTGCTTTTTCGCAGAATGCGCGCGCATCGTCTTCAAGTGCTTTTACAAAAAGGTAAAATGCGCCGTCGGGCTTTACTACCCTGTAGCCGTATTCGGTAAGCGCGCTGCAGAGAATATCGCGGTTCTTTTTATAAACGGAAAGGTCTGCTGTTTTGCCGATGCACATGGGTACAATTTTCTGGAAAAGTGCCGGTGCGCAGACAAAGCCGAGGGCGCGGCCCGCACCGCAGACTGCAAAATAAACCTCGTTATGTGCCTTGACTGCAGGGGGAACAAGGATATAGCCTATACGCTCACCAGGCAGCGAAAGCGACTTGCTGAACGAGTAGCAGACAAGGGTGTTTGCGTAGAAATTCGGAATAAACGGAACAACAGTTTCCGCATCGTAAACCAGCTCGCGGTAAGGCTCATCGGCGATGATGAAAATATCTTTGCCGTATTTTTCTTCTGCCTTTTCAAGAATTGCGGCAAGCTTTTTGATTGTTTCTTCGGAGAAAACTGCACCCGAAGGATTGTTGGGAGAGTTGATAATAACAGCCTTTGTGTTTTCGTTGAGTGCTGCCTCAAAAGCGGCAAAATCTACTTGAAAATCCTCTTCGCTACACTTAACCTCAACGCATTTCATGCCTGCCTGAGTGATGAAAACCTTGTATTCGGGGAAGTACGGAGCAAGGACTATAACCTCTGCATTTTCCGTTGAAAGCGCATTGAGCGAAACCGTAAGCGATGCGGCTGCACCGCAGGTCATATAAAAATCGTCCGCTGTACAGTTCATACCGTGCGTTTTGTTTATGTAATCGGCACATGCCTTACGGACTGCGGCATCACCCTGTGCGGATGTGTAGCCGTGAAGTGCAACAGGGTCGCCGTTCATTACAAGCTCGGTAAGAGCTTCTTTAACACAATCGGGCGCAGGTACGCTGGGGTTGCCGATGCTGAAATCAAAAACATTCTCTGCGCCTACCTCGGCAATACGCTTTTTGCCGTATTCAAAAAGCTCTCTTATTTCGGAACGCTTGCTGCCAAGCGCATACATTCTTTCATTTACTGTGTTTTTCAAATTCGTTTCCTCCTCAGGAATCTTTTGCAAATATGCGTTTATTATAATACTGCCGAAAGTTAATGTCAATAAGGCATAATTTCAAATCTTTTTTCTTTTTAAGAAATTAAAATATCGTTATACATGGTATAATTATAATAATTTTATTAAAATTTTTATTTCGGAAGTGATAAAACAATGCTCACAGATATTGAAATTGCTCAGTCCGCTAAAATGCAACCCATTACCGAAATTGCCGCAGCTGCAGGTATACCGCAGGATTACCTTGAGCCCTACGGCAAATACAAGGCAAAAATTGATTTTACGGCTATGCCCGAATCCGTTGACAAAAAGGGTAAGCTCGTACTTGTTACAGCTATTACCCCCACTCCAGCAGGCGAAGGTAAAACCACAACAACCATCGGCCTTGCAGACGGTCTTAAAAGAATCGGCAAGAATGTTATGGTTGCCCTTCGTGAACCCTCACTCGGACCCGTATTCGGCGTAAAGGGCGGTGCCGCAGGCGGCGGTTACGCACAGGTTGTACCGATGGAAGATATCAACCTGCATTTCACCGGCGACTTCCACGCTATCGGCGCAGCTAACAACCTGCTTGCCGCAATGCTCGATAACCACATTTATCAGGGCAACAGCCTCAACATTGACCCGAGAAGAATTACATGGAAGCGCTGTGTTGACATGAACGACAGACAGCTTCGCTTTGTTACCGACGGTCTTGGCGGCAGGATAAACGGCGTACCGCGTGAAGACGGCTACGATATTACCGTTGCTTCCGAAATTATGGCTGTACTCTGCCTTGCAACCTCCATGACTGACCTTAAAGAACGCCTTGCAAGAATAATTGTAGGCTACACATACGACGAAAAGCCCGTTACCGCAGGCGAACTCAAAGCAGCAGGTGCCATGGCGGCACTGCTTAAAGACGCGATAAAGCCCAACCTTGTTCAGACACTTGAAGGCACACCCGCGCTTGTTCACGGCGGTCCGTTTGCAAACATTGCACACGGCTGTAACTCCGTAACCGCTACAAAAATGGCTATGCGCCTTGGCGATTACGCTATTACGGAAGCCGGCTTCGGCGCTGACCTCGGCGCAGAAAAATTCCTTGATATCAAGTGCCGCTACGCAGGTCTTACTCCCAGCGCAGTAGTTGTTGTTGCAACAATCCGCGCACTTAAAATGCACGGCGGTGTACCCAAGACAGAGCTTGGCACAGAAAACCTTGAAGCACTTGAAAAGGGTATCCCGAACCTGCTTCGTCATGTTTCCAACATTAAAGATGTTTACAAGCTTCCCAGCGTTGTTGCAGTTAACCGCTTCCCGACTGACACGGACGCTGAAATTGACCTTGTTATTTCAAAGTGCAAAGAGCTTGGCGTAAATGTTGTGCTTTCCACCGTATGGGCAGAAGGCGGTAAGGGCGGCGAAGAGCTTGCAAAGGAAGTTGTAAAGCTTTGCGAACAGCCCAACGATTTCACATTCTCCTACGAGCTTGATGGCACAATTGAAGAAAAGATTGAAGCTATAGTCAAGAAGATTTACCGCGGCAACGGTATCAGCGTGTTGCCCGCTGCAAAGAAGCAGATTGCAGCACTTGAAGCAATGGGCTGCGGCAACCTTCCCGTATGTATGGCCAAAACGCAGTACAGCTTTTCTGACGATGCAACAAAGCTTGGCGCACCTGAAGATTTCACCGTTACAATCAAGAATGTTAAAATTTCCGCTGGCGCAGGCTTCATCGTTGTTCTTACAGGCGATATTATGACCATGCCCGGTCTGCCTAAAGTTCCCGCCGCAGAGCGTATTGATGTTGACGAAAACGGCGTAATCACAGGACTGTTCTGATTTGAAAATTCTTTAACAAACAACACAAAAGAGCTGTAAAAACTCGCGTTTTACAGCTCTTTTTTCATAGTCAATTTATATCCTTGCCACACCTGATTTGCGGGCGGCTTCGGCTACTGCGACGGCAACCGCGTCCTTGACTCTTGGGTCGAAAGCCTTGGGCAGAATATAATCTGCATTAAGCTCTTCATCGGTAATAAGGCTTGCAAGCGCATTTGCGGCGGCAACCTTCATATCCTCGTTGATATCGCTTGCGCGTACATCAAGCGCACCGCGGAAAATACCGGGAAAGGCAAGAACATTGTTTACCTGGTTGGGGAAATCGCTTCTGCCTGTACAGACTACTGCCGCACCTGCTTCGCGGGCAAGGTCGGGCATGATTTCGGGCGTGGGGTTAGCCATAGCCATAACAACGGGATTTTCAGCCATGCTCTTTATCATATCGGGCGTTACAACATTGGGCGCGGAAACACCGACAAATACATCTGCTCCTTTAAGTGCATCTGCAAGTGTACCGCTGATTTTATCGTTATTTGTGTATTCAAGGATTTCGTGACGCGGTTCGTCAATATCGTCCTTTGTGGCGATGATGCCCTTTTTATCGCACATGATAATGTTCTTGACACCCATCCACTTGAACAGCTTTGAAATAGCTACACCTGCTGCACCTGCACCGTTGAAAACAACAGTAACATCCCTGATATCCTTTTTAACGATTTTAAGAGCATTGATAAGTGCGGCGGAGCAGACAACTGCTGTACCGTGCTGATCATCGTGGAAAATCGGAATATCGCAGATTTCCTTGAGCTTGCGTTCAATTTCAAAGCAGCGGGGTGCGCCGATATCTTCAAGGTTTACACCGCCAAAGCTGCCTGCAAGCAGTGATACTGTTTTAACAATTTCATCAACATCCTTGGAACGGATGCAAAGCGGAATGGCATCAACACCGCCGAATTCCTTAAAGAGAACGCATTTGCCCTCCATAACAGGCATGCCGGCCTCCGGACCGATATCACCAAGGCCGAGAACGGCAGTGCCGTCTGTTATTACGGCAACTGTGTTCCAGCGGCGTGTCAGCTCATAGCTTTTATTTATATCCTTCTGAATTTCAAGGCAGGGCTGTGCAACACCCGGGGTGTAAGCCAACGAAAGAGATTCTTTATCCTGAACCTTTGCGCGTGCCGCAACCTCTACCTTGCCCTTCCACTCATAGTGAAGGCGCAGTGATTCCTTTGCGTAATCCATTTTTATCGTCCTTTTTTATTTAGTTAGTTTTCCCACGGGAACTTATACTGAGTCAGACCGAGTTCATCGCGCACCTGGCAGAACTCCTTCTGAACCGATTCGTTAATCGGCACACCGCTGTCCTTTCGCTGCTGCCATACAAGCCACTCTTTTTCGCCCGCGGTATAGATGTGGTCCTGACCCGGTTGCTTTTTGGAAGCACGGACTGCGCGTATAATGTCGCCTGCCTTTTTGCGGCAGAGGTCTTCGCCGAGGAAGTGATTTGTATCAATAGCGATGAAAAAATGTCCGAGGTGGTAGGGGCGCGCATTGCCGTTTTCATCCTTACCGTCAAGGTCCTTACCGTACCAGCCGTCCTGAAGGACAGCGGAAAGCAGCTCAACTACCATTGCGTAGCCGTAGCCCTTATATCCGCCGAGTTCTTCGCCGATACCGCCGAGTGTTGTGAGGGCAGCTGTGCCGTTGCGGATTTTCTTTAGCGCTACACCCGCATCGCCTTCGACAGGATTACCGTCGGTATCAATAATTGTGCCGGGGTGAACGTCTTCGCCGATTCTTTCGTAATATTCTACCTTACCGTTCTGTGTGATTGAGGAAGCACAGTCAATAAGGAAATCAAACTCTTCATCTGTAGGAATACCGACGGTCAGCGGGTTTGTGCCGAACATACCTTCAACACCGAAGGTCGGTGCAACGGAAGGGCGTGCGTTTGTACCCGTGATACCGATACAGCCTTCCTTACATGCCATTGTGGCATAGTAGCCTGCAATACCGTAGTGGCAGGAATTGCGTACAACAACCATGCCCATGCCGTGCTGTTTTGCCTTTTCAATTGCCATTTTCATCGACTTATAGCCGATAACCTGACCCATTCCATGATGACCGTCTACAACTGCCGTTGTGGAAGTTTCTTTAACAATTTCAAAGTTTGTTACAGCCTGCTGGATACCTGCCTTAATTCTGTCGATATATATGGGCTTGAAGCGGTTACAGCCGTGTGATTCAATGCCGCGCCTGTCAGATTCAAGAAGAATATCAACAACCATTTCAACCTCATCTGCCGGTACACCGACACCCATAAAAGCATCTGCTACGAAATCGTGCAGGGTTTTCCAATCAAGCACTACCTTTGCCACATTTACTCTCTCCTTAACAAAAATATTAAATTGTTATTCTTCGGAAATGTCCCAGTTTTTTGCCCTTTCAACAGCACGCTTCCAGCCCTTATACAGTCGGTCACGCTCTGCCTTATCCATCTGCGGAACAAATTCCGTATCAACCTCACGGTTGTTTTCAATATCTGCCATGTCCTTCCAGTAGCCTACGCAAAGACCTGCAAGGTATGCGGCACCAAGTGCGGTTGTTTCAACGGTTCGGGGGCGGTTGACCTTGGTGCGTATCATATCAGCCTGAATCTGCATCATGATGTTGCTTACCGATGCGCCGCCGTCAACACGCAGTTCGGAAAGCTCAATACCTGAATCGTTGGTCATAGCTTCGAGCAAATCCGTCATCTGATAAGTTATGCTTTCAAGCACTGCGCGGCAGAAATGCGCACGGTTTACGCCGCGTGTAAGGCCGACTATACAGCCGCGGGCATACATATCCCAATACGGTGCGCCAAGACCCGTAAACGCAGGCACAAGGTAAATGCCGTTTGCGTTCTCTACCGTTTCGGCAAGCTCATCGCAACGGCGTGCGGTATCAACCATGTGAAGCTCATCACGCAGCCACTTGATAACCGAACCTGCATTGAAAGCAGAGCCTTCAAGCGCGTATTCAACCTTATCGCCTATACCCCAGGCAACGCCCGAAAGCAGGTTGCTGTTTGATTCAACGCGTGTTTCACCTGTATTCATAAGCAGGAAGCAGCCTGTGCCGTAGGTGTTTTTTGCCTGACCGGGCTTGAAGCAGCCCTGACCGAAAAGAGCGGCAGGCTGGTCGCCTATTGCACCGCAAATCGGTACACCTGCAAGTGCTTCAAGACCGAGAATTCCGCCCGCAACATCGCCGTAGTGCATACTTGACGGTACTGCCTTTGGAAGTATTGACATTGGTATACCCATTTTTTCGCAAAGATATTCATCCCAGCAGAGTTTATCAACATCAAACAGCATTGTACGCGAAGCATTTGAATAATCGGTTACATGTGCTTTACCGCCTGTCAAATTCCAGATAAGCCATGTTTCAACCGTACCGAAAAGGAGCTTGCCTTCGTCTGCCAGCTGACGCGCGGCAGGAACATTATCTAAAATCCACTTGATTTTTGTGCCTGAAAAGTAGGCATCAATAAGCAGACCCGTATGCTTTTTGATATATTCGTCAAGCCCGTCTGACTTGAGCTTTTCGCAGTAATCCGCTGTACGGCGGCACTGCCAGACAATAGCGTTGTAAACAGGCTTGCCTGTTGTTTTGTCCCAGAGAATTGTTGTTTCGCGCTGGTTGGTGATACCTATTGCTGCAATTTCTTCGGGCTTAACCGTACCCTTTGCCAAAAGGGAAGTAACTGAATGGAACTGACTGTAGAGAATTTCCATGGGGTCATGCTCTACCCAGCCTGCCTGAGGATAAATCTGTGCAAACTCGTTCTGTGCGCTTGCTGCAATTCTGCCCTGCTTGTCAAAAGCAATGGCGCGTGAGCTTGTTGTGCCCTGGTCAAGGGCAAGAATATATTTCTTAGCCATAGTTTTTTACCCTTTCTGTTCCATATTTTTCTACTTATTATAATACTACAAAGGCAGTCAACAGTCAATTACAAAGCCCTGCCAAAATTCTTTTTTTATGTTGCAAAGCCCCCATATTATAATGTATAATTACTTTACCACAATATACATGGAGTGTTTGAAAATGAAAAACAGACTGTTTAAAAATTTAATTTGTATTATGTTAACGGTACTGCTTGCTTTCGGAACAACAGCAACGGCCTTTGCACAGGATGAAATCATTCTGCCCGAAGAAACTACAACCGAACAGCCCCCGACGCAAGAACCCACAACACCCGAAGAACCAACCGAACCTGCAGACCCCGAGGAAGATGTAACAGACGAAAACGAAATTGTTGCGAAGGTATCGCTTTTTTCAGCTATGTATGTTTTTCCGGTATCATCTCATTGCTGGATTTATGTTGAAAACCTTACCGACAGTCCGATGACTGTCGGCATATACGAAGTGCCCGTAGGTCAGGGAGTATCGGTAGGTGTTTTTTCATTTTCTGTTAATGACGGTTGGGGTATCTACTATAACCTTGAAGCGTTCCGCGAAAACAGGAACGACAATATAGACGGTTGCTGGTCAATAACGCTTGACTTTACTCGTAGCGAATTGGAAGAATTGAGCAGTTCAATAAAGAATTATCCGAACATGTGGGAAATGTTTATTTTCAACTGCACTTTTTTTGCACTTTCAATATGGAACCACAATACAAATTATTTCCTGCTGCCGTTCTTTATACCTGCCCTTCCATGGCTTGAAGTAATCATAGCGGGCGGTAAAAAAGGCGAAGCACAAATGTACTATCCCACATCAGATCAGGTTTACAAGCAGAGAGGCACCGGCGATTCAGCTTACCTTGAACCCGTAGGCGAGAAAACCCTTTCAAAATGAGTAACCCGGTATGATATTAACACCACCCTTATAAAAGCTTTCAGGAGATAATATGATGTTAAAATCTGTTGTTCATATACTCAAGAACTCAAAGCCAGCAAATAAGCAGCAAGAAATTGCAAATGTGCGTGCTGCAATTGAAAAGATTTACAAAGACTTTATAGACGGAGAGGGGAAACTTCCGCAAAGCTTTTCAGAACGATATAACAAAGTATTGCCTGATGGATATATTATTCAGGAAACACCTTTTGAACCATACTTGAAGAATATCAGCAATACCGTTGACCGCCTGACAAACAAATCCGGCATATCAGACTGGATTTATCTGAACGAATCAGCGGATATAAATACTGCATCTGCAGAAATTTGCGATTGGGTCAAATGTCACAGAGAAATGAATGACTTATTAAGCAAGATGTGCCGTGTTGGGGATACATTGATTATGTTGCCGTTAACATTAACTACCTATTGTGAAAGAAAAATTATGATCGTAACAGATGACAGAAGCAGGTTCGATAATATTCTTGAAGAATCCTTGCAGAACTGCAAATCCGCGGGAATTTCTTTCTGCTTGATCCTTTCGGATTGTGAGTTATATGATCTTGTTGAGCAAAAGGCAAAGAAAATAACATATGTAACTTATCCGAATTACCACGATGAGATATATGCCGACTGGAGTTTCGAATAAGTAAATTGTTGTCCCTATGCCGCTTACTGAAAACCCTTTCAAAATGAGGAATACCGTATGATTAAAGTAGTGTTTATCTGCCACGGCAATATCTGCCGTTCACCCATGGCGGAATTTATATTAAAGAAAATGGTAAAGGAATTGGGCAAAGAAAAGGATTTTTTAATTGCCTCCTGCGCCACAAGCACCGAAGAAATATGGAACGGCGTAGGCAACCCTGTTTACCCGCCCGCGCAAAGGGAACTTAAAAAGCACGGCATCTCCTGCGGTAACAAGAGAGCCGTGCAGCTTACAAAAAGCGATTATCGATTATAATAAATATGATTATTTAATCTGTATGGATGAAAACAACCGCCGCAACGCGCTGCGCATTTTAGGCAGCGACCCTGACAGCAAAATCAGCAAGCTGATGGGTTTCACAACCAGACCCGGCAATGTTGCTGACCCGTGGTATAGCGGCGATTTTGAAACAGCCTACAACGATATTTATGAAGGCTGCGAATGCTTTTTAAAAGCAATTGATTATATTTCTTCGTAAAGCACCAGTTCGGAATTAAGCGAAGACGGGATATTTATTTTTACACCGTTTGTCATAAGCTCATAGCCTGATACGGCAAAGGACACCCTGCTGTTATCAAGTGTGAGCTTATATTTTTTATCCGCCTTTATACCTTTAGGAACAACGGTATACGGTTTGCAATCTGCCAGCGCAAGGTTAAATACACCTATTGCACCCTTGCTGCCATCGGGTGAAGCAATTTCCAGCACGCAATGACCGCTTTTAAGTATTTCGTTTGTTTCGGGGGTGTGGTGGTAAATATTTGCCGTCGGTATAATCGGACGGATAAAGCTTTTGTAAAGAGCTACGCTGTGGCGCACAAAGTCCATCTGGTCAGTATTAATTACTGCACCTGTCGGAGAAATAACATTCAGCGACATATGTGTGAGCATGGTGTTGCGCATATGCAAATCGAGAGTTCCTGTTTCGTGGCAGCCCATGCCTGCAAAAAGTCTGTCAACCCTTTCGGGCGGCAAAGCCATAGTCATGCTGTTGGTAATCAGTACGGACTGCGGGGCACGCTGACAATCCGACACCCATGAATGGTTAAAGCACTTCATAAGCCCTAAATCGGTTCTGCCGCCGCCACCTGCACAGTTTTCAAAAATCACATTCGGGAAACGCTTTTTAAGTTTGCCGTACATTTTATATATTGCCTTAAAATGTTTGAGGGAAACACATTCCTTTATTCCGCTGCCTGTATCGCGCATACCGAAATAATCGCGGAAGGAAATGTTATTATCAACGCGCAGTAAATCGAGCTTGTATTCTTCAATAACGCGGGCAAGCTCATTTTCCGCCCATTGAGCAACTTCGGGGACGGTAAAATCGAGGAAATTTCCGCTTCTTTCGCCGTAGGCATTTATGCTGCGCCATTCGGGGTGGGCTTCGGAAAAGGGGCAATATTTGCCCATTGTTTCAATATCCATCCACAGTGCAAATTTAAGCCCCTGTTCATGGCAGTAATCCGAAATCTCTTTAATACCGTTGGGATAGCGGTCAGGGTGCGGAGTATTAAGTCCGTTGTAGTTGCCCCAATCAATCGGCATACCAAGCGGACACACCCAGCCTGCATCAATTATGAACACTTCCGCGCCCATTTCTTTAAACTGTCGGATGAAATTTTTTGTTGTTTCAACCGTCATATCGTGTTCTGCGCCCATACCCGCACCTACAAGGCAGGCTGTACCGTCTGCCTCAGGGCGGTTGAGTACGGATTTTCTGATATGCGCATGCATCTGATTAACAGCGTCATCAAATCCGCCGTTTATTGCGCCCATATGTACTTCGGGCGAAACAAAGGTTTCGTGCGCACCGATAACCGTTATAGGGCTGTGTGATGTAATTTCCGCACTTAACGCAAGCGTGCTTTCATTGCGTTCAGGCATGGCATTGTAATCGACTGTATAGCGGCAGCCGCCCGTCCAGCCAATCTGCGAAAAATACATGACACCGGTTACATTGTTGCGAATAAAAATCATCGGCTGACGGAACCTGTCCCTGCCGTAGCGCATTTCAACACAAAGCTTATCGGGGGCGAGTGTATGCCAGTTGAAGCCGCCTTCCCGTCCCCATTGGTCGCTGTCAAAATAGCCGACAGAGTAAAATTTATTAACATCCTTTTCGGTAGTCAGCCGGTCTCTGTACATTTTTTCAATGCCTCCGCTGAGTACAGCAAGGCGATTAAGGCACAGCGGTTGAGCGGAAAGATTTTCAATTTCAATAAAGCGTGTAAACATATGTGTTCCGTCAAGCACAGTATTCACACGGATACGCACAGGCTTAACCTTACTTTCAAGAGTTAAAACTGCGATTGTTGTATCACCGGATTTTTCGGTTTTGAAATCTACAAACTCAAGGTCAAAATGCACAGCCTGACCGTCGATTTCGATATTAAAAGCAGTCGGCTCAACATAATCACGCTTGTCGAGCCGCGTCGGATAACCCGAAAGCACATCAAGCGGATAGCCCGCCGTATTATAGCCTGCCGCAAGCAGAGCGCCTTTGTCAAAAACCTCCTCATACACAGCCAATGCGCTGCGGTAACAAAAGGATTTTATACTGTCACTTTTATAATAAACATCGCTGAACATTTATTAAGCACCTCACATGGAGTTTTATGGTTTAATTTTAGCGTCAATATTATGATTTGTCAAATTACAGTTTGTCGAGATGAATTGAAAATTGAAAATGGAAAGTGTAAAATTAAGGGTCGCTACGCTCCGAATTATATCTATTATTGGGTGTGGGCGTAGCCCACCAGCAATTTTTCATTTTCAACTTTACATTTTACATTTATTACAGTTTGTCCCCGACAAACTGTAAATTGTGCTCTTGACATATCAACCTCAAAATTTTATACTTTAATCAAATAACTATCAAGGCGGTGGCTTAATGGCTAAAACAGCATTGACGGCTGAACAGAAAATGTTCCGTCGCAATAAATGGTGCTATTCCGTACCCGGTGTCGGCAGAGATTTGGCGTATAACCTCTACAACGCGTTTTTGCTGACCTATATTCTTTATACCCGTCAGCTGACTACAGAGCAATTCAGCGCAATCAGCGTTATTATGATTATCTGCTGCGTGTGGGATGCTTTTAATGACCCGATTATGGGCGGCATAATTGAAAACACGCGCACTAAATTCGGCAAATTCAAGCCGTGGATTCTAATTGGCGCAGTAACCAATGCGGTAATGCTCGTTATCTTTTTCTCAAACCGTATTACCGGTTGGGCATTTGTTGCGGTTTTTGCCGTGCTGTATCTGCTGTGGGATATTACCTACACAATGAACGATATTTCCTATTGGTCAATGCTTTCCTCGCTAACAAGCAAGCCGCGTGAGCGCGACAGTATTACTTCCTTTGCAAACCTCTTTGCAGGTCTTGGTACTGTGCTTTCAACGGCACTTATTCCCATTTTAACCGCGGGCAAAAGCACAATCGGCGGCAACTCAATTACAGCATATATGGTTATTTCAATTGTCTTTGCGGCAGCCTTTGTTGCGGGGCAGTCCGTTGTTTGCGCAACGGTTAAAGAGCCGCATGTAGCCAATGTTCCGCTTGAAGAGAGGACAGGACTCAAAAAGCTGATTAAGGTTATTTTCAGTAATGACCAGCTGCTTTGGGTTGCACTTATAATGCTTGTTGTAAACCTTGCCGGTGCGGTTGTTACAACCTTTGTTACCAACTATTTTTACCTTGAATTCGGCTACGAAGGCTCAAATGTTACTATGTTCACTACCTTCTATGCTGCAGCTTCCGGTATAGTTTTCTTTATCTATCCGCTTATTTCAAAGCGTCTTGCAAGGTTTAAGCTTGCTTTTGTTGCACTTATGTGTGCTGTCAGCGGCTGTGTTGCAATTCTGATAACAGGCTTCTTTGTGCCGGGTGAACTTAAATTCTGGCTCTACTGTATTGCAGCGTTGGTTGTAGGCTTTGGCTATTCGCTGTTCTATATGGTTGTTACAATCTGCCTGATGAATACAATTGAGTACAATGAATATAAGACCGGTGAGCGAAACGAAGGCATTATTTTCTCTGTCCGTCCGTTTATGGCTAAAATGTCAAGCGCATTGCAGAAGCTGATTACCATGGTAACCTACCTTGCAATCGGTATGCTTTCAATCACTAACGGTATTTCAGATTTGGAGCAGCAGGCAAACCTCGGCTATATCAGCGAAGAAGAAAAGCTTACAGGTGTTCAAGCTGTGCTTGACGGTGCAGACGGCTATATGGTTATAGTGCTTCGCCTTATTATCGGCGTTATTCCGATTGTGCTTATGAGCATAGGCTATATCGTAATGGTTCGCAAAACTAAAATAGACGAAAAGCAGTATGAGCATATGCTCGCCGAAATTGAAAAGAGAAAACAGGAAAAAGTAAACAAATAAACTTAAAGTCGGTTGAGAAGAACTCAGCCGACTTTTTTAAAAATTTTTAATTTGATGAAAAAATCAACTGTTTTGAATTGTGTATAAGGTGAAAGGAGGAAGCAATGAATAATTCATACGGTACCGATGAATATATTGAAAAAGCTGTTGCAACGCACAGCAAAAGGCTTCTTTCTGCCGCATATGCAGTTCTGAAATCTACGGCAAGTGCCGAAGATGCGGTTCAGGAAACATTTATAAAGCTGATTACAAAGCAGCCGCATTTTAATGACAGCGAACACGAAAAAGCATGGCTGTTAAGAGTAACGGTGAACATATCTCTGAATATGCTCAAAAAGGCAGAAAGAAACAATCCGGTTACAGAAAACGAACCGGTATATACCGAGGATAATTCTTTTCAGCTTCTTGATTTGGTGCTGACCTTACCCGTACAGTACCGCACTGTAATACACCTGTATTATTATGAGGGGTATTCTATAAAAGAAATTGCATCAATACTTAAAATACCGTCTGCTACGGTCGGCACACGGCTTGCGCGGGCAAGGGCTATACTGAAAAAAGAACTGGAAGAGGGGGCTTACGAATGGCTGTAAACGAAAAATACAAAGAGCAAATTAATAAGGTTGAGTTTAACAGCAATTTTGAAAAGAAAACGGTTGCTTTGATGAAAACACAACTTGAAAGGAAAGGAAGAATTATAAATATGAAAAAACCGGTTAAAATTGTTGCGGTTGCCGCGGCAATAACTTCGCTTCTTGCAATCAGCGTGTTTGCAATTTCTGTTCTGCTTACTCCCGGTGAGGTCGCAAAATATTTCGGAAACGATGAGTTAGCTCAGGCTTTTGAAAGCGGTGAGGCTCAGGTTATTAATCAAACGGTAGAAGACAGCGGCTATATATTTACGCTTGAAGGCATTGCGCCCGGTAAAGCGCTTGAATATATCGACTCTGCGGCAGTTGATGTTAACCGCACATATGTTGTGGTTGCTATGCAAAAAGCTGACGGAAGCGAAATTACCTACGATGACAGCGTTACATTTATTCCGTTTTTCGAAGGCTATGACCCGTGGAAGGTAAACGGCTTGCATCTGGGCGGAGCATCGGCACACAAAACAATACAAAACAATGTCTTATATTATCTGTGGGATTTTACCGATTTAGAAGTTTTTGCAGACAGAACAATATATCTTGCAGGCTTTGGCGGCATAGCACCGGGTCCGGATAAGTTTGTGCTTAACGCCGACGGAAGCATAGGCTTTGCCGAAGAGTATAAAGGTATAAAAGTTATGTTTGAAATACAGCTTGATGCAGCAAAAGCAAATCCCGAAAAAGCAAATGAAATGATTGAAAATATGGGCAGATAAATCAACCATATGTAAAAAACAGCCTTGCTCAATTAAGAGCAAGGCTGTGAATTTTTATTCGGTTGAAACTTAAATCAGTTTCTCGGCTTTCTGTCGCCCTTGCGGAAATCCTTGCGGGGTGCGCGGCGGGGAGCATCAGAAATTGTGTTTTCGGGAACCATACCTTCAATTTCAATGAGAGCATCTCTTCTGGAGAGGTTGAGCCTGCCCTGATCGTCAATTTCAAGTACCTTAACAATAACCTCGTCGCCAACTGCAACAACGTCTTCAACCTTTTCTGTACGCTTTACATCAAGGCGGCTGACGTGTACAAGGCCTTCCTTGCCGGGAGCAATTTCAACAAATGCGCCGAAGTCCATAATGCGTGTAACAACGCCGTTGTAGAATGAACCGGGCTCGGGGTCATTAGCGATTGTGTTGACCATAAGGAGTGCGCGCTCTGCGTCGTCCATGTCGAGTGCGCAGATGAAGATTGAACCGTCTTCTTCAACATCAACCTTACAGTTGCATTCAGCGCAAATCTTCTGAATAACCTTACCCTGCTTACCGATAACCTCGCTGATTTTTTCAACGGGAATCTTTGTTGTAAGCATCTTAGGAGCGTACTTAGAAAGCTCCTTGCGGGGCTCGGGAATGCACTTGAGCATTACATCGTCAAGAATTTCGCAGCGTGCTGTGTATGTCTTGTCGAGTGCTTCACGGATAATTGCGGGTGTAAGACCGTGTACTTTAAGGTCCATCTGAATAGCTGTGATACCCTTCTTTGAACCGGCTACCTTGAAGTCCATATCGCCGAAGAAGTCTTCAAGACCCTGGATATCAACCATAGTCATGAAGCGGTCGCCCTCGGTAACAAGACCGCAGGAGATACCTGCAACGGGAGCCTTAATCGGAACGCCTGCTGCCATAAGTGAAAGTGTTGAGCCGCAGACGGAAGCCTGTGATGTTGAGCCGTTTGAAGAAAGAACTTCGGAAACAAGGCGGATGCAGTAGGGGAATTCCTCAACGCTCGGGATAACGGGAACAAGTGCCTTTTCTGCAAGCGCACCGTGACCGATTTCGCGTCTGCCGGGACCTCTGCTGGGCTTTGTTTCGCCAACGGAGTATGCGGGGAAGTTGTAGTGGTGCATATAGCGCTTTGTTGTTTCGTTGTCGATACCGTCAAGCAGCTGTGCATCGCTCATGGGACCGAGTGTTGTAACAGTCAGAACCTGAGTCTGACCTCTTGTGAACATACCTGTACCGTGCGCTCTGTCAAGAAGGTCAACTTCTGCTGCGAGGGGACGGATTTCGTTGATGCCTCTGCCGTCAACGCGCTTGCCGTCGTCAAGAAGCCAGCGGCGTACAACATACTTCTGTGTTTTGTAAAGGCAGTCATCAATCTTTGCGATTTCTTCGGGATAAATTTCGTCGAACTTTTCGTGAACTGCATCGTAGATGGGCTTGAGTCTTTCATCGCGGATGCGCTTATCGTCTGTATCAAGTGCAACGCGGATATCTTCAATAGCGAAATCCTTGATTGCTTCGTACATTTCGGGTGCAGGGTCGTTAGACGGGAATTCAACCTTTTCTTTGCCGCATTCAGCCTTGATTGTGTTGATGAATTCAACAATTTTCTGGTTTTCAGCGTGTGCGAACATGATACCGTTATACATTTCGTCGTTGGTAACTTCGTTTGCAGCAGCCTCAATCATAGCAACAAGGTCGGATGTGGAAGCGACTGTAACATACATATCGCTCTTTTCCTTCTGCTCTGCTGTGGGGTTGATGATGTATTCGCCGTCAATCATGCCGACTACAACGCCTGAAACGGGACCTTCCCACGGAATTTCGGAAATGGAGATTGCAATTGAAACACCGAGCATAGCTGTGATTTCGGGTGAGCAGTCGGGGTCAACAGACATAACTGTTGCAACAACGCCGACATCGTTTCTCATATCCTTGGGGAAAAGGGGACGGATGGGTCTGTCGATAACGCGGGAAGCGAGAGTAGCCTTTTCGCTTGCTCTGCCTTCACGGCGCTGGAATGAGCCGGGAATTCTGCCGACAGAATAGAGCTTTTCTTCAAAGTCAACGGAAAGCGGGAAGAAATCTACGCCTTCACGGGGCTTTGCAGCCATTGTAGCTGTGCAAAGTACATTTGTTTCGCCGTAGCGTACAAGGCATGCGCCGCCTGCAAGCTCAGCCATTTTGCCGATTTCAACTACGAAAGGTCTGCCTGCAATTTCTGTCTTGAAAGTTTTGAATGTGTCAAATGTTCTCAAAGTCATTTTGCTTTTACCTCTTTCTTTAGTATTTTTTATTTTACCCGGAAAGCGGCACTGACTTTTAGCAATAAATAAAATATTCAAACAGAATAATAATACTTGAACACTTTATTTACCGCTAAAGCCTGTCGGCGGCTTTCCGGTGATTTTTACGTTAACATAATTGTAGGGCGGCATAAATGCCGCCCTTGCGGATAGTCTTATTTACGAAGACCAAGTCTTGCGACGATAGAACGGTAACGCTCGATGTCAACCTTCTGAAGGTATGCAAGGAGATTACGTCTGTGACCGACCATCTTGAGAAGGCCGCGGCGTGAGTGGTGGTCCTTGTGGTGCTCTTTAAGGTGCTCTGTAAGGTCGTTGATTCTCTTTGTGAGAACAGCGATCTGTACTTCGGGAGAACCTGTGTCACCTTCGTGCATAGCGTACTCAGCCATGATAGCCTGCTTCTCTGCCTGTGTCATTTTGTTTCACCTCATTAATAATTTATTTGTTCTCAACCCCAGTACAGGGCAGGTGAAAACCTTTTGAAGGTTTAATCCCTTAACCGAGTGAAGGAACATGCAAAGGGAATTATAACACAAGAATGCCAAACTGTAAAGAGTTTTTCTTGCACTTCTTTTCGTTATTTTACCCAAATTTTATACATTTATACAATGGGTTTATGCATTGTAGCTGTCCTTGAGTCCTTGTTCATCATAAAGGAAAACAGATTCAAGCATGATGTTGATACCTGCTTCGATTGATTTGGGGTCAAGGTTATCGCCTGTGTCAAGGCGTGTGTGGTAGTATCTTGCGGGTGCGGGGTCCATAGCTGCAAGCGTTGCACCCTTGAAGCCTGCCTTGCAAACTGCCGCAGCATCGGAAGCACCAAGGAAGATTGACTTGAAGGGAAGGTCCATGCCTGCATTGAGTGCTGCCTGCTTGAGCAGTGCGCAAACCTGCGGGTCGGATTTTACGGTGAATGTCATATCGCGGCTGTAGATAGCGTAGAAGTCGTAATCGCGCAGCGTGTCAACGCCGACAAAAACGGTTTCCATATCTTCAAGCTCTTTTTTATGTTCCTTTGCGAATGCTTTTGCACCGCGAAGACCTGCTTCTTCAGCACCTGTGAGAAGTGTCCATACCTCAACATCTTCAAAGCGGATATCGTTGTCTTTAAGGTACTTCATAACTGCCATTGAAGCAACAGAGCCGCTGAGGTTGTCGTTTGCGCCTTCAACGGGAAGCTTGTAGTTGAGGAAGAAAATGGCTGCACCGAAAAGGATGCACCATGCAAGCATAACCCATCTGAGAATGTCGATAAGCATGCTGTCAAGGTTGCCTGTTGCAACGCTGTAGATTTCTGCCGTAAGTGCAATGACTATACCTGCAACAGCGCCGCCGATAACCGTTGTTATGAGGGGCGGACCGCCGAGGTATGTGTAGCGCCATTCGTAAGATGAGTCAACATGACCTGAAACGATGATGCGCTTTTTTGCTGTACCCTTGGCGTTGTATTTTGCAACAACATTGTGCGATGTGCGCTTGGGGAAGAAGGGGTCAAGTGTTTCACCGTAGAACAGGAATTCTGTTACGATGAAGAATAAGCAGATAAGGCTGAGCGCGAGTGAAATTGCGGGCAGCCAACGGGGGGCGTCGGGAATAAATGTGCCTGCAAAGAATAAGCCGTTGGCAACAATCATTACTATTGCGCAAAGGCGTACCCAGCCGAGGAATGCCTTGGGGTGGAGCTCAAACGGTTCGATTTTTACGCTGTCGGCATATTTTTCAAGCTCTGCCGCAAATCTTTCCTGAGCCTTTTTTTCGCTTTCTTCGCCTGAAGGACGGGGACCTATGGTTTTACATACGTCCTTAATCTGCCTTACGGTATAGTTCGTATACTCGCGCAGCTTCGGGCGGTAATTCGGAATACTTTCTGATGCCTTCAAATTGTATCTCCCTTTCTTGATATATTGGAATTAAGAATAAGTATAAACAAATTGTACAGAATTTTCAAGACTTTAAACTGCAAAAATATGTTATATTTTTATTAACAAAAGTTTAAAACAGTTATCACTTGAAAAACAAATTGCTATGTGATATTATGAATGTAACTATTTTTAAGGTGGAAAGTTGTATGAAAAAATTGCTTGCGTTTTTACTTGCCGTTTCCATGTGCTTTGTGTTCTGTGCCTGCGGCGATAACAATAATGAAGATGAAGTGGATTACGAAAGTCTTGATACCTTCAAGGTAGGCGTACTTTCGGCTGAAATTGATGTTCAGCGTGAAACTTTTGACAGCATGTATTCCCGTATCGGTGCAAAAGGCTACCGTCTGGAATTTGTTGAATTCAACAGTGCCGAAGAAGCGTCAGACGCTCTTGCCGCAAAGGAAATTGATGTAAGCCTTTGCAGTCAGAAGCACGAATTTACCGAATATGAAAAAGAGAATCCCGATGTTCTTCTCAATCTCGGACCGCTGTTTTACACACCCTACGCTCTGTACCTGTGCAGCTATGAAAAGCCCGATGCCATTGAAGATGGCTGCAAGATAGCTGTTCCGTCCGATGAAGAGGGTATGGCGCGCGCATTGCTCCTGCTTGAAAATCTCGGCTATATTAAGGTTAGCGATGATGCGGGAATAAATGTAACACTTGATGATATCGAAGAAAATGAGCGCGGTTTTGTTTTCTCTGCCGTATCACCCGATAAAATTGCAGATAATATAGAAACCTGCGAAACAGATATGGTTGTTATGTCTGCCGAAACTGCAAGAGCCGGCGGCTATAAAGTAAATTTCAAGTCAATCGGTATAGAAAATTATCTTGATGCTGCTGTGCTTGACCAACATTTTCTTCTGCTTGTAAACCGCTCTGAAATTTCAAGCGAAAAATACAAGGCAGTAAGCACATTCTTTTTCAGTCCGATGATGTATGACAGCATTGCCGATTCAACCGGTTCATATATGCTGCCTGCATTTTCAATGGAGTACGGTGTAAATAAATAAAAAGTTAATGGATATGTCACTTAATAAAGAAAAAATTGCCGTTGCAATGAGCGGCGGGGTGGACAGCTGCGTTGCGGCTCTGCTTGCCGTAAAGGGCGGCAGGGAGGCTCTTGGTGTTACGATGCGCGTATTTCCGGAAGCACCGCTTCAGGATAGTGCCGATGCCGCTGCTGCCGCAAAGAAGCTCGGCTTCGAGCATGTAACGCTTGATTTGTGCGAAGATTTCAGCAATATCGTCATGCGGTATTTTGCGGAAAGCTATATGGCGGGTGAAACGCCCAATCCCTGCGTTTTCTGCAACAAAGCAATAAAATTTGGGCTGCTTTTTGACAAAGCAAAACAGCTCGGTTGTACCGGAATAGCAACAGGTCATTATGCCCGCATAAATAAATCGGATTCTTCGGGCAGAATATTACTTGAAAGAGCATCATATAAAGAAAAGGACCAGAGCTATGTACTCTGGCAGCTTTCTCAGGCTCAGCTCGGTGCGGCTGAGTTTCCGCTGGGCACATATTCAAAGGCTGAAGTGCGTGAAATTGCACGCGAAAACGGTTTTGTTTCTTCCTACAGACCCGACAGTCAGGATATATGCTTTGTGCCGGACGGTAATTATCGCGGTTTTATTGAAAAATTTACCGGCAAAACTTTTGCGCCCGGTGATTTCGTCGGTACTGACGGTAAGCTGTGGGGCAGGCATAACGGTATTATAGGCTATACCGTGGGTCAGCGTAAGGGGCTTGGAATCAGCGCCCCTGCACCGCTTTTTGTTATCCGCAAAAGTGTGGAGGAAAACCGTGTTTATCTCGGCTCAAACGATGAGCTTTTTTCAAAACAGGTTAAAGCTAAGGATGTTAATCTTATTGCTGTTGAGCGGCTTGATTCTCCGTTGCGCGTTACCGCAAAAACGCGCTACAGTCAGAAGGAAACGCCTGCAACGCTCATACAAACGGGTGAAACAACAGCACTTATCGAATTTGATGAGGCACAGCGTGCCGCAACTCCGGGTCAGTCCGTAGTTTTTTACGATGGCGATACCGTAGTCGGCGGCGGTATAATCTGTTAGTGAGGTAGATCTTTTGACGGAAAGAAACTGTAGTGATTTGTCAGGCGCAGACGGTGAAAGATATCAGCTTATGCAAAATAATGAAAACGCAAGGCTGAATATTTTAAAGCAACACATACTCAACGGTGTTGATATTCCGTGTGCTGACGGTGTGCTTATCGCACAGGACTGTGAAATCGGTGCAGGTACGGTGGTTTTGCCCTGTACAATAATTTTTTCAAATACCAGAATAGGTAAAAACTGTGTCATCGGTCCCAACAGCAGGCTTGAAGGTTGTACGGTAGGGGATGACAGCATAATAAACGCAAGTCAATGTGAATTTGCAACTATAGGCAACGGTGCTTCGGTCGGTCCTTTTTCACATTTAAGACCGAATACGGTTGTTAAAAACGGTGTTCATGCAGGCAATTTTGTTGAAATTAAAAATTCCGTTGTAGGTGAAAATACAAGTGTCAGCCACCTGACATACATTGGCGACAGCGATGTCGGCGAGGGTGTCAATATCGGCTGCGGCTGTGCAACCGCGAATTACGACGGAACAAAAAAATACCGCACAAAAATCGGCGATAAGGTTTTTGTCGGCTGCCATACCTGCATGGTGGCACCTGTAGAATTGGGCAATCGTTCCTATACGGCGGCAGGCTCGGTCATAACCGAAAATGTGCCGGAAGGAACTATGGCAATAGCGCGTTCAAGGCAAACAATCAAACGAAAGGTAAGGAAGTACAAAGATGATTAAAAAAATTACGGCAATTTTTCTGGCAGCAGTTATGCTGCTCGGCTTTGCAGCCTGCGGAGAAAAAACAGACGGCAAAATCACGGCAAAACTCAGCGATGTTTATGAAGACGGCGGCTTGAAAGAGTACTATCTTTCAAACAAAGAAGCTTTTGTTATTGCGGCGCAGAATGACCTTGCAATGGATGAAGCTGCCGCAAACAGCTTCCTTTCAAATCCCGATTCATGGCAGGTTTATGCACTTGATGTTGAGGTGCTTAACAAAACAGACGAAGCATATACCTGTATCGGCTTTGAAGCGGCAGGCAACATGGCTGACGGCTTTTATTTCAGCAAGACTTCAATCGGTGCGGAATTCTCCATTCCCTATGGTGAAGAACCTGAACTTTATCCCGCGACAATAGTTGTAAATACAGAAAAAGTAACAGTTGAACAGATGTATACGGTCATTTCCGGTCTTGATATAACAATTGTCGGTTATCCCACACCTGAAGATGACGATGCGGAAATTCCCGAAAGTGATTACAAGAAAATCAAGGTCACCAACAATATTGAAGCACCCGAAGCTGATGCAGGCAAGGCTGATGATGAAATTTCCGCAAAGCGCAGCTCTGTTGAAGACGGTTCTGCTTTCCTTGAAATCTACAGGAAGAACGATATTGCCTTCAGCAACGAAGCAAAGCTTTACGGTATGGACAGCGAAACCGCTGCACAGGTTCTGGCAAAGGATGGCGGCTGGGAATGCTACATTCTTTATATAATTGTTGAAAACAAAACCGATGACGATATGACGGTTTACAGCATCAACGCAGCCAACAACGGCGCAAACGGTCTGTGGGTCAACAGCATTTCGCAGTACGGCGAATTCAGCATGGAACCGGGTAGTGAAAACGAAATGCCCGTAACAATCATGCTCAACCCCGCACAGCTTGGCGGTATGACTTTTGAACAGGCTCTTGCAGCGGTTGAAATGACTCTTACCTATTCAAAGGGTACACTTATTGATGCTCAAGGCAACGAAAGCGTAGCAATCAAGAAAACGGCTGAAGTAAAATAATTCTGTTATCAGCAAAAAGGAACAGTCTGTGCGGCTGTTCCTTTTTGCTATTTTTAATCGGTTATGACGGTATAGATAAAATTTATCGAATAACAGCCTTTTTTAACATATTTTTTTAGAATTTGGTATGGACATTTCATTTTAATATATGATATAATTCATCCGTATGCATGTAAGTTTTTTGAAATCATGCATATTGCGGTACACATGTTGCTGCCGCGGTGCAATGTGGCTGTATTTCAGCCGCAGGATTTCAATATTCTATGATAAAGGAGGAAAAACAAAATGCTTAAAAAAGTCAGCAAACTTCCCTTCAAAGGCACTCCCGAGCAGGAGGCACAGCTCAAAGCAATAATCGAAGAGAACAAGCACGATTCCAGCATGCTCATGCATGTTATGCAGCAGGCTCAGGCAATCTACGGTTACCTTCCCTTCGAGGTTCAGGTAATGATTGCAGAGGGTATGGATATTCCGCTTGAAAAGGTGTACGGTGTTTCCACATTCTATGCACAGTTTTCTCTTTCTCCCAAAGGCAAGTACAATGTTGCAGTATGCCTCGGTACAGCATGCTATGTTAAAGGCTCACAGGCTCTTCTTGATGAGCTTTCAAAGCAGCTCGGTATCGAACCCGGTGAATGCACTGAAGACGGTATGTTCTCTCTTGAAGCAACACGCTGCATCGGTGCCTGCGGTCTTGCTCCCGTTCTTAACGTAAACGAAGATGTTTACGGTAAGCTCGTTCCCGAGCAGATTGCAGATATCATCGCAAAATACAGAAACGCATAAAGCCTATGCGTGAGCTTTCGTTAAATATTCTCGACATTGCGCAGAATTCAATTTCGGCGGGCGCATCGCTTATTGAAATTGAGGTGGCGGAAAACACGGCAAAAAACGAGCTGCTTATCGGTATTTACGATAACGGCTGCGGTATGACCGAAGAACAGGTACGCAATGTGCTTGACCCGTTTTATACAACACGCACAACACGCAAGGTCGGTATGGGTATACCGCTGTTCATGCTCGCGGCAGAGCAGACGGGCGGCACACTCAGTATAGAAAGCGAAAAGGGTGTCGGCACAAGGGTAAAAGCACTGTTTAAAACAGACAGTATTGATTTTACTCCCCTTGGTGATGTTACATCAACAATAATTGTGCTTATCACTATGAACACAGACAGAGATTTCATCTACACCCGCAAAAGGGATGAGCAGAGCTTTGAGCTTTCAACGGTACAGCTTAAAGAAATTCTCGGCGAAGTGCCGCTGAACGAACCCGAAATTGCTCAGTGGATGAAAGATTATATCAATGAACAAACCAACATTTTACTCGGAGGTGTAACGCAATGAAATCACTTGCAGAACTTCAGGCAATTAAAGAACGCGCACTCAAGAATATGACCGCAAGAAACGACAGCGAAGACAGCACAAGAATTGTTGTCGGCATGGCAACCTGCGGTATCGCAGCAGGTGCACGTCCCGTTCTCAACGCCTTCACAGAGGAAATTGCACGCCGCAATCTCAAAGGCGTAACAGTTTCTCAGACAGGCTGCATCGGTATGTGCCAGTACGAACCCATTGTTGAGGTTTTCGTACCCGGTCAGGAAAAGGTAACTTACGTTCAGATGAGCGTTGATAAGGTAGCAAAGGTAGTTGCTGACCATATTGTAAACGGTAACATCGTTACCGAATTCACAGTCGGCTCTGTTGCCAAATAAACAAGGAATTACAAGGAGGAAACAATAATGTATCGTTCCCACGTTCTTGTCTGCGGCGGTACGGGCTGTACTTCATCTCACAGCACTGAGATAATCGAAAAGCTCGAAAGCGAAATCGCAGCAAAGGGACTCCAGGACGAAATCAAAGTTATCAAAACAGGTTGTTTTGGTCTTTGTGCACTCGGTCCCATCATGATAGTTTATCCCGAGGGCTGCTTCTACAGCGAAGTTACTGTAGACGATGTCCCTGAAATCGTAGAAGAACACCTTCTCAAGGGTCGTATGGTTACCCGTCTTCTTTACGATGAAACCGTACAGGAGGATTCCATCAAGTCCCTTGAACAGACAAAGTTCTACGCAAAGCAGAAGAGAATAGCTCTTCGCAACTGCGGTGTTATCGACCCCGAAAACATTGATGAATATATCGCACACGACGGTTATCAGGCTCTTGAAAAGTGCCTCAACCAGCTCACACCCGACGAGGTTATCGGCATCGTTAAGGATTCCGGTCTTCGCGGCAGAGGCGGCGGCGGTTTCCCGACCGGTCTCAAGTGGAGCTTTGCAGCAAAGAACGCTGCAGACCAGAAGTATGTAGTATGTAACGCCGACGAAGGTGACCCCGGTGCATTCATGGACCGTTCAATCCTTGAAGGCGACCCGCACTGCATTATCGAAGCTATGGCTATCTGTGGCTACGCTATCGGCGCAAGCGAAGGCTATGTTTATGTCCGCGCAGAGTACCCGATTGCTGTTAAGCGCCTTCAGATTGCTATTGACCAGGCTAAGGAATACGGTCTCCTCGGCGAAAACATCTTCGAGTCAGGCTTCAATTTCGACCTTCATATCCGCCTTGGTGCAGGTGCATTCGTCTGCGGTGAAGAAACCGCTCTTATGACCTCAATCGAAGGTAACCGCGGTGAGCCGCGTCCCCGTCCGCCCTTCCCGGCAGTCAAGGGTCTGTTCGGCAAGCCCACAAACAACAACAACGTAGAAACCTACGCTAACATTCCGCAGATTATCCTTAACGGCGCAGAATGGTTCTCCGCTATGGGTACAGAGAAGTCTACCGGTACAAAGGTATTCGCACTCGGCGGCAAGATCAAGAACACAGGTCTTGTTGAAGTTCCCATGGGTACAACACTCCGCGAAGTTATTGAAGATATCGGCGGCGGTATCCCCAACGGCAAGAAGTTCAAGGCAGCTCAGACAGGTGGTCCCTCCGGCGGTTGTATCCCCGCAGACCTTATGGACACAGCTATCGACTTTGACAACCTTACAGCTATCGGCTGTATGATGGGTTCAGGCGGTCTTATCGTTATGGACGAAGACAACTGTATGGTCGATATTGCTAAGTTCTTCCTTGAGTTCACAGTTGATGAATCCTGCGGTAAGTGTTCACCCTGCCGTATCGGTACAAAGAGAATGATGGAAATGCTTGAAAAGATTACAGAGGGTAAGGCTACTCTCGAAGACCTTGACAAGCTTGAACAGCTTGCTCTTTATATCAAGCAGAACTCACTGTGCGGTCTTGGTCAGACTGCTCCCAACCCTGTTCTTGCAACACTCAAGTTCTTCAGACACGAGTATGAAGCACACGTTGTTGATAAGAAGTGTCCCGCAGGTGTATGTAAGGGTCTTGTTCAGTATTATATCGACGCTGAGAAGTGTATCGGCTGCGGTATGTGCGCAAGAGCTTGTCCTGCAGGCGCAATCAACAGAACAGATTATATCGCACCCGGTCATAAGCTTGCTTCCTTTGCAATCGACCATGCAAAGTGCGTCAAGTGCGGCGCTTGTATGGATTCCTGCAAGAAGATTCAGGCTATCTATAAGAAATAACGAAAGGAGTGTGCCACACAATGGAAATGGTAAATATCAAAATCAACGGCATGCCCTTGAGTGTGCCTAACGGTATAACAATCCTTGAAGCTGCACGTTATGCAGGCATTGAAATTCCCACTCTCTGCTATCTCAAGGATATCAACGAAATCGGTGCTTGCCGTATCTGTATGGTAGAAGTTAAGGGCGCAAGAAGCCTTGTTACAGCTTGCGTATACCCCGTAAATGAGGGTATGGAAGTTTTCACCAACACAGAAAAGGTAAGACAGTCCCGCAAGATGACTCTTGAACTCATCCTCTCCACACACAGAAAGGAATGCCTTTCCTGTATCCGTTCCGGTAACTGCGAGCTTCAGAAGCTCTGTAAGGAATTCGGTGTAGACGATGAACACGCTTTTGACGGCGAAATGCCCGAGTTTGAGTTTGACGATTCAGCTGCCCACATGGTAAGAGATAACAGCAAGTGTATCCTTTGCCGCCGCTGCGTTGCTGCATGTAACCAGCAGAAGGTAAGCGTTATCGGCGCAAACGCACGCGGTTTCGATACTCACATCAGCTCCGCATTCGATAAGGACCTTGCTGATGTTTCCTGTATCTCCTGCGGTCAGTGTATTGTTAACTGCCCCACAGGCGCTATCTACGAAAAGGACGACACAAAGGCTGTTTTCGCAGCTATCAACGACCCCGAAAAGTTCGTTGTTGTCAACACAGCTCCCTCAATCCGCGTTACACTCGGCGAAGCTTTTGGCATGAGCATCGGTGAAAACGTACAGGGTAAGATGGTTGCTGCCCTTCGCAGACTCGGCTTTGATAAGGTATTCGATACCGACTTTGCAGCTGACCTTACAATCATGGAAGAAGCATACGAGCTTCTTGACAGAATCAAGAACGGCGGCACTCTTCCGATGATTACTTCCTGCTCACCTGGCTGGATTAAGTACTGCGAGCACTACTATCCCGAACACCTCAAGCACCTTTCAACCTGCAAGTCTCCGCAGCAGATGTTCGGCGCAATCACAAAGACATGGTATGCTCAGAAAATGGGCATTGACCCCAAGGATATCGTTGTTGTAGGCATTATGCCCTGTACAGCAAAGAAGTTTGAAACAAAGCGTGACAATCAGGACGCTTCCGGCTACCCGGATGTTGACTATGCACTCACAACCCGTGAGCTTGCCCGTATGATTGAAACAGCAGGTATCTACTTCAATCACCTTCCGGACGAAGAGTTCGATAATCCCCTTGGCGAAGGTACAGGCGCAGCCGTTATCTTCGGCGCAACAGGCGGCGTTATGGAAGCAGCTCTGCGTACAGCAGTTGAAGTTCTTACAGGCGAAGAGCTTAAAGAACTTGACTTCACAGAAGTCCGCGGTCAGGGTATCAAGGAAGCAAGCTACAATGTTGCAGGTCTTGATGTCAAGGTTGCAGTTGCCAGCGGCGCTGCAGCAGCACACGAAATCATGGAAAAGGTCAAGAACGGCACAGCTGATTATCAGTTCATCGAAATCATGGGCTGTCCCGGCGGCTGCGTAAACGGCGGCGGTCAGCCGATTCAGCACGCTGTTGTTCACAACTTCGTTGACCTCAAGGGCAGACGCGCAGCAGCTCTTTACGAAGCTGACAAGAACCTTCCCAAGAGAAAGTCACACGAAAGCGAAGCAGTCAAGACTATTTATGCAGAATTCCTCGGCGAACCCAACAGCCATAAGGCTCACGAAGTTCTCCACACAAGCTATGTAAAGAGACCGAAGTATAAATAAGATATAAAATTAAAAGCTCCGTACGGTATGACCGTGCGGAGCTTTCGCGTTTGGTAGGGGCGATTCACGAATCGCCCGTTAAATGACAGTTTATCGAGCCAATTAGGAATTAAGAATTCGGAATTAGGAATTAAAGGGTGGGCTTCGCCCACACCTAATTATATACTTATATTTTCGGGTGCGGGTGTCCCGCCATCAATTCCTAATTCATAATTCCTAATTCATAATTTTTATCTGTCATCAGACAGATAAACTGTAATTTGTATAACATACATAAAATAATGTTATAGTAAAATTATAAATTTTACTTGATAATTTTTACCTTTTTATATATAATATATCGTGAGATTAAATGGGCTCAGAAAGGAGATATAAAAATGAACTATTCACATGAAGTGGAAAAAATGTGTATCGTGGCTAAAGGCCCGCATCACGGTCCGGCTCCCATCCCCGAAGAAGGCAAATGGGTAAAGGCATACGAAATTAAGGACATTTCCGGTTTCTCACACGGTGTTGGCTGGTGTGCTCCGCAGCAGGGTACCTGCAAAATTTCTCTTAACATTAAGGAAGGCATCGTTGAGGAAGCTCTTGTTGAGACTATCGGCTGCTCCGGTATGACTCACTCCGCAGCTATGGCTGCTGAAATCCTTCCCGGCAAAACTCTTCTTGAGTGCCTTAACACAGACCTTGTCTGTGACGCTATCAACGTTGCAATGCGCGAAATCTTCCTTCAGCTTGTATACGGCAGAACACAGTCCGCATTCTCTGAAGATGGTCTTACAATCGGCGCAGGTCTTGAAGACCTCGGTAAGGGCCTTCGTTCACAGGTCGGTACAATGTTCTCCACAAAGGCTAAGGGCGTTCGTTACCTCGAAATGGCAGAAGGCTATGTTACACGCATGGCTCTTGACGAAAACGATCAGGTTATCGGCTACGAGTTTGTAAAGCTCGGCAAGATGCTTGAGGATATCCGTCACGGTGTTGCTCCCGATGAAGCATACAAGAACAACATGGGCAGCTACGGCAGATTTGCAGACGCTGCTAAATATATCGACCCGAGAGAAGAATAAGAAGGAGGTAGAATACAATGGCTGTTACATTTGAAGGTAAAGAAAGAAGAATGGAAAAAATCGAGGCTTGCCTTGCTAAGTACGGCATCGAAAGCCTTGAAGCTGCCAGAGACCTCTGCCTTTCCAAGGGCATCGATGTTGAAGCAATCGTTAAGGGCACACAGCCCATCGCTTTCGACAACGCTGTCTGGGCATACACTCTCGGCGTAGCTATCGCCCTTGCACAGGGTATCTCAAACGCTGCAGAAGCTTCCGCTGCTATCGGTATCGGTCTTCAGGCTTTCTGCATTCCCGGTTCCGTTGCTGAAAACCGTAAGGTTGGTCTTGGTCACGGTAACCTCGGCGCAATGCTCCTCAAGGACGAAACAAAGTGCTTCGCATTCCTTGCAGGTCACGAATCCTTCGCAGCTGCTGAAGGCGCTATCAAAATCGCTCTTACAGCTAACAAGGTTCGTACAGAGCCTCTCCGCGTTATCCTTAACGGTCTCGGTAAGGACGCTGCTATGATTATCTCCCGTATCAACGGCTTCACATATGTTGAAACCGAATACGATTTCTACAAGGACGAGCTCAAGGTTGTCAATACAACACCTTACTCAACAGGTGACCGCGCTCTTGTCCGTTGCTTCGGTGCAAACGATGTTCTCGAAGGCGTTGCAGTTATGAAGCACGAAGGCGTTGATGTTTCCATCACAGGTAACTCAACCAACCCCACACGTTTCCAGCACCTTGTTGCAGGTACCTACAAGAAGTGGGCACTTGAAAACGGCAAGGAATACTTCTCCGTTGCTTCCGGCGGCGGCACAGGCAGAACTCTCCATCCCGATAACGTTGCTGCAGGTCCTGCTTCCTACGGCCTTACAGACTCCATGGGCAGAATGCACGGTGACGCTCAGTTTGCAGGTTCTTCCTCTGTTCCTGCTCACGTTGAAATGATGGGTCTCATCGGTATGGGTAACAATCCCATGGTCGGTGCTACCGTTGCTTGCGCTGTTGCAGTTGCAGAAAGCTACAAATAATTAAACGATAATTTTTTCAGGCTCATTGGGCGGCTTTAAAACCGTCCAATGTGTTTGTATTAATTGCACTGATTGATTCGGTGATTATTTAAATAGGAGAAATAACAATGAAAAATATTGCTAAAAGAGTTCTTGCTGCAGTAATGGCTCTTGTAATGGTTTTTGCTTTTTCAGCTGTAGCTTTTGCTGACGGCGATTATTCAACTCCGTCTGACAAAAAGCTCAAGTTTAAGGAAGACGGCAGCTTCCGCATCCTTCAGTTTGCTGACACACAGGACGATATGTTCGCTTCCCCCGGCATGCTCCACATGATTAAAACAGCCCTTGAAAAGTACAAGCCCGACCTTGTAGTTTTCACAGGTGACAACACAGCAACTGTTGATACAAAAATTGATTGCAAGTATGCCCTTGAAAGCATTCTTTCAATCGTAAACGATGCTAAGATTCCGTTTACACTTGTATTCGGCAACCACGATGCTGAAAATGTTCCAAAGGAATACCACATGAGCTGCTGGCGCAGCTACGAATACTGCCTTGCTTACGATGCTGATCCCGCTATCTACGGCATGGGCACACACAACCTTCCTGTTTATGCTTCAAAGGGCAACAAGGTTGCGTACAATATCTGGATGTTCGATTCCAATATGTATGATGATGTAAACGGCGGCTACGATTACATACATGAAGATCAGCTTAACTGGTATGCAGATGCATCCAATGCGCTCAAGGCAGCAAACGGCGGCGAACCCGTTCCGTCAATTGCTTTCCAGCACATCGTTCCATACGAAATATACGATTATGTTATTGAAACTCCCACACTTGACCCCAACGGCTTTACATCAAGCAACGGCAAGCACTATGCACTTGACCCCGCTTATGCACAAGCAGGTTCAATTTTAAGAGAATATCCCTGTCCGTCTTCTTTCCACGGAAATCAGATGAGTGTTCTTCAGCAGCAGGGCGATGTTAACGCTGTATTCGTAGGTCATGACCATGTTAACGATTACATTGTTCACACAAAGCTCAACGCCGCTGACGGCAACAGCATTGACATTGTCAACACACCCGGTGCTTCCTTCCAGTCCTACGGTAACAATGAAATGCGTGGCTGCCGCGTTATTGATATCAACGAAAATGATCCCTGGAATTACGAAACATTCAGCCCCACATTCTTTGAGATTTGCGGCGGTCAGAAGGATATGCACATTCTTGCTTATGTTTCCGATAACATTGCATGGTACTATGTTTCCCTTGTTATCAAACTTATTCCTTTCGTTGGCGAAAGACTTCAGGGTATTTTCCTTAACCTTGTTTACGACATTGCAACAAAATAATTTAGAAAGAGCGGTGAAAAACACATGTTAGAAGCTATTTATAACTTTGACTTATCTGTTTTTAACGCAGTTTTCTCTCTCCACAATTCCGTGCTTAACACAATTATGACCTGTATTACTCACCTTGGTGAAGCAGGCATACTCTGGATTGTTATTGCAGTTGTACTTCTTCTTTTCAAAAAGACAAGAAAAATAGGTCTGACTCTCGGCTTCGCTCTTATCGTTATGGAGCTTCTCAATAACGAAGTTCTCAAGCCCCTTATTGAAAGACCCAGACCGTTCTACATTTTCAACCTTGACAATATCATGGCTGACAAAGCTGTTTTCGTTGAAGCAGGTAAGGAAGCAAGATTTGACAAGATGGTTGAAAAAATTACAGAGCTTATCGGCAAGTATCCCGAGCTTGCAGCAAAGTGGGCTTCCGAGTATCAGTTCCCCGGCATTATTGACAAGCTTCAGAGCTGGTCTTTCCCGTCCGGTCATACCTCATCTGCTTTTGCTTCCGCAGCAGCTATTTATTCCGGCAACAAAAAGTGGGGCATTGCTGCTTTCGCCTTTGCCGCACTTATGGGATTTACCCGTATTTATCTCGGCGTTCACTTCTTCACAGATGTACTTGCAGGTGCAGTTGTAGGTATTGTTTACGGTGTTATCGGCTATTTCATTGCAAAGGGTATTGTCAAGCTCCTCAAGAAAAATTCCAAAACATCAAAGCTGTTTGAATAATAATTGAAAGGATTTTTGAATTATGAATAAGCCTGTTCTTATGGAAACTTCCGCTCGTCATGTTCATGTTTCCCGTGAGCATCTAGACATCCTTTTTGGTGAGGGCTATCAGCTCAACTACAAAAAGGAACTTTCACAGCCCGGTCAGTACGCTTGCGAAGAACGCGTTGCTGTTGTAGGCTCAAAGGGCAGCTTCCCCGCTGTTTCTATCCTTGGTCCGGAAAGACCCGCAACTCAGGTTGAGCTTTCCGCTACAGATGCGCGTTCAATCGGCGTTGTTGCTCCCGTTCGCGAAAGCGGCGATATCGCAGGCAGCGGCGCATGTAAGCTCGTAGGTCCCAAGGGCGAAGTTGAGCTTACAGAAGGCGTTATCGCTGCAAAGCGCCATATCCATGCTACTCCCGAAGATGGTGAGAAGTACGGCATGAAGGATAAGGACATCGTTTCCGTTAAAATCGAATCCGACGGCAGAAGCCTTGTATTCGGCGATGTTGTTGTACGCCTTAACCCTGCATACCGCCTTGCAATGCACATTGATACTGACGAATCAAATGCTGCATTCTGCACACCCGGCATGATGGGCGAAATCATCACAGACTGATTTAGTTTCTTTAAAAGCAACTGCCTTTAATGGTGGTTGCTTTTTTTATATTCTTGGCATATAATCAATTTATATTATATGTGAGGTTTTGAATTATGAACAATTTCAGCTTTTATACTTCAGATGAAATCAAACCTTTGGGCTGGCTGAGAACCCAGCTTGAAATTCAGGCAAAGGGCTTGAGCGGCAACCTTGATAAAATGTGGCCCGATGTCAGAAACAGCTCGTGGATAGGCGGCGACAAAGAGGGCTGGGAGCGTGTGCCTTATTGGCTGGACGGATTTATTCCGCTTGCATATCTGCTTGAAGATGAGGATATGATAGCCAGAGCAAAAAATTACATAGATGCTATTATTTCTTTTCAGAAGGCAGACGGATGGATTTGCCCGTGTGATGATGATAAGCGTGCGAGCTATGATACATGGGCAGTGCAGCTTATTACAAAGGTGCTGACAGTTTATTATGACTGTTCGAAGGATGAAAGGATTCCAAAAGTTCTTTACAAAACGCTGAATAACTATTATGAACTTTTGAAATCCGGTGAAATAAAGCTGTTTGACTGGGGTAAATACCGTTGGTTTGAAGGCTTTATTGCAATCAACTTTACATATGAAAGATATAAAGAAGATTGGCTGTGTGAGCTTGCTGAAATGCTCAGAGAGCAGGGTGCGGATTATAACGAGGCGGTTGAACTTTGGAAAAGACCGCTCAACCGCTGGCGCTTTGATACGCACATTGTAAATCTTGCAATGATGCTTAAAAGTGAGGCTGTCAGCTGCGATATATTGGGGCTTGACTATACAGACAATGCCGGATACCTTCATGAAATACTTGAAAAATACAATTCAACGCCGGTTGAAACCTTTACCGGTGATGAGTGTTTGTCGGGCTTGAGTCCGATTCAGGGTACAGAGCTTTGCTCGGTGGCGGAGCAGATGTATTCATATGAAATTCTTTACGCACGCACAGGTGATAAAAAATGGGCTGAACGGCTTGAGGTTCTGGCTTTTAATGCTCTGCCTGCCACAATCAGCGATGATATGTGGACACATCAGTATGTGCAGATGAGCAATCAGATTGCTTGCGAAAAGTTCCCGGGTAAATCACTTTTCAGAACAAACGGCAACGAAGCACATCTTTTCGGGCTTGAACCAAATTTCGGTTGCTGTACTGCAAACTTCAATCAGGCATGGCCCAAGTTTGCGCTGAGCACATTTATGTATAACGGCAGTACCGTAATCAATGCTGTGCCTGTACCGTCTGAACTTAAAACAGAGGATAAATATATAAAGCTCGAAACAAATTATCCTTTTGAAAACAGCTTTACATATACGGTTGAAGCAAAGTCTGATTTCACATTTGTTATCCGTGTACCGTCATTTGCTGAAAATATTACTGTCAACGGTGAAAAGCAAGATGCTTGCGAGAGGTTAGTGTTTGAAATCAAAGCGGGTGAGAGCAGGGTAATAAGAATCAGCTTTGAAACTTCACCGTATCTTCAGCAAAGACCTAATAATCTCAATACTGTCAGATGCGGTTCGCTTGTATTTTCAGTACCTGTTGAATTTGAAAAGAAAATGTACGAGTATGAACGTGACGGAGTTGAGCGCAAGTTTCCGTATTGCGATTATGAATTGGTGCCGGTTTCCGGTTGGAACTATGCTTATTGCGGCAATGAATTTACACTTGACTGCAAGGGTGTTTGCGACATTCCGTTTTCAAGTGAAAAGCCGCCGGTAGTTGTAAAAGCAAGGGTACAGCAGATTGATTGGGGGCTTGAGGACGGCTATGAAAAGGTTTGTGCAAAGCTTCCGCAGTCAACAAAGCCGATTGGTGAAAAACAGGAAATCCTGCTTTATCCTTACGGTTGCGCAAAGCTGCGAATGACGGAGATCCCGCTAATATAAAAAATAATATTATAAACATTAATTACAACATATTAAAGTATACGGCTATTAAATTTAAAAAAACTCTTTACTTTAGCGTGCTAATATGGTAAAATGCTGATACAAATAACTCGAAAGGGTGTATTAAACAATGAAAAAAATACTTGCACTTCTTATGGCTCTTACAATGGTATTCTGCTTTGCAGCCTGCGGCGGTAATGAAACTCCCGCTCCCAATGGCGACGAACAGCCGGCAAGCGACCTTGCTTATATCCAGGATAAGGGCACACTTATCGTAGGCGTTACTCCCTATGCTCCCATGGATTTCCTTGATGAAAACGGCGAATGGACAGGCTTTGATGCAGAGTATGCACGCGCAGTTGCTGCAAAGCTTAATGTTGAAGCTGAATTCATAGAAATCGACTGGGACAACAAAGTTTACGAGCTTGAATCAAAGAACATTGACGTTGTCTGGAACGGTATGACAATCACAGACGGTCTCAAAAAGCAGATGGCTATTACAGACCCCTATGTTCAGAACGCACAGGTTGTTGTTATGAGGGCTGACAAGGCTGCTGAATATGCAACAGCTGAAAGCATTGTTGACCTTACATTTGCTGTTGAATCCGGTTCAGCAGGCGAAAGCTATGCAAAGGATAACGGTCTTACATACACAGGTCTTCAGTATCAGTCTGATGCTCTTCTTGAGGTTGAAGCAGGTAAGGCAGATGCTTGCATCATCGACATCACAATGGCTAACTCCATGACAGGCGAAGGCACAAGCTATGATGACCTTGCACAGGCTGTAGTTCTCAACGAAGAATTCTACGGTGTAGGCTGCCGTGTTGATTCCGACCTTTGCGCAAAGATTAACGAAATTACTGACGAGCTTATTGCAGACGGTACACTTGACCTTCTTGCAGAAAAGTATGAGCTTACACTTGTTAAATAAGCAGTAACGCTTGATTTCCCTTTAAAACTCGCGGGCAGAAGGCTCATGTTCTGAGTCTTCTGCCGTTTTGCGCGCTTGCATACAATGCCGCCTATTGATTAGTTTTATAAAGGATGTAATTGCATCCATGGCGGAATCAGATGTAAATAAAAAAACCTTTAATATAATCATTTGCTGAGAAATGATTATAAAAATTCTTGTGATTATTTCTCAGTAAAATGAAACGGAGTAGATGTTAAATGTTCTGGACGGTTACGTCAAGCCTGCTTGAGGGCTTTGCCAAAACAGTTGAAATATTCGGGCTTACGCTGCTGTTTGCCATACCTCTCGGTCTGGTAATTGCTTTCGGCTCAATGAGCAGAATTGCACCGATAAAATGGGTTTCAAAAACCCTTGTGTGGATTATCCGCGGTACACCGCTGCTTTTACAGCTTATTGTTGTTTTCTACGGTCCCGGTCTTATTGCCGCAGCTGCACAGGATTTGAACAGCAGTAACGCAATAATTCAGTGGGTTGCCACATGGACGGGCTTTGACCGCTTTACTGCAGTTATAGTTGCGTTTGTTATCAACTATGCCTGCTACTTTTCCGAAATTTACCGCGGCGGTATCGAAAGCATATCAAAGGGTCAGTATGAAGCGTGCCAGGTTCTCGGTATGACAAAAACGCAGACCTTTTTCCGCGTTATTCTTTTCCAGGTTATCAAGCGTATCATTCCGCCTATGGGTAACGAAATCATCACCCTTGTCAAGGATACATCGCTTGCCCGTACAATAGCTGTTTACGAAATAGTATGGAACGCACAGAGCTTTATCAAGTTCAATGGTCTGCTCTGGCCGCTTCTCTATTCGGGTCTGTTCTACCTTATCTTCTCCGGTTTGCTGACGGTTGTATTCGGCAAGATAGAAAAGAAGATGGATTATTTCAAGAGTTAAGGCGGTGTGAAGAATGGCAATACTTGAAGTAAAAAACCTTAAAAAGAGCTTCGGCAGGGTAGAGGTTCTCAAGGATATATCCTTTACGCTTGAAAAGGGTCAGGTTCTTTCAATTATCGGTTCTTCCGGCAGCGGTAAAACAACCCTGCTTCGTTGTATCAACTCGCTTGAAACAGCCGATTCCGGTAAAATTACCGTTGACGGCAGCACTATATTTGATTCCGATTCCGCACAGAAGCTGACAAAAGAACAGAAGCGTATAAATCAGCTCAATGTCGGGCTTGTTTTTCAGCAGTTCCACCTTTTTCCGCAGCACAATGTTCTTAAAAATGTAACCCTTGCTATGGAGCTGCAGGCAAAGGATCGCCCCGACTATAAGAAAAATAAAAAGCAGATTCACGCTGAAATTGAAGCTGTCGCAAAAGACTTTATTGAAAAGGTAAACCTTTCCGATAAAATCAACAGCTACCCCTGTGAGCTTTCGGGCGGTCAGCAGCAGCGTGTTGCAATTGCGCGTGCGTTGGCACTCAATCCGAAAATTCTCTTTTTTGATGAGCCTACTTCTGCGCTTGACCCCGAGCTTACCGTTGAGGTTCTCAATGTAATAAAGGGACTCAAAAATTCGGGCTGCACAATGGTTGTGGTAACGCACGAAATGGAATTTGCCCGCGGCGTTTCTGATGAAGTAATCTTCATGGCAGACGGTGTTATCGAAGAGCATGGCTCACCCGAACAGGTGTTTGACAACCCGCAGTCGGAACGCACAAAGGCTTTTCTTAACCATATAGGTTAAAAATAAACAAAATAATTTTAAGCACACTCACCCTCGTGTATCGCGCAAAAACGGCGATATAAGGGCAAAGTGTGCTTTTTTGATTTTACGGGGCAGGGAGGCAAGATTTTTCTGAAAAAGCACAAAAACGCAAAATTTCACAAAAAAACTTTAAAAAACCGCTGAAAAAAGGCTTGACAAGCTTGTATAAATGCTGTAAAATACTTAATCACCATAAAATGGATTTATATCGTCTTCGGCAAAAACAGCGGAAAATCCGTTGGTAAAAATGCACAAAAAGGCGAACAAAATTCGGTTAATTTTCTCCCCGGTTACTTTATATAAGAATGGAGTGATTTGCCTATGGCAAAAGCAGCCCAAATGGTCAAGCACGGCAAAATCGAAAGATTGAGCTACAGCAGGATCAACGAAGTCATGGAAATGCCCAACTTCATCGAAATTCAGAAAAACTCTTATCAGTGGTTCCTCGATAAGGGTCTGAAGGAAGTTTTCCGTGATATCGACACAATCACTGATTACACGGGCAACCTTGAGCTTTCCTTCATCGATTTCAAGATGGACGACAAGCCCAAGTACACCATCAAGGAGTGCAAGGAGCGCGACGCTACTTACGCAGCACCGATGCGTGTCACAGCAAGACTTTACAATAAGGAAACAGGCGAAATCAAAGAAAACGAAGTTTTCATGGGCGATTTCCCGATTATGACGGACAGCGGTACCTTTGTTATCAACGGTGCAGAGCGCGTTATTGTTTCACAGCTCGTCCGTTCACCCGGCGTATACTTCGATATCGACCACGATAAGGTCGGTAAGGAGCTTTACAAGGCTCAGATTATACCCAACAGAGGCGCGTGGCTCGAATTTGAAACTGACCAGAACGATCTGTACTATGTCCGTATCGACAAGAACAGAAAAATCTTCATCACAACCTTTATCCGCGCACTCTTCTGCGGCACTGATTTAGGTCTTGGTACAAACGATGATATCATCGATATGTTCGGTGATGATATCCGCCTTAACGCAACCCTTGAAAAGGACGAAAAGCAGAATGCAGAGGAAGCACTGCTTGAAGTTTACCGTAAGCTGCGTCCCGGTGAGCCGCCCACGCTCGAAACCGCACAGTCACAGCTTGATGCCCTTTTCTTTGATCCCCACAGATACGATATTTCCAGAGTCGGTCGTTACAAGTACAACAAGAAGCTTGCAATTTCCGACAGAATCGCAGGCTACCGCGCTGCAGAGATGATTATCAGCCCCGCAACAGGCGAGCTCCTTTGCGAAGAAGGCGAACTCATCACAAAGGAAAAGGCATACGAAATCGAGCAGGCAGGTGTCAAAAAGGCATACATCGACCTTGAAGGCACAAAGCTCTGCGTTATCTCAAACGGTATGGTTGATATCGGCACATACTTCCCGCAGTTCACCAAGGAACAGCTTGAAGAAGCAGCTATCAACGAAAAGGTCAGCTTTGCTCCCCTTAAAGAGCTTGTTGATGCAGCAGCAGAAAACGGCTGGAGTGATGACGAAATTCTCGAACAGCTCTTTGCACACTGCGATGACCTTATTCCCAAGCATATCGTACGCGATGATATCTTCGCATCCATCAACTATCTCAACTGCCTTGCTAACGGCGTAGGCACTAAGGATGATATCGACCACCTCGGCAACAGACGCATCCGCTGCGTAGGCGAGCTTCTCCAGAACCAGTTCAGAATCGGTATGACCCGTATGGAGCGCGTTGTCCGCGAGCGTATGACAATCCAGGCTCAGGACAGCGACAAGATGACTCCTCAGGCTCTTATCAGCATCCGCCCCGTAGTTGCTGCTGTTAAGGAGTTCTTCGGTTCTTCACCGCTTTCACAGTTCATGGATCAGACCAACCCCCTCGGTGAGCTTACACATAAGCGCCGTCTTTCCGCTCTCGGTCCCGGCGGTCTTTCCCGTGACCGTGCAGGCTTCGAAGTCCGTGACGTTCACTACAGCCACTACGGCCGTATGTGTCCCATTGAAACTCCCGAAGGTCCGAACATCGGTCTTATCTCTTACCTTGCTACTTTCGCTAAAATCAACGAATACGGCTTCATTGAATCTCCCTACCGCAAGGTAGACAAGGAAACAGGCATTGTTTCCGACGAGGTTGTTTACATGACAGCCGATGTTGAAGATAACTATATCGTTGCACAGGCTAACGAACCGCTTGATGAAAACAACCGCTTCAAGAATCCGCGTGTTAACGCACGTCACCGCGATGAATTCCTTGATATTGAAACAAGCCGTGTTGATTACATGGACGTTTCTCCCAAGATGGTTGTTTCCGTTGCAACAGCTATGATTCCCTTCCTTGAAAACGATGACGCCAACCGTGCGCTCATGGGTTCAAACATGCAGAAGCAGGCTGTTCCGCTTCTCAAAACAGACGCCCCCATCGTTGCTACAGGTATGGAATACAAGGCTGCGGTTGACTCAGGTGTTGCACTTATCGCAAGAAATGCAGGTACGGTTACCTATGTCAGCGCAGACAGAATTGAAATCCTCACAGATGCAGGCGAGGTTGACACATACGAGCTCATCAAGTTCCAGCGTTCCAACCAGGGTACCTGCGTAAACCAGCGCCCGATTGTCAAGTCAGGTCAGCGTGTTGAATACAGAGAAGTTATTGCAGACGGTCCTGCGACAGACCTCGGTGAAATCAGCCTTGGTAAGAATGCCCTTATCGGCTTCATGACATGGGAAGGCTACAACTACGAAGACGCTGTTCTTGTCAACGAAAAGCTTGTAAGAAATGACGTTTATACTTCAATCCATATTGAAAAATATGAGCTTGAAGCACGCGATACAAAGCTCGGTCCGGAAGATATCACAAGAGATATCCCCAACGTAGGTGACGATGCACTCAAAGACCTTGATGAAGAAGGCATTATCCGCATCGGTGCCGAGGTTCACTCCGGCGACATTCTTGTCGGTAAGGTAACACCCAAGGGTGAAACCGAGCTGACAGCCGAAGAAAGACTGCTCCGTGCAATCTTCGGCGAAAAGGCAAGAGAAGTCCGCGATACTTCCTTGCGCGTACCTCACGGCGAATACGGTATCGTTGTTGATGTAGAAGTATTCACCCGTGAAAACAGCGATGAACTCAGCCCCGGCGTTAACAAGGTTGTACGCTGCTACATTGCTCAGAAGCGAAAGCTCTCTGTCGGCGATAAGATGGCAGGTCGCCACGGTAACAAGGGTGTTGTTTCCAGAATACTCCCGCAGGAGGATATGCCCTTCCTGCCCGACGGTACTCCGCTTGATATCGTTCTTAACCCCCTCGGCGTTCCCAGCCGTATGAACATCGGTCAGGTTCTCGAGGTTCACCTCGGCTTTGCCGCACGCTCAATGGGTATTAAGGTTATGACTCCCGTATTCGACGGTGCAGACGAAACCGATATCGTTGAAGCCTTCAAGATGGCAAACAAGAAGCTTATGGACGATGCAAGAGAAAGAGCAGCCGCAAAGGGTGAAGAGTTTGACGAAACAAAGGTATTCCAGCTTCGTGACGACTGTAAGTCAATCCTTACAGACGGCAGAACCGGTAAGAAGTTCGATAACCCCGTAACAGTCGGTGTTATGTACTACCTCAAGCTTCTCCACCTTGTTGACGATAAGATTCACGCACGTTCCACAGGTCCGTACTCACTCATCACTCAGCAGCCCCTCGGCGGTAAAGCCCAGTTCGGCGGTCAGCGTTTCGGTGAAATGGAAGTTTGGGCACTGGAGGCTTACGGTGCAGCTTATACCCTTCAGGAAATCCTTACAGTCAAGTCGGACGATGTTGTCGGCCGTGTAAACACTTACAAGGCTATCGTCAAGGGTCTCAACGTTCCCAAGCCCGGCGTACCCGAATCCTTCAAGGTTCTTGTTAAAGAGCTTCAGGCTCTCGGCCTTGATGTCAAGGTACTTGACGGCGCGAAGAACGAAATCGACCTCAGACAGTCCTTCGACGATGATGATGTCGGTCTTCACATTGTTGACAGCGAAGCCTTCTCAACAATAAACGATGCAGGCGACGCACAGGGTTATTCACAGGAAGGCGAGAGCATATTTGAAGACGGTATGGCTTCTGATGAAGATGATGACGACGGCGATTGGGCAGATGAGCTCGAATATCCCGGCGATGAAGAAGCAGAACTTGACAACTACGAAGACTAATCGGAATCCGTCTTCAAAAATAATGTAAGAAAGAGGTCGTTTTAATGGATAATAATACAAACGAAATCACCTTTGAATCGATACAGATAGCTCTTGCCTCGCCGGATAAAATCAGAAACTGGTCCCACGGTGAGGTCAAGAAGCCCGAAACAATCAACTACAGAACTCTCAAGCCGGAAAGAGACGGTCTTTTCTGCGAGAGAATCTTTGGTCCCATGAAAGACTGGGAGTGCCATTGCGGTAAGTATAAGAGAATCCGCTACAAGGGCAAGGTCTGTGAACGCTGCGGTGTTGAAATCACCAAGGCTAAGGTTCGCCGTGAAAGAATGGGTCACATTGAGCTTGCAGCTCCCGTTTCTCACATCTGGTATTTCAAGGGTATCCCTTCAAGAATGGGTCTTATCCTCGATATATCTCCGAGAAACCTTGAAAAGGTTCTCTACTTTGCAATGTATATCGTTATCGATCCCGGCATCACTCCTTTAAGAAAGTACCAGACACTTACCGAAAAGGAATATGCCGACTGGCGTGAAAAGTACGGCGATGAATTCCGCGCAGGTATGGGTGCGGAGGCAATCAAAGAACTGCTTGCCGAAATTGATATTGATGAACTTAATTCAGAACTCCGTGATGAACTCATGAAGTCCAACGGTCAGAAAAAGGCAAGAATCCTTAAAAGACTTGAAGTTGTTGAAGCCTTCAAGCAGTCAGGCAATAAGCCCGAGTGGATGATTCTTGATGTTATTCCCGTTCTTCCGCCTGATATCCGTCCCATGGTTCAGCTTGACGGCGGCAGATTTGCAACATCAGACCTTAATGACCTTTACAGAAGAGTTATCAACAGAAACAACCGTTTGAAGAAGCTCCTTGAACTCGGCGCACCCGATATCATCGTACGCAACGAAAAGAGAATGCTTCAGGAAGCTGTTGATGCCCTTATTGACAACGGCAGACGCGGCAGACCCGTAACAGGTCCCAGCAACCGTCCGCTCAAATCTCTTTCCGATATGCTCAAGGGTAAGCAGGGCCGCTTCCGTCAGAACCTTCTCGGTAAGCGTGTTGACTACTCAGGCCGTTCGGTTATCGTTGTCGGTCCCGAACTGAAGATTTATCAGTGCGGTCTTCCCAAGGAAATGGCACTTGAACTCTTCAAGCCCTTCGTTATGAAGCGCCTTTTTGAAACAAAGGTTGCTCTCAATATCAAAACTGCAAGAAAGATGGTTGAGCGTGCAAACCCCGAAGTATGGGATGCACTCGAAATCGTAATCAAGGACCATCCGGTTATGCTTAACCGTGCTCCCACCCTTCACAGACTCGGTATTCAGGCTTTCGAACCGGTACTTGTTGAAGGCAGAGCAATCAAGCTTCATCCGCTCGTATGTACAGCTTTCAACGCTGACTTCGACGGTGACCAGATGGCTGTTCACGTACCGCTTTCAGCAGAAGCACAGGCAGAGGCTCGCTTCCTCATGCTTGCTGCAAACAACCTCCTCAAGCCGTCAGACGGTAAGCCCGTTGCCGTTCCCACACAGGACATGGTTCTCGGTTCTTACTATATCACTCTTGTTAAGAAGAACGACAAGGGTCACGGCAAAGTATTCCGCGATGTCAACGAAGCTATGATGGCTTACGATGAAGGTGATATCACTCTTCACGCAATCATCAAGATTCGCATGACCAAGGAAGTAAACGGCAAGGTTTACACAAAGTTCCTGCAGACAACACTCGGTCGTGTTATTTTCAATGACCCCATTCCGCAGGACCTCGGCTGGGTAGACCGTTCCGACCCCGAAAATATGTTCAAGCTCGAATTCGGTGATATCAGCGATATAGATTTTGATGCAATAATGGATGACGATAAGGCATTCAAGGATGCCGTAAGCATGGTTGCTAAGAAGAAGAACCTCGGTAAGGTTATCGAAAGCTGTATCAAGGTTCACGGCACAGCTGTCACCGCAGAGGTTCTTGATAAAATCAAGGCACAGGGCTATAAGTATTCCACAATAGCCGGTCTTACAGTTTCTGTTTTCGATGCTACAATTCCGCAGCAGAAGGCAGATTACCTTGCAGAAGCTGAAGCAAAGATTGATAAGATTACCAAGAAGTACAGAAAGGGTCTTATCAGTAACGAAAAGCGCTCCAAGGATGTTATCGAAACATGGGAAGAATGTACTAATAAGGTTGCTAAGGCTCTTAAAGAAGGCTTCAATCCCTATAACCCGATTAACATGATGCTTGATTCCGGTGCCCGTGGTAACGATTCACAGCTTCGTCAGCTTGCAGGTATGCGCGGTCTTATCGCTAACACAGCAGGTAAGACAATCGAAGTTCCGATTCGTGCAAACTACAGAGAAGGTCTTAACATTCTCGAATACTTCATTTCTTCCCGTGGTGCACGTAAGGGTCTTGCCGATACAGCTCTTCGTACAGCTGACTCCGGTTACCTGACCCGCCGTCTTGTTGACGTTTCACAGGATGTTATCATCCACACAGAGGATTGTCACTGTCACGACGGTGTATATGTTTACGATATTGATGACGGACACAGAGTCATTGAAGACCTTTCCGAGCGTCTCTCCGGCAGATATCTGCTTGAAAACCTCGTAAACGAAGAAACAGGCGAGCTTGTAATGAGCTGTGACCATATGATGAGCGATGACGATGCAAAACGCGTTGCCGCTTATGTACGCGCTCACACTCCCGAAGGCGAAAAGGCAAAAATCAAGATTCGTTCACTGCTCACCTGCGAGGCTGAACACGGCGTATGTATCAAGTGCTACGGCTCCAACCTTGCAACGGGCGACCCCGTAACAGTTGGTGAAGCAGTCGGTATCATTGCCGCACAGTCCATCGGTGAACCCGGTACACAGCTTACAATGAGAACATTCCACACCGGTGGTGTTGCTTCTCAGGCCGATATTACACAGGGTCTTCCCAGAGTTGAAGAACTCTTTGAAGCCCGCAAGCCCAAGACTCTCGCCATCATCAGCGAAATCAGCGGTACTGTTTCACTTCAGAAGGTCAAGAACAGCCAGTATGTTGTTGTCAAGAATGAAGAAACAGGCGAAGAACGCAGCTACCTTATCACTTACGGTCTGCGTGTATGCGTTGAAGAGGGTCAGCACATCGAAAAGGGCGCAGATATCACAGAAGGTTCACGCAACCCGCATGATATTCTTGCTGTTCTCGGTGTTGAAGCTGTTCATGATTACCTTATCAAGGAAGTTCAGCGCACATACCGCGGTCAGGGTGTTGATATCAACGATAAGCATATCGAAGTTATCGTTCGCCAGATGATGAGAAAGACAAGAGTTGTTGATGAAGGCGATACAAACCTTCTTCCCGGCTCAACTGTTGATGCACGCGAAATCATTGATGCAAACAACAAAATCCGCAACCTTGAAAAGGAAACGGGCGAAAAGCTCCGCGAAGCAAGCGGCACAACAATGCTTCTCGGTATTACAAAGGCATCTCTTGCAACGGATTCGTTCATGTCCGCCGCATCCTTCCAGGAAACAACAAGAGTTCTTACGGATGCAGCAATCAAGGGCAAGACAGACAACCTCATGGGTCTTAAAGAAAACGTTATCATCGGTAAGCTTCTGCCCTCAGGTACAGGTATGAAGTGCTACAGCGATGTTGAAATTTATTCAACAGCCTCCGGTGATGAAGAAATTTCTCTCGAATCCGCTGAATAAGCTTTTGGCTTTATTCACAAACTTTTATTGAAAACTTTGTGAAAAGTGTTGACAAAATACGGTTATTAATGTTAAAATTAATAACTGTGCCATGATGAAGAAGCATGCAGGTCGGTCCGCACAAAACGGGCCGACTTGCAAAAGGCTTTTTTATATAAAATTCACAAGAAAGGAGATGTCAACTGTTGCCTACCTTTAATCAGCTCGTTCGCAACGGCAGAGAAACTATCGAAAAGAAGCCGAAGGCTCCTGCTCTCTTGAAGGGTCTCAACTCCCACAAGAATGTTATGACCGATAAGGATTCTCCGCAGAAGAGAGGCGTTTGCACAGCAGTTAAGACCGCAACACCCAAGAAGCCCAACTCCGCACTCCGTAAGATTGCAAGAGTACGTCTTACAAACGGTATCGAAGTTTCCGCTTACATTCCCGGTGTTGGTCACAACCTGCAGGAACACAGCGTTGTTCTCATTCGTGGCGGCCGTGTTAAGGACCTTCCCGGTGTTCGTTACCACATCATCCGCGGTTCACTCGATACCCAGGGTGTTAACGGAAGAATGCAGTCCCGTTCCAAGTACGGTGCAAAGCGTCCTAAGGCAGCCAAAAAATAATTTTCCTGTTCAACGGTGAATACGGAAAACACTTAAAAGACAAAAATCTTCTTAGCAGGCTGCGCTCAGCCGCATGCTGAGTGCAACAATGCGAGAGTGTATATTATATAGATATATGCCTCTCTCATTGGCGCCACGGGATTTTGTCACTCGAGTACCTATGATATCATTATATTTATGAAGGAGGGAAGCGAAGTGCCAAGAAGAGGCCAGATTGCAAAACGTGATGTTTTGCCCGATCCGCTTTACAACTCAAAACTCGTTACACGCCTTATCAACAGTGTAATGTACGACGGTAAGAAGGGTGTCGCTCAGAAAATTGTTTACGACGCATTCGATATCGTTAAGGAAAAAACAGGCAAGGAGCCCCTTGAAGTTTTCGAGGCAGCTATGGAAAATGTAATGCCCGTTCTCGAAGTTAAGGCTCGCCGTGTAGGTGGTGCAACTTACCAGGTTCCCATGGAAGTACGCCCCGAAAGAAGACAGACCCTCGGTCTGCGCTGGATCACACTTTACAGCCGTCAGCGTTCTGAAAGAACAATGAAGGAAAGACTTGCAAATGAAATCCTCGACGCAGTAAACGAAACAGGTTCTGCATTCAAGAAGAGAGAAGATACCCACAAGATGGCAGAAGCAAACAAGGCTTTCTCACATTTCCGTTGGTAATCTTTTTAACAGAAATCTATTATTATCAGCGTAACCCCGATTGCGCAGCATAGGGTGTCGAGTATAATCTGAACTCGCCCAAAAGCGTAAATTTTTGCGGCTTTTTGGCGTTTCGGATTTGAAAGGCGACAGCCTGCCGGCATCCTCAGCATCCAAAAATCCATCAAAAATTCGCACTTTTGGGTCGTGGATTTTTTACGAAGAAGATTTTTGGCATATCGAGGCACAAAACGCAGTAAATCCTGACGGATTTACAAGTATTTTAACGATGAGATGGCGGAAATCTGCTCGTAAAAAACGGGTTCGGATTACACTCGCCACCCTACGGAGGAAAATATGCCTAGACAGGTATCTTTGGAAATGACCAGAAATATCGGTATCATGGCTCACATCGATGCCGGTAAAACAACTACTACCGAGCGTATTCTTTTCTACACCGGTAAGACTCACAAAATCGGTGAGACTCACGACGGTACTGCTACAATGGACTGGATGGAGCAGGAGCAGGAGCGTGGTATCACTATCACATCTGCTGCTACAACTTGCTTCTGGAAGAACCACAGAGTTAACATCATCGACACTCCCGGTCACGTTGACTTCACAGTTGAGGTTGAGCGTTCACTCAGAGTTCTCGACGGTTCAGTTACTGTTATGTGCGCTAAGGGCGGCGTTGAGCCCCAGTCTGAGACTGTTTGGCGTCAGGCAGATAAGTACCGCGTACCCAGAATGATCTATGTCAACAAAATGGACATCACAGGTGCAGACTTCTACAATGTTCTTGCTATGATTAAGGACAGACTTAAGTGTAATGCTGTCCCGATTCAGCTCCCCATCGGTTCTGAATCCAACTTCAAGGGCATGATTGACCTTGTAGAAATGCGTGCTTTTGTCTACTATGATGACAAGGGTCTTGATGAGAGAATTGAACCCATTCCGGAAGACATGATGGAGCTTGCTCAGCAGTACCACGATGAACTCATCGAAAAGGTTGCAGAGCAGGACGATGCACTTATGGAAAAATTCTTCGAGGGTGAAGAACTCACTGTTGAAGAAATCAAAACTTGCATCCGTAAGGCTACCATCAACAACGATATGGTTCCCGTTGTTTGCGGTACATCCTACCGTAACAAGGGTGTTCAGCAGGTTCTCGACGCTATTATCGACTATATGCCCGCCCCCACAGATGTTGAGGCTATCAAGGGCGTAAACCCCGACACAGAAGAGGAAGAAGTAAGACATTCTTCCGATGAAGAACCCTTTGCAGCTCTTGCTTTCAAGATTGCAACAGACCCCTTCGTTGGTAAGCTTTGCTTCTTCAGAGTATATTCAGGTAAGATCGACGCAGGCTCAACCGTTTACAACTCTGTAAAGGGTCAGAACGAGCGTATGGGTCGTATCCTTCAGATGCACTCCAACAAGCGTGAAGAAATCGAATGCTGCTACGCAGGCGATATCGCAGCTGTTGTCGGTCTCAAGAATACAACAACAGGTGACACACTTTGCGATAAGAACCATCCGGTTATCCTTGAATCCATGGAATTCCCGGAACCCGTTATCCGTGTCGCTATCGAACCCAAAACAAGAGCAGGCCAGGAAAAGATGGGTATTGCTCTTCAGAAGCTGGCAGAAGAAGACCCGACCTTCAAGTGCTATACTGACGAAGAAACAGGTCAGACTATCATCGCCGGTATGGGTGAACTTCACCTCGAAATTATCGTTGACAGACTTCTTCGTGAATTCAAGGTTGAAGCTAACGTAGGTAAGCCTCAGGTTGCTTACAGAGAAACAATTACCGTTGCAGCTGACCAGGATACTAAGTACAAGCGTCAGTCCGGCGGTAGCGGTCAGTACGGCCATGTTAAAATTAAGATCGAGCCCAACCCCGGAAAGGGCTACGAATTTGTCAACGCTGTTGTCGGCGGCTCTATTCCCAAGGAATACATCGGTCCGACAGAAGCAGGTATCAAGGGCGCTATGCAGTCCGGTGTACTTGCAGGCTACAACGTTGTTGACGTAAAGGTTACACTTTACGACGGTTCATATCATGAGGTTGACTCCTCTGAAATGGCCTTCAAGATTGCAGGTTCAATGGCATTCAAGGAAGCTATGCGTAAAGCATCTCCCATCCTTATGGAGCCCATGATGAAGCTTGCTATCATCGTTCCGGACGAATACCTTGGCGATGTTATCGGTGATGTTAACTCACGCCGCGGTACAATGCAGGGTATGGAAACACGTCCCGGCACAACACAGGTTAACGCTTTTGTTCCCCTTTCATCAATGTTCGGTTATGCTACAGACCTCCGTTCCAAGACACAGGGCCGCGGTCAGTACGCTATGGAACCCAGCCACTATGAGCAGGTTCCGAAGTCAATTTCCGAGCAGATTGTTAAGGAAAGATCATCTAACTAAGCGTTTTAGCCTAAATTTTTGAACAAAACACTTGCATTTCTGTGCAAGACTTGTTAAAATGAAACTGCTATATGCAGAAATCTAAAAAAATAATTATTATTTCCACAAAGGAGGAAATTTCCAATGGCAAAGGCAAAATTCGAAAGAACCAAACCCCACGTAAACATTGGTACCATCGGTCACGTTGACCATGGTAAGACCACTCTTACAGCTGCTATCACAAAGACACTTGCTTCCAAGGGTCAGGCAGACTTCGTTGATTATGCAAACATCGATAAGGCTCCCGAAGAAAGAGAGCGCGGTATCACAATCAACACAGCTCACGTTGAGTACGAAACAGAAACACGTCACTACGCTCACGTTGACTGCCCCGGCCACGCCGACTATATCA
>JAFQBE010000046.1 GCA_017416765.1 Clostridia bacterium
TATCTATTTCTACAACAATCAACGAATTCAACTTAAAACAAAACTGACCCCGCTTGAAAAACGAAGTCAGTTTACCGCTTAATTAAATATTTCTGCCTTAGGGGGCTTTTTGTACTGTCCGCACAATTTGGAGCAGTTCACGTGGTTCGGGGGTTGTTGTTATGTTCAAGCGTTTACAGTTTCTTTAATTCCTTTTTTCTCTTTCTTATCGAAGAAAGATGTAAAATTAATTATAAACAGCAGCGCGTATGCAACCCACATTGGAAGGTTTTCAATAAAAGCACTTTTGCCTACCGTTACAAGCAGCACAAGCATAAGCAGAAGAACAGCAATAAAAATAACGGTTGCAATTATGTATTTCTTGTCCTTCTCTCTGCACTTATGAAAAAGGAAAATTATAACACCTGCCGCACCAAGAAAAGCAAATATAAGTGCTGTAGCCCAGTGGCTGAGGCATCGCGCCGTCATAACAAGGTCAAGCCCAGCAGACGGCACATTTATTGTAACAAAAATCGCCGCACAACCGAGCGAAGTAACAATTACGCCAGCTTTTCCTTTATAATTATTCTTGCGGTACATATAAATGGTGTTTGTAAAAATTGAAAGCGAAGCCAGCACGCCCCATGCCTTGAAATACCAGGGATAACGCAGTCCCAACATACTTGCGGTAACATCGGTTAAAATGTTGCCGAACTGTTCGGGAAAGCTCAAAAAGCCGTACCAGGTAATAAAAGCAAAACCTGCTAAAAGATTAACCATACAAAAAACAGTCGTAAGCTTTGTAATTTCCTTGCCAAAAAGAATTTTTCTGATAAACAGAGCATAGCAAACCAACAATACAGTTGAAGCAACTACCCAAAGCCAGAAAACCAAAGCATTGGGATATAACGGCTCATAAAGCATACCGTCAAACTTTGCTACAAACGCTTCGGCCGGCAACTGCATATCCGCATCAGTCGGAATAATATACGGATACTGATCCCAGCTCATAAAAAGCGCCATCCACAGTCCGTAAACCGCGGCTATTATGCCCCATAGCCAAGTATAAACCTTTTTCATTTTACTGTCTGTCATTTTCATCACCTCATATTCTGATTTTATCACTTCTGCAAATTAAAATCAATAAACAAGTGACTGTTTTTTAATTATAAACTTTTAATGATGTATTTTTAATATTATTTTCCACTAAAGCATTGACATCTGTCGAAAAATGTGAAATAATATCACAAAACAACAGAGAGCGTGATATTATGCTATTAAAAAGTGTATTTTTCGATTCAACGCATGAATATATTGCAAAGCTTGAAAACGGAGTTTTTATAATGGGCTATTCCGATGGTACTGCTACAGGTACAGACGGCAACCGTTACCGCCACATAGTTGAGCTTGACGATGACGAAAATATCATAAAAGACGGCTGGGAAATCATAGAGTAAAATATAATATTCGCAAAACAATAAATCCGAACACATCGCCTGAAACGGCAATTGAGTTCGGATTTATCTTCTCTGGCAGGGGCAGAAGGACTTGGTCTCGCCTGCCGGCTCGGTCGGTGCTTCTGCTTCGCAGAGGTCTCCACCGGAGACCCGCACCCCTCGGCACGCGGTTTTGTGGTTTTCTGTCAGCAGATATCCAAATCAAGAAAAAGCCACTGGCTTTATTCGGTGTAATATAAAGCAAAAATATTACACCTTTCTTTTATGTATAATCAACTTATATGGCTTTTTCTACTATTACTAAAAAACATACATGGATTTTTATCGGAAACGTTTATAAAATCAGCGTCGCCATACATTTATCTGACTTTACTGTAATATACAACACCGGAATATTTTCCGTCTTTGTTTAATCGTCTATTCGCAATAAAACCATCTTTTGTGAATCCTGCTTTTTCCATAACTCTGAATGACTGCACATTAAGCTCATTGCAGGAACATTCAACCAAGTAATAACCACGGTTATTTAGCAAATGGTCTGCAACTGCTTTTAATGCTTCAGCAGCATAACCATTGCCCCAATAGTTATATCGTACTGTATATCCTACATTGCAATAATTGTGTTTCTTAATAACGGTATTAACATCTATATTACCGACAACTTCACCCGTGGATTTCAATTCCATAACCCACTTTTCGTATTTATTCTCGTCAGCTTCGCTTATCCATTTTCTGATACATTCCAACTCTTCATCTTTTGTCAAAGCAGGATATTTGATATATTTTGCTAATCTTTCATCAGTTATGATTTCATAGATAGCATCGATATCGCTTTCTTTGTATCGTCTTAAAATAAGTCTGTCTGTTTCAATTCTTGGGCTTAGCATTATAATCTTTCTCCAAATCAATTAAATTGTCGGAATTTTTGATATATTATACCACCAACAGAGGGAAAGCACAATAGTACAAATTACCAGACGGAAACATTGTGAACAGAACGAAACAGCTGGGAAATTGATGCTCGATTTGAGCATCAAAGTGTGGTTTAGCGAACCGTAGATCGCATAAAAAGAAAAAGGAAAAACCCGCAAGAATCAAGGATTCATGCGGATTTTTTGCTTGGCAGGGGCAGAAGGACTTGGTCTTGCCTGCCGGCTCGGTCGGTGCTTCTGCTTTGCAGAGGTCTCTACCGTAGACCCGTATCCCTCAGCATGCGGTTTTGTGGTTTTCTGTAATCAGATATCCAAATCAAGAAAAAGCCACAGGCTTTGTTGTTGGTTTATTTTTTGATTATTATTTTATTGACAAGTGCCGTGAGTTCATATCTGCTGTGAACGTTCAGTTTGCGGTAGATATTTTTTGTGTGGTCATTGACGGTATGAACTGAAATAAACAGTATTTTTGCAATGTCTGCGTTACTGTAGACGCCGGCAATAAGGTCAACAACCTTAAGCTCTCTCTTTGAAAGAACAGAGAGAGCGGATTCAGCTTCAACATCTGCACTGACTTCAATTTGTTATTTTTTGTTTGCCAAGCGGTAATTGTTTACAAGTGCGGCAAGCTCCAAACGGCTGTGAACCGCCAGAGTATAATAAATATCTTTTACATAATCCTTCACGGTATGCTCGGAAATGACAAGGGTTTTTGCAATATCCTTGTTAGTGTAGCCAAGACAGATAAGCTCCGCAACCTCA
>JAFQBE010000015.1 GCA_017416765.1 Clostridia bacterium
ACCGATTTTACAATTGAAGTTTAAATGAAAAAAGCTACTGCCCGCGGACAGTAGCTTTTTTGAATAAAAAATAAAAACATTGAAACTGCAAAAATAACGGTCGCTTCACTCCGAAATTAAAAAAACTGTTGATTTTATGCGCATTGTAGGGGCAATTCACGAATTGCCCGTTTGTACCGTCATATCGCTTTTACGGCGGGCGATTCATGAATCGCCCCTACCGGTACGGCTCTTTTGTTTTGGTTGACAACCTTGTTCTGTAATGCTATTCTTTAGATAAGAAGAATATGTGTTGCGGTCAATCATAGAACCGTCCCCTGATTGACAGAAAAGCAACTACTGATAGCCCAATAACAAAGTTAAAAACTTTAATGCGAGAATAATTTAAGGAGTGTCGGTTATGTCAAATTTTAAAAAATGCTTAACTTCAATTCTTTTGGTCATTGCGTTACTGTTCAGCACCGTGTGTTATGCAAGCGCGGAGACTGATACCGAATTAATGCGATATTTTAAATCACATGGCATAACCGACTACTATAAGGAAACAGTTGACGGTTCATGGTATTATTATGTTGTTAATGATAATGAAGCATCAATAATTCATATTCTTACTCGCTTTACCGGTCCCGACAAAATAACATATGTGTTTCCTTCTTTTTTGGGTGGATATCCTGTAACATCTCTTGGTATTCCTAACGATAATATCGAGATTTTTGCTTATTATGACGATGGTGAAGTTTTTTCCGAAATATGTCCCGGATATTCGGATATATATGAATATGTAGATTCAGAAGGTGCGCTTGAATATGACCCCGGACTTAAAAATGTTTCAAAAATAGTAATTCCGGAAGGTTATGAATATATTGGTGCCGGTGCTTTGCGTACTTTTGATGTTTTTGAATGGCAGTTCCCCAAAAGTTTGAAAATGATTTATGGTGCGCCGTTTGAATCTGTACATACAAGTTACATTGATTATAAGAATAATAGTACGATTTTGCCTGATTGTGTTTATGATGATCCATATTATTTTTCATATATGTTAAATGCTTCAAGTGGATATAATTCTGATAAAATCGTTGCACCTTCACGAGATGCAGAATTGACAAGATATTTGCTCCAAGAATTTTGGAATGGTTTATTATACATTCCAAATATCCTGTCTTATGAAACAGTAAGGAGAACTTTTTATTATTCTGAGGATTCGGGTCAAACATGGTATCCAAAAAAAGAAAGTCATGTGCTAAATGTTGCCTGCGCACCTGATTGTGAGTGGTTAAAGGTGTTTGAGGATTACCCCGGAACATATTATTCAGGTTATACTTTAAATGTTACCTATATTGAACCCGCAACCCATATAGCCTTTGACAGTGATTCTGTCAGCGTTGAAGTTGGCGAAGTTGTTGACCTTGAAGCGAAAACTTATCCTGCCGAGGCTGTGTGGACGGCGTGCGATTATGTGTCGAGCAACCCCGAGGTAGTCAAGGTTGACCCATATTCGGGCAGAATTACCGCCCTTGCCGAGGGTGAAGCAACAATCACCGCAACCCATGTTGAACGCGGCTTTGTTGATACCTGCACCGTTAAGGTTGAAAATAAGCCCGAACACATCTGTACACCTGCAGAAAAGTGGAGTGCTGACGAAACTGCGCATTGGCTTGAATGTACCGACCCCGAGTGCGGTGAAATAGTTAATTATGCCGAACACAGCGGCGGCAACGCAACCGTAAATGCAAAGGCAATTTGTGAGCATTGCGGCACAGCTTACGGCGAATATGCGTCGGCATCGCTTTCCGTTGAACCCGTAAGCGATATAGCCTACTGCGCGCGTGAAAAGCGCGAATATAAAATAACTGTAGCAGAAAATGCCGACAAGGTTCAGTTTATCCGCGACAGCGGTTCAACAACAACCTTTGTCCGTTCACAGGCGGCAGAAATTATTAACAACGGTGACGGAACTGAAACATGGATTCTTGCCGTATCGCTGAATAAGGGCAAATACACCCTCGCCACAAAATACGGCAGGGTGTGGAACAAAAACGGCATTGAATTTGAAATAGTTTTCGACACCCCGAAATGCCGCAGCTTTACAAGCGAAAAGGTGGGTAATCTCACCACATTCACGGTTGTAACCGACCCGCAGGTTGCAAAGGTTCAGCTCATAACCCAGTCCGGTAATACGCTGACCTATACACAAAGCAACAGCTACATAGGCGATGACGGCTTGCGCTACTGGACGGTAGTGCGTAAAATAACCAAGCCCGGTACAATCGGCTTGCGCACAAAATACGGCTATACCTGGACTACAACCGATTTTACAATTGAAGTTTAAACAACAAAAGCCACCAAAGCGGTGGCTTTTGTTAATGTATAATGGAAAGTTGAAAGCAACTACAGTTCTCCGTTTTTGCAAACTCAAAGTTTATACAAAAAGCTCTTGAAAATGCGATATATTATGTTATAATATATTATTAATTGTTTAAAAATCATTCTATAATTTACGGAGATATATATTATGGAAAACAACACAGCGCCCGAGCGCAAAAAAAGAGTATTAAGCCTTATTCAGCCCACTGCCGTGCCCACACTCGGCAACCATCTCGGTGCTTTCAAAAACTGGCAGAGCATGAGCGAGGATTACGATTGCCTTTTCGGCGTTGCCGACCTGCACGCAATCACGGTCCGTCAGGAGCCTGCCGCGCTCCGCAAGCAGTCAACCGAAATGTATGCGCTTTTGCTTTCCCTCGGTCTTGACCCCGACAAGAGCATAGTATTCATGCAGAGCCATGTTCCGCAGCACGCTCAGCTTTGCTGGCTGCTTAACTGCTACACACAGTTCGGTGAGGCATCACGCATGACTCAATTTAAAGAAAAAAGCCAGAAGCATGCTGATAATATTAACCTAGGTCTTTTTGCCTACCCCACACTTATGGCGGCTGATATTCTGCTTTACCAGAGCGACTTTGTTCCTGTAGGTGCTGACCAGAAGCAGCACCTTGAGCTTACCCGCAACATTGCTGAACGCTTCAACGGCGTACATGGCAAGTGTTTTACCGTACCCGAGCCGTTCATCGGCAAGGCAGGTGCAAGGGTTATGTCACTTCAGGACCCCACAAGCAAAATGTCCAAATCCGACCCCAACCCCAAGGCATCGGTATCGCTGCTTGACACTCCGGAGCAGATTATGAAGAAATTCAAGAGCGCAGTTACCGATTCGGAAGCATGCGTACGCTATGCAGACGGCAAGGACGGAATAAACAACCTTATGTCCATCTACTCCTGCTGTACAGGCAAAAGCTATGAAGAAATCGAAAACGAATTTGCCGGCAAGGGCTACGGCGATTTCAAGGTTGCCGTTGCAGAAAGCGTTATTGAAGAGCTTCGTCCGCTTCAGGAAAACTACAAGCGATTTATCAACGATACAGCATACCTCAACGAATGCATGGCAAAGGGTGCAGAAAAGGCTTCCCGCCTTGCTCAGCGCACACTTGACAAATGCATGAAAAAAATCGGTTTTAAGCAGATATAATTTAAACATAATTTTTATAAAAAAATTATTGACAAGCAATATTCCCTTGTTGTATAATGTCATCTATACAATGAGAAATTTGCCCCTGCAAATTCGCGGAGGGAGGGAATAGACAATGAGCAAAGTAGAAGTTAAAGAAAACGAATCCTTGGACAGCGCACTCAGAAGATTTAAGAGACAGACTTCCAGAGACGGTGTTATTCAGGAGGTTCGCAAAAGAGAACACTATGAAAAGCCTTCTGTAAAGAGAAAGAAGAAGTCAGAGGCTGCTCGTAAGCGCAAGTATAAGTAAGAACCTACAAGGCGGGCTTTTATCGCTCGCCTTATTTCTTTAGTTAAGGTGAAATTTCTATGCTTGATGACCGCCATATGCCGGCATACCGCTTTAAAAGCGTTTGCGATATTACAATTGAAAAATTGAATATAATGGGTGTTGACGGGCTGCTGCTCGACATTGATAACACGCTGATTTACGATGAAACCCTGCGACCCCTGCCCGGTGTTAAAGAATGGCTTGACAAAATGCACGGTGCGGGTATTAAAACCGCAATTGTTTCAAACGCCATACCGCTTCGTGTTATACCTGTTGCAAAAAAGCTCGGTATCAAGTATTATATATACAGTGCAAAAAAGCCGAAGCCTGACGGACTGCTCAAAGCTGCCGAAAAGCTCGGCTTACCTATAGACCGCCTTGCCATGGTCGGCGACCAGCTGCGCACAGATATGCTTGCCGCAAATACGGCAGGTGCTGTAGCCGTATTTACCGACAGAGCAAGGGACGAAAAGCTGTTCAAATTCTATTTCAAAAAAGCCCGCGCAGGCGAAAAAGAATTTTTAGAAGAGTTTGAACGCAGAAGAAGGGAGAAATAAGCATGTCGCTTGAACAACTTATAAAAATACTGCCCAAGGATATTGAAGCGGGCATTATTTCTAATCCCGTAAACATTAAATATTTCACTGGTTTTTCTACCGATTCAGGCTATCTTATAGTAAGCCGCAACGGCAGCGTTTTCATGACGGACAGCCGCTATATCGAAGCCGCCCAAGCTACGGTTGACTGCTGCGATGTTGTGCTGATGAAGGATAAATCACAGCTGATAGTAAAATACCTTAAAAAATTCAACTGTTCAGGCGTTGCAATTGAAGCCGATTATGTAACAATAAACGGTCTTAAAGAATACGGCAAGATGCTTAAACCTGAAGGTTTTAATACATTTTTTGACGGCAGGCTTGACAAATGTATCCGTTTCCTGCGCTGTCAGAAAAATGAGAAAGAAGTCAACAGCATCAAAGCCGCTCAGGCAATTGCAGAAAAAGCGTATAACCATGTTATAAAATACATTCAGCCCGGCATGACCGAAAAGGAAGTTGCGCTGGCACTCGATTTCTTTATGCTCAAAAACGGTGCAGAGGCAGTTTCCTTTGATACAATTGTTGTAAGCGGCAAAAAAGGCTCACTGCCTCACGGTGTGCCTGACGGCAAAAAAATTGAATTCGGCGATTTCGTTACAATGGATTTCGGCGCGGTAGTCAACGGCTACCACAGCGATATGACGCGCACCGTTGCCGTAGGCGAAGTCAGCGACACAATGGCTGAAGTTTACAGCATAGTGCTTGAAGCACAGCAGGCTGCAATTAATACCGCCGCCGCAGGCGTTGCCGCCGCCGAGGTTGATGCAGCAGCACGCAACATCATATCTGCCGCAGGCTACGGCGATGCATTCGGACATTCCACCGGTCACGGTGTAGGCATTGAAATACACGAAGACCCGCAGGTATCACCCAGAAGTACATATACCCTGCGCACAGGCAACATTATCACCTGCGAGCCCGGCATTTACCTGCCTGACCGGTTCGGAGTCAGGATTGAAGATATGCTTTTAATCACAGATTCAGGCTGTGAAAACCTTACAGCAACCCCGAAAGACCTGATTATACTCAATAATTAAAATCAGATTCAAGGAGTTTTAAAAATGGAAAACAAAGGCAAAAAGGTACTCGTAATAATCAACCCTAAATCGGGCAAATTCACAGTTAAAAACCAGCTGTGGCACATAGCCGATATGTTCACAAAGGAAGGCTTTGAAACTACAGTTTACACAACTCAGAAGCGCGGCGATGCAACAGAATACGCAAAGCTGCTTGCAGACAAGTTTGACCTTATTGTCTGCCGCGGCGGTGACGGCACATTCAACGAAACAATGAACGGTATTATTCAGTCGGGCATTGATATTCCGCTCGGCTATATCCCCAGCGGTACAACAAATGACTTTGCCAACAGCATAGGCGTACCCGCAAATGTACAGGACGCAGTTGACCTTATTTGCGATGTCGACCCCAAACCCACAGATATGGGTCAGTTTAACAAAGACAGATTCTTCTGCTACACCGCTTCCTTCGGCATTTTCACAAAATGCTCTTATTCCGTATCACAAAAGGCTAAAAACCTTTTCGGCTACCCTGCTTATGTTGTAGGCGGTCTGAAAGAAATAAAGGACTTCAAGCCGCTTGAAATGCGAATTGAATGTGATAACGAAATTTACGAGGGTGAATACGCACTCGGTTCAATTTCAAGCTCGCTTTCCATCGGCGGTATGATTAAATACAAAAAAGAAGACATCGGCTTTGACGACGGTGTATTTGAACTCAACCTTGCAAAGCTGCCCGCAACAGCATACGAATGGACAAAGCTTGCCAAGGATGTACTTAACCAGAAATACGACAAAAAGTTCTTCACACTTTCAAAAGGCAGCCATTTTGTAATTGAGAGTAAGGGCGACGAAGTCCCCTGGACACTCGACGGCGAATTCGGCGGTGCACACAAGGTTGTTGAAATCGACTGCCGCAAGCAGATAATAAAGGTTTACAGGGATTAATTATCATGATTACAATTAAACCTTTGACAGCTGAATTAAGTAAAGATTATCTTGACTTTTTCGATAGTCGTGCATTTACTGACGATAACCCTAATGGACCTTGTTACTGCACATCTCCCTATCAAGATGAAGAAACCATTAAAAAGATGGTGAAAAAATTCAAGATATTCGGTGTAAAGAATACGCTGCGTAAATACGCAGTCCGGATGCTTAAAGAAAATAAAATTCAAGGCTATTTGGCTTTTGATGGAGATTTGTCTGTAGGATGGTGTAACGCCGCAGATATTGAAAGCTACGCAGGCTTTGTTCCTGCTTTTGCAAAAGATAACACCTGCGGAAAGACTGTTTCCATTGTTTGTTTTGAAATTGCACCTGAATATAGGGGCAGGGGTATCGCTACAGCTTTTATCGAAAGAGTATGCAACGATGCTAAAGAAAAAGGCTATACAGCAGTTGAAGGGTATCCTAAATTATCAGAACAAAGAGATGATTTTGATTTTCAAGGCCCTGTTCAGCTTTATAAAAAAGCCGGTTTCATTGAAGTTGTTAGAGAAAACGAACAAATTATTATGAGAAAAATATTGTAGTTTCCTGCAATCTGATATTGACAATAACAACGAGTATGAATATAATATAAACATAAGGTGTTGCCGATAGACGGTTACACCCTCAAAAACGAATAGTTAGAAATAACCGCCGTCTTTGCAGGAACAGGGCGGTTATTTCTTTTTTGTCAGTTCGACAACAAGTGCTATGATTGAAACCAAAAGAGTTCCGAAAAGGAATAGTTCTTCGTATGTAACCATTGGCACCGCCCTCCTTTCCGGAGGGAAAAGGCGCCCTCCGAATAAAAGAGGGGCAACCGCCTACCGTGTTATGACAACACCTTACTCAAGCAGTATAGTACAAATGTTCGTGAAAGTCAATATCATCTGCAAAAGAACTTGAACAAACTGCTTGACACGACGATTCAAAAGTGATATTATAGTTTTTAATAATTATATAGTCGCCTTTGAAAACTCAGGGTATAAAGATTGCGTAGCAATTTTTTTGTCAGAGAAGTTCAGAAAGCACAGGTAATACTTTGTGTATTGCCGAGCATTTCAGAACGATATGGCGAAAAAAGTGTACGCAGGATTTATGCAATGAGTTTTCAAAGGTGACATCAAAAACGATGAAGCAGAATGCGTATTGCAAAAGCTGTTTTCAGAGAGTCTGCCCGTTAGTGCTGAAAGGCAGATAAACATTGCCGCAATACCGACCACTGCCGAGTGCCTGCGAAGCTGCAAACAAAGCGGATAAGCTGTGCCGTATAACTGCGTTAAAGTTACTTAAAGCGGTATATCCTTTATTTGGGATATACAACACGGGTGGAACCGTGGAGTATTATGTTTATTGTACTTCACCCTGTATTTTACGGGGTGGAGTTTTTTATTTTGAAAATCTTCAGAAAGGATGATATATATGATTAACGTAACACTTAAAGACAATGTAGTTAAGGAGTACGAAAACGGCACTACAGTTGCCGAAATTGCAAAAAGCCTTGGCATGGGTCTTTACAAAGCTGCCTGCGTTGCAAAGGTAAACGGCGAGGTTTGCGACCTTCGCACAGCACTTGATGCAGACGCACAGGTTGAAATTCTTACCTTTGACGATGAAGAAGGCAAAAAGGCATTCCGCCACACAGCCTCACACATTCTTGCACAGGCTGTTAAAAGGCTTTATCCGCAGGCAAAGCTTGCAATAGGTCCTGCTATTGATAACGGCTTCTATTATGATTTTGACTGTGATGTTTCCTTTACACCCGAAGTTCTTGAGAAGATTGAAGCTGAAATGAAGAAGATTGTTAAGGAAGGCATTGTGCTTGAAAGGTACGAACTTTCTCCTGCTGACGCAATCGCAAAGATGGAAGAAAAGGGCGAAATCTATAAGGTTGAGCTTATCAAGGAGCACGCTGACAAGGGCGAAAACATTTCCTTCTTCAAGCAGGCTGAATTTGACGAGCTTTGCGCAGGTCCGCACATTCCCGACACTTCACGCGTAAAGGCATTCAAACTCACTTCTTCAACAGGTGCTTACTGGAGAGGCGATTCCAAAAACAAGATGCTCCAGAGAATTTACGGTACAGCTTTTACAAAGCAGGCTGACCTTGACGCTCACCTTGAAGCTATTGAAGAAGCAAAGAAGCGCGACCATAACAAGCTCGGCAGAGAGCTTGAGCTGTTCACAACCTCTGACATTATCGGTCAGGGTCTGCCCATTCTTCTTCCCAAGGGTGCAAGAATAATTCAGCTTCTTCAAAGATTTGTTGAAGACGAAGAACAGAAGAGAGGCTGGCTGCTTACAAAAACGCCATATATGGCTAAGAGCGACCTTTACAAGGTTTCCGGTCACTGGGACCATTACCAGGACGGCATGTTTGTTCTTGGTGACGAAGAAAAGGATGACGAAGTTTTTGCTCTCAGACCGATGACCTGCCCGTTCCAGTATCAGGCTTACCTCAACAGAGCGCGTTCCTACCGCGACCTGCCTTTGAGATACAACGAAACTTCTACACTTTTCAGAAATGAATCTTCGGGAGAAATGCACGGCCTTATCCGTGTACGCCAGTTCACAATTTCCGAAGGTCATCTTATGTGCCTTCCCGAACAGCTTGAGGATGAATTCAAAGGCTGTCTTGAGCTTGCAATCTATATGCTCAAAACACTCGGTCTTTACGAGGATGTTTCCTACCGCTTCTCACAGTGGGATCCCAACGATAAAGAAAAATATATCGGTACTGTTGAACAGTGGGATGAAGCTCAGGGTATTATGGCAAAAATCCTCGACCACCTCGAAATCCCCTACAAGGTCGGCATAGGTGAAGCTGCTTTCTACGGACCTAAGCTTGACATTCAGATTAAGAATGTTCATGGCAAGGAAGATACGCTCATCACAATACAGATTGACCAGATGCTTGCTGAAAAGTTCGGCATGGAATATGTTGATGCTGACGGTACAAAGAAGAACCCCTATATCATTCACCGCACATCAATCGGCTGCTACGAGCGTACACTCGCTCTTCTTATCGAAAAGTATGCAGGTGCTTTCCCTGTATGGCTTGCACCCGAGCAGGTAAGAATCGTCCCCATTGCAGACAGACACCACGAGGCTGCAAACGCACTTGTTGAAAAGTTTGCCGCCGCAGGTCTTCGCGTTTCTGCTGACTGCCGCAGTGAAAAGCTCGGCTATAAGCTGCGTGAAGCTCAGCTTGAAAAAATTCCCTATATGCTTGTTATGGGCGATAAGGAAATTGAAGAAGGTACGGTCGGTGTCCGTAAGCGCGGCGAAGGCGATATCGGTGCAATGAGCATTGACGATTTCCTCGGTCTTGTACTCAAGCAGCAGGCAGAAAAGGTGATTTTCTAAATGATTACCGAAATCAAATTCAAAAAATTACGCGAAAATGCAAAAATCCCGCAGCGCGCAACTCCCGGCAGTGCAGGGCTTGACCTTTGCGCCTGCATAGATGAACCGATAACACTTGCCGGCGGCGGACACGCTCTTATTCCGACCGGTCTTGCAATAGCCCTTGAGGACAGCGGTTACGCAGCTATGATTTTTGCACGCAGCGGACTTGCAATAAAGCACGGTATTGCTCCGGCAAACTGTGTAGGTGTTGTTGACAGCGATTATCGCGGGGAAATCTGTGTAGGACTTATTAACCAGTATGAAGAAAGCTACACCATTGAACCGGGTGAGCGTATAGCACAGCTTGTTGTTATGCCCGTTTGCAACGCACCCACCGTTGAAGTAACCGAAATTGACGAAACCGAAAGAGGTGCCGGCGGCTTCGGCTCAACGGGAAAAAAATAAAAATGTATGATTTATGCATAATATATCAAAAAAAGCTATAAAAATATGTATATTTATGCAATTAAACAGTTGATTTTATGTATAAAAAGTGTATAATAACACACATCGACTGAATAAAAATAAATTTTTGAAAAGAGGAACTCAATCATGAAAGAAATTAAAAAGGTTGTTCTTGCCTACTCAGGCGGTCTTGATACATCAATCATCATCCCCTGGCTCAAAGAAAACTACAACAACTGTGAAGTTATCGCAGTATCCGGTGACGTAGGTCAGGGTACAGAGCTTGACGGTCTTGAAGAAAAAGCTATCAAAACAGGTGCTTCCAAGCTCTACATTGAAAACCTTCAGGACGAATTTGTAAACGAATACATCTTCCCCACCCTCAAGGCAGGCGCAGTTTACGAAAAGGATTACCTTCTCGGCACATCCTTTGCACGTCCCGTTATCGCAAAGAGAATTGTTGAAATCGCTAAGGCTGAAGGTGCAGACGCTATCTGCCACGGCTGTACAGGTAAGGGTAATGACCAGGTACGCTTTGAGCTTGCTATCAAGGCATTTGCCCCCGAAATGCAGATTATCGCTCCCTGGAGAATCTGGGATATCAAGTCCCGTGAAGAGGAAATCGAGTATGCAGAAGCACGCAACATTCCCCTCAAGATAAACCGCGAAACAAACTACTCAAAGGACAAGAATCTCTGGCACCTTTCACACGAAGGTCTTGACCTTGAAGACCCTGCAAACGAGCCGCAGTACCTCAAGGAAGGCTTCCTTGAAATGGGCGTAGCTCCCGAGGCAGCACCCGACAAGCCCACATATATAACACTTTCATTCGAAAAGGGTGTTCCCGTAGCACTTGACGGTGTTAAGATGGGCGGTGTTGAGCTTATCACAAAGCTCAACGAAATCGGCGGTGCAAACGGTATCGGTATTGCTGACCTTGTTGAAAACAGACTTGTCGGCATGAAGTCCCGCGGTGTTTACGAAAACCCCGCAGGTGCTATCCTTTACAAGGCACACCAGGTTCTTGAAACAATCACACTTGACAGAGATACACAGCACTACAAGGAGCAGGTTGCTCTGCGTTTTGCAGAGCTTGTTTACTTCGGTCAGTGGTACACTCCCCTTCGCGAAGCACTCAGCGCATTCGTTGACAAAACTCAGGAAACAGTTACAGGCGATGTCAAGCTCAAGCTTTACAAGGGCAACATGATTAACGCAGGTGTAACATCTCCCTACACACTTTACAGCGAAGACTTTGCAACATTCGACGCTGACGAAGTTTACGACCAGAAGGATTCCGCAGGCTTCATCAACCTCTTCGGTCTTCCCATCAAGGTACGTGCTATCCTTGAAGCAGAACGCAACGCAAACAAATAATTAAACACAATAACATAAAGGGCGGAGTTTTCCTCCGCCCGAATGTTGTTTAATACTGTAACCGCTGATTAAACCAGCGGTTACCAAAAGGCAGGAATATTATGAATACAAAACTTTGGGCAGGTCGCTTTTCCAAAGAAGCAGACAAGAGAACAAACGACTTCAATTCATCCATAAAATTCGACAGCCGTATGTACCGCGAGGATATCGACGGCTCAATAGCCCATGCCGTTATGCTCGGCACACAGGGCATAATTCCCGTTGAGGACTGTGAAAAAATCATCAACGGCTTAAAAGCAATCAAGGAAGAAATTACTTCCGGCGAGCTTCTTATTGACCCTGATGCAGAAGATATACATACCTTTATCGAGCAGACACTTACCGCACGCATAGGCGACGCCGGTAAAAGACTGCACACAGGCAGAAGCCGCAACGACCAGGTTGCAACGGATATCCGACTTACCTTGCGCAAGGAATGCGAAGAGGTTATGGATTTACTCCGTCACCTGACTGACACAATATTCAACAAGGCACACGAAAACGAAAATACGATTATGCCGGGCTATACCCACCTTCAGCGCGCACAGCCGATTACCTTCTGCATGCAGCTTTCAGCTTATGTCAGCATGCTTGAAAGAGATATGGGCAGACTCAGCGATGCCAAGGCAAGAATGAACTATTCACCACTTGGCAGCGGTGCTTTAGCCGGCACAACTTACCCCATAAACCGCGCAATGACAGCAGAGCTTTTAGGCTTTGACGGTGTTGTTGAAAACACACTTGACGGCGTTTCAGACAGAGATTTCTGCCTTGAAATAGCATCTGCTCTTTCCATTCTTATGGTACACCTTTCCCGCCTTTGCGAAGAGATTATTCTCTGGTGCAGCTGGGAATTCAAATTTGTTGAGCTTGACGATGCTTTTTCAACAGGTTCAAGCATCATGCCGCAGAAGAAAAACCCCGATATTGCTGAGCTTATCCGCGGCAAATCAGGCAGAGTATTCGGCGACCTTATGACACTTCTTACCGCTATGAAAGGTCTGCCCCTTGCATACAACAAGGATATGCAGGAGGATAAAGAAGCTATTTTTGACGCTATTGACACTGTTAAAATGTGTATGACTGCGCTTGACCCGATGATTGACACAATGCGCGTTATTCCCGAAAATATGCGCCGCGCAGCAGCAGAGGGCTTCATAAATGCAACAGACTGTGCAGACTACCTTGTCGGCAAGGGTCTCCCCTTCCGCGATGCATATAAGGCAACGGGTGAACTTGTAGCGCTCTGCATTAAAGAAAAGCTGACCCTTGAAACACTGCCGCTTGAAATGTACAAAAATGTATGTGAACTGTTTGACGAAGATGTTTACAAGGCAATAGCACTTGAAACCTGTGTCAAGAACAGAATAAAGAAATAAACCCATTTTAAGGAACTGATAAAAATGAAAATAAAAGCTGCCGTTATTGGCGCAACAGGCTACGCAGGTGCAGAGCTTGTACGCCTTTTACTCAAACACCCGCAGGTTGAGCTGACTGCCCTTTGCTCCAAAAGCTTTGAGGGTCAGAAGCTTTCCGATATATACCCTTCCTTCCTCGGTCTTTGCGACAAGGTCTGCATAAACCAGAGCGAAGCAGTAGACATGGCAGATGTTGTTTTTGCCTGTCTGCCGCACGGACTTTCCGAGCCGCTTGCAGCTGAATGCCTTGCAAAGGGCAGGAAATTTGTTGACCTCGGTGCAGACTTCCGCCTTGAAAGTGAGGAAGAATACACCGAATGGTATGATAAACCCTTTGACAAGCCTGAAATTCACGAAAAGGCAGTTTACTGCATACCCGAGCTTTTCAGAGATATAGCAAAAAATACCGACATTATTGCAAACCCCGGCTGCTACCCCACTTCGGCAGCGCTCGGTCTTGCCCCTGCACTTGAAGCAGGAATTGTTGAAACAGACAGCATTATTGTTGACTCAAAATCCGGCGTAACAGGTGCAGGCAGAGGTCTTTCGCAGACCACACACTACCCTGACTGCAACGAAGCTTTCTCACCTTACAAGGTCGGCGTACACCGCCACACACCTGAAATTGAGCAGACGCTTTCCAAGGTCGGCGGCAAAAAGGTTAAAATCACTTTTGTCCCCCACCTTCTGCCCGTAAACCGCGGTATCGTTTCCACAATGTACATAAAGCTCAAGGACGGTGTTACAAAAGAGCAGGTACGCGAAGCTTACGAAAAGAAATACGAAAACGAACAGTTTGTGCGCGTACTTAAAGACGGCGCAACAGCAAATTTAAGAAATGTTAAATTCACAAATATGTGCGATATTTCACTGCACATTGATGTAAGAACAAACACCCTTATTGTTGTTTCTACAATTGATAACATGGTAAAGGGTGCTGCAGGTCAGGCAATACAGAATATGAACCTTATTTTCGGTCTGCCCGAAGAAACAGGTCTTGATTTAATCCCCCCTGCATTTTAATCCAATCCCCGTAGTTTTAGGAGATATAGACAAATGGAATTCATTAAAGGTACAGTTACTACACCGCTGGGCTTTGTTGCCAACTCAGTCCACTGCGGTATAAGAAAGAACAAGTCCAAGCATGACCTTGCGCTTGTTTACTGCGAAAAGCCCTGCACAGCAGCGGCAATGCACACAAGCAACCTTGTCAAAGGTGCGCCCAACAGAGTTACTGCAGCAAACCTTGAAAACGGTGTTGCACAGGCTATCATCTGCAATTCAGGCATAGCCAACACCTGCGCGGCAGACGGAATTGAAAAGGCAGAGGCTATGTGCAGCCTTGCAGCAAATGCACTGGGCATTGACGCAAAAGATGTTGTTGTTGCTTCAACAGGCGTTATCGGTCCATCCATCAACATTGAGCCTATTGCAAGCCACATTGATGTGCTTAAAGAAGGTTTGAGCCGTGACGGCGGCGAAAAAGCGGCAATAGCAATTATGACCACCGACACACATGAAAAACAGGTTTGCGTTAAGTTTGAGCTTGGCGGTAAAACCTGTTACATAGGCGGCATGGCAAAGGGCAGCGGCATGATTATGCCCAACATGGCAACAATGCTCTGCTTCCTCACAACAGATGCCGCTATCAGCGCTAAAATGCTCAAAGCCGCACTCAATGCGATAGTTTGCGACACATTCAATATGGTATCTGTTGACGGCGACACATCAACAAACGATATGTGCGCTATTCTCGCTTCGGGTCTTGCAGGCAACACTGAAATCACAGCAGAAGGTGCTGACTTTGACACTTTTAAGGCAGCACTTTTTGAGGCACTGCGTTACCTCTCCCGCGAAATTGCACGCGACGGCGAAGGTGCAACAAAGCTTGTAGAAGCTTATGTTCACGGCGCAAAGGATATAGCAACAGCAAAAACAGTTGCAAAGTCCGTTATCAATTCCTCACTTCTCAAAGCCGCAATGTTCGGTGCAGATGCCAACTGGGGCAGAGTTCTTTGCGCTATAGGCTATTCGGGCGCAGAGCTTGACATCAACGGTGTTGATGTTGACTTTGTAAGCACAAAGGGACGAATTGCTGTTTGCAGAAACGGTGCAGGTATTGAGTTTGATGAAGATATTGCAAAAACAATTCTTCTTGAAAACGAAATTACTATTGATATCAAGCTTTCTGACGGTGAGGCTGAGGCTACCGCATGGGGCTGCGACCTTACCTATGACTATGTAAAAATCAACGGCGATTACCGCTCATAAGAGGTAAACACTATGGAAATTTCAAATTTTGACCGTTCTCAGATTCTGGTGCAGGCTCTCCCCTACATTCAGAAATACTACAATAAGGTTATAGTTATCAAATACGGCGGCAACGCCATGATAAATGAAGATTTAAAGCAGGCTGTAATGGAAGACATTGTTCTTCTTTCCCTTGTAGGCATCAAGGTAGTGCTTGTACACGGCGGCGGTCCCGAAATTAACGACATGCTCAAAAGAGTAAATAAAGAGAGTAAGTTTGTTGACGGACTGCGCTATACCGATGAAGAAACAATGGAAATTGTTCAGATGGTGCTTGCAGGCAAGGTAAACAAGGACCTTGTAGCACTCCTTCAGCAGAAGGGTGGCAAAGCAATAGGTCTTTGCGGTATTGACGGCGGCATGATTACAGCTGTAAAGCACCGCGAAAAGGACCTGGGTTTTGTCGGCGATATTACAGAAATCAACATTCAGCCTGTGCTTGATGTACTTAACAGCGGCTATATTCCCGTAATTTCAACCGTTGCAGGCGGCGAAAATTCCTTCAACATAAACGCTGACCTTGCAGCAAGCCGTATTGCAGCTGTACTCGGTGCGGAAAACCTCATACTTATGACCGATATTTCAGGTCTTCTCCGCGATAAGGACGACGAAAGCACGCTGATTAAAGAGCTTAATGTAAGCGAAGTACCTGCACTTAAAATGCAGAATATCATAAAGGGCGGCATGATACCCAAGGTTGACTGCTGTGTTGAAGCTGTACGCAGAGGTGTCAAGCACGCAATCATTATGGACGGAAGAATTGAACATTCCATACTTATTGAGTTGCTTACCAACGAAGGCATCGGCACAATGTTCAGATAAAAAGAGGAAAGAAAATGAATTTTGAACAGATAAAAGAAATAAACAACTCCTCTGCTATGCCCACCTACGGCCGCTATGATTTGGCAATAGCCGGCGGCAAAGGTGCGGTTGCAAAGGATTTTGACGGTAAAGAATATATTGATTTCACTTCCGGCATAGGCGTAAACTGCCTTGGCTACGCAGATGAAGGCTGGGCTGATGCCGTTGCCGTTCAGGCACACACCCTCAGCCACATCAGCAACCTTTATTACTGCGAACCTACAGCAAAGCTGACAAATGAACTGACAAAAGCAACAGGCTTTGACAAAGCATTTCTCGGCAATTCCGGTGCAGAAGCAAACGAATGTGCAATAAAGCTTGCCCGCAAGTATAGCTATGATAAATACGGCGAAGGCAGATATGAAATCATCACCCTCAACAGCTCATTCCACGGCAGAACAATGAACACGCTTACCGCAACGGGACAGGATGCACTTCATCCCGCCTGCTTTGCTCCCTATCCGCAGGGCTTTGTATACTGCGATAAGGATATCGACGCTGTAAAGGGCGCGATAAGTGACAAAACCTGCGCAATCATGATGGAAATGATTCAGGGTGAAGGCGGTGTTATTCCGCTTGAAAAGGACTTTGTAAACGCTGTTTGCGCACTTGCAAAAGAAAAGGATATACTTGTTATCATCGACGAAGTTCAGACAGGTATAGGAAGAACAGGTACACTGCTTGCTTTTGAAAATTACGGCATAAAGCCCGATATTGTAACCCTTGCAAAGGGTCTTGGCGGTGGCTTGCCCATAGGTGCATGCCTTTGTACTGCAGAACTCGGTTCGGTAATGGGTGCAGGTACACACGGCTCAACCTTCGGCGGCAACCCGATAGTATGTGCAGGCGCAAGTTATGTGCTTTCAAAGGTAAATTCACCCGATTTTCTTGAAGATGTAAAGAACAAAGGTGAATATATGCGTCAAAAAATTTCAGCCTTTAAAAATGTAAAATCCATACGCGGTATGGGCATGATGATAGGCATTGAGGTTGAAAACAAAACAGGTTCAGATGTGGTTAAAAAAGGAATTGAAAACGGCGTAATCTGCCTGACGGCAAAAACCCTTGTCCGTCTTCTTCCTCCGCTGAATATCACAAATGAAGAAATAGACCTTGGTCTGGAAAGACTTAAAGAAGTAATCGAAGCATAAAAAACACGCTCCCGTTGATGCAAAACGGGAGCGTGTTTTTATGCTTTTTTCAGCTTTGATGTAATTTTATTAACAAAGCGCAATACAAAGTCTTTCAGTATTCCGAAGGATTCACTCTTTGAAAAAGCAGCTATGAAAACTACATTCGGAATCACCGAGCATATTACAATTTTAACTATTATGGTAAATAAAAGTGATGAAAACTCAATAAATGAGCATATACCCCAACATACTGAGCCGGTTGCAACCAGAAGAACAAGAAAGCCGAGATATCTTAAAAAATACTTTTTAGCCGACATACCGAAACCGTATTTATAGAGCGAATACGGGCTGTACCATGTGTTAGTCAAAGCGCGAGAAATTGCAGAACCTGCAAGTATGCCAAACACGCCCCATACCTTGCCGAGCGCAATGGAAACAACAAGGTTGATTGCTGCAGTAAGCAAAACAAGATACCTGCCGTAGCGGAAAAGACCGAGCGTATTACGATAGGTCCATACAGCATTCTGCATACCGACCATATACATATTAAGCGCAATAATAAAGGCAACCGACAAGGGCAGCTGATAGCTTTCGCCGAACATCAGGCGTATCATATCGGTCGAAACTACAAAGAAGCCTATTGAAGCCCACGCATACATCCAGAAATTAGCAAGGTTTATTGCCTTGAAAAGCCTTAATCTGCTTTCATTATCGTTCAGCGCGTTGTGATTACCTACACTTGCATTTACACTTCTGAAAACGATTTCGAGAATAGTATTTATGCTTGTAGAAAGCAGTGTATAGTTTGACGCTATGCCGGTCTGAACCAGACCGCTCAAATTTGTAATGATAATATTATCTGTTGAATTTACAAGCAAAGCACCTATGCGGTCAATTGTAAGCGCCCTGACATTTGCTGCAATGCTTTTCTTTTCCTGTTTTTCAAGGGGATCAGCTTTCCCGCCTTTAATATACGGGTACTGCCGCTTTGCAAATTCTGCAACAATCAGGTTTGTCAGCATGCTGAAAAACGCTATAACCAGCGAATAGACAATATATTCGCCGACAAAAAGCATCAGTATAATCTGAACTATGTTCTGAACAACGATTATTACATTGCTTGTAATGTTGATAATATAGGTTTTCTGTGCCGCCTGCAGCAGAGAATGTCGGTAAGCAAAGAAATAGCCCGATACGGTATTGAACAGCGAAATCAGATACAGTATGCGCAAATCTTCCTTGATTGCGGGCGGGTCTGTAATAATTAAGTCAAGGAACGGTATAACCGCAATACCGATAATCAAAACAACAACGGCTATAGCCCGGTAGCATTTTCCGTAAAATTTTACAAGCGATGCTATTTTGCCTTCGTTATTCTCCGCAATCGGCTTATAAAGCGCATAAACAATCGCTGAACCTATACCGAGTTCGGCAAGGGAGAGCATGCTCAAAACATTGGAAAATAAGCCTGTGATTCCAAGGTATTCCGCACTGAAAACGCGTGTAAAAACCATACGGCTGACAATACCGACAAGGAAATTGACAATATATCCGCCGAAACCCGAAGCCATGTTCAGAACAGTATATTCACTTCTGGTTCGCTGTGTCATATTAAAGCTCCGTTCAAAATTAAGCGTAAAAAATGCCTTGTAATATTGATTTATATCACCAAGGCATATATAATAAATAATATTAATATATTAACACACAAAAAAAATGCTGTCAAGAAAACGCAGCATAAGTAAAAGAGGACGAACAATGACCAACAAAAAGCGCAAAAGCGGTGTGCTCATGCACATTTCATCATTACCGGGTGAATACTCAACAGGAAGTTTCGGCAAAGAGGCAAAGGAGTTTATTGATTTTTTAAGCTCCTGCGGCTTTTCTATGTGGCAGGTGCTGCCGTTCTGCCTTGTTGACGAGTGTAACTCACCCTACAAATCCTACTCTGCCTTTGGCGGCAACCCATATTTTGTCGATTTGCCGACACTTTTTGAGCAGGGGCTGCTGACTAAAGAGGAGCTTGATTCCTGCCGCCAGCAAACACCCTACAGCTGTGAATTTGTGCGACTTTACCACACAAGAACAGCCGTACTTATGAATGCAGCAAAACGCGCTGACGAAAAGCTGAAAAAGGAAATCTCCGAATTTATTGACAACAACATTTATTTAAAGCAGTTCTGCGAATTCATGGCACTCAAAAAAGCCAACGGCGAAAAGCCCTGGACAGAGTGGGAAACAAACGAATATGACCCGGAAGTGCTTTTCCTGTGGCAGTTTATACAGTACGAATTCTTTACACAATGGGCAGAAATAAAAAAATACGCAAACGAAAAGGGAATAAAAATAATCGGCGATATTCCGATTTATGTTTCGTTTGATTCCTGCGATGTGTGGGCTAACAAAGAGCAGTTTTTGCTCGACAAAGAAAATGTACCCACCTGCGTTGCCGGTGTACCGCCCGACTATTTTGCAGAAGAAGGTCAGCTCTGGGGCAACCCGATTTACGATTGGGAAAAGATGCAGAAGGACGGCTTCAAGTGGTGGCGTGCAAGGCTTGAACATAACCTCAATTTGTTTGATGCTGTACGCATTGACCATTTCCGCGGAATTGAAAGCTACTGGAGCGTTGACGGCAAGGCAACCACAGCCAAAAACGGCAAATGGGTTAAAGGTCCGGGTGAAGCCTTTGTTGATATGGCAAAAGAGGTTGCAAAGGGTAAGCTGATTATTGCCGAGGATTTGGGTGACATTACAAAGGAAGTAATTGACCTTGTTGAATACAGCGGCTTCCCCGGTATGAGAGTATTCCAGTTCGGCTTTTTGAGCGACAGCGATAATCCGCACCAGCCGCACAACTACCCCGACAACTGCATAGCCTACACCGGCACGCACGATAATAACACCCTGCTCGGCTATGTGTGGGAATTGAGCGAGGAAACGCGAAAAGGTATGCTTGAATACTGCGGCTACACTTCGCCGGATTGGAACAACGGCTATTCCGCAATTATCCGCTCAATTTTTGCCTCACACTCCGATACCGTAATTCTGCCGATTCAGGATTTGCTCGGATACGGTTCGGACACAAGGCTCAATATTCCCGGTAAAGCCGACGGCAACTGGCAGTACAGAGTAACCAAAGAGCAGATTAATTCAATTGATATTAACCGCTGGAAAAAGCTGACCTATTTATACAGAAGATAAAAAATAACGGAAGCGTCACAACAGGATGCTTCCGTTATTTTATTACAGCTATTTTTTCTATTCCGTAAGCCTTAAACAGCCGGATATGCTCCGCTGTTATTATTTCGCCGCTTACAGCTATTGGTATTGCAGGAGGACACGAAACGGTAGGTGCGGCGCAGATTCTGCCAACTGCGTTTTCAGTTTTCACCGTTTCACTTTGCGCAAAAACTGCTTCGCGTATTGAAAGCCCTACTTGCGATTTTACGAATCCCCTACTGTCGGCTGCAGGTGTAGAGCGGTGGCTTACCACCGCCGAAAAAGCGGCAGCTAATTTTTCAAAATCCGCTTCACCGTTAAACGGCGACAGCATGAACACGGTAAATTCGCCGTCGGCATATTCTGGTTCAATACCGAATGTGCGGAAATGCTCCGCATCGGGGTAAACCGTCGTAATTTTAAGCGGTTCGGCAGACACATTTTCAATGCCCTTATCCTTCATTATTCTGCGGATTTTATCCGCCTTTGCAGTACAGACTTCAATATCCTCGCGTATTTTTTCAGCAATATATTTATTGCACAAATCAAGCGACTGCAAAATCAAATACGACGGGCTTGTGCTGCCGAAAACAGCCGTAGCCGATTTTATATTATCCGCAAAACCGTATAAATTGCTCTTTGCGCAGTGCAGATAACCGCCGCCCGTTAAAACAGGCAGCGTTTTATGCGCCGAATCGCAGCACATATCCGCACCTAAGGCAATCGGGTGAAGATTTTCTTTGCAAAAGGCAAGGTATGCACCGTGGGCATTATCGACAAGCAGCGGTATATTGTATTTCCTGCAAACTTCGGAAATGCTTTTTATATCCGCCATACCACCAAGATAATCAGGGCTTGTAATATAGACTGCAAATGGCTTATGAGATAATAAATTCAGCTTTTCCTCTACATCTTTTGCACTTAAATGGCAAGAGCAGATACTGTTATTATTATTTTCGGGATAAAGCCATTCCACATCAAATCCGATTTTTGCCGCAGCGTAAATAAAAGCCTTGTGTGCGTTTCTGCCGGCAAGCACAAAGGGGTTATTTTTCTCCGCCCTTTGGTATGCGGCAAAAAGCATGGCCTGAATGCTCTGCGTTGAGCCGCCCGCAGAATAAACGGTACGGCTCGTGCCGAAAAGCGAAGCAGCGTTTTGTTCGCTTTGCAAAATTATTCCGTCGGCATAATAAAGCTCGTCCGCACCCTGAATTTCTGTTATATCAAGGCTTTCAAAGCCTAAAATAGGCACACCCTTATGACCCGGCATATGAAACCGGGCCTTGTTTTCTTTTGCATAGTTCTTTACAAAATCAACAATAGGTGTGCTTATCATTTTTCAAATATCCTTATTTAGATTTCGTCTGCAACCTGCAGCATTACGGCGCACTCGATACGCTTTTTGAAAAGCTCGCAGCCGTATTCATAAATGCCTGTAATTTTACCGGATGCGTGATAAGAATTTGCCGCACAGCCGCCCGAACAATAGAGCTTTGCCCAGCAATCCTCACATTCTTTGCGTGCGTATGCGTTACAGAGCTTAAATTCATCCTGCACGGCGGTGTTGGTGATACCGTCATAAATATTACCGAGCAGATATTTTTCATCGCCTACAAACTGGTGGCAGGGATAAATATCGCCCGTAGGTGTAACGGCTATGTACTCCGTACCGCTGCCGCAGCCGGAAATACGCTTGTAAATACACGGACCGTGTTTAAGGTCGAGCATATAGTGGTAGAATGTAAAGGGTCTGCCCTCTTTTTTACGCTTTATCATTTCCTTGGCAAGGATTTCGTACTGCTCGAAAAGAACAGGCAAATCTTCCTCGGTCAGTGCGCTTGAATCAGTCGGTGCGCAAACTACAGGCTCCATGCTCAACTCTGTAAAGCCCATATCAGCCATATGAAAAATATCATTTGTAAAATCGGTATTTGCGTGGGTAAATGTGCCGCGCATATAGTAGCTCTTATCGCCCCTGCGCTTTACAAATTCCTTGAACTTGGGCAGAATTATATCGTAGCTGCCCCTGCCCTGATAATCCTTACGCAGTCTGTCGTGAACCTCTTTTCTGCCATCAAGGCTTAAAACAACATTGCTCATTTCCTTGTTGCTGAATTCGATAACCTCATCGTCAATAAGCATACCGTTTGTGGTAAGAGTAAAACGGAAATTTTTGTTGTGAAGCTTTTCCTGCTCGCGTGCGTAAGCAACAAGCTGCTTTACAACATCCCAATTCATCAGCGGTTCACCGCCGAAAAAGTCAACCTCAAGGTTGTGGCGTGTACCTGAATGCTCAATCAGAAAATCAAGCGCGCGTTTACCCACTTCAAAGCTCATAAGCGCTCTGTCACCATGGTATTTTCCTTGGCTGGCAAAGCAGTATTCGCAGTTGAGGTTACAGGTGTGCGCAACATGAAGGCACATAGCCTTTATAACCGTATTTCTGTTTTTAAAATCGAAAGCCATATCGGCATAGGTATCGGGCGTGTAAAGCTTGCCCGCCTTTTCAAGGCTCGCCACAGCGTCAACACACTCGAAGCATTCTTCACGCGTAACATCGCTGTATTTTGCGCAGATAATATCCGCAATTTCTTCCGCACTTTTTTCTTTAAAAAGTGCAATTATATCGTAAGCTACTTCATCAACAACATGTACCGCACCGCTGCAGGTATCAAGCACGATATTGTAGCCGTTGAGTTTATACTGGTGTACCATTATTCTTTCTCCTTGAGAGGGTTATAAAAAAGCAGGTAATACAAAAACTGTATTACCTGTTTTCTCAATTTTTGTATTCGCTTAAATTAGTTTTCGTTTGCGTTTTCGCACTGCTGGTTAGCAACACCGCAGGAAGTTTTGCAAGCGGACTGGCAGGAAGTCTGGCATTCGCCGCAGCCGCCGTTTTCGCAGCTCTTTACAAGGTCTTTTGTTTCGATAGTCTTGATTCTTTCCATTTTGAAAAATCTCCAATCATAATATTATAAGGCACAAAACGCCCCTTTATTTAACAAAAAAAGTATATCACACAGTATAAATACTGTCAAGAATTAAATTAAAGCAAAGGCAGGATTGTTTCTTTCAGATATTCAATCTGTTCATCGGTAAGTGTGTCAAAGGGCTTGCGGCATACGCCGAAATCAAAGCCTAAAAGGTTAAGCACAGCCTTTTCACCCGGCATAACACCAACCTTGATAAGTGCGGCAATGATGATGTTTGCCTGAGCCTGAAGCTCCTGCGCAGCCTTGATATTGCCCGATTCCCACAAATCACGGATTTTGATAAATTTATCAGCCATAAAGTTGTATGTAGAACCGATAGCACCGTCAACACCCATTGAAAGGCCGCAGACCATGATTTCGTCAAAGCCGTTGTAAATAATCTTTTCGGGGAAGCGTGCGCGAAGCTGCTGCATTTTGAAGAAATCGTTTGATGTGTACTTAATGCCGAGAATATTATCGTGGCTAAGGAGCTTGGAAGCTTCTTCAACCGAAAGGTCAACACCGGAGAAAGCAGGAATATTGTAGATAACAAGCGGAATCTTTACGCTGTCGGCAATGGCTGTGTAATGCTCCATAACCTGAGCGTTTGAGAATTTGTAGTAAAACGGTGCAACTGCTGAAACAGCGTCATAGCCGATGCTTTCAACATACTTTGCGTATTCAACAGCCTGCTTTGTGGAAACAGCACCGACATGAGCAATCAGCGTTGCGCGGTCACCTGCAGCTTCCTTTACGGTTGCGTAAACAAGTCTGCGTTCCTCTTCGGAAAGAAGGAAAGCTTCGCCTGTGCTGCCCGCAACATAAAAGCCCGTTACACCCTTTTCAAGGTTCCATTCAACAAGCTTTTTCAGCTCTGCGGTGTTAACATTGTCGTTTGCATCAAACGGAGTTAGAAGTGCGGTAAAAATACCTTTGAAGTTTTTCATTTTTTATATCCTCTTTTCTGTTAGTTTGTTACTTTTTCTTGTTCAATCCTCAGTCACCTTCGGTGACAGCTCCTTTGAAAAGGAGCCATTGGCAATTAATTTTTCATCGCTATAAATTCAAGGCATAACCTCCTTTTGAAAGGAGGTGGCACAGCATCAGCTGTGACGGAGGATTGTTTTTTTATTTTATTTTGATTGTAAAATTATTCGTGAAATACGGAAAAGGTTTTTGAAGAAGGAAACGATTTTCTGCCAGAATGTTACATTAGATTTTAATTGCTGTGATGCAGTTATTTCATTGCCGTCAGCATCAGTTATAGCTTCGCCGTTTTCGTCAACTACCGTTGCCTTTACGGTTACATCACCCTTTTGCACGCTTGTTACTTCGCAGGTCATACCGTCCTCACTCGGTCTGATATTCACACCCGTACCCTCAACTGTCCAAAGGATTGAATAGCCCTCGGGCAATGCTGTTTCACCAAGGTTAGCGTGTAATATAAGAGTATCGCCGTAGTTTATTGTTGTGGTAGAGGGCGTTAATATTTTTACCGTTATTTCAGAGCTTGGATTAAACTTTAAAGCGGGGCGAATGCCAAAATAGGAGTTGCTGACATTCGCGACGTTACCGAAAGATCCATTGTAAAAAATAAATCCTGCACCCTTAGAAACATAGATGGGAGTACGAATCCACCAATAGGAATTACCATTATTACGTATGTCAACACCCTGACATTTTGCATATGACGTAGGCTTTGCAACACGTGTTGAGGAACCACTAGCAGAACTACTGAAACCGTATGATGTATTTAAGACTTCGTTAAGCGAAAGCAAAAAAATCTTATCGTAGGTTGTTGCACTGTTGAGCAAAGGATAAGGTGACAAAAAACTGGAATTGTCAAGCATTGTTATTCCGATTTGTGCTTTTTCAGCAAAAGTAAAGGCTATATTATAAAAATCGTCATTCAGCCATGCGCGGATTGAGCTTGTTTCATAATCGCCTGCGTAATTTTTGCAGGTTGTGCTATTGAAATAGCAATATCTATCTTCATCTGATTCTGAAGAATTATAATAAATCACATTACTGTAAGCTTGGGCATCAATTACAGTTTCGCAAAGGATAAAGCCCTCTATAGGATCAAGCACACGCCATTGCAGTGGTTCATATTTAAACCAGTAAACATTATTGGTATAATACCCATTATTATCCTGATATGAATTATATGCCGAGCAAATGTAATCTGTATAATATGGACGATACTGTGTGAATTTAACCGCACGGTATTTGGCACCATCATATGTTACATCGGCATATTTCATAAAGTCGCCGGGCTTCATCTGTCCATCAGATACACTACCGGTACCACTGTAATAACTGTAGGAAATCCAATCAAGCGAAAGCGAATTCAAGGCAGAAAGCAAAGCAGAATCCGTAACCTCACTTTGCGGATATGAGCCAAATTCAATTATATCACCCACAGCGTATTCCGAAACATCTTTCGCCTGTACATCAGTCGCAAAAAGCAAATCTAATCCGGCGAGCTGTGTAGCGGTCAGGGTCATAATGACAACCATAATTACTGCCAAAGATTTTTTGAACAGTTTTTTCATAAAAATTATCCCCTTTCGGAAATTAAATTTATATCAAAATAAATTATGTACGCTATTGTAGGCAATGTTGTCAACTTACAGTTTATCGGATTGTTAAATACTTTGTCAAAACCTCCTTTTGAAAGGAGGTGGCACAGCGTCAGCTGTGACGGAGGATTGCCGCTATTTATCAATAATATCATGCACTGTATTATCTATAACCGTACACACTTCATAAAAATTTTTATTGATATCCAAATTAGAAAACCGTAAAACTTTCAAGCCTAAGCTTTTCAGATATGCATCACGTTCAACATCTTTTGCTGTGCCTTTTTCTTCGTAATGCTGAGAACCATCAATTTCTACAACAAGCTTTGCTTTATCACAGTAAAAATCAACTATATATTCACCGATTATTCTTTGTCTGTTGAATCTTACGGGATATGTGCGCAACATTTCATACCACAGCTTATTTTCCTGCGGTGTTGCGTTTTTACGCAGTGACCCTGAAAAACCTTTTAATTTTTTATCTCTTGGTAGAAAGTTGTTTTCCGTTTTTACTTCTTTCGGCATTATTTCAATCCTCAGTCACCTTCGGTGACAGCTCCTTTGAAAAGGAGCCATTGGCAAACAAATTTATATTGTTAAAATTTTAAACCTCACCGAAAAATTATAACATTTTATTTACATCCGCCGAAAATTCTGCAATTATGTGCGCAGCCGGTTGGGGTTGCGGCGCAGCCGCCGAGTGCGGTTTCGCGCAGCTCGCCAGGCATTTTTACGCCTATGCGAAGCATAGCCGCGGACATTTCTTCAAACGGCACTACTGCCTTTATTCCGCTCAGCGCCATTTCAGCGCAGGTAATTGCGTTTGCCGCGCCTATTGCGTTTCTGCTCTGGCACGGTGCTTCAACAAGACCCGCTATCGGGTCGCACACAAGACCAAGCAGATTGCTCAACGCGATTGAAGCGGCATCAAAGCACTGCTGCGGTGTGCCACCCATCATAATTACCGCCGCAGCCGCAGCCATAGCCGAAGCCGAGCCGACCTCTGCCTGACAGCCTGCCTGTGCGCCCGAAACCGACGCGTGCTTCATCAACAGATAGCCTACTGCGCCCGCGGTAAACATGCCGTCAAGCAGCTGCTCTTCGGTAAGGTTAAATTCTTCTTCAAGCGCAAACAGCACCGCAGGAAGCACACCTGCCGAGCCTGCTGTAGGGGCAGCAACTATAACACCCATTGAAGCGTTCATTTCCGGCACAGCCTGCGAATATATCAGCGCCTTTGTCATAACAGAGCCGCAGATTGATTTTCCGCTTTCCATATGTTTACTGAGCTTTTCTGCCTCGCCGCCGATAAGTCCGCCCGTTGAAGGTAAAACGGTTTTAATAGGCGTATGTGCCGAATTGCGCATAACAGAAAGTGCTTTTTTCATTTTTGCTTCTACGGTTTCGCTTTCGGTTTCGCCCAGCGTAACCTCGCGCGCAACCATAACCTGACGAATGCTCATACCTTTTTCACAAAGGGCAAGCAACTCTGACGAACTGTTAAAATCCATAATCGCTTTACCCCCTTATCTTTTAACAAGCATTATATCTTTAATAGCAGGATTTTTCTTTATAACATCTACTGCCTTTTCGGTTATTTCTTCATCGGATTCAACTATTGTGTAGGCAAGTCCGCCCTTTTCCTCGCGAAAAACGCGCAGGTAGGCAATATTTACATCCCAGCTGCTGAGTACGGAAGTAATGCCCGCAACAACACCGGGGTGGTCATGCTGAATAACAATAAGCGCATGGTACTCACCCGTAAACTGAACCTTTACGCCGTTGATGCGTGTCAGCATAACCTTGCCGCCGCCGAGCGATTCGCCGCGCACGGTAAGCTGTCTGCCCGACTGACCCGTAATAAACATATCTACAGTATTCGGGTGAACATCTTCATCCTCATCGTTATTACATAAAAAACAGAATTCAAGTCCGTTTTCTGCGGCAATACTGAACGAATCACGAATTCTTACATCGTCCGTTTCAAAACCGAGCATACCGCCGACAAGGGCTTTATCCGTACCGTGGCCCTTATATGTTTTTGCAAACGAACCGTAGAGCGTAAACTCAACGCTTTTTATCGGCTCACCTATCATTTTTTTTGCAAGCAGGGCTATGCTTGCCGCGCCCGCAGTATGCGAGCTTGAAGGACCGACCATGTTCGGACCTATTACATCAAAAACGCTGATAAATGCCATATCTTTTTACCAACCCTTATTATTCGTTAATTATTTCAATCCGGCACATTTTCATTGCCGCCAGAGCATTTTTATGGCTTTCGGGGCAAACACTACAGCCATTAGAATATACTGCAATGGCTTATCCCCTGCCCCTTCATTTTGAAGTATATCACTTGCAAATACTGTTTTCAAGTATTTATAATATATATTAATTCTGATAAATATTTTTTTCTTACAAAAAGCTGTTGAATTTTTGCTCCGCGGCATATATAATATTAAAGAAAATTTCATCATCCGCCCGTAGCGAAGCTGGATATCGCAGCAGATTCCGATTCTGAAGGCCGGGGGTTCAAATCCCTCCGGGCGGGCCAAACAGCGCCTCTTGCGAGGCTGAGATAAGAGATAATATTGAATAAATAATAGATAATAGTGTCCCGCTGGCTTTCGGGTGCTGTTTGGTACTATTATCTATTCTTTATTATCTCTTATCTGTTATCTGAGAAAAAAGAAGGCATATTATGGGATATGAAGGTTCATGGAGCGGTATGCGCAAATACCTTGAAAAAGAAATGCTCGCTAAAAGTTTAAAGGACAGAGTAAGGTACAACTGCACTGCATATAAGGGTATGGATGGCTGCAGAATATTTGAAGTATGTATTGATAACGGATATAAAAAGCAATTTTCCTGGGATACTTTAGCCGCAGACCTTAACAAAAAAGGATATGAAAAGCAGGATATAACATGGGATATGCTGGCAGATTATATTGAAAATAATTCCCCTGAAATACGCGATGCACACATCTGCCGCGAGTTCTGTGATGCACTGGCTTCATACCGTAACCGCGATATAATATTCAGCCTTCAATCCGACAATCCCATACAAAGAATGTTTGCAATTCTTGACCGCCGTGTAGGCAAGCGTACACTTGAAAAGCTGAAAGGAGTATATGATGAACAACCCGATTGGTTAAAACCGTTTTATACATTAAGATTTGAAGCTGAAAATTTATAATTTCATACCACTAAAAAGCAAGTCGAAGTATCATCCTTCAACTTGCTTTTATTTTTTATTCCACACGCATATCTATAACACAGCAATCGTTACACACTACACTTACGGTAAATTCGCCGTTATAACCTGTAAGGTCGAACCGCTGTTCGCCTTCGTAATAATAATCGCTGAGCATTTCTTCTTCATTATACAGAACAATGTTTCCGTTGCTGTCGGTTATTTTCAGGGTGTAGCCCTGCTGATAATCGTAATAATTGCCTGCACCGTCGGGGCGTATTATCAGCTTTTTTGCTGAACCGTCCGAAACAAAGGTTGCCGTTCTTTCCGTACAGTTAATTGAATTGAAGCCGAAACTTACAGGCAATGTGAGATTTTCTTCATTTTCCCATATAACATTTTCATAGCTTTTTTCAATACCTATACTGCAGCTTGCAACCGCATCAATATTGAAAACGGTAACCGTATAATCGCCCTTTGGCAGGAATGCGTGGCGCACCGCCCACTCCGTACCGAGAACATTTATGTTGCCCGATACTCTTTCTCCATTTGCATTTTCGATATAAAAATCGCAATTGCTTTCAAAAATACAGGCTTCTGCGCAAACGAAACGGTAGAGCGCATCTTGTGTTGCGGTAAAGCTGAATTTTGCCTGCCCTTTTGAATCCGTCACTGCTACCGCCGGATTTTCGCTGTCAAGTTCAACGGGCACGGTAGCCGTACTGTCCGGTGCAAATGCCCATATAAGGGCAAGGCTGTCCATTTTATCGTTATACATATCAAAGCGGATTTCTGCGGTTATTTTACCCGCTTCAAAATAATATTTTTCAACATAGCCGCCGAAAACACCTGTTTCGGGGTACAGCTCTTTGCCTTTTTCATCAACAAAGGTTGCGTATGCTTCGGGCAGTAATTCGGGCCATTCTTCGTATTCAGTATAGTCGTAGCACAGCAGTTTCAGATAGCCGGGTTCCGGTACTATAAAATCCACGCGCATATTTTCTTTAGCCTGCACAGCAGGGGAATTTCCGTCCGCTACTACGGGAGTCTGTGCAAGGTCAACAGTATAGTCGGGAGTTTTACCGTATGTACAGCTGCTGAACAGCAAAAGTATACCCAAGGTGAGCCCTACCCAAAACAGCGAAAATTTTTTCATTGCTTTTCCTCCTGATTAAAAACATTACTATGTAATTTCAATATAAGAATTCCGAGAGAAAAAGTCAATAAGGAAAGTGAAAATACACTGTTAAGAAAAAATGAGGATATCATATCTGCGATTTTTCATCAGATAAAGCCGCATCTTTTTTCTTCCTTTTGTTCAAATATGAAAGCAACCGCAGCACAATAAAATTAAGTATTGATATTGCAATAAAAAACAAAACAGTAAAACCAATAATTTTGCCCGCGCCATGGCCTGAATTATTAAGAGAAAGCGCAAAGGCAACAGAAAAAATTCCACTTATGACAGGACTCAACGAAACATCGCTGAATACAGTCATTTTCTTCTTTTTTCCGAATAACGGAACATTCCACAAATCGTTGTGCAGCATAAGCACAATTACAGTAATACCGCCCACAACTGCAATAATTGTTTCTCCCAAAATAATCTTTCGGTCTGCAGATATTATGTATTGAACCAAAAACACCAATACTGCTGTAAAGAATGTAACAAGGAATGAAATATAGCCTGTTCTTGCAACACGCTCTCTTTCATTTCTGCTGTAATCAGCAACTTTTTTCAGCGTTTCATTGAGCTCTTTTTCTGCGTTATCCCTTTTTCTTTCGCCGTCGAGTATTTCTTTTATTTCCACACCGTAAAAATCCGCAAGCTGAATAAGCAAGCTTAAATCAGGCATATTTGATGCATTTTCCCAGCGAGAAACTGTTCTGCCTGCCACTCCGAGAAACTCTGCAAGCTGTTCCTGTGTCAATCCTTTTTCCTTACGCAGTTCTTTAAGAAACCTGCCTATTTTCTGTGTATCCATGTTTCGTGCCTCCTTTTTGCTACAAGTGTAAATCAAACAGAATAAAATTAACACGACACAAAATGAGAAATATAAAAAACAGGCAGACTTTCCGCAAAAAGCCTGCCCGAAATATTATATTATATCAGATATCACCTTTGAAAGCTCTTCTTTAATAATCTGATGACCTGCGGCTGTGGGATGAACTCCGTCAACACTCCAGTAACTTGTGTCACCGTCAGCGCAAGCCTCGTCAAATTTGTTCTGAAGCTCAACAAAGCAAAGACCGTATTTTAATGCTGCGCGCTTTGCCGCCTCACCGCGTGCTTTTACTTCTTTTTTATAATCTGACCAAAGCTCTGAAGTAGCTGAACCCTTTAATACAAAAGGCTCCATAATTATTATTTTTATATCGGGCAGAGCTTCCTTTATTTCTTCAATCAGCATACCGTAAATCATTTCAAATTTTTTCGTATCAACACCGCATTGCATTGTAAGCTCATGTGCAACATCGTTTACACCAATGAGAATTGACATAAAATCGGGCTTTAAATTGATAATATCTTCTTTTATCCTTGCATAAACATCGGTAATTCTGTCGCCGCTGACACCACGGTTGATAAATTTGAGCTCATCTTTTCTGCCTTTTGCAAAGTCATCACCTATAAACAACGCATATCCGCAGCCCAAACTGAAATCATCATCGTCATCCCTGTTGGCATCGGTTATGGAATCTCCCTGAAACAAAAAAGTTTTCATTGTTATTTCTCCTCGTTTACATCTGTTCTAAAATATACTGCTTTACATCTTCAAGTTTACTTTTTTCCCATGCTTTTTCCTTTTCTTTTTCAGCAAGGGGGCAGAGTATAAAGAAATCGAGCGTTTCGCCGGGCACGCGCCCTGTACGAAGCGGCTCGGCAAAATGCGCCGCCCATTCTTCCTCCGTTGCGTTTTTAAAACGGTCGGGGTTGAGGTATGCCATCTGACGCTTTGTAGCGGCAATATGCATTTTAGCCGAAAGCGGTGAAAGAAGGTTGAACTCGTCCTCCTGCACATCGGTAAAAATACGCGGCAAAGGCGCTTTTACAATCCGTTCTTCACCCCGCAAAATTTCAAGCCCCATTGGTTCCCATGTAAATTCGGTTTCGGTAAAATTAAGTTTAACCAGCAAACCGAACTGAGTGTTGAACTGCGAACGCTGATAATCCGTATCAAAAATAAAATTTCCCAAGGAATAAAAAATAATTTTATCGTCTACGGTTTCATAGTTCATCGGCACATGCGGATGGTGGGAAACAACAATATCCGCACCCATTTCAAGGTATTTGCGGTAGCGTTCCCTTGTATAAGGCGACGGCAGCGGAGTAAATTCTTCACCCGCGTGTGCAACAACAATGCACCAGCGGCAGGTCTTTTTAATTTCATTTATGCTGTTCTGAATTTCATCAAGGTCGCTCCAGCTGTAGCAGCCTGCTTTATTTTCATCTGCCTTTCTGCAAGCACGCTGATAGCCTACGCCGAACATACCTATGCCGCCCGCTTCATTGAGAATTACCGCTTTGCGAGCCTCGGCTATATTCATACCTGCGCCTATAGTCTGCACACCGTTTGCTTTTGCAATTTCGAGCGTGCTTTTAATGCCGAATTCGCCCGCATCCATAATATGGTTATTACAGATGTTCCATATATCGGCATGGCATTTGTTCAGCACCTTTACCGCAGCAGGGTCAATTGTGTGAAGCAGCTGCTTTACACCGCCCTGAACCGTATTCTGTTCAACAGGTGCAACAGGACCCTCCACATTGGCAATAACATGGTCTGCACTGTGCATAAATTCAAGAACCTCGTCGGAAATGAGCTGCTCATCATCCCACTTGCCGTACATATAACGGTCAAAGCCTATATCACCGGTAAAAACCAAGGACGTTTTTTTCTTCATTACGCGTTCCTTTCGTTTTTTTATTTTATCATACCATAATTCCTGATTGCAGACAAGCTATAACTTTTTTAATTGATTTTCCAAATTTAATATGCTATTATTTAATTAATATTGAAGATGGGGGCAAGAAATATGGCTGAAAACATTGCTGTTAAAGAAAAAGCCGCAGCTGTTGCAAGCAACAACCGCCGTTATGTCGGAACAAAAGAAACGGTAGCCTATGTTGTTTACGATATTTCGCAAAGCTTCAACATAAACAAGTATCAGGATATTTTCATTACCGATATTGTTCAGATTGGTCTGAGCTTTCAGACAATTGTTACCTTTGTTATCGGCATATGGGATGTTATAAACGATGTTTTTCTCGCTGCAATTGTCGATAAAACCCGTACACGCTTCGGTAAATTCAGACCGTGGCTTTTCATCTGCTCGGGTCCGGGTTATCTTTTATCGCTTATTTACTGGCTGCTGCCGCTGATTTTTTCGGGCACAAGTCCGTACCATGCAGGTAAGCTTGCCTTTTATATGATATTCCAGCTTGTCAGCAACCTGAACGGTTCGCTGGCTACCATAGCAAGAACCGGTATGCTTTCAACAATCACCCCCAATGTTATTGAGCGAACAAGGCTGATAACGCAGGCAAGCCTTTTTTCGGGCTTTATTGAAAAGTGGCCCGAAATTTTCATGGGTCTGCTGATTGACCTTATCAACCACGGCACGCTAAAAATACCGATGAAGGCGCTTTATGTAACAGCAGGTGTTTTCACATCGAGTGTTGTAGCGGTTATGGGCTTATTCTTTGTATTTACAGCCAAAGAAAGAGTTGCGCAGCGCGTTGAAAAGCCGAGCGTTATTCAGGGCATCAAATCCATACTCAACAACAAGCCATTGCTTATCCTTACAATTACCGAATTCATGCAGGCTTTCGGCATGAATTCAGGCGTGAACTATTACTACATAAATGTTCTGGGTTTGGCTTCAATGACAACAATCGTAGGTATTCCCGGCGCATTCGTTTCCCCCACAAGCTACGCCTTCGTTACCAAAGCACGCGCAAGATTTTCTACAAGAACGCTGTGGATTACAAGCTCTCACCTTGGCGATTTCCTTATGATTTTTGTTTATCTTATAGGTGCAATCAATAAAAACTACAAAAAGCTCGCCGTTATGATTCCTGCATTTATGATAAGAGAAACCATATGGATGACCTGCTGGGGACTGATGAATGTTATCCCCGAAGAAATGCGCAACGAAACAATTGACTACGGCGAGTGGAAAAACGGATACCGAACAGAGGGTATGACCGCCGTTGCCAAGGACCTTGCAAGAAAGCTTGTCGGCACGGTAGGTGCTTCAATCAAGGCATTTATACTCAGCAAAATCGGCTATGTCGAGGGCGCAGGCTACGGCAACCAGACCGAAAGAACGGAATACCTGCTGTTTATGATGTGTACGCTGTTACCCACCGTTACAAGTGTATTCGGTCTTGTTCCGAAATTCTTCTATGACCTTTCAGGCGAAAAGAAGGAGCGTATGTACCGCGAGCTTGCGGAACGCCGCCGCAGTATAATGAACCAGATGGACGAACTCAAAAGCGATAAACCGCTTGACATAAATGAATAAACAGTAAACAAATGAGCTGTCTGACTAAAGTTAGATAGCTCATTTATTATAAAGAATCCACAGTAACACAATATTCATTTTAATCTGAACCGATAAATCTTACGGAAGCCTCCAAATACCGGTTTTATCAAGTTTTTTATTGCTTTATATTACTGCATACTATATAATTCGTATATACCACCCTTGAAAGGATGATAAAAATGAAATTAAGAGCTCCTGCAGTACCGCTCATTACTGTTGACCCGTTTTTTACTGTCTGGTCACCCGACACAAACCTCAACTATTCAAAAACCGAGCATTGGTCCGGCAAAGGCAACTCCATAATCGGTACGGTTAATATTGACGGCGAAGAATATCTTTTCCTTGGTTACCACAGGGATATACATAAAATCAAGCAGGTTTCGCTTGAAATTGATGCGCTTTCCACCTGCGCAACATTTGAGAACGAAAAAATCATTCTTAAAATAAAGTTCCTCACTCCCCTTATCCCCGATGATTACAGACTTCTCACCCGTCCCGTTTCATACCTTGAAATTAACTATGAATCAAAGGACGGAAAAGAGCATAAAGTTTCGGTTAATATTGCCGCAAGTGAGGAGCTTTGCCTTGATGAACCCAACAGAATTGAGGTTATTACCGAAAAGCTTAAAATCGGTAATCTTACCGCAATGAAAATGGGCAACCCGACCCAGAAGCCGCTGAACAAAAGCGGAGATGATGTTAAAATCGATTGGGGATATTTATATCTCGCCTGTAATTCAGCCTCAGCTGAAAGTTTTGCAAACGAAATATGGGGCGATGTACATATAAACATTACAGCACAGCTTAACACAAACGAACCTGTTCTGTATTATTTTGCTTATGACGATATTGAAAGCATAGAATATTTCGGCAAACATCTCCGCTCCTACTGGAACAAGGACGGACAGACAATAACCGAAGCCATCGCAGAGGCAGCAGAAGAATACGACGAACTCAAAACCCGCTGCAAGGATTTTTCGGATAAGCTTTACAACAGCGCGCTTAAATCGGGCGGTAAAAAATATGCTCAGCTGCTGTCACTTGCCTACCGTCAGGTTATTGCCGCGCACAAGCTTGTTCTTGATGAAAACGGAGAAATACTTTTCATTTCAAAGGAATGTTATTCAAACGGCTGTGCCGCAACGGTTGATGTATCCTACCCCTCAACCCCGATGTTCCTCATCTACAACCCTGAGCTTGTCAAAGGCATGATGCGTCCCGTTTATAAATTCGCCCAAAGCGATGCATGGCCTTTTGATTTTGCCCCGCATGATGTAGGGCAGTACCCCCTGCTCAACGGTCAGGTTTATGCCAATAATCAAAAAGATATTGAAAAATGGCAGATGCCCGTTGAAGAATGCGGAAACATGTTGATTATGGAAACAAATGTTGCCATTGCAACAGGCAATGCCGATTTCGCAAAAGAACATATTGCACTGCTTGAAAAATGGTGTGAATATCTCATAAATCACGGTGCAGACCCGGGTCACCAGCTTTGCACAGACGATTTTGCGGGTCATCTTGCCCACAACTGCAACCTTTCGCTCAAGGCAATCATGGGTCTTCAGGGAATGTCGATAATAATGGAAATGCTCGGTGAAAGCGAAAAATCGGCATATTACCGCAACGAAGCTGTTAAAATGGCAGAAATATGGAAGAAAACCGCTGTCAATCCCGACGGCTCAACAAGGCTTGCTTTCGACAAACCCGATTCATATTCCATGAAATACAACATGGTATGGGATAAGGTATGGAACAGCAATCTGTTCGGTCAGGAATTTATGGATGCGGAAATTGCAGATAATATGAAGCATTTCAACGAATACGGCATGCCGCTTGACAGCAGAGCAGACTACACAAAATCCGACTGGCTTGTGTGGACAGCTTCCATGGCATCTTCCGACAAGGTTTTTGAAGAATACATTGCACCGCTATGGAAAGCATATGACGAAAGCCCGTCACGGGTCCCCATGACAGACTGGTATGACACCGTCAGCAGCAGATGGGTTTCCTTCCGTCACAGAACAGTTCAGGGCGGACTGTTCATGCGAATGCTTATGAATAAATAAAATTTATCCCCAATGCTCACCAAAAGCATTGGGGATTTTTCTGCAGAATTAAGTCCTGACATTACAAAAAAATCGACACCCATCTGCTGATGAATGTCAATTTTTGGTGCGGGTAACAGGACTTGAACCTGCACAGCCTTGCAACTATTAGAACCTGAATCTAACGCGTCTGCCAATTCCGCCATACCCGCATATTTAGTTGTTTGTGTGGTATAAAATAAAACCCATACCCGCATATTAAACTTTATCCCCTAATTTTTACACGGTGGGGATAACCGAGGTGGGAGCAAACCGCTTAATCCCACAGCATTGAATATTCTAATTCAAAACTGCCGTTTTGTCAAGAGGAATTTTTAAATTAACACAACATATTACGGCTTATGTTTAAACGGCTTGAAATTTTTCAGTTTATACTGTAAAATTAAAATCAGAGGTGAGAAAATGAAGATTAAGCTTATCGGTAATACCGAAACCATTATTTCAAACCCCTGCAGTCATCACGGGTATTTTGCCTGGCCTACCGTTGCACACCTGCAGGACGGCAAAATTGCCGTCGGTGCATCGGGATTCAGGCTTGAGCATGTATGTCCATTCGGCAAAGCTGTTATTTCCTACAGCTTCGACGGCGGCAAAACCTATACCCTGCCCGCCCCGGTAATTGATACACCGCTTGATGACAGAGATGCAGGCATATGTCCATTCGGCAAAAGCGGAGTTATTTTCACTTCGTTCAACAATTCCGCCGATATGCAAAGGGAATACAACACCGAAAACGCTTATGTTCAGCGCTATATAGACACAATCACCGCTGAAGATGAGGAAAAATATCTTGGTGCAACCTTCCGCATAAGCCACGATTGCGGAATAACCTTCGGTCCGCTTCACCACTCACCCATTACATCACCTCACGGTCCGCTTGAGCTTAAAGACGGCACAGTTTTGTGGGCAGGAACACGGTTTGACAATATTTTCGGCGGTATTGAGGTCTACCGCCTTGATACCGAAAGCGGTAAAACCGAGTTTGTGGGAAAAATAACAATATCAGACAAAAATGTTGTACTTAACGAACCGAATATGCTCGAACTGCCCGACGGCAGACTTCTCTGCCAGATTAGAGGAGAAAACGCAGAGCTTTTTGACGGGGGCGATGAAACTCTTTTCACCATTTTCCAGAGCGTTTCTGCCGATGGCGGTAAAACCTGGACCGAACCCGAAATGCTGCTTGACTCAACCGGCGGCGCACCGCCACACCTTATTCAGCTGAGCTCAGGTGCAATTGTTTCAACCTATTCAAGGAGGAAACAGCCCTATGGCATTATGGCTATGGTAAGCCTTGACGGCGGTGAAACCTGGGAAAAAGATTTACGGCTTTACGAAAACACCGCGAGCGATGACCTTGGCTACCCTTCAACAATTGAGCTTGACGATTCAACCCTGCTGACTGTTTTCTACGCAACAGATGCGGAAAACAAGCCCTGTACAATAAGGCAGCAGCGTTGGAAGCTTATTTTATAAACTTTCACAGAACTTTGGAGAATTACTATGCCCGAGCTTAAAGATTGCATAAACCGCATTTTTGAATATGACATACAAAAGCTTATTATCAGCAAGCCTGCAGATAAAAGCTGTGAATACAAAAAAATTACGGTTATGAAAATGCCGAAATTTTATCAGATTGCAAAGTACACCGAAAAGCAGGTTTTTCACGAAAACATTCCATTCGACGGTATTGCCGCACGCTGTTTTGAACTTACAGACGGCTGTTTCAGACAGATAAACGCTTTTGCCGACGGCAAGGAAATATACATAACCATATCGGGCAAGGGCAAAATTGTTTTTAAACAGAAAGCTCTTGAAACTCAAACTGCCTGCGCACCTGCCGAACACAACCGCAAAAAGCAGTACCTTCTGCCCGAGGGTCAGGTTATAGAGCCGCTTGTGGATATGGGCATATTCACAAAAGAGGGCAAGGTTGTTCAGGCAATGTATGACAAATACAAGCAGATTAACCGCATTATAGAAATGATTGACGATTCAATCCGCCAGCACAGCTACAAAAAGCTGAATATTATTGATTTCGGCTGCGGCAAATCTTACCTTACCTTTATTGTTTATTACTATCTTACCGCCATCAAGGGAATAGAAGCCAACATTATAGGGCTTGACTTAAAAAAGGATGTAATTGAAAAATGCAACAAGGCGGCACAGAAATACGGCTACGAAAACCTGAAATTTGAGCTTGGCGATATAAACGGCTTCAAATGCCCGTTTGATATTGATATGGTTATAACCCTTCACGCCTGCGACACCGCGACGGATTATGCGCTGTATAACGCAATAGAGTGGAAGGCTAAAATGATTTTTTCTGTTCCCTGCTGTCAGCACGAATTGAACAAGCAGATTAAAACGGACAAGCTGTCGCTTCTGACCCGTTACGGCATAGTTCAGGAGCGTTTTTCCGCCCTGCTGACCGATGCCGTTCGTGCAAACCTCCTTGAATACTGCGGCTACAAAACACAGCTTTTGGAGTTTATTGATTTTGCGCATACACCCAAAAATATAATAATACGCGCTGTTTACAACCCTCAACAGCCTAAAAAAGCAAAAGAAAAAGCACTTGCCGAAGTAAACAACGCAATAGAAGAATTTAATGTAAATCCAACGCTGTATAATTTGTTGATTAAATAAGGAATCAAGCACTTACTGATTTTTGTATCAGCAAGTGCTTTAGTTTTATTTCTTATAAATCAATCCCATTCGCTGCCGGTTACAGTATCGATATCAACACCCTTTGTATCGGCAGTTTTGCGGACAAGTGCAAAAAACGCGGCAATAAAGCCGGGAACAAGCAGCGCGAAGGATACAACACCCGTAACGCTGTTACCAAGCAGAGTAATCAGCGGCAGGCTTATTGCATAGGAAACTGCAACACCAATTGCAGTTACAATAAACTGTGCTGACATTGTGGATGAACGCAGATTTGTTGGCGAAGATTCGCCAATCATCATTATAAGCACATCGTTTGTTGAATAGTAGCTGCCTATAAATGCGCCGCACAGGAAGCCGACAACATAAGGATTCCATGCCATTCTTGCACCGATTGAAAAGGCAAGAAAAGCAAGCAGACAGTTTACCGCGGTTGTTATTGCGGCGGCTTTTCTGCCCTTTGAATCGGATATAAAGCCCATTATTACCTGCGCAACGGAACAGCCTACAGGAAACATAAACAGCGCAGTAGTAACGGGTCCGACGCTGACAGCGTTCATTACTTCCTCGCCAAGGGCGGCAAAAAGTCCGTTTTCAACGAAGTTGCCCGCATATCCGTAGGAGAGGATAACCTGATAATTTATTGTACCGATAAAGCCTAAATTTGCGAGGGCTGATGTTATATAAAGCCAGCGCAACTGCTTATGCTTTACCGCAAACTTTAACGCGGGTATCAGACCGCCCTGACTGCTTTCTGTATTCTTCTCTGCTTTAAGTGCTTCGCGTTCATCATCGCTCATTCGAAGATAATTCAAACGCGATTCAATAAATGAATCTGTTTCGCGTGCAGTAAGCAGAGCAATAAAGGTTGTAACCACACCTACAATGGCGGGTATAAAATAAACATTCCGCCATTCGGATGCCTCTGCCATTAACAACCTGCGCAGCAAGGGAACGAGCATAACACTCATATTCGCAACAAACTTGATTGAAGAGTATACCCTTGCCCTGTGCTTTGACGGTGAGGATTCCATTATGTAAACAACATGCATATCGTGCGGAATAAAAAACTGAACGAAGCATGCACCTACAAAATATAAAAACAGATTGTTTGAAAGGAATATTACAAGCATTGCAAAGCTCATACCGAAGGTGTTTATAATAAGGAACTTTTTGCGTCCCCAACGGTCAGCAAGCGGCCTGTAAAGCAAGCCTACCGCCTGAAACGGCACAACAAGAAGCGAAAGTATATCAAGCAAGCCCACAGAGCTTTCGCCGAAAGAAGAAAAAAGGTCATTTGCTATTTCGGTTTTCATAAGCGTACCGATTTGCGAAGCAATTTCATCGGTAGCATATATTAATGTAATAATAAAAACAAGGTATACAAAATAAAGGTTGCGCTTTGGACGCGCTTTTTCCTTTTCCCATTTTGCAATTTCTTTTTCGCGTCTGAGCTGTTGTTTTTTCAGCTTTTCAGGTATAAGTGTTTTTGTACTCATAAAACCACGCTCCTTACTGAACCAATATAGCATATTCCTGAATTAAAAACAATAAGTACGGCTTTCATTAATATATCATTTTTTGTTGACCTGTAAATTAAAATAGATACATTTTTTGCGAAGCATAAAAAATGCAGGACAGACTCAATGCAGCCTGTCCTGTGTTTTTTCTTTTTAAAATCAAGTAAATTACCGTTTACAAAAGTATGATATTTTGAACGCTGATAGGTTAATTATATATCAATCGTAGGGGTCGGCGTCCTCGACGACCCGAAAAGTAAGCGTTATGTTACTTTTGTCAAGCGTTACAAAAGTAACCAAAAAAACTTTTGAGTTTCGCGCACTTTGCTTACGGCTGACGATAGTAAATCCGCGAAGCAGACAGAACAAAAAATGTTTTGTTCTGCTGCCGTAACGGCTATTATATAGTCATATAAATTTTAAAGTTTAATCTAACGCCTACGGAACTTCGCTCGCATTAATTAGCAAGGTTTGTGTTCGTCAGCCTGCTCCGTTCAAACTAACGGCATATTCAGAATTTGTGACATTCACAAAAACCATCAGTTAAAAAACAGCACCGTAAACGCAAGAAAAACCTGTGCGGCAAAATATGTAACGGTATTGAAGATTTTCAGCTTGAATTTTTTATAGCGTGTATCAAAGGTAATAAGCCCCAACGAAGCATCAGACAATGAAAACAGTATTCCGCCAAGCAGCAAAAGTATTGCCGGCAGAATATCTGCCGTATCTTTTCCCAACAGCATGCTTATTCCGAGTTCGGACGATTTAATGGTCATCATCGAAACAAAGCAGCTGTATACCGACAGCGGAACTGCCATGGCACCGAAATGTATATCCTTTGAATAAGTCGCTATTAAGAATGCTGCTGTTACTGCAACCGCGGCAGCAATTTCCTGCCAGAAAAAATCAGGACTTCCCGGAAAAAGCTTCTGTTGTATTTTGAGGTATGCCATACAGTAAAAAACATGAGCCATGCCGAAAAACAGCATACCTAACAGAAAGAAAACCTTTGTTGGCTTGGGTATGTGAAGCATTAAATCGCCAAGCCACGAAAAGCCGAAGCCCAATAGCATCAGCACCGCATAGCTACCCGAAATATCGGTTTGGACCGCGATAGTGAGCGCCAGCAGCAGATAAGCCGTAGCGCAAACCATTTTGCAGCCCAGCGAGTTCCAATTTTTGGTGGGCCACATTTTTTTAAGATACAGCGGTACAAAAATAATTTCGGTTAAAACAAATATTGAACACAGAACAACAGCGGCGGTTGACATAGGTGATCGCTCCGTTCAAAAATTTATTTCATTCTGCCCCTCTGGGGTGCTTCAATAATCTTGTGTGAATTAAGGAAAACTGCACTGAACATTGAATACAGCGTTTCATTCGTGATTTCGTTGCGGAGTGTTGGCGCAAGCTTACTTGTTATATATTCCGTAGTAGGCATTGAGGACGGTTCCACCAAAACAGAATTACCCTTGAATACGAATTTCAGCCTGCGCTGATTTATTGATTCAAGCGGGCGTATCCACACTTCAAGCGTTTTTTTGTCCAGCCATGCGGCACTTGAACAGGCAGTATATTTCAAATTGCCCAGCGTCATTCTGCTGTAACGGGCATTTCCGTCAAGCCCTATATGAATTATATTGCTGTCCTTACCCTCTGTCCAGTACATGGTACATTCGTCCTCATAAAAATTAAAACGAATGTTATCCATAGGACCGCCTTTATACACGCTCATATAAACGGCAGGTATAGTCAGCACGCTCAACGGAAAACCTACTGCTGCAAGCACGGGATTTGGGGTAAGCTTTATTGTTTTACCCTCTATTTTACTTTCCTGCTCCGGTTGTCTTTCCCTTGCTTCAAGCTCGGGCAATGCAGAAAACTCCGGTATTTCAACCGTTTCGGGTGCTTCGCCGTCAAAAAACATTTCCTTATCATGGCGGGCTATACATTCAAGTGCTTTGTCTTCATCAAGCTCATTGCTTGTGGTTACGATAACCGCATCATAATCCTTATAAACAAAAGCAAACTGAGAAAACATACCGTCAAAGCGGTAGGTGTTTTCCTGCTCACAGCCCCAGATAAAATAGCCGTAACCGTTTTTCGGTGCGCCGTTTTCAATGTGTTCAGTATAATCGGCAGCAGCAAGCTCAACCCATTCGGCGGGAATAACCTGCTTACCGTTATATATACCCTTATTTAGATAGCACAGCGCAATTTTTGCAAGGTCCTCCGTTTTCAGATAAAGACCCCAACCGCCTGTTTCAATACCGTTTGATTCACGCTCCCACTGCGTTGCCTCAATACCAAGCGGCTCATAAAGCCTCGGAGTGAGATATTCGGTAAGCGTCTGACCCGTGAGCTTTGCTATCATCGCAACAACCATATAGGTGTTTTCGTTGATATAGCTCCAGCCTTCGCCGGGTGTGTAGCCCTGTTTGGTTTCAATATAATCCTTAACCCAATTCGCGGATGTTCTGTCAGCCATAATGCTGACAGCCTTGCCCGCGGTCATGGTAAGCAAATGATGAAGGGTTATTTTTTCAAGGTCTTCATCGGCTTTGTTCTGACAGTATTCGGGAAAAACATCAACAATCCTTGTATCAAGGCTGAGCAGACCTTCGCTTACAGCAAAGCCGGCGGCTGTAGAAGTAACACTTTTACTGACCGAATACATTATGTGCATATAATCCGGTCCGTAGGGCTTGCGCCATTGCTCGAACGCAACCTTGCCGTGGCGGATAACCATCAGCGAATGAGTTTCAATACCGCTGTGTTCAATATCCTCAATAAGGCGTGCGATAATATCCGAAGATACGCCTGCTTCTTCGGGATAAGCCGCTCTCGGTATAGCCAAAGCCTTGTTTGCCATAAAGTGTTCCTTCTTTCTATTAAATTTTTATTATGCTTTTTTGCCCCATTTTTTTCTGAAATAAATCTGCCAGCTGAGTACAAGCGCAACACCGAAAAGTGCCCACGCAGCTCTGCCGGGAGTGATTTCAAAATCGCCCTGTACCTTCTTGCCGTCGTCAACATTAAGGTTGGCTACAGCTTCGTCTAACACGGCGCGAGCATCAGCCATTTCGTATATTGCACAGCTGCCGTCTGCAAGCAGGGCTTCGGCGGCTTCAAGTGCGCTCTCGTAAGCTGACACTCTGTTGGGGAAAGCTGTTGTAATATCAATTTCTTTTGCGTTGCTTACGCTTTCGGTAAGCTTATTGTATTCTGCCGAATTCTCTTTTAAGTATTCTGCAAAATCCTGCGGATATGCAGTAATAATTGCGCTGTAGCCTCTTGCTATAAGGTCATCCCAGCTTCTTGCAGTATCGGTTCGTTTTGCACTTTTAGCTGTGTTTTCAAAGGAAAAGACACCGTCCTTACCGACCTTTTCAAACATGAAAGTAACGGAATTGTGAAGAATCACACCGTCCTGATTACCTGTCTGAAGCTGTACGGCAACCGCGTTTGTGTACTTTGCAAAACGGTTGACAAACGAAAGTGCGCTGAAATATATGTTGCCGGTATAAATGCCTAAAAGCAAGGGCTTTGTTTCTTTGCTTTCAGCCCATTTTATAACCTTTGAAGCGCTGCCCTTCACACGGAAAAACACATTTTCAAATGCATCTTCACCAAGCTCATGCACCTGCGCATACAGGCTTTCAGCTTCGTTTATATCGGCAGCGTCGGCAATAACATATATCTCACCGTTTGCCGCTTTATATGCCTGTGCCAAATCAAGCTCACCTGCAAGTACAACACCGTTTGCACCCGCCTGTTTTGCGGATTCGATATCTTCAGCCGTGCGGCAGATTGCACCGAACCATATTTCACTTTCCTTTTGTTCTTCCTGCGCAAAGGCGGTTACACCGAATGACAGCATAATTGCCGCTGCAAGCACAGCAGAAAAAACTGCTTTAAAATACTTATGCATATTTTCTCCGATTTAATTTTATTTGAGGTTGATTTTGTGGTTCATCAGCCAAGCACTGCCCCAGAAGAAAAGGCAGGTTATAACAAATTCAAAAATAACGTCTGCAACACCGAGCACCATGCCGCCCGCAGCCATTGCCGTTGTGGAGAATCTGATACCCTCTACGGAAATAACCATTGACAGCGGAACATATGCTGTAAGGAAAGCGCTCGCAGTCTGAAGCACACCGAAAAGCACCGCAAAAATAATAATTGCGGGCAGGAAGCTCTGACGCTGGAAGGGACGGACATTTGAAAGAGTAATAGCAAAATAAATTTCCGCAATAAGGAAGGTTATTTTAAGGAAAACTCTTGTGACAAGCACGATAACAACCTTGATAACTGCAGCTGTATCGGGCAGCTCTGCCATGGTTGAAATAAGAATTTTTACCATAGCAATGTTTTCTTCACCAACCTGATCGGTAGCATAGTAAAATATGCCGCCGAAGATACCTATAAGGGCAAGATAGCTGAGCAGAATCCAGAAGAAGGAGCAGAGTGCCTTTGCAAAAAGCAGCTGACCGCTCGTTACGGGAAGCGTAAAACTCAGATAGCCCTGATCGCGGAAAAGGGTTGTATTGAAATTGGAAACAACGGAAATGAGTGTAACAATAAGTATGCCGAGTGCTACAACAATAACGGCAATAAGCGAAATAGCAGTCAGCCATGCAATTTCAAACGCAAGTGATATTGCCATAAAAGCAACAGCCGCTGCGGCGGCAATATAAATATTGGCAACAGAGTGAAGTCCTGCCTTGAGTTCATTTTTTATAAGCTTACCAACCAAAGCTGAACACCTCCTTGAAAATTTCTTCAACGCTTCTGCCGCTTTCGCGGATTTCGTCAATGCTTGCATCAAGCTTTACCCTGCCCTCACCAATCATAAGAACGGAGTTGAATATACGCTCAACATCGTTGATAAGGTGGGTTGAAATAAGTACGGTAGACTTATCTGCGTAGTTATTCATAATAACATCAAGAATTGCGCTTCTTGTTGCGGGGTCAACACCGCCGAGGGGTTCATCAAGGCAATAGAGCTTTGCGGCGCGGCTCATAACGATAAGCAGCTGCAGCTTTTCCTGCATACCCTTGGACATTGTTTTGATTTTCTGGTTGGGATCAAGGCGGAAACGGCTGAGCATATCCATAGCCTTTACCTTGTCAAAATCCGCAAAGAAATCCTGGAAGTAATCAATAGCGTCCTTAGCCTTCATCCATTCGGGAAGGTATGTACGCTCTGGCAGATATGCCGTAACGGATTTTGTGTAGATGCCGGGTGCCTTACCGTCAATAAGCACGGTGCCTTCATAATCGTGAATAAGGCCTGTGAGAATTTTGATAAGTGAGGTTTTGCCGCAGCCGTTGGGACCGAGCAGACCGATAATCTGACCTTGCTCATAGTTCAGGTCAAGACCGCGCAGAACCTGATTGTGTCCGTAGGATTTCTGCAATCCGTGGACTTCGATGATTTTGCTCATTTCTTTTGTTCCTTTCGTGGCTTCTTTTTTAAAGAAAGCTTTTTAAGCTCAATTGATGAATGGGGATCATCGCCGTTATTGGCAATGCTTCGTGAAGTTCTCCAGATATGAATAATACCGTCATCGTTGAGAACCTTCAGTATTGTTATGGTAAACGGCAGTATAAACATACCGAGAACGCCGAAAATTTTAAGACCGAGGTACATACTCATCAGCGTTGCTATAGGCGGCAGACCAAGCTGACCCGCAACAAGCTTAGGCTCGATATACTGGCGCAGAACGCTGATAATAATATAAAGCACAAGTATACCTATACCAAGACCTATGTTGCCCATAAGCAGCGAGCCTATACCCCACGGAATCAGCACCGTACCCGAACCGAGAATAGGCATAATATCTACTATTGCTGTAGCAATAGCTATTGTGAAAATATAGCTGCCGCCGTATACACCTATCAGCTTGAGTGCGTACAGACCGATAACAAGCTCCGTACAGGTTATGCAGATTATAAGGCAGTATGCCTTGCACATCTTGCTCAGCGTACTCATGGTAAGCGCTTTGGTTTTTGAAAGCGTTTCGCGCTTTTTTGCAGGGAACTGACGCTTTATAAAGCTGACTATGTGTTCATAATCTGCCGTAATAAAACAGGTTGCAATAAAAGTTATTACAATTGCAATAAGAATACTCGGCACTTTGCCTGCTTTTGAAATGACACCCGAAAGCGGTTTAAGCAAAGCCGAAAAATCAAACCCGAGCAGACTTGTGCGTTCAGGCGGCAATTCACTTGCCGAGCCTTCTTTAAAAGCAGTCATCAACGAATCCGCAAGGTCGGATATATTCACCGCAAGGGGTGCGCTTATTGCCTGCGGCAGCTTGTCAACCAGATTCAAAAGCCACGCTTCTGCCTGATTTATAAAATCGGGTATGTTTTCAAAGGTCTGCATGAGCGTATCAACCATGCCTTTGATTTCGGAAACAACCGAAGTACCTGCCAGGGCAATTATGCCGATAAGCATTAGGGCTGTAAATGTGGTCATCAGCAATGCCGCCAAGCCCCGCTTAATCGGAACGCGTTTTGTAAGGGCACGCAGAGGCTTCTGAAACAGCATTGCAACAAAAAATGCAAATATGAACGGAAACAGCGGCCAGAATGCAAAACGCATGAACAGGTAAAACGCGCCGATAATGAGCGCAAAATACGCTACATTAATTAATAATGCACGGCGTTTTTCAACTGTTGCAGTCATTTACTTTCCTCCTTTTACTCGTCCTTTTAACAAGTATTAGTATTATAATACATATCGGAGAAAAATACAATTGTATTTCATCAAAGTTAGAAAAAACTTAATATTCTGCTTGAATTATTACAAACTTATGTTTTCAATAAAATTTTCGGAGAATTCCGGGTCAGTCGCAAGGGACAGTATTTCAACATTTTGCGGCAATGTTCTGCTGCCGCTTGCCCACATAGCCGTACCGCAAAACGCGGTATTTCCTGCGAAAGAGGCTTTTGCGGCAAGGGCTGAATCAAGCAGACCCGTTATAGCGGCACTTTCGGGATTTAAATATGTGCCGAAACCACCCGACAGAATAACTTCTTTAATCTCCTCTGCGTTAATACCCGCTTTATGCAGCAGCATATCCGTACCGGTACGCACAGCTGCTTTTGCAAGCATGAATTCATGCACATCATGCGTGGTGATTACTATATCGCCCGTTATGCTATAGCTGCCGCCGTCAATCCTGCCGTTTTCCGCTATGATTTCTTTACTGCGTAAAGCTGCAACAATATCAAGCAGACCCGACCCGCATATACCTGCAGGTGCGGCAGAATTCACAGTACGGATATTTTTCATGTTATTTTCAAAACTGAAAGAACATATTGCGCCGTCGGTTGCCGCCATACCGCAGCTTATATTCGCACCTTCAAAAGCAGGACCTGCTGCGGCTGAAGATGCAAAAATTTTATCCTCATTAAAAAGTGCAATTTCGGCATTTGTGCCAAGGTCAATTAACAGCTTGTATCTTTTTTCGGGTTTTGCAGCTATTATGCCCGCCGTAATATCTGCACCTATAAACTCACTCATGCAAGGCAGAGTGATTATATCAAATTTTTCAAATTTTTTTTGCTGTGAATCAAGAAAAACAGGCTTATACGGGTGGTGCTTCAATCCCGAGCAATCTTCATTGAGCAGAATATGCATCATTGCGGTGTTTCCGCAAATGTAAAGTATATCTGCTTTACCATTTATCATTTTTTCAAGCTGCTTGATAATAAGCTCATGCTGCATCTGAATATCGCCTTCAATACGCGAAATCACATCCGCACCGTAGGCTGATTGAGCATTATTTTCGCTTTTTACATTTACAATATTTCCCTTTTCGTCGGTAAAGCCAACCGTTACGGTAGTTGTGCCTATATCCGCAATTGCACGCAGGGAAGCCGATTCTGTTGTTTTTTCTTCAACCTGTGCTGTGGCAACAGGTGTAAATTCCGACACCGGTTCAACTTCCATACCGCCTTCTGGGTATGTCCGACAGGCTAAACGAATGTTTTGCGATATTTCTTTTTCCGTAAGCAGCTTTTTTTCCGTTTCAGTCGGTTCTGTAAAGTAATTTAACTTTACCTTGCATTTACCACAGGTACCCTTACCCGAACATGGCGCAAAGAAGCAAACACCTGCTCTGCGCAATGCGCAAAGCAGGCTTTCGTTACTTTTACATTCTTGTTTTAGTTTTTCGCCGTTAAGGCATAAGGTGATTTGCATTTTAAATCATCCCTCAAACCGAATGTGAATTATTTTGTGTTTGCAAGGCGGCGGTTATCAATTTCAGCCTTGATTTCATCATACTTCTTACCGTACAGCCAGTACTTTTTCTTGTAGATGAAGTAACCGATTATTGTAAGCGGAATGGGAGTAAGGAACATGAATGCACGAAGGACTGTAAGACCGTCTGTAGAAATAAGAGATTCATCAGCATCAATCTTGATAATATCTTCATCGGCAACTTCTTCATCCATAGCAAGGAGATTTTCGTAAAGAACATCATCCTTTACAAGGTATTTGCCGTCTTCATCGGTAAAAATCTGAACAGTTGTGATAGCGCCTGTTTCAACATCAGTAACAGTCATGTCTGTAATTGTGGGAAGACCTGAAACAGCAATACCGATACCAAGAATAAGGGCTGCAACAGCACCTGCAAACTTTGTGATAAGGGTCTGAACGCTGAACATAACACTGTCGCCGCGTTTGCCTGTTTTCCATTCACCGTAGTCAACGATATCGGCAATCATAACGGTTGAACCGATCTGGTTGAGACCTGAAGCAGTCATGAGGAAGGCACCGGAAAGAGCGACAAGAATAGTATTGAGCACATACTGACCGGGTTTGATAAAGAAGAAGATAAGGAAAAGGAGAACATAGCTTACGATACATGCAAGGAAGGAAATACCGTAAATCTTTTCACGCGGAAGCTTTTTAACGATGAGGCTGTAGAACATCATCGCAATACCCTGACCGGTACAGGCAATAACCCAGAACATTGTGTAGCTGTATGCCTTGGGAAGATAGTCAGCACCGTCTTCATAGCAGTATGTATACAAATAGAGAATCTGGGAAAGTGCAATAGTTGTACCTATAAGGAAGAAAATAAGCGAACCGGCATATGCACGCAACTGATCATTCGATTTGAAAGTAGAAAGAATATATTTAAGACCGACATTTTCGTGCGGAAGTTCATATCTTTCGCGTACGCCGACAACAGTAATAAGAAGGAATACTACCATTACAAGACCTGTTGCCATGCCGAGGTACTGATAAGCCTTCATCATACCCTGGTTTGCGAACATGGGAAGAATAAATGATGTGCCGAGCATACCTACAAGGAAGCCGCCGAAACCGCCGACAAGCTTTGCCATGGAGCTCGCCTGGTTTCTTTCGTCTGTGGAGTTAGCCATTGTGGGAAGCATAGTCCAGAAAGGAACATCAAGCACCGTAAAGGACATACCCCAAAGAACATACGCAATAAGGTAGTAAGCATATTTACCGACTACACTTTCAATACCGATATCTGAGAACATTGCAACGATAGTAACGGCATTGATAACTGCGCCCGCAAGAATCCAGGGACGATAGCGACCGAATTTGCTTTTCTTTGTGTTGTTGACTATTGTTGCAAGCATCGGGTCGTTGACTGCGTCCCAGAGCTTTGCAAGAACAAAAGCAACGGTAAGAACCATGGGGTTAAGACCCTGGTAGATGCAAAGGTAAACAAGAAAGAATGCGTTGATACAGTTGTTGCTGAATTCTCTACCCAATGAACCGAGCGAATACGCCGCAATTTCACCGGCAGTCAGCTTGTTTTTGATTTTTTTAGCCATTTTTGTTTAATTGCCTCCTCTTCGGAATATTACAATAGAATTAATATTATCATAAAACAAAATATTTAGCAACGGAATTTTTAAATTAAAATAAATTTTTTTACAAACATTTGCCAATTAGTCACGGCTGTGGTATTATATATAATTAGATATTTATGTTTATTTTTGTTAAAGAAAGGAGATGTATGCCGTGGAAAAAAATTCGCGTACCGTAAACAGCCTTAAATCCGCCGTTACCGGCATAGGCGGTCAGCTGATAACGCTTATACTGAAATTTGTCAGCCGCACCGTATTTATCCACACAATCGGTGTTGAATACCTTGGCATAAACGGTCTCTTTTCAAGCGTAATAACAATACTCAATATTAGTGAGCTCGGTTTGCAGACTGCTATAGTTTACAGCCTTTATAAGCCGCTTGCAACAGGCGACGAAAAAAAGATAAGCGCAACGATGAATCTGCTGCGGCGTGCGTATACCTTTATCGGTGCGGCGGTGCTTTTGCTCGGTGCAGCACTGTATCCTTTCCTTCCCTACCTTATGAAAGGTACTACAGACCTTGTAGATGTAAACCTTGTTTATGCACTGTATGTTTTAAACAGCGTTTTTTCCTATTGGTTTTACGCATACAAATCCGCAATTCTACAGGCAGACCAGAAGCGCTATGTTTCCAACATAGTAAACAATGCCGTTGCCGTGGCAACCGTTATTGTTCAGATTTTTGTGCTGGCAGTATTCCGTTCATTTATAGGGTATACCGTTATACAGCTTTTGTGCAGTGTTATTCAGGGACTTATTGCTGCGGCGGTTGTAGACAAACGCTACCCTTACTTAAAGCAGAACAAACGTGAAAAGCTTGAAAAGAGCGAAATTAAAACAATACTGAAAAACCTTTTTGCGCTATCACTATACAAAGTCAGCGCCGCTGTACTCAACGCAACGGATAACATGATTATCTCCGCAAAAATCAGTACAGTAGCGGTAGGTATGCATTCAAACTATGTGCTTATCCTTTCCGCAGTAACGCAGATAGTACAGAATATGTTTTCCGCTTTTACCGCAAGCATCGGCAACCTTTTTGCGGTTGAAGCCAAGGAAAAAAGCGAATTTATTTTCCGATGCCTTAATTTTCTCAACTTCTGGGTTTACGGTTTCTGTGCAATATGTCTGTGGAATCTGTTCAACCCCTTTATTGAAATTATGTGGGGCAAGGATATGCTGTTTGATGATCTGACGGTATTGGTTATAGTCCTCAATTTCCTTACGGCGGGCTTACAGAATGCTGTTATCAGCTACAAGGATGCGTGCGGTCTTTTCTGGAAAGGTCGTTACCGCCCGCTTGCAAGCGCGGCACTCAATATTATAATTTCGCTGTTGCTTGTTAAACCTATGGGTGTGGCGGGTGTATTTCTCGGTACTATTTTAAGCCGTTTTCTCACCACATGGTGGTTTGATGCATGGCTTGTACACCGCAACGCTTTCGGAATTTCACCGAAAAAATATTATCTGCGCTATTTCGCTTCGCTTATACGCGTTTGTCTTATCGGTGCGGCAATATCTTTTGCCACTTCACCGCTTGAAGTATACGGAGTGTGGGCAGTTTTCGCGGTGCGTACAGTAGCCTGCCTTATAATTCCGAATGTATTTTTCTTTATCCGTTTCAGAAAAAGCGAAGAATTTTTATATCTTGTTTCAGCGGCTAAACCGCTGCTAAAAAAGATAAAGAGGTGAAATAAAAGTGAACAAACATCTTATTGCACTTGAATTTGATAAAATACTTGAACGCCTTGCCGAATTTACCTGCTGTGATGACAGCCGTGAGGCTGTGCTGAACCTTCGCCCGAAGCACAGGCTTGATGAAGCACAGGCACTTATGAACCAGACAAGGGATGCGCACATGCTGCTTGCGCGTTTCGGCGGTCCGTCCTTCGGCGGAATGAAAAATGTGAATAACGCGCTTCACCGTGCGGATGCAGGCTCAACGCTTACCATGCGCGAGCTGCTTGATATTGCTGAAACACTTCGTGTTATCCGCTCACTTGTTCAGTGGCGCAGCACCAATGCAGGCGTTGAAAGCTGCCTTGATGTATTTTTCGGCGCACTTACGCCAAACAAATACCTTGAAGATTCAATTACAAACGCTATTGTCAGCGAAGAAGAAATGAGCGATAACGCTTCGCCCACCCTTGCAGATATCCGCCGTAAAATCCGCGTGCAGGAAACAAAAGTACGCGAGCAGCTTGACAAAATGACACGCTCTGCAAAATATAAGGACATTTTGCAGGAGAGTATAGTAACCATGCGTAACGGCAGATATGTTCTGCCCGTTAAAAACGAGCACCGCTCACAGGTGCCGGGCCTTGTACACGATACCTCTGCCAGCGGTGCAACAGTATTTGTGGAGCCTATGGCAGTTGTTGAAGCCAACAACGAAATAAAGGTTCTGCTTTCAAAAGAGCGCGATGAAATTGACCGTATACTTTCTGCCCTTTCCGTTGAAGCGGGCAGCTTTGCGCAGACGATAAAGAGCAGCTTTGAATGTGCGGTTGAGCTGAATGTAATATTCTCAAAAGCACAGCTTGCTTACAGCATGAATGCCGCAGCACCCACAATGAATGATGAAGGCATAATCGAGCTGCGCAACGCACGCCATCCGCTGATTGACAAGAAAAAGGTTGTACCGGTAAACATCAGACTCGGCAGGGATTTTGACACGCTTGTCATAACCGGTCCGAATACAGGCGGTAAAACCGTATCAATAAAAACAGTAGGTCTGCTTACAATTATGGCTTCCTGCGGACTAATGATACCCGTAAGCGACATGAGCGAGATTTCTGTTTTTGACAAAATACTTGCAGATATAGGTGATGAGCAATCTATTGAGCAGTCGCTTTCCACCTTCTCTGCGCACATGACAAATATTATTGATATATTAAAAGTTACCGACCACCGCAGCCTTGTGCTGATAGATGAATTAGGTGCAGGCACTGACCCTGTTGAAGGTGCGGCACTTGCTATGGCTATACTTGAATCACTCAATTTAAAGGGTGCAAAAATAGCCGCAACAACTCACTACGCAGAGCTAAAAGCCTACGCATTACAGACAGAGCGAGTTGAAAACGGCTGCTGTGAATTTGATGTTGCAACGCTGCGCCCGACATACAGGCTGCTTATCGGTATGCCCGGCAGGTCAAACGCGTTTGCAATTTCCGAACGGCTTGGTATGGATAAGGAAATTGTAGAAAGAGCGGCTGAATTGGTCTCTGCCGAAAACACGCAGTTTGAAGATGTTATCGAAAGCCTTGAAAAAAGCAGAAAAGCCCTTGAAAGCGAAAAGCAGGAGGCTTTTAAAAAAACACAGGCAGCCGAAAAAATGCGTGCCGAAGCCGAAGAAAAAAAGGAAAAAATTGAGCAGCTGCGTCAAAAAGAAATTGACGATGCGAAATCGCAGGCAGCAAGAATTGTTGAGCAGGCAAGACGCGAAGCTTATGCGCTGCTTGCAGAGCTTGACAAGCTCAAAAAAGAGAAGGACAAAGCCAAGGATATGGCAGAGCTTGCCCGCAGGGCAAGGGCAACGGTAAAGCGCGGAGTTGAAGCCATGGACGAAGCCGCTGACCCGGTTGACGGATATGATGACGATGAAAATTATGTTCTGCCGCGTGAGCTTGTTGTGGGCGATGCGGTGCTTATAAAAGGCATCAACAAGCAGGCAACCGTACTTTCGGTTGAAAAGGGCGGCAATGTTCAGGTTATGGCAGGCACAGCAAAAATGCGTGTCAAAACCGATAACCTGCGCCTTCTTAATGAAAAACAGAAGCAGCAGGAAAAATCAGCAGCACCGCGCAAAAAGGGCGACAGCATTGAAGGCAGAGGCACACTTGCCGCAGAAACAAGGCTTGACCTGCGCGGTATGATGGTTGATGATGCGCTGATTGAAATTGACCGCTTTATCGACCAGGGACTGCGCACAGGTCTTTCCGAATTCACAATCATCCACGGCAAGGGTACGGGCGCACTTCGTGCCGCAACGCACAACTACCTGCGCAAAAGCCGCTTTGTAAAATCCTTCCGCTTAGGAATCTACGGCGAAGGCGAAAACGGCGTAACGATAGTAATACTCAAATAAAAACACACCGCAGACTTCTCAAGCAAAGTCTGCGGTGTAATATTTTTAAGGTTATATTTTTATCTCTGTACTCTGCCTGATGCGTTGCCGCCTGCAAGCTTTTCAACCTCTTCTACGCTGACAAAGTTGTAGTCGCCCTCGATTGAGTGCTTGAGTGCGGAAGCCGCAACAGCAAACTCAACTGCGTCCTGAGTGTTCTTGCCGCTGAGAAGTGCGTAAATAAGTCCGCCGCCGAAGCTGTCGCCACCGCCTACGCGGTCAATAATATGAAGGTGGTAAACCTTTGAGAAGCAGTATTCATCGCTTGCAACATCGTACAGCATTGCGCTCCAATCGTTATCGAATGCGCTCTTGCTTTCACGAAGTGTGATTGCAACCTTTTCAAAGCCGAACTTGTCAGCGAGCTGACGGGCAACGGATTTGTAGCCCTCTTTATTGAGTTCACCTGCGTAAATATCGGTGTTTTCAGCCTCAATGCCGAAAACATCCTTTGCATCCTCTTCATTGGAAATACAGACATCTACATACTTGCAAAGCTCGGTCATAGCTGCTCTTGCTTCATCGCGTGTCCAGAGCTTGCCGCGGTAGTTGAGGTCACAGCTGACCTTTACGCCGTGTGCCTTTGCTGCGATACAAGCCTGCTTGCATATTTCTACAAGGTTGCCGCCGAGTGCGGGGGTAATACCTGTGAAGTGGAACCACTCTGCACCCTCAAAAATTTTATCCCAGTCAAAATCCTCTGCGCTTGCTTCTGCAATTGCGCTGTGCGCTCTGTCATAAATGCATACGCTGCCGCGCTGTGATGCACCCTTTTCAAGGAAGTAGATACCTACTCTGTCGCCGCCGCGTGTGATATCGTTGGTATTTACACCGTATTTGCGCAGGCTGTTAACAGCCATCTGACCGATTGCGTGCTTGGGAAGCTTTGTTACAAAGTGAGCATCAAAGCCATAGTTTGCAAGGGAAACTGATACGTTCGCCTCGCCGCCGCCGAAGGTTGCTTCAAAAGAATCTGCCTGAATAAAGCGAAGATAATCATAGGGCTGAAGGCGGAGCATAAGCTCGCCAAAGGTTACTACTTTTTTCATTTAGCTCTTGCCTCCTTAACAATTTCAACTGACTGCTTGCAAAGGGCTGTAATTTCATCCCACTTGCCGTTATCAATAAGGTCTGCCGTTACCATATACGAACCGCCGCAGGCTGCAATAACCGGGCAAGAAACATATTCGCCGAGGTTTTTGAGCGAAATACCGCCTGTGGGCATAACCTTGAACATCGGGAACGGAGCTGCCATAGCCTTGATTTTAGCTAAACCGCCGCTCTGCTCTGCCGGGAAGAATTTGAGAACTTCAAGACCGAGCTTATATGCTGCGTGATAATCTGTAGGTGTGGTGCAGCCGGCATATATCTCAATGCCTTTTTCCTGGCAGTATTTTACGATTTCTATATCAAGACCGGGTGTGACAATGAATTTTGCACCTGCTGCTATTGCCTCATCAACCTGTGCAGTAGTCATAACGGTACCTGCACCTACAAGCATTTCGGGTACATTTTCGCTCATAAGCTTGATTGCCGTTGCCGCACCTGCCGCACGGAAGGTGACCTCTGCAACGGGTACACCGCCTGCAACAAGAGCCTTTGCAAGGTTAACCGCATCTCTTTCGGGATTGTTGAGTTTGATTACCGGTACAACACCGATAGCTGAAATTTTTTCTGAAATAGCGTTCATTTTATTTACTCCTTATACACCTGAATATGCGCTGAAGCCACCGTCAACGGGGATTACAACGCCTGTGATAAAGCTTGCCGCATCATTGTTGAGCAAGAAAAGCAGGCTGCCGTCAAGTTCTGCACTTTCGCCGAATCTGCCCATAGGAGTTGCGGCAAGGATTTTGCCTGTACGCGCTGTGGGTGAGCCGTCGGGATTCCAGAGGAGAGCTGCATTCTGCTTTGTGGAGAAGAAGCCGGGTGCAATAGCATTAACGCGAATGCCCACTCTGCTGAAATGAACGGCAAGCCACTGTGTGAAGTTTGAAATAGCTGCCTTTGCACCTGAATATGCAGGAATTTTTGTAAGGGGAGTATATGCGTTCATGCTGCTGATATTTATAATATTACAGCCTTCTATGCCTACCATCTGACGGGCAAAAGCCTGTGTGGGAATAAGTGTGCCGAGGAAGTTGAGGTTGAAAACAAAGCCGACACCTGCGCTGTCAAGGTCAAAAAAGCTTTTTGTATCTGCATCAATATCGCCAAGCTCAAAATATTCCTTATCTGTTGTAGCTTTGGGGTTATTTCCGCCTGCACCGTTGACTAAAATATCGCACTTACCCATATCCTTTTCAACTTCGTCAGCAACAGCGTAGCATACTTCCTTGCTGAGTACATCGCACTTGTATGCCTTCGCTTCTCCGCCTTCTTCGCGGATTTTTGCAGCAACCTCTTCAGCCGCGTCAACATTAAGGTCAAGCAGGGCAACCTTTGCACCTGCACGGGCGAGTGTTACAGAAAATGCGCTGCAAAGCACACCGCCTGCACCTGTTACAACCGCTACCTTACCTGTAAGGTCGGTATTGAGAACATTCTTCTGCATTTTATTATTCCTCTCAATCAATTATTTATTATTGTAAGCCTTTTCGCAGGCTTCGAAAAGTCCGTTAATATAAGTTGCGCCCAAAGCTCTGTCATAAAGGCCGTAGCCGGGTTTGCCTGTTTCGCCCCATATCATTCTGCCGTGGTCGGGTCTGACATAGCCGTCAAAGCCTGTTTCAACAAGAGCCTTTGTGATTTCGTACATATCAAGGCTGCCGCAACTTGACAGATGACCGCTTTCTTCAAAGCTGCCATCCTCCATGATGAGGATATTTCTCATATGCATAAACGCAATTCTGCCCATAGCGGAATACTTGCGAATCATTGCAACAACATCGTTTGATGCCGCACAGCCGAGTGAGCCTGTGCAAAGGCAGAGGCTGTTTGCGGGACTGTCAACTATGCTGAGCATTCTGTCAAGGTTAGCTTCATCTGTAATAATTCTCGGCAGACCGAAAATGGGATACGGCGGGTCATCGGGGTGAATAGCCATTCTGACACCGCATTCCTCTGCTACGGGAATAACCTTTTTGAGGAATTTTTCAAGGTTAGCCCAAAGACCCTCCGAACCGATTTCGCCGTAAGCATTGATAAGCTCTCTGACTTCGTCCTGGGTGTAGCTTGAATCCCAACCGGGCAGGTGGATATCGTCCTTGATCGGGTCAAGTCCCTTCATCTGCTCCCAGTACATGACAAGGCTTGTTGAGCCGTCTGCCGCCTCTTTGTCAAGCTGTGTTCTTGTCCAGTCAAATACTGGCATAAAGTTGTAGGTTACACACTTCACACCGTACTTTGCACAGCGGCGGATATTTTCGCAGTAAACCTCAAGAAGTTCATCAACATTGTTTCTGCCAAGCTTAATATCTTCATGAACGGGAATTGACTCAACAACATCAAAAACAAGTCCGTTTTCTTCACACTGCTTTGCCATTTTTTCTATAGCTTCTTCGGGCCATACTTCACCGGGCTTAACATCGTAAATTGCGCTTACGATGCTGCGCATATTGGGAATCTGACGGATATACTGCAGGGAAATGGGGTCGCTTTCGCCGTACCAGCGGAATGACATTTTCATTTTGGATACCCTCCTGTAATTTTTATTAACTGATTTTAGTATAACACGAATATTTACAATATAAATTGTAAATATTGTTTGACTTATTGTAAATCTTGCGGTAATATTAAAAATATTAGAGGTGATTATTCTGAAAGCACAATCGCAGAGCTTTGACACGCGTCAGAGCATGAAAAAGCAGACCTTTGAAATTTTCCACTACCGCGACCCCAAGATTGACGGTGTTGCCATGCACCACCATGATTTTTACGAAATTTACTTTTTTCTCAACGGTAGTGTTGAATACCGCGTAGAAGGCAGAACCTTCCTGCTTGAACCCGGCGATTTACTGCTGATAAGCCCGAACGAATTCCACCAGCCGCTTGTAAATCCCGGGGCAGCATACGAACGCATAGTATTGTGGATAGACAAAACCTACCTTGAAGGTTTTTCCTGTGAAAATGTTGATTTATCAAGCTGTTTTAAAAGCGAACTGCCGACGCATAAAAACCTGCTGCGGCTAAATGCAGTACAGCGTACTGACATAACGGAAAAGCTCAGCCTGCTTATAAAAGAATACTACAGCGATGCCTTTGCAAGTAATTTGAGCGCAACGGGCATTTTTATGCAGCTTATGGCTGAAATAAACCGTATTGCGCTTGTATCCTCCTATTCAGGCGAACCGATGAAAGAAACTCCGCTTATATCGCAGGTGCTGCAATATATCAGCGAACACAGCAGCGAAGATTTATCGCTTGAAAATCTTGCACAGCGTTTTTATGTAAGCAAATACCACTTATCGCATGAATTCAGCCGCGCCGTAGGCACAAGCATTTACCGCTATATAATGTTAAAGCGTCTGCTGCTTGCAAAGCAGCTGCTTGCTGACGGCAATTCACCGGGTGATGTGTGCCACCGGTGCGGATTTCAGGATTATGCCAATTTTTACCGCGCATTCAAAGCCGAATACGGTGTCAGCCCGAAAGAATACACCAAAGCTATATAAAGTATAACACCGCTCCTTTTTACCGAGGAGCGGTGTTTGATTTTGGTATAAGTTGTAGCGCAGTTCGGATAACTTCCGCCAAACCTGTTATAAAGCATTAAGACAGAAATATTTTTTACGGATTTGCGTTTTTAACAAGCTCGTTAAGAACGGAAATTGTTGCAGAACCTGCAGTGCTGCCCGTGGCAAGCATTTCTTCATAGTGTCTGTGATATGTTCCGAATAATTTATCTGCGCCGTCCATATCCCAGATTGAATCGGCTATAAAGTGTGCGTAGTCATTATCGGGAAGGATATAGCCTATCGCATCGTTACAAAGACCCATTACAAGAACAGTTTTCCCTTCGGGAACAAGGCTTGCAGTTGCTTCATAGGTCCATTCAGTTCCGCAGTATGAATCCTCTGCCGAAACTACATTGCCGTAAACAAGCTGCGGTACAAGCTCACCGGGAGCTGTAAGCAAAACGATATCCTTACCTATTTCAATATATCCTGCCTCTGTAATTATTGAATAGCCGGTTTCGCTTGAAGCATCCTCTACCGTTGTTGTTCCGATAAAGCCTTCTGTTGCACCGTAGCCTAAAAGACCTGTTTCAAGCTTCACTGCGTATTCAGTCATTTTAACATTAAGTATAGGTTCAATTTCTTTTATGTTATTCTGTGCTTCCAGCACAAGCCTTGCATATTCGTAGCCGAAAAGCATGGCTGTTTTGTAACCCTCTGCTGCGGGGTTTGCTGCAATCACCGAATCAACATCATTGACAGCCTCTTGCGGCAATTCAGACCATTTATTTACGGAAACAGGTGCCTGTGCGCCCTGAATGAACATAAAGTTCATACCTGCATCATTAATTTTCTCTTCCATAAAAGCAGGAAAATCGGCAGAAAGAAGGTTTGTATCTTCATCAACAAGGGTGGGATGAGCACCTATGTTTGCAAAAATTGTTCCCATGGATTCTTTGTTGTCGGGAACGAATTTGAAGCAGGCAAAACGATGCTGATAGCCTTCTTCGTAATATCTTTTGTTGACTAAATACGGATATTCGTCGTTAAGATACATTCCGTTGCTTTCGTCCTTACCCATACCGACTGTTTCAAAATAGTAAAGAGAGCCGTTTTCCATATTGAGATATGCTTCAACTATTGCATCGGCAGTACGGTCAATCATTACCTCAAGGAACTCGATGTCAGCTGACCTTTCCGCACCGAAAAAGAAGCTTTTGAGTATTTTGGGCAGCAGGTCAAGGCCGATGCCCTGCGTATCAATAACCGTATGGCAGTGAGTTGCATTTATATTTATTGCATTTATATCGCTGATAATACCTTTATTATACAGCTTTTTTTCAACAGCTTCCCTGATAGCGCGGACATCCTTATTGGCTACACCAATGCCGTCAACCGAAGCAAAAATTGTTGTGCCTCTGCCTGAGCCGTCGCTGAGAGCGATTGCAACTGCCTTTTGGTCATCAAAAACGCCGTCTACCTTCTGCGTAAAATAACCGCCGGTATAGTATTTTTTTGTACCGTCAATGAGATTAGCGGGAACAACGCTCTTCTTGCCGAAACCGAGTGACCATTTTGCGCCTTCAACAGCGTCATCAATAAATTCATCTGTGCCTTCATAGAAATTTTCGCTTTCGGTTGCAAAATATTCCTCAACCGTCGGATAATCCGGGGTAGGTGCAAGCGCACCCAGCAGGCTGATTGCACCGTCAATAATTCCGCCAAGGACACTTGTTACGGCACCTATAGCCCGGTTATGACTGCCGGCCTTGGTTGCCGCTGAGGCATTTACGGAAAAAAGCATTGTGAATACAAGAAGCATTGCGATAAAAGAGCCGGAAAGTTTTTTCATTTTTTTCAATCTCCTTTAAGTTAATTCTGATATCTTGTTTTGGGACACATAATGTAATGTGCAAAGCTCAAAGAATTATTGCCTCATTATCTTTTTGCCGCGCTGATAAGGCTTTCTGTTTCGTTGAGAATTATCTCTGCTGTTTTTGGACCTGTTGAATTTGTTTCTTCGTAGTGATCTCTTCCTGTTTCATCGGTAGCCTTATTAATATAAGGTAAGGCTTCGTTCAGCAGGAAATCGTTTTCCGGTAGAATATAGCCAAGCTCATCGTTGCAAAGACCTATAACAAATTTATGCCTGCAATCGGTCATATCGGCAAGCACCTTTTTGTAGCTTGCTTTCCTATGGTTTGCGCTTTCCTTTTCATCAAGGAATTCGCCGTTGTAAAGCTCTGGGAAAAGCTCACCGGGGATAAGGAACACTGCAACCTCCTTATCGCCCAATTCCATGTAGCCTACCTCGGAATAAATGCATACCTTGCTCCTCTTTTTTGTTCTGACTATGTCATTATTCAGAACATTGAGGTACCTTGCAAGAATAAGCACAACATTGTCACCGGGTATCATAATACCCCTTGATTTTATGTTGAGAATGGGGGCAAGCTCGGTTTCGTTTTCAATTGAAAGTGCAAGCTCACCCAGCTGTTTGCCGAAGCCCTTCATGTATGCTTCACAGTCAATTGAATCTCTGTAAACCTTTTTTATTTCCTTGGCGGAAATCATGCCGCCTACAGCTCCATTAAAGAAAACAGCTTTTGAACCGGGTACGCTTTCCTCAATTTCTTTGATAAGGTATGCCGGGAAATCAGCGCTTACAAGCGATGTTGTTCCGAGAAGTTCAGCATGAGAAGCAAAATTAACTATATAAATATCGCCGGAATTATCATCGGGTGAAAAACGGAAACGGGTCAGATTTTTGTCGAATGTAACGGGAGGTCTGACATCAGCCTGCATATCTTCAGCAGATACATATCCCATAAAAATCCTGCCGTCTTTTCTGTTCTCAAAAGCAGCAATAACAGCCTGAGCAGCTTTGTTTTTAAGGCTTTCCAAAAAGGCTTTATCTTTGCCGCTTTTGTAAATTTTTTCACCCCAGAGTCCCTGGGTGTCTATACCTGCATGCGTATGGGTGGAGGAAATGTTGATTGACTTTATTTTTCCGAGTCTGCCGCTTTCAAGCACAAGCTTTCTGATATCATTTATATCTCTCCTGCTTATACCTACACAATCAAGAGAACAAAAAATTACTCCGCCGCTGCCTCGGTTATCGTCAATATAAACAGCCCTTGCATACAGCTCATCAAGCACACCTTTTACGGGGTTGTTCGAATCGTAGCCTGCGATGTAATATGTTTTTTTATCGTAATCATCAGGTGTATATGAAGCTTTTCCGTAACCGCAGGTCCATTTTTCACCGGGAGTATATGAAAATTTTTCATCGCCTTTAAGCATAAAGCTGTCTGCTTTTTCCGATGTTGTAAAATTCTTTTTAGGTATAGTTGAAACAATAAATTTTGCCAGAGCCGATACTGATTTTTTTGTGAAACTATCCTTAAAACCCATGCCCACTCCTCCAAAAAACTGTATATCTTTACTATACACTTATTTTGGGAAAATTCAAGTATTATTTCTTGCTTTTTCTTATTTTTTATGATACTCTCATTGTATACCGGATTGAGGGTGGTGAAAATTAATGCTATTGATAAGAAAATACGAGGAAAAGGACCGTGGTGATGTTCACTTTGTATGCCACAACAGTGACGGTCCGGAAGAGGTTCCGGATTTTCTGACAGGCAAGTTTTATCATAACACGTTCTGTAATTATTACATTGAACACGAGCCTGAAAACTGCTTTGTTCTTGACGATGGCGGAAAAGCTGTCGGCTATATCATCTGTACAGAAAATTTTGATAATTTCAAGGAGATTTTTGACAGAGATTATCTGCCTCTTTCTGACAGCTTCGGTGAGGGCAGATATGATTGGGCCTCCACCGCATACAATGCTCAGGAAAGGTTCAAGGACGAATATCCTGCTCATTTCCATGTAGATATTCTTCCCGAATATCAAAGAATGGGTATGGGCGGCAAGCTTGTTGACACCCTATGTAACCATCTGGCAGGGAAAGGAATTTCCGGCGTCTGCCTTACTTGCGGACCGAGAAACGAAAGGGCTGTAAACTTCTACAAAAAACATAATTTCACCCTTTTGTCAATCGACCATGATGATGCTTGCTTTGGCAAAAAGCTCTCATGAAACAAAAACTTTATTATTAAAATTACTGAACAGGAGAAATAATTATGGCATCACCGGCTTTGGTTGAACAGCTTTATCAGGCTCTTCCCGATGAAACAAAAGAATTTTTAAATACTGCTATTGAAAAAGTTATTGAAGTTAAAAAACGCGGCGGCAAGGTTGCAGCAGTTATCGGCAGCGGTCCCAACCTTCACGAAGGTGTTACAACGCTGATAGCAGCACTTATCCACGCAGGTCTTATTGACGGCGTAACAACAAGCTCCGCAGTTATTTCACACGAAATGGGCGGCACACTTGACCGCGTTAAGCGCTTTGATGCGGATGTTCTCGGCGACAAATGCCCTGAAAATATCCGCTGCCGCGGCAATATCTATGAGCTTACCCAGCTCAGTGAAGAAGAATGGGCACGCATCCGCTCCGAGCTGCCCCTTGATGAGGAGCTTGTATCCATGTGCGAAAAGGCAGAGGGCAAGGTTATCATTAAGGCAGCAGGCAATATGGCTTACCCCGTAGGCTATTTCAACGAAACCGTTTCAACCGAGGTTATGGTTGCAGCACAGACACTCGGCGAAAGCTTTGAATATGTTGCAGGTCTCGGTGCTGACCCCAGAACAATGATTGGTGCAGGTGCAATCAAAGGTGTACCCGTTCTCGTAAGCGTTCCCCAGCTTATCGGCGGCGGTCAGGTCGGCCTTTGCATTTCCGACAGTATTCCCGTAAGCCAGCGCTGCAAGCGCATTGCAAAAATGCTTTCTGACGCAGATGTAATTATTGAATCTGCAGTTGCACTTACACAGGAAATCCATGACGGTCCCTTTGAAACCTACACAGGTCACGGCATCTGGGCAGCGATGAACGGTCTGCCTACATACAGCCTTAAAGACAAAACTCTCATCCGTTTTGACCTTGACGAAAACCTCAAGCGTTCATGGGATCTCAACAAAAACAGTGAGCTTATTCAGAAGGCAATCAATGAAGGTCTGCCCAAAACCAAGCTTACAAAAATTCCGTTCCGTATGGAAATGTCAGCCTTCACACGCCTTGAAAACAGTATTCCCGTTATCGGCGATATCGGCGAACTCTGGCCGATTTTTGTTGACCGCGTCTGCAAGGAACTCGGCGTAGAGCTTGATTTCTCATCCGCTCCCCAGAACACGGAAGAAGGCAAGGCAATGCGCGAACGCATCTGCGACGAAATCAAGCCGTTCTCACTTAATAAGATGCGCAACGCTCTTCATGACAAATACAGCTTCTAATTTCAGATAAAAAGGAGATTATTAAAATGAGTGCTAAAGTTTTAGGTGTTATTCCGGCCCGTTACGGTTCTTCCCGTCTTCCCGGCAAGCCCCTTAAAGATATATGCGGCAAACCCATGATTCAGCATGTTTACGAAAATGCAAGCAAATCAAAGGTTCTCAGCAAGGTAGTAGTCGCAACTGATGACCAGCGCGTTTACGATGCAGTTATTGCATTCGGCGGCGAAGCTGTCATGACAAGCGTTAACCACCCCACAGGCTCTGACCGTGTTGCAGAGGCTGCAAGCCATTATGATTGCGACTATGTTATCAACATTCAGGGCGACGAACCTCTCGTTCCCCCCGAAATTATTGACGATATCGGCTCTGCACTTATCAACAGCCCCGAATGTGTTATGGCAACAGGCAGCGTTCCGATTGATGGCGAGGATTACATAAAGAACAACACCGTTGTAAAGGTTGTTACCGATGTAAACGGCAACGCTATTTACTTCTCCCGCTCTCCCATTCCCTACCCCCGCAACGCTCAGCACGCAAAGTATTTTGAGCATGTGGGCATTTATGCATACACACATGATTTCCTTAACACTTACACAAAGCTTGCTCCCACTCCTCTTTCCGAATCGGAATCCCTTGAACAGCTCAAGGTTCTGGAGCATGGCTATAAAATCAAAATCGTTCCTGCTCCCGCACAGTATGAAGCAGTCAGCGTAGACACAGAGGAAGACCTTCAGGAGGTTATCCGCATTTATAAGGAACGCCACGGTCTTTGATTTTCCGAACGCATTCCAGCACATTTTCTAACTTAAATATTGTTACGGATACCGAAATCCAAGAAGCAGGAGATGATAACAAATGATAAAAGCAGAACTTTTATATCAAGAATATCTTTCAACTGAAGGGATAAACAAAGAAACCGGTGAATGCCATGCCGCAACGGTTGCAATCTGCAACGGTAAGCCTACTGCAGCATGGTTCGGCGGAATAAAGGAAAAAAATCCCAATGTGCGCATCTGGTTTGCACGCCGTGACGGTGAATGGAGTACTCCCGTTCCGATAACACCTGATGACGGTGAAGCAGACTGGAATCCTACCCTTTTTGCCGAAAACGGAAAGCTCACTCTGATTTACAAAAGCGGCATTGACGAGGGACACTGGTACTCAATGAAAAGTGTTTCCACTGACGGCGGCAGCACATGGACAGAACCTGCAGAGCTTGTCCCCGGCGATATCGGCGGCAGAGGTCCTGTTAAAAACCAGATGATAAGGCTTTCAAACGGCGCCCTTTTAGCTCCCGGCTCAACCGAGGATTTGTGCGACCGCTGGGAATCCTGGACGGATTACAGCGAGGACGAAGGCGAAACATGGAAGCTTTCCGCACCTGTTGCATTTGAGCTGCCTGACGGAACAATCTGCAACCGTAAAGAAGAACTTCCCAAGGAAGGCGAAGGATTAATTCAGCCGGCAATATGGGAAGACCAGGCACACGACGGCAGAGTTTATATGCTTGCCCGTACAAACCTTAATTGGATTTATCGCAGCGAATCAAGCGATTTCGGACGCACCTGGTCTGTTGCGCGTCCTACAGATATGCCCAACAACAACAGCGGTATCGGCGCAGCAATGACTGACTGCGGTGTATTAGGTCTGATTTGTAACCCCGTAAGCGAAAACTGGGGCGACCGTACACCTCTTTGTCTGTTCCTTTCCGACGATAACGGAGCAACATATCCTGTTCGCATTGAGCTTGAAACCGAACCCGGTGTAGAGTTTTCCTACCCCTCAATTGTTGCTGAAGGTAATCTTCTCCACATGGTTTACACTTGCGGACGCAAAAAAATCGGTTACGCTCTGGTTCGCGTTGAAAAATAATAAAATTTAAGAAAGGGATTTGCATATGGAAACACAGAATGTATTTTTCTTTTTAGCCATAAGCATGATTACCATGTGCTTCGGCTGGGGTATGCGCGGCTCGGCAATCGGCGGCGAAAAAGGCGCAATGCTCCCCGGTGCTTTTATGGGTATACTCTGCGTATGGTATACAGGTTCTGAGCTGCTGATGGAAAATGTTTTCCTTTTCGCGGCAGCTTGTGCCCTCGGTTATTTTTACGGCGGCATGGAGCCCTACGGCTCAACAATGAGTCTTGTTCTTCACCATGATGGACCTCGATATAATCCGTCGCTCGGATATTTGGCATTGGCTTTCAAGGGCTCAATCTGGAGCGGTCTCGGTGCGGGATTTTTAGGTGTCAGCTTCTCCGCTATGAGCGGCGTTGTTTACAAGTGGTACGATTTTGTTATTTTCTTCGCACTTGTTCCCCTTGTGCAGGAAATCGGATACCGCATTTTCAACACACCCTATGACCCCGAACACGGCAGAATGCCCAAGGTCTGCTTCTCCAAGGACAGCCGTGAGGAGTGGGGCCGCAACCTTGTAATAGTTGCAGGTCTGCTCGTTATGATGGCTATACGCCGTGACTATTTCGGTATCCTTATGTGGATTGGCGGCGCACTTGCAGGCTCAATCGGCTGGGTTGTTGCAATTTTCTTCTACGACAAGGAGATTAATCCGCTCAAGAACGGCAAGCGCCTTTTCGGCAAGCTTGATGAGCTTAATGTTATTGACGGCTGGAAGATCATGGAATTCACTCAGGGCTGCTTCCACGGGCTTGGTATAGCAGGTGCTTTCGTTCTCGGCTGGCCCATTGCTGCAAAAAATCTTGAGCAGGCAGAGGCTGCAGGAGAATTGTGGTATATGCTCCCTGAAAAGGTTGACATTACTCTTTCATGGGTATTCTGCGCACTCATAATTCTCACAATCTTCCTCTTCATAATCCCCTACCGCAGAAACGGCAACAAAATTACCCGTGCCTTCGGCGAGGTTGATATGAACATTGTTGAGGTGCTTGAACGCCCCTGCTACATGGTAGGTCCGCTTGCACTTGTTATGCTCGGTTCAAACACTATGGCAAGCATAATCTGCTGCTTCACAATGTATTATGTCATTGCTCAGCATGACGGTCTTGAACGCTACTGGGATTTCAAGGGCATCAAGTTTATCCGTGCATTCCTGATTATTCTCGGTGCGGTTATTCTTGCCATACAGGCAGTCAGAGGCTATACGCTCTGGGAAACATGGGTGTGCTATCTGGTCGGCTACTGCTTGTTCGATGCAGTTGCATTCCTTCGCCCCAAGAGAATCAAAGAAAATTGGGAAAAGTCAAAATCCTTCAAGGATTTCCTTATTTCCTTCGGCGGAGACCTTACAGTACTTCCGTTCTTTTACATTCTTGTAGCAGTTCTGCTTGTATTCGGTTATAAATACCTTCGCTGAAAATTAAACTCAAAATGATGAAAGCCGGTTTTTACACCGGCTTTCTTTTTATTATTTTATGCTTTTGCTTTTTTCGGTAAAGCAAATCAGATAATCATAACTCGTACTTGCGTATAAAATAAGACGGAGTACAGCTCCATGCATGGCAAAGGCTGTTTATCATTCTGTCATCATACGGTGAAAAATCGAGGTCATCGGGTATATATGCTTCCCAGAATGTATCAGCACCGTGTTCAAGCATACCTCCCCAGAAGGTTTTAAGGTATTGTACAGCCTCGTTTTTCATATTCAGCTTAAACATAGCCTCAGCTGCATAATGCCGCATATAAGGGGTTACAGGCTGCTTGGCATTCTTGTTATCAAGGCAGGAAACAAGCAGCTTTTTTGCTTCTTCTCCGCCGATGACACCTCCCAGTATCATCCACACCTGCGAATGAACGCTGAGCTGTCCGTTATCAAGCTTATTAATAAAGGCTTTTGCATTTTTATCATAAAGATATTTTTTGCAGGCACAGCGGACATCGGCAATGTGCTGCAGATACTTTTCGTATTCTTCATCACCAATTGCTTTCAAAAGCTCCGAAAAGCGTTCAAGCGCATAGAGATAAACCCCCTGCAACGCAGTCAAGCCTTCAAGCCCGGGACACCAGTCAATAAAAGCAAACCATCCCTCTTGACGGGTTACAATCAGATTTTCGTCAAGTACTGCTCTGAAGCTTGCAAGCTGTGCTTTGCATATACCCAAAAGGACATTTACAACATCCATATCACCGGTATGCTCATAATAATCACAAACGCTTACAACAAACAGCAGCGCATAGTCTGCAATATGTGCCCCGCCTGAAAAATAATACGGTGTTTCATAAATGTACGATGGCAGAAATCCGAGCTTATCACAGTCACCTGCAGCAAAAAGATACAAGCATCTTTTTGTAATTTCAAGGTTTTTGAATGTATAGTAATTGGTCAGAGCTTCAAGCCTGAGGTCTCCTGTCCATAGGCGGCGGTCGCGCTTGGGTCCGTCCTCAAAAAATGTCTGCATACATTCTTTCAGGGTGTTGGTTGCAACAATGTCAATTTTATTCAGCAAAGCATCTTTTGTTTTTGCAGGCTGCAGAACAGATACATCGGCACTTGTTGAAGCGCAAAAACAAAAATCAAACAGCTTAATCGGTTTGTTTGTCTTTTCAACCGTTATTTTTATGTACCTGCAAGCATATCTTCTGGGCATGGTTGTTTTCTGCGGGTAATCAATATTCAGTATTTCCTCCTGCAGCCATGTTCTGGAAAGTCCTTCCTTATACAGGGAAAAATCATCTTCAATCTCCCTCATATCCTCGCCGAATTTTATTATTAAGCGAACCGGCGCATCAATAAAATCGCCGGCATTGTCAAGAGCAAAAGAAAAATGCCCTACCGCGTGTTCTCCGAGGTCAAGCAGAATACTGTCGCCTGTTTGTGCAACAAATTCATTGATATCCGGAATTATATCTCTGTAATGAAGCATCGGGCGGTTTTCATCAGCCTTACTCAAAAAGAATTTTTTGTCTGTCATAAATAAACATCTCACTTTTGCATTTAATTCAGATATTTGATTGCTTGGTATAATAATATCATAAAGAATTTTCCTTTTCAACTTTCCGAACAATGAGAAAGAAATTCAATTGTTAAATATTTTAAAAAAAGACATATAAAGCACAATACCGCTCCCTTTTCACAAAGGAGCGGTATCTTTTTTCAGCTTATTTTTCGGGTACGGTAAAGGCTAAGGTTACAGGGGCAGAATAGCGGTGGTATGCGCTTTCCGCCTTTACGGTAAGGTTATAAGTTTTGCCGGGCTGAATAACATCGCCCGCAACGGTAAAGCCCTGCATATTATCGTTATCAATTATATAATATGCCGCAATAAAATTATCGCGATACACTTCTTTTTGGTTTTCGTCCTCTATTGATACAGCATATTCATGCACAATATATCCTTCGGGTACTTCTGCTTCGGTGAACGAAATTCTGCAATCGCCGTTTTCTGTAAGGACTGCATAGGCTTGTGCATTTTTGTTAAATACGGGTGCCGTGTCATGAGCCTTCATATTTTTATATGTATAGGCAAATGTGTCAGGGTCATTGACATTTTCAATAAAATAATCGCAGAAAAATGTATCCGACAAAAGGTCGTAACCTCTAACGCGCACCCTCCCGTTGCTGTCTGCTTCAACAACGCAGAACTGGGCAGCTTCCTCATATCCTTCGGGGTGCTGACCTACAATATAATTTTCATCAAGTTCAAATCTTGCCATTGCACCGACTCCGACGGAAGTATACGAAGTCTGGTTAATGCTTCTCGGGTCATTGAACGGAAAATGCGAGTGACCGGAAAAATTAACAACCTTACTGTGACCTGCAAACACGGGGTTGAGCTGCGGTGTACACCATATTGAACTGCCGTAAACCGTACCAAAGGGATGCGGATGCTGGAAGACAAAAACAGGCTTTTTTTCTGCCGTATCCTCTGCTTTGTGGATTTCGTCACTTAACCATTTCAGACTTTTTGGGGTAAAGGTCCATTCGGTAAGTGAACGCTCGCCCGAAAAGGCAATACAGGTAAAACCGTTAATCTGAGTAACGGTATTTAACCCGTGCGAAAAATATTGCTCAAAAAGTTGTTTGTAATTGTCAGCTTTGAATTCATGATTGCCTGCTACATTAATGCAGACGGTATCTTCACGCACATGGGCGTGAAGAGTATCGACATAAGCCTTATAATCGGGTTCGGTACCAATACTTGAAAAATCGCCAAGGCCAAAGAACGCATCCACACCGGGATAAACGCTGTCATTTTCAAACAGGGTATATGCGGTATCAATTGCATCAGCCACATTTTCATTTTCATTGTGGGTATCGGTAAAAACAATAAGCCTGATTTCAGGTGTAAAATCGGCAGGTGTCTTCGGTAAAGCATCTGTTACGCTGCCGCTTGAAGCCTGTACACCGCCCCATATGAGCGTTACTACACAGCACAAGGCCAGAAACGACAATACAGAACCCAAAATAGCACCGATAACTTTCGCAACTGTTTTAAAAAACTTTTTCATGCTTTACCACCCTATACTGAATATATATCCATAATATACCCTTAAATAAGCGGTGTCAACAAGTTATCGAATAAGACAAATTTTCAAAGGAAACAAAAAACAAGCACCCACCTATTGGTGAGTGCCTGTACATTCTGGTGCGAGAGACGGGACTTGAACCCGTACGGGATTACCACACGCCCCTCAAACGTGCGCGTCTGCCGATTCCGCCACTCTCGCTCGCTTGAACAGTTGCCATTATAGCAAACTGATTTGACAATGTCAAGCATTTTTTGAAAAAAATTAAAATATTTTTTCAAATTGTTTTTCGCTTTTAAGAAGGCAAAAGCAAAAACAATTTCAAATTGCATTTTTGGGGTACCTTATCTTACTCAGCAACCAATTCATACGGAGGAAGAGTAAAAGACACATACACCTATTCAAACTACTATACTATAGATTTAAACGGTGTATCTTATGATACGTTAAAAAAACTTGTTGATATGGATAACAACGAATTAACAGAATACGCAAATTCATAAAACCATGCAAAAGCTGAACCCATAATCCGGTTCAGCTTTTTTTAATAACATATTATATATACTTTGTTTTCAAAATACTTATACCATAAAATTTTATTCTGATTGACATAGCGGCAGGTTTAGTGTATAATAATCAGCGCATAAAAATAAATCTCTAAAATAGGAGTGAATGTAAAATGGCACTTGTAACAACAAAAAAGATGTTTGAAGATGCATACAAGGGCGGCTACGCTGTTGGTGCATTCAACGTTAACAACATGGAAATCATTCAGGGTATTGTTCAGGCTGGCGAAAAGCTCAACGCTCCCCTCATTCTCCAGGTTTCCGCAGGCGCTCGTAAGTACGCTAACCACGCTTACCTTGTTAAGCTTGTTGAGGCTGCTTCTGAAACCTCCGGTCTTCCGATTGCTCTTCACCTTGACCACGGCCCCGATTTTGAAACATGTAAGAGCTGTATTGACGGCGGCTTTACTTCCGTTATGATTGACGGTTCTCACTTCCCCTACGAAGAAAACGTTGCCCTTACAAAGAAGGTTGTTGAATACGCACACGCACACGGCGTTGTTGTAGAAGGCGAACTCGGTCAGCTTGCAGGCATCGAAGACGATGTTAACGTAAGCGCAGAAGATGCTTCCTTCACAAAGCCCGAGCAGGTTCAGGATTTCGTTGAAAGAACAGGTGTTGACTCACTTGCTATCGCCATCGGTACAAGCCACGGCGCATACAAGTTCAAGCCCGGTCAGAAGCCCCAGCTTCGTTTCGACATTCTTGAAGAAGTCGGCAAGCGTCTTCCCAACTTCCCCATCGTTCTCCACGGCGCAAGCTCCGTTGTTCCCGAATTCGTTGAAATTATCAACAAGTTCGGCGGCGCACTTGACGATGCAATCGGTATCCCCGAAGAAATGCTTCGCCAGTCCGCAACAATGGCTGTATGTAAGATTAACATCGACTCCGACCTTCGTCTTGCAATGACAGCTGCTATTCGTCAGTATCTGGCTGAGAATCCCACACACTTCGACCCCAGACAGTATCTTGCTCCCGCTCGTGCTGCTATTCAGGGCATGGTTGAACACAAGATTCAGACAGTTCTCGGCTGCGCAGGCAAAGCATAATCCACCATTTTTTAAAACCAATATTGCGAGCGATGTTTTAAAATGTCGCTCGCATTTTTTAGGAAACATAAGGGAATAATAGAAGGAAAAGTAAATATTAATAAGAAAAGGAATACACTATGAAAAAGGTTATTATTTCTACCGACAGCCCTGCAGACATAAGCAAAGAGCTTGCCGCAAAATATAATGTAGCTGTTATTCCGCTTCATGTCATTTTAAACGGCGAAGACAGGCTTGACGGTGTTAACGTAACACCCGAAGAAATAATTGAAAACTATAAGGCTACAAAGGCTCTTCCCTCCACTTCGGCTATACCCGTGGGCGAATACGAAGAACATTTTGCCGCACTTACAAAAGACGGTGCCGCGGTTGTTCACATTGCGTTAAGCTCGGGAGTTTCTTCAAGTTGCCGCAACGCAGGCATAGCTGCTGCAGATTTTGAAGGTGTTTATGTTGTAGACAGCCTTCACCTTACAACCGGCATACTCATGCTTGTTATAAAGGCTGTAAAAATGGCTGAAAGCGGAATGGAAGCCGCAGAAATTGCCGCAGAAATTGAAGCTATGCGCAACAAGGTTGACACAAACTTCCTGCTCGACAACCTTGAGTTCCTTTCAAAGGGCGGCAGATGCTCGGCGGTAACCGCGCTCGGTGCAAACATACTCGGCATACGCCCCTACCTTGAAATGAAGGACGGTTCACTTTCCGTATGTAAAAAATACAGAGGAAAAATTGACAAAGTTCAGCTTCAGTATATTGCGGAAAAGCTTGACAATCTCGGCGAATATGACGACGAAATAGCTTTTATGACCCACTCCCCCATGGACGCAGACCAGGCAGCCGCACTTACAAAGGCTGTAAAGGACAGCGGCAAATTCAAGGAAGTTTACGAAATGGACGCAGGTTGTACCATTGTTTCCCACTGCGGTCCGAACTGCGTAGCACTTATTACATTAAAAAAATAAAATATCAATACTTCACGGCAGAGATTTTCACTCTGCCGTTTTTTCTACCTGCGGTTGAAAAATCTCGTTTGTGCAGTTATTGATTTTCATATATTCTTTCGCTATACTCATATTTGTAAAGAATCAAAGGAGATTTATAACCATGGAAATCAACATAGGCAGCACAATAAAGGCATTGCGCAAAGAGCATAAGCTGACACAGGAACAGCTGGCAGAAAAAATCGGCATATCCTTTCAGGCAGTCAGCAAATGGGAAAACGGAATAGCTCTGCCCGATATAACGCTGCTGCCAAAGCTTGCAAAGCTTTTTGACATTTCAATAGATAAGCTGTTTGCTTACAGCACTAAAGAAATGCAGAAGGAAATTGAAGAATACTGCCAGCGCTCATACGGACTGCGTGAAACAGACCATATAAAAGCACGCAGAATTCTTGAAGAAGCACTAAAGAAATATCCGGATAACGATATATTGCTGAACAACCTCCTTTACTGCATAACCGACCCGGACGAGGCAATACGCATAGCAACAAAGCTTATCAGCAAAACCGACGAAGCAGATATAAAATACGATGCCCTGCGCTTTCTTGCGTATGCCCACCACAAGAAGGGCGATACCGCAAGTGCAGTAGCAGCGCTTGAACAGGTGCCTGAAATTTATTTCACCAAGCTTTCCGAAATGGCGTTTATTACAGAAGGTCAGGCAAAATACGATGCCGCTGAAAAACAAAAGTGGCTTTCATTTGAAACGCTGATTCAGATGATGTGGAAGCTCGCAGAATTCTACCGCGACAACGGATTTATCAGCAAAGCCGTAACTGAAGCGCAAACTGCACTTAATATGCTTGAGGTTTTTGCTCACGAAGAAAAAATTGAAAGATTTGACAGCTATAAAACCTTCCTGAGCAATAAAATAAAGGAAATGCAGAGTACAAAATAAAATTACTGTTTTTCTTGACAAATCAAGGAAAGTGTGATATTTTCAGTTTTGTACCTGCCGTGTTAAGGTACAATAAATTTTTAATGAAAGGAGCGGACATAGAATGATGACAAGAAAATCAACCAAAAACAAAATTCCGGTAATTGTGTCCGTTTCTGCCCGCTGAAAACGGATTAAGCAATATTCCGAACTGCAAGTTCCCGGAAGCGTTAGTGTTTTCGGGAGCTTTTTGTTTTCTGCAAAAGGCAGATATACAATTACCTACACCAAGGAGATTTAACTGTGAAACCTAACAAAAAAACGAACAAAAAGGAACGGTTAAAAACCTTTAGGGATATGCTTTACGCGTTGAAAATCTGCGTGCAGTGCGCACCGTTACTGCTTACTGCACACTTTCTCACGCAAACGGCATATTGGTTTTTTACCGGCTTCATTCAGGAAATTCTGTTTTTAAAGCTGCTTTTACAGCTTGTGGAAACAGGCGGCAGCTTTAAGGAATATGCGATACTTGTGCTGATTTTCGCCGGAGCGGGTCTGCTTGCCAAGGCAACCGACTGCATTACCGACTATTTCGTTTGCACACGAATGAAGTATTTTTACAAAAACCTCAACAAAAGAATATTTAAAAAAGCAGTTGAGGTAGATATGAGCTGCTATGAGGACCCCGAATTTTACGACAAATACAAGCGCGCTACCGAAATTATAACAGGTGACCATTTTATGGAATTCACATGGCGGCTTTCCAATGTGTTTGCCGGCACACTTACGGGTGTATTCCTTATTATTTACATTATTTCAATTGACCCCAAGCTTTTGCTTATACTTTCAGTCGGCATTTTTGTTGTGCTTGCGGGTATAGCAATAGGAAAAATTGATGTAAAAAAAGATAAGGAAATGACTCCACACAAGCGTTCAAAGGAATATGTAAAGCGCACTGTTTTTCTGAAGGATTTTTCAAAGGATATGCGTACCTCGGATATTTTTGAAGTTATGCTCTGCAGACTTAGAACAGCTGTTGAAACCAACCGGGCAATAATCAAAAAATACGGTTTTAAAATGATGCTGCTTGAAACCGTTTCCGGCTTTTTCGGCAAGGCTGCACCCATTGCGGCAAGCTATGCCTACGCTGCATACCGCTTTGTTGTAAAGCAGGACCTTGCAATTTCCGATTTTTCCGTTATTATGACTGCGGTCAGCAACCTTAAAGATGTGGTCAACGACCTTGGCGAATCCATTTCAGGGATAAAAAAAGAAGTAGCTTATTTCGGAAATCTGAAGGAATTTATGGATTACGAATCGAAGGTTACTGGCGGCAACAAATCTGCAGATGAGCTTGAAACGCTTGAATTCAGAAATGTGTGCTTCACCTACCCGGGTGCAAAAAAGCCATCGCTTACAAACCTCAGCCTTAAAATAGAAAAAGGCGAAACAATAGCCGTAGTAGGTCATAACGGTGCAGGTAAAACTACCTTTGTTAAACTGCTGCTGCGCTTTTATGACCCCGACAGCGGTGAAATACTTTATAACGGCACAAATATAAAAGAATATGACATTCAGTCACTTCGCGAGCGCCTTGCAACCGTATTCCAGGATTACAAGGTGTTTGCTCTTACGGTTGACGAAAATGTGCTTTGCCGCGAAAGCGAAACCGAAAACGATGCCGTCACAGCAGAAAAAGCACTCAAGGCAGCAGGAATTCACGATAGGATTATGGCTATGCCCGAGGGCAGGCAGACCGTATTCACCCGCGAATTTGATGAAAAAGGCACAGGACTTTCAGGCGGTGAGCAGCAAAAGCTGTGCGCAGCAAGAATGTTTGCAAAGGATTTTGATTTTGCAATTCTTGATGAGCCCTCCTCTGCGCTTGACCCGATAGCCGAATACAAAATGTATGAAAGCCTTATTGAAGCAACCAAGAATAAAACCGTTATTTATATTTCGCACAGGCTTTCAAGCGCTGTGCTGTCGGACAAAATTTATGTGTTTGCCGATGGCTCGGTTATAGAATGCGGCACACATGACGAGCTGATGGCAGCGGGCGGCAGCTACTGCGAAATGTTTACACTTCAGGCGTCCAGCTACAAGGACGAGGAAAGGAGTGTGAGCTGAAAATGAAAGAAAAAACCCAAAAGAAACACAGCACCTTATCTAATATTATTTATATGCTCGGCATGATTTTCAAAGCTTCGCCATGGCTTGTAATAGGCGGTGTTTTTGAGCAGATTGTGAGCTGTATGCCGGGCAGGCTGATAAGCGTAATCGGACTTAAATTCATAATTGATGAGGTTCAGAAAGGCAGTGACCCGAAAAAGATAATCACAGGCTTAATAATCATGCTCGCCATAATTGTTGCGTGTGAGATTTTTTCAACTGTTTTTTACGAGCTTTTTGTTCACAGAGAGCGTGAAAAGCTGGACCTTGTAATTCAGTCAAAGTTCTACCGTAAAGCTGCAGACCTTGACATTGCAAAATACGATGACCCGGGCTACTACAGCGATTTTATTCTGTCAATAGAAAATATTTCCGATAACCTCAGCCACATTCTCAACCTTATCAAGGGCTATATTGAGCAAATCCTTTCCTTCACCGCAATTGTGGCGGTAATGCTTACAATTGACCCGGTGTGCCTTCTGATTGTACTGGGTACGGTTGTGCTTTTCATACCGCTTGGCAAATATACGGGCAACCTGCAAACAAAACGCAGGGAAGCCGTAACCGAAAAGCACCGCAAAGGCGACTATTTTGCGCGCATTTTTTACCTGCCCGACTATGCGGGAGAAATCCGCACAAGCGGCATCTATCCTCTGCTCAGGAAGCGGTTTATTGAAAGTGCAGACGACCTTATAAAGACGCAGAACGGCTTTATACGAAAGCTTGACGGACTTTTCTTTATCCAGGAGTTTTCTGTTCAGGTTGTAGGCTTTATGCTGATACTCAGCCTTTACATAGGTTATCAGACAATAGTTACAGGCAACATGAGTGCAGGCGATTTTGTTGCAACCTTCAACGGTGCAACACAGATTGGCGCAAGCGTGCTGTACCTGACCGTTTACAGCCTGCGCAATTTTACGGAGCGTTCTAAAATGATTGAAAAATGCCGCAGCTTTTTAGCGGTTGAAAACAAAATTAAGGACGGACCTCACAAAGCTGTATGCGGCAAGCCCGAAACTATATCTGTAAAGGATATATCCTTTACATACGAAGGCAGCGAAAAAGAAAGCATAAACGGTGTTTCGTTTGAAATCAAGCCCTGCGAAAAGGTAGCCCTTGTAGGCTACAACGGTGCAGGCAAAACCACACTTACAAACCTACTGCTGCGACTTTACGATGTTAACAACGGTTCAATAGAAATAGGCGGCAGAGATATCCGCGAAGAAACACTTGCTTCGCACCGCGCCCGCTTTGCAGCAGTATTTCAGGATTTCAGACTTTTCGGCGCAACCGTAGGCGAAAATGTGGCACTCTCACCGCACTATGACAAAGAACGCGTGCTTAAAGCCCTTGAAATGGCAGGTTTTACAAAGTCGCTGCCCGACGGCGCAGACACAATGCTGCTGCGCGAATTCAGCGATGACGGCTTAATGCTTTCAGGCGGAGAACAACAAAAGCTCGCCATAGCAAGAGTATTTTATAAAGAATGTCCGTACATTATTCTCGATGAACCCAGCGCAAACCTCGACCCTGTTTCAGAATATGAGCTGAATAAGGCAATCAGCGAAAGCTGTACCGACAGAACGGTTATATTTATTTCACACCGCCTTTCCACCACACGCCATGCAGACCGTATTCTTATGCTTGAAAACGGCAGAATTATAGAAGAAGGCAGCCATGACGAGCTGATGGAAAAAGACGGAAAATATGCGTATATGTTCAAGCTCCAGGCAGAGAAGTATACGGAAAGCTAAATTACAGTTTATCTGCTCTGCAGATAAACTGTAGCGATATAAATCCCTTGCGGGATTTGCGATATACCTAACGGTGCGATATATGCTTCGCATGCGATATACGCTGCGGCGTACAGGGGATTTATATCATATCGCAGG
>JAFQBE010000041.1 GCA_017416765.1 Clostridia bacterium
GGAATTGTACTTTTTATTTGGTTTTTCTTTAGTTATAAAATTTGGAGTCCGATTCAAACTTTAACCATATCGAAATATTTTTATTTAAATATAATTTCGTTATTAATAATTTTTCTAACCCTTGCATTAATGTTCTGCATACAGCACACCCATTCCAACTGATTTTCTTCTTTCAGTTGCTCGGTTACACCTTCTGCGTTTTTCATCTGGTCAACAAGAGTGTCAAACATATCTCTTGCCTGAGTTTCGACTTCAGCACAGTGCTGATAGAGTTTGCCTTGGGTAAGCAGTGTTGTAAATAACACCTTTTTATTTTTTAGCAAATAATCCTTATGTAACATTCCCCATTTACCAAGCCTGACACTTGCTTCTTCGGGCGGTAAGATATAGTTAGGAATGTTGAAATCTCCAACTTGTCTATATTGAATATTTGTATTGCTTTTCATAGGGCATTCATCCTTTCGTATTCTTAACAAATGTATCGTATATAAATTTTGCACCAAGTCTAAAGCCTGATATAAAGCTGTCAGCGTTACTTGTTATTGAAAACTCAATATATGCACTTATATAGTTTTGAAACAGCTCTTTATCCTCACCGCTCAATCTTGCAGTAAGCTGTTCTTCTTTTTCGGCAAGGTTACTCAGCTTTTTCTTGAGTTTAGGCGTCAATTCGTTATTTACTTCTTGTGGCTCAATGTTACCATAATATCCAGATATATGGTATTTCCAAGAACTTTTACTATCATTACATTACCCTCCTGATTGATTTCAAGGAAAGTATGTAAGATTAATTTTTGAAAAATGTTTTCTGAACAACGAAAAAAGAGCCCTGAATAATCAGAGCTCTGATAATAATATGGTTACTTAATTACAAACGAGAAAACGAAATTGAATATTTTGCGGATGAACAGGAAGACCTTTGAAATGAATATGCCAAAGTATGAATCTTCTGCAGGCTCATCGGGTTCAACCGTTTCGTTTGTTTCAGGTGTTGTTGTCCCCTGCTGAGTTTCATCTGTATCGGGCTCAATGTCAGGACCGGCTGACTGGTCGATGATTGACATATACTCAATATATACTGCCTGAGTTGAGAGTTCAGACTGTGCTGTGTTCTGGTCAATATCGTTCTTTTTAAGACCTGCACCCATAAGCAAATCAACGTCTGTTTTGTTGATTTCGCCGTCGTGGTTACAGTCAGCTGCTTTCCACAAATAATCAGGGATATTTTCCTGTGTAAGCATACCTGCTACGATGAGATTTGTAAGGAATGCATCTTCACCGTCATACCAGCCGTCGCCGTTAAGGTCGCCGTAGATGAGCACTATATACTCGGCAACGGTTTCATCGCTGTTTTTGAGTGTAGCCTTTGTGCCTGTACCAAAGCCGCCGAACTGACCGGGTGTGTAAGTCCACTCATAGCCGTCAACAAGGATTTCGGTGTAATCATCAAGCGAGGTAATGCCAGGTACAAAACCGTAAATGTAACTATCAGTACTGTCAAATGCTGCGCCGTTAATCAGGCTGAATACAGTTGTTCCACATACGGTGCAGGTGCCGTTTTCATAGCTGTGACCAATGTTTTCGTTGGTATTGCTGTAAACTGCCTCATCTTTGCAGTTGGTTATCTGATAGACCTTTGCACCGCCGAGAACGGGATAATCATCCGTGCCGATTTTCTGACCCCAGACCTCTTCTGTCTGCTCACCCTGCAAGAGATATGCAACCTCGCCACTTTTCAGCTGTGCAGCGGTAACGGTGGTGATGCCGTCGGTATTCACATTGCTTGTGGTGATATAAGCTGCGGAGCCTTCTTCCATATAGCAGTTTGTCACGCTCTTAAAGCTCGTGAGGGTGCCGTAGGCGGAGAGGTGTGCATTTTCTGCACTAAGATTAGTATTATTGATAATTCTGCCTGCCCAGAGGTTGTTTTCCATAACCGTCTTTGCGCCCGACGGGCTGTAGGACAGGAAACCGCCGATGTAAATATTTTCTCTGCTTTCGAAGGTGCCACTCTTGTATTCTGTTGTAATTGTGCCGTATGCTGCGCAGTTTCGGATGGTTACGGAGGCGGTGTCATAAATGCGTCCGATGAATCCGCCTGCACCCGAGTCTACACGGTAAATGCCTGCGTCAAAGTTGCCGTACCACGAGCAGTTTTCAATTAAGGTTTCGTGGTTTGCGTAGCCGATAAAGCCACCGACCATACCGATACCGTGCGCACCTGCTGTAAGGTTTACGTAAGAGGTTATATTGCGGATAGTCGCACCGTTACGCTCAAGCCCGTGATCCGAGCTGTTCAGACCGCAGGCTGAACCGATAACACCGCCGACGTAGTTATATTCTTTGTTCACTACAACCTCGCCGTAGATAGTAAAGTTCTCTACAGTACCCGTTCTGACCTCACCAAAGAAGCCGAGACCGGCTCTATCTCCTTCGACATAAAGCCCTGTAATTGTGTGACCCTGACCGTCAAAGTGACCCCTGAAGTTGTTGCTTTTCTCATTTGTGAAACCAATGGGTGACCAAGGTCTGTTTTCAAGGTCTATGTCATCCACAAGAACAGCATTTGCCGTTCTGTCCACAGTGTTGATATATTTTGCAAACCAGAAAAGCTGACCTGCATTTGCAATCTGATAGTAGCCGTCCTTAAGCTCGGCAGGCTCAAATAAATCGCACTGTGAACAAAAGCCGTTGGTAAGCGTATGCTCGTGAATAGCGTACTCCTGCCCATCTGCGACAACAGATGCAGCGGTCACACCTTGAGGCAGATAGATATACAACTTGCCATCAGTGGTGGTATATACATCATTCAGACCGTAACTGATGAGGTTACCGTTTGCATCCTTTATGGCTGTAATAGCTGTTGGTACGGTGATACCGAGAAGCTGAAAGTCCTGCAGAGAAACATCACTTGTTGTGTTGGTAAGCGAGCCGGAAGAAGAACCATTATATCCTTTGCCGATATCTTCCGCACCATTTGCTGCATTAGCTATAACATTTCCGCCTGTGATTATAACCGTTCCGCCTTCACAGTAGCTGCCTGCGCCAATGCCTGCACCGGCATTAGTGTTGATTTTAGTAGCAGTTGCTTTTACGGTGCCGCCATTGATGGTGATAGTTCCTGCGTTTGAACCTTTACTATAGCTTGGGAAAACACCGGAACCGATAGCTGCAGCACCGTAGCCGCCTGTTGCATCTACAACTCCGCCGTGAATGGTAATATTGCCGCCATATCCGCTGCTTCCGCCGCCGATAGCTGCGCACGAGCTACCGCCAACTGCGGTAATTTTGCCGCCATGAATGATGATGCTTCCATTATCGTTCTTCTTGTAAAACATAGTTTCTCTGAAAGATGGAGAGCCTCCGATTCCTGTCGAGGGGAAAATATACTCTGTTTTATTGGCATCAGCAATCAGGCGGCCTTCCGCACCGTTGGTGGATGTGGCATGGATGTGAAGAGTATTACCGCTATGCACACCAATACCACCATCAGCATAAAAAGTGATATTATCAGCGAGTATGATATGAACCTCACCGTTTATTTGGAATCGGTCTACCATAACAATATCGCTGTTTACATAGTACCAACCGGCGTTCAACGTTTCCGTGTTGGAAGCAATTCCGTTCAGCTGAGTAATTGCTTTTACTCGCTGTACCGTCTGACGTGAGGCTTCATCCCATTCATAGTAGCTTACCGTTGCCTTGGAATTATACTTGCACGTATTGCAGATGCCGTTTGTAGATGAGGTATGAGGGCAAACGTAACCGCAATCGCATATACCCATCGTGTTATAGGTATGGGCAAAAGAGCCAACAACTGCCTCACAGCACTTATGAGCTTTTGTGTGTCCGGATGCTCCTTTTGATATGAGGATATACTTTTTGTATGCGTGATTGTTAGGAACTTTCGGACCGATATAATGACAATCAGAGCACCTCTGACTGTTCAAGCAATCGCCGGTTCCGGTGTAATCATGATCCTCCATCGTATAAGCTTCACAGCAGCTATGCATACGCTTATGCTGTGTGTCATTGCCGGCTACTTGCTGATTGACAAATGTCTGGCTCGTATGGTTTGATGGATCTTTTTCCCCAAAGTAATCCTTGCAGATACTGCAGTAAGCTCCGTTCTGACAATCGGCAGCCTTTGACATTGTATGAGGCTGTGATGTTCCCGCTACGGGAGCATCGCAACACAGATAATAAAGTTGGTGAGTTGTCTCGTTTACTTTTCTGTATTCGGTGGCAGTGCCTGTATGTTTATCGGAAATTACCGAGCCTGTCGCACCGCATTGGGTACAGATCTGCACCTCGTTGCAGTTACCGGAATCACCGTACACGCAGTCCACAGTTTCTTTAATCTCGCCGCAGCACAGATATACGATATTATGCTTGCCGGAAGTTGTGCTTTGCTGAATTTCGGTTTCCGCACCAATATGGTTACTAAAATCAAGCGGCAAAACTGTCTTTGTATCTGCCGTCACCTTGTCGCAAATCAGACAGAAGGAATACTCGGACAGACCGGAATATAAACAATTTGCATTGATCTGCTGATGAGTAACAGAAATACAGGTGTGCGCCGAATCCGACGATTCCAAGGTTATACAACCATCTTCGGCAGTAATCTGGTCTGAAGGCAAACCGATTCCATACAGTTCTCGCTTGGGAGCCGTAACTCCCGCTCCGGCACTTGCCGAGCCTTTAAGGTAAAAGCAATTATCATACTCCGAGGGAATATCGCCAGAAACAGAGCCCGCATATTCGGCTGTTCTTTTGCTCCACACGGTTGCAAAGGAGACGCAGTTTCTGAGGTTAGCTGACCGAAAACTGCTGCCGACAATGCCGCCAACGTAGGCTCCATTAGTTTCCGGATTTTCAGTTGATGTATAAAGATCATTTGCTGTTACGGATACAGTAGCTGTAACCTTGCAATTTTCTATAGTGACATCGTACGCAGAACCTACAATTCCGCCAATAGTATAAGATCCGGAAATGCTTGAATCGGACAGAATAAGATTCTTAATCGTAGCATCAACGCAAACACCGAACATACCCCAATCGCTTCCGAATCCTTCTTCACTTTCATCAATTGACAGTCCGCTGACCGTGCAGCCGTTTCCGTCAAAGGTGCCTTTGTAAGATATCGCGCCGATTCCAATGGGTTCCCATTCATAAGCTTTATTACAGACAATATTGCGGAGCAAAAGTGCATTGGCAGTGGTTTCACCGCCTTTGACCAAAGCAGAAAATCCACGCAGTTCCTGAGGAGTACCGATGGCATAGTAGCCTTCATAGTTACTCCAGTTGCTGTCTGTCAAACCTAACACTTTGTAGGTTTCTGCCGAAATCATAGTGGGAGTAAGAGCAGTGCCATCATCTGATGCAGTAGCTGCCGCACTTGCCGCAAAATCAACAGGCGTAAACGGAATCATAGTCACAATCATTAAAGCCGTGAGGATGATTGAGAGTATTCTTCTTGATTTTTTCATAAGGCTTGCCTCCTTTGTATATGAATACAAGTAACAAATTACGTTTATTCATCTTGATTTTATCATATGAATAATAATTTGCGCAATTATAAGAAACATAAAAATTATCATTTCTGTTTTATGCATATTAAATAAATCCGTATTCACCTCAAGCAATATGAAAATAAGCCCTGAAATCAATCAGAGCTCGTTTGGTCAGATTCTATTCTTATGTCACACACATCATCAATCGCTATTTTTGTTTTAACAATCGTTATTGATCTGTAAATCGGGTCTATATTTGAAACAAGACCGGTAATGGTATCGTAACAATCCTCTTTGTAATAAGTGATGGTTATAAGCATACCTTTCTGAATTTTGTTGAGCTTATCCGATAGGATTTCTGCCTCATCTTCGGAGAGTTCTTTTCTCGGCTCAATAATCTTTTCACGCTGCTTGATGACCTCATAATACCCGGTAAGAGCTGCGAACGGCATAAACTGTCTTGCTCTGTCTGCTTTCTTAATCGCCACCGTTATGTCCTCCTACCATCTTGTTTCTGCTGCGTGCCGTTGCTTTTTCGGTATAGCTTATACCTTTGAGAATAATATTCTTGCCGTACTTTTTCTTTATATCAACCACAGCTTCACGCAGTTTCTTTTCTTTCTCCTGTGCCTCAACATCATCGAAAAGGGATATTGAAGCCATATAGTCATCCTGCAAATTGTTAAGCCCTATTGTTATTCTACGTATGGGTGCATTCGGGTTAGTGGTTTCCTTATACAGCGACTCAAAGTAACCCATTATCTTCTTGAAGGAGTTTGTGAACTCCCCTATCTTTCTCGTACCGCCTGTTGAACGATTGGTATCCTTTGAATAGCCTATATGCAGCGAAATAGAGTCAATTACAAGGTGCTTTTCAATAAGCTCATCAACCTGCAAATCCACCATTTCTTTTACGATTGTAAACGCATCATCAAAGCTGTAATCTTCAAAAAGCACCTGACCGTTGGATATAGAACTGCTCTTTGATTTATACTCGTGAATCTCCTTGATTGTACAAGGTTCAATACCGTGTGCGTGGTCAATCAGGAACTCGGCATTGACTCCGAACTCTCTGTACAACAGGTCTTCGGGACATTCAGCAACACCTTTCAGGTCATATATGCCGTAATGCTCAAGCCGTTTTGCAATTCCCCTGCCGATATTCCATATATCAGTTATGGGTCTGTGAGTCCATATCTTTTCCTTGAAGCTCTCTTCATCCAAGATGCCGATAAAATTCGGTGAGTGTTTTGCGGTTACGTCAAGAGCGACTTTACACAAAAACAGATTAGGACCGATACCTGCTGATGCAGGGATACCTGTTTCATAAAACACAGCATCCATAAGCATAATTGTAAACTCAAGTGCGGTTTTCTTATACAGTTTCAGATAGTCTGTGATGTCAATAAAGCACTCGTCAATTGAATAAACGTGGATATCTTCCGGGCTGACATAACGGAGATAGACCGAATAGATATCTGCTGACACCTGCATATATTTCCTCATCTGAGGCATAGCTGTGATATATTCAATATTTCTCGGTATTTCAAAGACTCTGCAACGGTTTTTGACACCGAGCTTTTTCATTGCAGGAGTTATAGCAAGGCAAACAGAGCCGTTGCCCCTTGTGGGATCAGCTACAACAAGATTGGTTGTCATGGGGTTAAGCCCACGCTCAACACATTCAACCGACGCATAGAAGGATTTTAAATCTATGCAGCAGTACATCTTATCTGACATTGACTTACTCCTTTCCGATTATCTGCCTGCTTCAACAAACCAACGACCCTCTTCTTCAAAAAGAAAGGTCTCTTTACCATTAATTTGAATTGTGTAGCGTGTATCTCCCCCGCCAACCTTGACGGATTTATTCTTCGAACGGTTCAGAACCCGTTCAACAATGTAGACCGTTCCATCTTCCCAGAGGATACGCATAGGTCTGCTTTTACCGTTACGGTCGTGCCAAGCAAGAACTTCTACATACACTTTTCTTACCACTGCATATCCCTCCTCGATTTATCGCAGAACATTTGTTCGTTACATATAATAACTCTGTCAGGACTAATTGTCAAGTGGTTTTTAAAGGAAAAAGCTGCATCAATCCGTAAAGAAAGATACAGCTTTTATCGCCAACACGGCAAAATGCTTAAACTTTTGAAACGTTTAAAACGGCACATATCAATATCAGAATTACTGCTGATAAAACCCGTTTTAATTTGTCAAATAATCGCTCATTCCGAAGACATAATCGGACTTAATATCAATATCCGTACTTTTTTCGTTTGGCGTCAATAAAAGTAACCGTTACAACCAAAGCCATAAATTCGGCAACATTAATCGACAGCCATATTCCGTCAAGCCCCCACACAAGCGGCAGAAGCATTACCGAGGCACACTGGAACACAAGAGTTCTCAGGAAAGATATAAGTGCAGAGGTAAGACCGTCATTAAGTGCTGTAAAGAACGCTGAACCGAAGATTGCTACACCTGCAAAAAGGAAGGAGTAAGCGTAAATTCTGAATGCGTGAACAGTCATATCAAGAAGCTCTGCGTCATATCCGACATAGATTTTCGCAAGCGGCTCTGACAAAAGTCCTGCTACAAGGAACATAATTACAGATGTAGAAACAATCAACACGGAGCTTCTTTTAAGAAGACCTTTAAGCTCATCCTTGTTTCTTGCGCCGAAATGAAAGCTGATTACAGGAGCAACTCCCACCGCATAACCAATGAAAATTGCTATAAAAATAAAGTTCACATACATTATCGTACCGTATGCCGCAACACCGTTTTCACCTGCAAATTTTAAAAGTTGTGCATTGTAAAGCATACCGACTATTGACATTGAAATATTATTGAGAAGCTCCGACGAGCCGTTGGTGCAGGTTTGCAAAACAGCTTTGCCGTCCCACTCAGGCTTACCGAGCTTTAATTTACTCGGATTTTTACGGGCAAAATAGATAAGAGGTATAATTCCGCCTATAATCTGACCGACAGCCGTTGCAAGTGCAGCACCGGGAACACCCCACCTGAACACAGCCATAAACAGAATGTCGCCTATAAAATTTATTATACCTGCAATAATTGTTACAACAAGACCAAGATTCGGCTTTTCTGCGGTAACAACAAGGCTTGAAAAGGCATACTGCACCATAAGAAAAGGGAGTGCAATAAGAATAATTCTGCCGTATGTTACACAGTCGTCAAGCATTGAACCGTCCGCACCTAAAAAAGAAGCAATAGGCCGCAGGAAAATTATGCTTATCGCGGCAATCACGACACCGCTGATAACGGTTGCATAGGTTATAAGAGAAAATATCTTCTGCGATTTTTCATCGTCACCCTCACCCATAGTTTTTGCTATAAGCGCACTGCCGCCCGTGCCGAACATAAAACCCAAAGCACCTACAACCATAAGAAACGGCATAATAAAATTGACTGCGGCAAACGGTGTCTTGCCGACAAAGTTTGAAATAAAGAAACCGTCAACAACACCGTAGATTGACGTTACAATCATCATAAGAACAGACGGTATGGTAAAACGCATAAGCCGCTTATACCCGAAATGGTCCGAAAGTTGAATCTGCTGTTTCATTAATTAATCTCCGTTATAAATTTTCTATTTGTTTTCTGAACAAAGTGTTATATTTTTCAAGCGTTTTTATAAAGCCGTTAATTTCCTGCATTGTCCATTCGCTGAAAGTGTTCACCTCAGCCCGATAAAGCCGTTCTGTCACCTCACGAATATGCGGTTTACCGTTTTCCGTTGCGCAGACCCTTTTAGCTTTACCGTTTAGATTTTCAAGGTAAATGATATTTTCACCCTCAAGCTTACGAACGGCGGAATTTATTGTCTGCTTACTGATACCTGACAGTTTATAAATATCGTTAAGCAGACAGCACCCGTCATTTACATATAACATATAAAAGATAAATGACGTACTGTCGGAAACTCCGGACTTAACCGCCGCCTGATGATAAGCCGCATCAATATCAGACATAAGGCAGTTAATCTGATATAACGCTTTTTTTAAATCCTTTTCCATAGATACTCCTTTTAGATAGTACGATTTCATACCGTGGTATTATAGTACGGAATCATACCTTTGTCAAGCAAAGCAAAGCTGCCCTATAAACATAAAAACAGTTTAAACAGCCTTATGTTTTATTATCGCCACATACAACGCCTTGAAGATGTTTTTAGGGAAACAAGAAAAAGCTGTATCAATCTGTTTATACAGAATGATACAGCCTGAACGAATGAAAATTTAATATTTTATTGTATAATCCTCTTCAGCGTTAAGCGCAAACTGAACATCAAAATCCGCAAAAGCAACCTTTACGCCGAGATAGAGAATATCCGCATTCTTATAATTTGCTTTGATAACTCTGCCTGTAGCCTTGTCGATTGTGCAGGAAATTCTGCCGTTTATGCCGTTGACTTTAACTGTGTGGAATGTAACGGTAGGAATACTGATTTCTTCAAAAGTCGATGCGGTAACGGTATTGAACACGCCTGCATAACCCTTACCCTTGGCAGGACTTGTTAATTTATCGTTATAAAGCTTTATGTCAATCTGAAATGTGTTTCCGTTATCCTTACAGGTTGCAGATTCAACCATATCAGCCGTCAGATGCGAAGAATAATCTTCTTTTCCGACAGGGAAGATTATTTTTATATCTTCTTTTTTCGTCCAGCTCTGAGGCTCATTTTCACCCTTGACGAAGGTATTTATTGCTGATCTTCCGATTGATTCAATTGCTGACGGAAGCTGTAAGTAGTTATCCATACTGCTGAGCTTTTTATAGTTTCTTGTAAGCTGCTTTGCTTCGCTCTTAACACGGTTTACGGAAGTATTATAAAGCTTTACAATATCTTCGATGCTCGTATAAGCCTGTGCAGGCACACTGCTTTCTTCTTCGGCAAGAGCTTCCGTGCTGCTTGCTTCGGATGTAAATTCACTCTGAGCTTCTGTCTGAGAATTATCTGTATTGACTTCGGTTTCAGCAGAAGAAGCCGTATTTTCAACAAACGAGTCAACCGTACCTTCCGTTGTTGTGTCAGGTGTATTGTCTGTTTTGTTTTTTGCAACACCCACACCGATAACAGCCGCAACAGCCAGAACGATAACAACCGCAATTATTCCGAAAAGCTTTTTATTTTTCATTTCAATCACCTTTATTCTGTAATTTTATATTTACCCGCATGAAGTTTTTCCTTCTTACCGTCGGGCAGAATCAAATCTGCCGTACAGTTTGCAGGTATTTCAATTTCATAAATATATTTGCCGTTTTCTTTTTTCCATCCGCTTTTTACACAGCCGAAAATACTTTTGTATTCAGCGTTGGCAAACTTGAAGTTACCGCCCGGTTTCGGTGAAATAACAAAGTGGTTGTCACCGCTCACGTTGATACCGCACATTGATGAAAACAGCCACTCGCAGACAGCACCTTTTGAATAATGATTGAGCGAAGCTATGCCGCCCTGAGCTTCGGTGCCTTCCCACGATTCCCAGATTGTTGTTGCACCCATTTTGCTCATATAGAGCCAGCCGGGCATCTTCTCGTTTTCAAGAAGCCTGTAAGCCGAATCAAGGTCATATTTTTCAAGAACGCCAAGAATCAGCGGAGTTGAAAGGAAGCCCGTTCCGAGTCTGTAACCGTAATTATCAAGTGCTTTGATAAGCCTTTGTTTTGCATATTCGGTCTGCTTTTCATCAAGCAAATCAAAAGCAAGCGAACGAACAAGGCGAGCCTGTCTGTCGGTATCAAGCAGATAATCATCGGTTCTGACAAGCGCCTGATAAGCCTTTTTGCAGTTATTGCTTATTTTTTTATATTTTTCCGCATCCGCTTTATGACCGAGCTTTTCCGCAATTTCGGCAAACAGACCAAGCACAAAGCTTGTATAAGCCGTTGCAACTTCGGTTTCGGGCAACACAACGTTTGTCCACTTGTTCGGGTAAACGTCGGCAGGCTCTGCCCATTCGCCGTATGCCTGACCTTTGTTTACAATATATTTTCTGTTTTCGCCTTTAACCTTATGAGGCTTTGAAAGAACGGCATTCTTACCGATACGGCTAACCATAAATTCAGCATACTTTTTCATTCTGTCATAGTATTCCGAAAGAATGTCGGTGTCGTTATATTTACTGCTGAAATAATAAGGGATTATGATACCTGCATCAGCCCAGCCGACACTGCCGTTCATCATCACCATAAAGAAATCCGTGCCGCCCTGCGGTGCTATCTGCGGAAGTTTTCCGTCCTTTGTCTGCCAGTCATAAACATCGGTTAGATATTTCTTGGCAAACGTTGCATAATCAAACAGATATGATGCACTCGGAAAGAAAATCTGTGCATCTCCCGTCCAGCCGTGACGTTCACGGGTCGGGCAGTCGGTTGGCAAATCAGCACTGTTGCTCTTGGTTGACCAAACAGTTGCAGCCACAAACTTATTCAGCAGCTCATTTGAGCTTTCAAAGAAGCCCGTCTGCTCCATATCTGAATAAACTGCAATACCCGTAAAATCATCAGCCGTAAACTCAACGTCTGCTTCAACAAGCACGTAGCGGTAACCGAAAATTGCAAAGGTTGTTTTATAGCGGTTTTCACCGTCTTTACAGATATATTCAATCTGCTGAAGCGGAGTAGTAATTCTTTTGTTTGAAACCTGAATATTTTTCTGCGTGAATTCGCCGTCTTTATCAAGAAGTTCACCGAATCGTAGGAACACTCTCTGCCCTTTTTTTGCATTAAGTTTAAACTCAATAATTCCCGCAAAATTCTGACCGAAATCAAGAATTGTTTTGCCTCTCGGAGTCTTGATTATTCCAGGCTTGTAGTGCTCTTTTTCTGTTACGAAAACATTGTTTGAAGCAGTAGGAACAACGCTGTGTTCCGTTTCCTTTGCAAAGCCTGAATAAGTCGGGAACCTGTCAGCCTCAATAATTTCGCCGTCTTTGTTATCGGCAAAGCGGATGGGTCCGTCATTGCTCCAACGCCAGTTTTTATCGGTTGAAACGGTTTTCTTCGTTCCGTCCGAATATTCGATTTCAAGCTGTGCAAGAAGCTTCGTTTCAAAGCCGTATTCCTGCTTTAATCCCCACGCACCGACAGAGCCTCTGTACCAACCGTCTGCAAGCTGAATCGTAATTTCATTGTTGCCGTTTTCCAACAAATCTGAAACATCGTAAGTCTGATATTGAACTCGCTTCGTATAATCGGTTATACCGGGTGCAAGGTAGAAATTGCCGACCCTTTTACCGTTGATTTTTGCTTCATATACACCGCAGGCGGTAATATAAAGTCTTGCTTTTTCAATTTCTTTCTCAAGCACAAAATCATTTCTGAAACAGTCAACGGGATACCTTTCAAGGCTTTCGGGTTTGTTCATATTAAGCAGAAAATCAACGCCCTGAAGCAGAAACGATTTGCCGATTTTAGCCTTTTTATCTGCGATACTGCTGTCGGGATTATAATTGCCCGCAATCCATTTTGCAGACCATTCTTTGATACCGTATTCAAAGAATGATTTCTCACTCCATTCTCCCTCAATACCATTTTCGTCCCACAGTCTGATTCTGAATGTCACTCTTTTTCCGCTTTCAAACATTATGGGGACACGGCATTTCATAGAATCCGACTTAACCTTACCGCTGTCCCATTCATCGGTTACAATCTGATATGCGGTTTGTTTTATTCCGCTGTCACAGTTCCACATTATGCGGGGGTTATCAATATCAATCCCAATCGGATTAGTCAGATATTCTGTTTTGATATTTATTGCCTTCATCTTATATCTCCGCTGAATCTTCTTTTCTTGCCTTGATTTCCACCTGCTTCTTTTCGATTCCTTTTTCAACGCCGATAAATGCAAGAATCACTACAAGTGCAACGGCTGTAAATGTTTCAAGTCCGACAAAAGAGAATGTAATAACAGCCTTTACTGTTTCGCTTTGCTGTGCCGCAACGGTAACTCCGTCAATAAGTGAGGGTGCAACATAACCTGCTTTGGCAAGGAGCATATTGAATGCACCCGTAACAATACCAACCGATGATACAGCTATTATGTTGTAAATTGACATTGCGATACCGTCAACACGGAATTTATTTTTCCATTCAATATGGTCAAGAATATCGGCAAACAGAGCCATAAACACATAACAGCAAGGCAGACCACCGATATTCTTGATAAACTGACCGATAAGCACAACCACCATATTTGAAGGTGCAATCCAGCAGATTGCACTTCCTATTGCATAAAGCACAAAACCGCCCATTGTAAGGTTTCTCTTGCCGAATTTCTTTGCAAGAGGCCATACAGCAAAAATACCGATACCGAGAGGAATACCGCCGATAACGGAAATAAGGGTCTGCGTTGTGCCGTCGTTATATGTTCCGAGAACATAGTTGCAGTAATAAACAAGACCAAGGTTTTTAAACTGACTTCCGACGGTATAAATAAGGAAATACACAAGAATAAGAACCATAAATTTATCAGTGAATATTGCCTTGAGAAGCTTTTTATACGGAACTTGCTCAATTTCTTTATCAATATCCTCAAGAGTTACTCTTTCTTTTGTAAAATAGTATTCAAGAAGTGTAAGCGGAAGAGCGATAATTGAAAGAATACTCATTGTAACAATCCATTTGGTTTTATCGACACCGAGCATCGGCATAATAACCATCGGGAAAATAAGAGCAACAAGAATACCGCTCATCATAATTGTTGCAATCTGATTGAATACGGAAAGCGAACCTCTCTGTTCCGTGTTTCTTGTTGAAAGAGGTACCATAAGGTTGTGGCTCATATTGAAAATAGTATATGCAAACGAATAAAAGAGATTGTAAGAAAGCATAACCCATATAACCTGAACTGTCTGATTGCTTTCGGGCACAGCAAACAGCAGAATTCCCGTAATTGTAAGCAACGGTGCAGACAGAAAAAGCCACGGCCTTGCTTTGCCTTGTGCAGTTTTTGTCCTATCGATTATGTAACCCATAATAACATTTGTAATTGCATCAATAACTTTTGATATTACGGGGAAAACCGCAAGAAAAACACCGCCCCAGATTGTTGTAAGATTGAGCACATCTGTGTAATAAACATTAAGATATGTTGCAAGAACGGCATTAAGAAGAAGTGCACCTGCAGGCCCGAGTAGATAACCGAGCCACTTTTCTTTTGCTTTTACATCATCCTTGTTTATCTTGCTCGAAAAAAGCGGAGATTGCAGCTTGTTTGTCATAATATAATTCTCCTTTGCTTGACATTTTAATAATCTTACAATATCATTATAACAACATTGTGTCGGTCTCACAATCATCAGTTTACTTATTGATGGATATAAAATCGACATTTACAGATGAAAGTGACGGGATAATTAATGAACACAAAAGATAATCAGCGAACAAGACTTTCCAAAATGCTGTTCAAAAATGCGTTGATGGATTTAATGAAAGAAAAAAACTCTGTCAGCAAGATTTCCGTAAGGGAACTCTGTGACAGAGCATGCCTTAACCGTTCAACTTTTTATGCACATTACAACGAGCCAAAGGATTTGCTTAATGAACTTGAAGATGAAATTCTGCAATCAACAAAAGATCATCTTGAGAAAATCGGTGCTGAAAAAGATACAGGTGCTCACAAATATATTCTGTCTTTCCTCAAATATATAAAAGACAACGATAAGCCATTCAGAAGCTTGCTGATTGATTCTGCCGACCCGCAATTCCGTTCAAGGTTTATGCAGCAGACAATAGTTCAGTTCGTTGAAAACCTTGATGTTTCATTGCCAAAAGAAATTGAACAGTATGTTTATTCTTATATTCTCAACGGCAGTACAGGAATACTCATTCAATGGATAAGCTCTGATTATGAGTGTGACGAAAATACAATATGCAAACTTCTTTTTGCAATTAATAACGGTGCTCTTGTACACATTGTAGAATAAAAGTCGATAAAATAATTTGCAAATTAAGGCAGGGATTTTCGTCCCTGCCTTTGCTATACCTCATATACTGTCAAGGTACAAATTGAATACTTTTATGAAATCCGCATCATTCTGCGCCGTTCTCTTTTTGGGTCCTTTGGTTCTGTTACCTGCCATACGCTCTTTCTTGCCGATATAACGGGTGAAAAGCAGATTTTCGATGTTTGTATCGGTGTAAATCAGACCGTTCTGATTAAGCGCCTTACCGCCTTTTCCGAGTACAAGAGCCGCAAGGCCGTAATCCTGAGTGATAACAACATCACCCTGTTCCGCGAGATTTGCAATTCTGCAATCGGCAGAATCCGCACCCTTGTCAACGATAACGGTTATTGCACCGTTTTTCTGAATGAAATGAGCGTTGTCACAGACGATTATACATTTGAAATTGCGTTCTTTTGCTATACCAACTGCAATATCAACCACCGGACACGCATCCGCATCAATAATAATTTTCATATTTCACCTGACAATTCTATTTTGGGATTACTATCAGCGAACAAGCCTAATAATACTATATTACAAGTCTAAGCCAAATGCAACGAAGATTTATGACATGATAAATATTCCTTCATAACATTAATATGGACTTTATGAAAGAATTCATCATAAGTGATTGAAGGATATAAACTATCTTTTAAATACTTTACTAACTGAACGATGGCCTTACTCCTACCCTGAACACTTGTTAAACCATTTTCTTTCAATTTATTTAAGCATCACATAAAAGTATAATGAATAGGGTCGAAAAGTAACACAAAAACGAAAAAAGATAAAAAAATATACCGCCCGATATAAACGGACGGCATTTACTGCTTATTTATCCTCTTCCGGTATGAACTCGGCGATATCTTCAAGCTTACAATTCAGGGCTTGGCAGATTTTGTCGAGTGTTTTTGTTTCTATATTCTCGTTAGCTTTGAGCCTGCGGACAGTTTTACTGTCAATTCCGCACTTCTCACGCAGATAATATGTTGAGACATTTTTCTTATGCATAGTTTCCCAGAGTCTATCAAATTTAATCATTATAACCACTCCTTGACACGTTTTATTATGGGGGTTATAATCTCAATTATTAAGGGGATATGTTCCCCACAATCTAAATACACATTCGTAAACAAGGAGTGTAGATTATGTTTTTTGAAACTGAATTATTCAAAAACAAATATGAAAAATCCATTATTATAGAAAAATTACTCTCCAAATCAGAATCAGATGATATAACGGAAGAAGAACTGCACCGATGTATTGATGATGAACTTATAAAGCCTGAAAGTGAAATGGACACAGAACTGATAGATCTATGTGCATCAGCACTCTGTAAGCTTTACGGTATAGAAATTAAGGAAACACCAATGTTCAAGCCTTGGGAAGAAGAAAAAGAGTAAGCTAATTTAGATATATTACCCATTTAGAAGTAACAAGAGTCCTGACAAATTATCAGGACTCTTATCTTTTTGTGCGCTATAGACGGCCATAATTCTTAATTCGCGTAAAACTTCGTGCGCTATAGAACGTGACGTTTGGCATTAAGATGTTTTAAAATATAGCTGCAGTTTTGAGAGAGGAGGACAAGCCAATGAGTTTCATTGAAGAGTTTTACTTTGGCAACATTGACCCACAGTTGCGAAATGTTAAAGAAAACGCCTCATTTAAGCAAGATATGGATTCACTATGTAAGATTGAGAATTCACTGCGAGAACGACTTACAGGCGAAGATAGAGAGCTTTTTATTGAATATGTAAACCTTTGGGGCATCATCTGCGGAGATTTGGAACTGTGTAGTTACAAAGAAGGCTTCAGGCACGGTGCTAAGTTCGCCTGTGATGTTTTCAACTAAAGGTTCTCCCCTATTAATTACTACAGATTGGAGCGTAATAAATGTCTGTTACTTCTTATACTGAAAGTTTGTATTATGACAAAAATCACGACTCTTGGCGAGCAGATATACGATTCATATGGGCCGGAGAAAAAATCCGCAAAACTATTTCAGCTAAAAGCAAGTCCGAACTTCAGAAAAAGGTACAAGACTATAAGATTGATGTGTTCATCAATAAAAACATACTCATTGTAGACGACATTACTTTCACCGACTTTTCTGCCGGTTGGATGGAAAACCGCCAGAAAAAAGTTATGAAACAATCAAGCTATTTTACAAAGATGCGTACAATGAAAAACCTCGTCAACCCTTATATCGGCAATAGAAAAATGACTGAAATCACGAAAGATGATGTTCAAAAGGTTATCGACACTCTGACTGAGAGTGGCAGGTCCTTCTCATCAATCAAAAAAGCATACGAATTTATAAACGGATGTACACGATATTACCGCGTGCTTAAGAATATCCGTTACTACCCTTGCGAAGGAGTTGAGCTCCCGAAGGTTCTTGAAAAAGAAGAAGGAGATTATAAGTTTCTGACCAAGCAGCAGCGTCAACTCGTTGAAGAAGAGTCATATAAACGTTATGAAAACGGCAGTTTTGTATACCGTTACGGTCCTGCTATGGTTCTGCTGATGTATACAGGAATGCGTTTCGGCGAAATGGTCGCCCTGACTTGGAACGACATTGATTTCAAAGAAGGAACCATTGACATTAACAAGAACTCGGTTTATGTAGATATGGACGGTGAACATCGCTATATTGATGGCGAAAAGCTTAAAACCAAATGCAGCCGAAGACTTTTACCTATGAGCCAAAAGGCTCGTGACGCATTACTTGTTATCAAAGATTCTTACGGTGATTGCTCAGGAACAGATCATGTTGTAAGAACAAAGCATGGCGCACACCCTGTTCCCGGCTCTTTCAACAAATGTTATCGTTCAATCCTTGCAAACTGCGGCATAATCAAACATGGCGAATCCCGTGGCGTTCATATGTTGCGACATACCTTTGCAACAATGCTATTCGAAAACGGTTGTGAGTTAAAGATTGTATCTGAACTCTTAGGTCATTCAAACACCAAGGTAACAGAAAACATTTATATTCACACCATACAGGCACAAAGAATCAAAGCTATTAAAGATCTTGATTGTTACTGTAAATAAAACAAAAAGACCTTCTGCAATGCTGACACCTGATAAGGAAGTAATTTAGAAACTACATCTAATGCATTTAATTACCTTGCTTCTATGCATTAAAGCTTGAGGTAAGCGTAGGTGCATACAAGTGCAAAAACTGTGGTCACGAAATTGTCCCTACCTATATGGAGGCACTTAACGCAATGCACAGAGGAACAACTCGATATTTGAAGTGTCCGAAATGTAATAAACGCACTTGGTGTAAGAAGGTATTAAAGAAATAAGCCCCTAATTTGATGGAAATAAAAGTCAATTGCCCCATTGGGAGCGCAGTAAGTCCTGCATTCACAACGGGGCTTTTGTTTTTGTGTCATTTATAAATCATAGTTTGAAATTAAGTATTGAAAAGAACTTTTATTTTCTCCTTTGCAACCCGCTCATTGCAATACACAAAGTTAAACTCACCGCTAATTTGCATATCCGCAACAGTAAAGGTAGCAAGGTCGTCACGGCATCGGGAGATAGGTTCATAAGCAAAGGTAATTGCCCCGTTGTTTGCCACAATGTCGCATATTACGGAAAAATTGCTGACAGAGCTGCAACGCTTAAAGTTATCAAAGGAAAAACCACGGTCTGTAATGGCGTTATGTAGTAATGTTCTCGTTCCTGAAAACGGCTCTCTAACCACAATATTCTCTGCAAAAATCTCTTCGAGTGTCACAGTCTTATTTGCAAAAGGATGGCTTTTTGCACAGACTCCCACAAATGCTTCTTTCTTGTAAAGGTGGTAACCATATTTAGATTTATCAAAGACACCTTCAATAACGGCAAAATCGATCTCTGCCTTTTCAAGCATGTGTAAAAGAACTTCGGTGTTATCAACTACCAAATCGAGCCTGTGGTTTGGCTCTTGCAGAAAGGAACGAATCTCCGGCACGATAACAAATTCACCAATGGTTTTGGTTGCACCAACGGTCATATGAACGGTATCGGTGGGAATGAACTTTTCACGGATATCTGCTTCCTCTGCCTTTATGCTGTCAAAATAACGCTTTAGCCGCTGAGCATTCTTTGTTCTTGACAGCGTCCGTCCGTCATACTCAAACAGCTTCACACCGTAATAATTCTCCAAATAATGAATGTGCTGTGTGACACCCGGCTGAGTCATATTCAGTTTTTCAGCCGTTCTGCGATAGTTCATTTCGTCATATAGAGCGAGAAAGGTAAGCACTCTGTAATCTAACATAATAATCTCCAATTAGCTCATATTATCACCTGATAACAAATGATAATTTGATTTTATCACAAAACCATAGTATAATCAAGAGGCGTAAGTGAAAGTAGGAGATTGTTTATGAAAGTGTTAAAATTGTTTCCCGGAATATTATTATCTGTAGGTGTGGCTCTTCTTGCGTGCTGGCTTGAAAGTCTGCTGCCTATTCATCTGATTGGCTCTGCCGTGATTGCTATGTTTATCGGTATGATTCTCAATTACTTTTTGAGGACTACCAAGGTGTTTGCATCGGGACTCAAATTCACATCCAAAAAGATTTTGAAGTTTGCCATTATTCTGCTTGGCTTGTCCCTCAATATTACGACTATCCTCAACGTGGGTAAAATGTCCCTCACCGTTATGATATTCACTCTGCTGACCTGCTTTGGCGGCGGTTACTTTATCGGTAAGGCATTGGGACTTAACTGGAAACTCTCCAACCTTATCTCAGCCGGTACAGGTATTTGCGGTGGCTCTGCCATTGCTGCTATTGCACCGACTATCGATGCAGACGATAACGACGTGGCTTATGCTATGTCCGCTACCTTCCTGTTCGATATGGCTATGATCGTGCTGTTTCCTATTATGGGACAAGCAATGGGGATGACCGATCAGGCATTTGGTATTTGGGCAGGAACGGCAGTTAACGATACCTCTTCCGTTGTTGCAACCGGCTATGCCTTCTCGGAAGGCGCAGGCGATTTTGCCACAATGGTAAAGCTCACAAGAACCCTTGCGATTATTCCTACCGTTATTACCTTTGCTTTTGTGCAGCTTCGCTTAAAGCGTAAAGAAGCTCTTGCAAACAGCCAAAACGTAAGTGAACTGAAGGCAAATTTCAGCATTACAAAGATATTTCCTTGGTTCATTCTTGGTTTCCTTGCTATGTCTATTGTGGCAAGCGTGTTCCCGATTCCTGCAGCCGTTGTTTCCGGCACAAAGAGTACAAGTAAATTCCTTATGGTCTGTGCTTTGGCAGCCATAGGTCTCAACACTTCTTTCTCAAGTATGAAGAAAGCCGGCATCCGTCCGATGATTCACGGCTTTATTATCTCGGCACTGGTTGTTATCGTAGCACTGTTTGTTGAGATCGCAATGGGAATTGTATAATAAACATAAGCAAAGAGCGTCGCAGATTGCGGCGCTTTTTTGCTATTCTTAATCCTCTCTTTTATTGACTTTCAAAGTTGAATATAGTATTGCGGTGAATACGGCACTTGCGGTACAGGAAACAAAAGAACTGAGCCAAACACCGTTCAGTTCAAGAAAAGGTGTTATGACGAATAATGCTACTATTGGGAATATGAGCGTTCCGAAGAATGATACAAGCATTGACCGTGCAGGACGTTCAAGCGCCGTAAAATAAGACGAGAAACACATATCCACCCAGCCCGTGAGGTAAGAAAACGAGAACAATTTCATACCGATAATGCTGACCTTAAGAAGCTCTGTAGAGGAAATCAAGAAAGATCCCCAACAATTCCGCTATGTGGCATAAAAAGAGGAAACGGTGCAACCCCTCACGGGGTTACACCGCACTTACATAGAGATTACTTCCTTATGGGACTGCCCCAAAAACGGAAGGTCTTAAATTATATCTAAAAACATCATATAAATTAAAAATATTGGGGACAAAATGGGTTAGATGACATCCAGATTTGACTTAAGAACCTGAGTGCGATAAACTCATACCTTAAAAAATGTTACCACTTCAAAAAATTACCGAAAACTTACCGAAAGTTTACCGAAAAATTACCGAAAACTTACCGAAAACTTACCGAAAAATTACCGAAAAACGGAAAAATGTGCTAAAAAAAGGTGGTAAAAAGGTGGTAGATTTAAATTTTTTTCACCAAAAAACGCTGTTTATTTTCTATATTAGCATTATTTTTGACATTTTATGTCATTTTTAGGAATGATTTAAAAAAAGGAAAAGTCCCACAAACGGCTCTGTAGAGCCATTTCTGAGACTTTTTTGGAGGCGCCACCCAGATTTGAACTGGGGGATCAGAGTTTTGCAGACTCGTGCCTTACCACTTGGCTATGGCGCCATATTAATTTTTTATAAAAAAATGGAGCGGATGACGAGGCTCGAACTCGCTACCTCCACCTTGGCAAGGTGGCGCTCTACCAGATGAGCTACATCCGCACACTGCTGGTGCCTCCGGCCGGAATCGAACCAGCGACACGTGGATTTTCAGTCCACTGCTCTACCAACTGA
>JAFQBE010000047.1 GCA_017416765.1 Clostridia bacterium
CAGTTGGTGTTTATGACATTGAGGGTCCACCCGTTCCCATTCCGAACACGGTAGTTAAGCTCAATCGTGCCGAAAATACTTGGTGGGCAACCGCCCGGGAAAATAGGTCGACGCCAACACAAAAGCCGGACTATTGTCCGGCTGATTTGATAACATCAGCGTATGCTGATTCAATATAGTTTAGCTTAGGCTAAACGCTTAAAATGCCCTAATAGCTCAGTCGGTAGAGCACGCGGCTGTTAACCGCGGTGTCACAGGTTCGAGTCCTGTTTGGGGCGCCAAAAATTCCGTTCACGAATGTGGGCGGAATTTTTTATTTATTCTTTATTAACTTTTTATTAAAAATGTTTCATGGACAAACATTCAGGTGAGAAGTAAGCGTGAATAGTTGAGATGTGTTGTAATATTTAATTTTTATTGCTATAATACATTAGAGGTGATTATTGTGAAAAAGATGTTGTCTATAATGTTTTGCTTTATTTTATTGGTTTCTTTTGCTGTTCCTTGTTTTGCATTAGAAGATAAAAGGCAAGAGCCTGTAATTATAGAAACTGTTTATCCTACCGATGATGTTGTTATTGCTGATATTATTGTTACTAATGCTCCTTACAATGCAGATAATACCGGCAAAGATGATGCTACATCTGCAATCCAGAAAGCGATTGACGATTGCTTTGAAAACGGCGGTGGTACAGTCTGGCTGCCGAAGGGTGAATACAGAGTTACAGGTAACATCTATATAAGAAAATTTGTAACGCTTCGCGGAGAATATCAGGACCCTGATGTTGGCACCGATTACGGTACAATTATTATTGCCGATGTCGCGAGCAGTAACGAAATGCGTCCCTCACTCTTTACTGTCGGTGCAAGTGCGGGTGCAGTCGGTCTTACAGTCTGGTATCCTGAACAGAATATTGAAAATGTAAAGCCTTATCCGTACACTTTCTATGTTGAGGGCAACGATGATTATATGCTTCAAACAATAAAGAATTGTACTCTTCTTAACTCTTACAGAGGCATCGGTGCAAGTTCTCAATGCGAGCTTGAAATAGGTGAATGCCATGAAATGATGACAATTGAAAATGTCAAGGGAACTTGCCTTTATGAAGGCTTAAACAGCTATAACAGTGCAGATGTTGACACAATCAAAACCTTTTATATTTCAAGCAGGTACTGGGCAAATGCTGGAGAGAGATTTAATGCTCCCAATGAAGCGGATATTAACGAGTATACAAGAAAGAACGGCAGCGGTTTGGTTATAGGTGACCTTGAATGGCCAAATTTTGCAGATGTTGAAATTTCCGGAATGCTTTACGGTATTATTTTTAAGCCGGGATACCGTTACACATTCAGCGGTTCATTTGTCGATTTGAAAATAACTGATTCCGATTACGGTATCTTTATTTCTCGCGGTGCGATAAACCGCCGCGGCAAAACCTGGGGCTTGGCAATTGCCAACAGCATCGTTGAGGGCAGCGTTTATGCACTTTTTCAGGAAGATTACAGTTCAGTTCAGCTGACAAATGTTGAAATTAAAGGCAAAGTTAAGAGCCATTGGGATGGCGAGCCTATTAAACATTATAAGGCGGATACATCTTTACTTTCACCCGATTACAATGTTACATATCAGAAACCTGACAGTATTCTATATATAGTTGAGGCTGACAAAACAGGAAAAAACGATATCTCAGCTCAATTGCAGAAAATGCTTGATGAAGCGGGAAAAACAGGCGGAGTAGTATATCTTCCGGCAGGGCTTTATCGCCTTGATAAACCTATAGTTGTTCCTGCGTACGTCGAATTAAGGGGTTCTTCCGGTGTTCCGGTGCGCTGTCAGCGTGGTTGCAGTAAAGGTACACTGATTCTTTCATACTACGGCTATAATGAAGCAGATAAACCGCTTGTAACTCTCGGCGGTGACGGTGCAGGTTTGAACGGCTTGAGAATTGACTATCCGTTAAACAATCCTGTTGACAGCAGCGGTAAATATTTAAAAACATCGCCTGCAGTATACAGCGAGGCTGACAATATATATGTAACTAACTGTACGGTTACACTTGCTGCAACAGGCATTGAGCTGAATGGTTGTGAAAACGCATTCCTTAAAAAGATTGTAAGCTGCTGCATAGAAGGAATGTTTAACCTGAAATGCTGTAAAAGCAGCACTATTGAGGGCTGCCACCAAAATGCCAACACTCTTCCGAGAACCGGATATGCAGATTTTGATATACCTGAACTTAAAAACAGAGTTAAAGAAGAAAATATTTTTGAATATTTCTTTATTCCCACAGGAAGAGTTCAGACAACCTTTATAAATCTGGATTCCTGTGAAAATATAACTGTTTTCAGTTCTTTTATTTATGGCGCAAAATCATTTTTGAATTCTAAAGACAGCAGTGTGGTTTTGGTAAGCGTGGGACATGACGGTTCATCTAAAAATGCTCCTGCTTTCGTTCTTTCCGGAGGCAATATAAATATTCTCAACTCTATGAGGTCTACTGATGACGGTCAGTTAGGGCAGAAGTTTTATTCAATGGCAAACGAAACCAAATTCCGTTCCTATAACAGTCAGGCAGTTGATTTGCTGTTTCGTGAGATGGTTATTCTTGAAAATATAGAGCTTGATGATTTGTATGAGGGCGAAATAAAATACATGCTTTTTGCACCGATAATGAAAATAGTCCGTTTTGTCGGTGGGTGGTATATGAACCTGAAGCAGGGTTAAAGATTCTGTAGATTTTCTGCTTTTTCAGGATTAGAAAAAAGTGCAGAAATTATGAATATTTTTAAAATATATGCTTGTAGGATTTGCTTAAATCTGTTACAATTTATTTAATTTTATATATTGTTATGAAAGAAGTGAAAGTATGGTTAAAAACTATGATGCTGTTGTTATCGGTGCGGGTAACGGCGGACTTGTGGCAGCGGCACGCCTCGCTAAAGAGGGAAAAAAGACATTACTTATTGAACGCCATAATTTGCCCGGCGGTTTTGCTACCAGCTTTGTAAGAGGCAGATTCGAATTCGAAGCTTCTCTTCATGAGCTTTGCGGCATCGGTTCTATTACAGGAAAATCGCCGCTTCTGAAGATTTTTCAGGAGGTTGGTGCAGCGGATAAAATTGAGTGGGTTTCACTTGATGAAGCGTTCAGGCTGATTACTCTGGATGAAAAAGAAAAGTGTGACTATTCAATGCCCTTGGGCAAGGAAGCTTTTATAGCTAAGCTTGAAGAATATGATCCGGGTTCTGCAACAGTAGTTAAAAAGATTTTTGAACTGATTGAGAGTATTGAAAAGACATTGGACTTTGTAAGCAATATAGAAGATTTCAAACCCTCCATGATAAAAGAAATTTTCTCTGAGCATACAGATTTTCTTAAAGTAGCCAACTACTCTGTTGATGAGGTGCTGAAATCATTCGGAGCAAGTAAGAAAACAAGAGATATTCTTAACGGATATTGGTGTTACCTTGGTCAGCCTACAGATGAGCTCAATGTTATTCACTATTTTACAATGCTTCACTCGTATATCATTGACGGTGCGGTTATTCCTAAGGGCAGAAGCCATCAAATCAGCACGGCGTTGCTTGAGGCATTCACCGAAAACGGCGGTGAGGCTTGGTTTAACACAAGTGTTAAGAAAATCAACATAGAAAACGGTGCGGCAACAGGTGTTATGCTGGACGACGGTACTCAAATAAACGCTAAGGCGGTTATCTGTAATGCTTCGCCGTACAATGCATATACAAAGCTTATTGATGAAAAGGCTGTTCCTGAGAAACTTAAAAAGGAAGTAAACGCTAAAACATTGGGTGCAAAAGGTTTTGCGGTATTTTTGGGTCTTAACCGTTCAGCAGAGGAGTTGGGGCTTGACAACCACACCTATTTCATTTATCCGACTAATGACAACAGAAAGTGCTATGAATTAAGCAAGCATATTGAAACAAATGATGTTCAGGCAACCGTTTGCCTTAATAAAGCCTTTGATGATTGTTCTCCGGAGGGTACAAGTATCCTTTATATGACTTCTATTTTCGCCGGCGATGATTGGAGCAAGATTTCTGTTAAGGATTACCATAAAACAAAAATTGCTTTCGCAAAAAAAATGATAGATAATTTTGAAAAAGCAACAGGTGTTCTGATTAAAGATTATATTGAGGAAATTGAAATTTCAACACCAATGACTTATGCCCGCTACACAGATGCTCCTGCCGGAACTATTTACGGTTATGAGGCATCAAAGGAAGACGGTATTGTTAAAAGAATTGTTTTTGATATGATTGATAAAGGTATACCCGGGCTTTATTTCGCCGGTGGCTACACAACAAGACATATGGGCTATTCACCCAGCTATACAACCGGTGATATGGCAGCAAAAAATGCAATACTCGGTATGGCAAAGGAGGTAAAGTAAATGAGCAAGAAAAAGTTTTCTGTAAACGGAAGTTTTAAGGATAGTGTTAATACGGTAAAATTTTTAACAGAAAGAAAACAGTTTATAAATAATGCTCCTGCCGTTTTACCGACCCGTACCGATGATTTTGGTGTAAACAAGGTTGCTGCAAGTCTTCATCCCAAAGTACAGAATCTTGTAATAAGCCGAATTGAAGAACATTCAAATATTGCAAAGAGCTATTATTTTAAAAGCACAGCACCGATTGCATATTTTAAAGCAGGTCAGTATCTTACCTTCAGGCTTGAGATAGGTAATTCTGTTGTTACCCGTTCGTATTCAATTGCTTCTTCTCCTGCAAGTGCTTTGAACGGTGAATACCAGATTACTGTTAAACGAATCAGTGACGGCTTTGTTTCGGATTATATTCTTGATAACTGGAGCGTTGGTGATGCGGTTGTAGCTTATGCCCCGGAAGGAAATATGACATATAATCCTTTAAGGGATGCCGAAAACATAGTTGCCATTGCAGGCGGCAGCGGCATAACACCCTTCCTTTCCCTTGCAAGAGCAATTGACCAGGGTGATGAGGATTGCAGCCTTACTTTGCTTTATGGCTGCAGAACATCAGAAGAAATCCTTTTTAAATCCGAGCTTGACATGCTTTCTGAGAAAAACGAGAAAATCAAAGTGGTTTATGTATTGAGCCACAGTGAAGAGAAAGGCTATGAAAAAGGCTTTGTTGGTGCGGATGTTATAAAGAAATATGCACCCGAAGGAGATTACAGCGTTTTTGTTTGCGGACCCGGCGGATTATATAAATTCCTTGAAACTGAGCTTCCCAAGCTTGAAAAAGAAAGAAAATATATCCGTTTTGAAGTCTTTTCTTCAGGTAAGAAAAAGGAAGAATCCAAGGAATACAGCATAACTGTTATTAACCGCGGAACCGAATCCGTAATTAAAGCCGACAGCAATGAAACTGTTCTTTGTGCGTTTGAACGTGCAGGTATATATGTTCCTGCAAGGTGTCACACCGGCGAATGCGGTTTTTGCAGAAGCAAGCTTGTGAGCGGTATGGTTTATATACCGGAGGGTGAGGATAAGCGCCGTGTGGCAGATATGCAGTTTAATTTTATACATCCTTGCTGCTGCTTCCCTGAAAGCGACCTTGTTATAAGAATTAATTAGTTGAATATAAGAATAAGAGAATAATTAAACAAAAAAGCAGCCGCACAAAACGGAGACACTTCATAAAGAAGTAGTCTCCGTTTTTCTATATAAAGAAAAACGACACTTTCACTAGTTGAAAGTGTCATAGTGTGTTACATACTTTGAAAACAGTATATATGCAGAAAAAAAGAATATCTTTTTCGACATGTAAAGTGATATTGCAAACTAAAACTTTGCAGTGATATTTGACCTGCGGTCAAGTTATATGAAAGCTTTGCGGCTTTCGTTATATTATATTCGACATAAAAATGTCCGAAGGATATAACTTGGCGAAAGCCAAATACAACTGCGAGCAATATAACTCGCCATCAGGCGAATATAACTGAGGCGCACTTCCTTGTGGAGTGCGCCTCAAACGGCTGCTTTTTACTTATGCTGTTTCAACACTGTTTGCTTTTTGAAGTCCGTATTTTTCAATTGCGTTTTCACGCATTTTGTATTTAAGGATTTTACCTGCGGCATTCATCGGGAAAGCTTCAACAAAGTCAATGTATTTGGGAACCTTATGGCGGGCCATATTATCCATAATATTTTGCTTCATTTCTTCTATTGTCATTTCTTCGCCTTCTTTGAGAATAATGCAAGCGCAAATCTCTTCACCGTACTGTTCGTCGGGTACACCAATAACCTGAACGTCATTTACCTTAGGATGAGTATAGATGAATTCTTCAATTTCCTTAGGATAAATGTTTTCACCGCCACGGATAATCATATCTTTAAGTCTGCCTGTGATACGGTAGTTACCGTCTGAAGTTCTGCAGGCAAGGTCGCCCGTGTGAAGCCAGCCGTCCTTATCAATGGTTGATGCGGTAGCCTTAGGCATTTTGTAATAGCCCTTCATAATGTTGTAGCCGCGTGCAACAAATTCACCGGTAACCTCATCGGGACAGTCTTCTCCGGTTTCGGGGTTAACAATTTTACACTCAATTTCAGGCAGTGCGCGTCCGACTGTTGCAACGCGAACCTCCAACGGGTCATCAGTCGAACTCATTGTGCAGCCCGGGGAAGCTTCGGTCTGTCCGTAAACAATGGTGATTTCCTTCATGTTCATTTTGTTAACAACATCCTGCATAACGGAGATGGGGCAGGGGCTGCCTGCCATAATGCCCGTTCTCATATATGAGAAGTCTGTTTTGGGGAAGTCCGGATGCTCAAGCAGAGCAATAAACATTGTAGGAACGCCGTGGAAAGCGGTAATTCTTTCGTTGTTTATGCAGGCAAGAGACGGCTTGGGTGAGAAGTAGGGGAGCGGGAATATTGTGCCGCCGTGTGTCATTGTTGCGGTCATAGCAAGTACCATGCCAAAACAATGGAACATGGGCACCTGTATCATCATTCTGTCAGCTGTTGAAAGGTCCATTCTGTCGCCGATGTTTTTGCCGTTATTGACTATGTTGTAGTGGGTAAGCATAACACCTTTTGGGAAGCCTGTTGTACCTGAGGTGTACTGCATGTTACATACATCGTTTACATCAACATTGGCTGCAATCCTGTAGACCTCTTCAACGGGAACTTCAGACGCTCTTGCGATAGCCTCGTCCCATGTAAGGCATCCTTTTTTCTTGAAACCGATTGTAATAACATTTCTCAGGAACGGAAGTCTCTTTGAATGAAGAGGCTCGCCGGGTACGGTGTTTTCAAGCTCGGGGCAAAGCTGACCGATTATTTCGTTGTAGTTTGAATCTCTCCAACCGTCAATTAAAATAAGTGTATGTGTGTCAGATTGCTTGAGAAGATATTCTGCTTCTGCAATTTTGTATGCTGTGTTCATTGTAACGAGAACGGCACCGATTTTTGTTGCTGCCCAGAAAGCGATATACCACTGGGGAACATTCGTTGCCCATACGGCGATGTGGCTGCCGGGTTTTACGCCTAATGCAAGGAATGCGCGGCAGCACTCGTCAACATCATCACGGAATTGTGAATATGTTCTTGTATAATCAAGGGTTGTGTATTTGAAAGCGTATTGGTCAGGGAATTCCTCAACCATTTTGTCAAGCACCTGTGAGAAGGTTTTTTCAATAAGAGTTTCTTTTTTCCAGACATAGTTGCCTGTATGCGTTTTATTCCAGAAAAGGTTTTTCTTACCTCTTGAGGTGTTGCCGAAGCGTGCCATAAAGCTTACATAGTGAGAGAAGATGATTTCCATATCATCAAGCTCAGGCATCCATTTAGGGTCCCATTCAATAGATGCGTAGCCGTTGTAGTTAACAGATGTAAGAGATAACACAACCTCATCAATCGGAAGCTCGCCTTCGCCGATAAGGCAGAATGAGAGGTTTCCGTTTTCATTGACTGCATCCTTAACATGCACATGCTTTACATATGCGCCTAAGTTTTTGATTGTAATTTCAGGCTCTTCCTTAGCTATAAAGTATGTTGAATAAACATCCCATAATGCGGCAAGGCTGTCGCAGGAGAAGGTGTTAAGTACATCAAGCAGCTTTGCTGTATCAGCAAAAATACCTGCTGTTTCAATAATAATTGTTACACCTAATTTTTCAGCCTTTGGAATAATTTCTGAAAGAACGCTTATAACCTCGTTTTTCTGTGCGTCATAATCCGCACCTGTGTCAGCTGCCTTGATGCGTACATAGGGGATATGGAGAGCGCAGGCAATCTCAAGGCATTTATCAAGCTCTTTTGTAAAAGCTTCTCTGTCCTGCACACAAGCAGGGTTTGCAAGTGTATCAATACAAGGAATTCTTAAATTTTTCTCGTACATGTTTCGGACGGTTGCCTGAGCGGAGGTTGAATAAAATGCACCGCTTTTTTCGTTGAATGAAGAGTTGTTGATATTATGGAGTTCAATGCCGTTGAAGCCCTGCTTTTCTGCTATGCTGCAGAATTCGTCCCATGAATATCCGTGCCAACCCTTGGTTGAAAAAGAAAGCTTCATAGTTATCAGTTCTCCTCAAAAATAATCTTGTTGATGGCATTGATATATGCCTGAATACTTGCGCCGATAATATCTGTTGAAATGCCTTTGCCTGCATAAAGCTTGCCGTTTGAACGCAGTCTTACAACAGCGGAGCCGACGGCTTCTCTGCCTTCTGTAACAGATTGAATCTGAAAATCGTCAAGCTCATAATGATGACCTAAAATCTGCTCAATAGCGTTGAATGCGGCATCAATAGGACCGTCACCGATGGCGATTGCGTTCTTTTCCTGCTCATCCTTTTCCAAAGTAATCTGAGCGGATGAAATTATAATGTTACCGGAGTTGATTACATAGTTGTTGAGCTTGTATGCGGGCGTAACCTGAAGTGCATTTGCAGCAACAAGGGCATCAAGCTCTTTATTTGAAACAGGTTTCTTCTTTGCAAGAGCTTTGAATGCTTCATAAACCTTTGCATTATCTTCCTCTGAAAGGTCGTAGCCCAATTTTTTAACAGCGTCTGCAACAGTCTGTGCATCATCGTTTTCCGTAAGGTTAAATTCCGAATACGGAACGGTAACAGATGTGTCGTCTGTTGTGGGCTTACCGTCTGTAATATTGGAAACCTGGGAAATAATTCTTGAAAATTCTGTATAGTTCAGGTCAGCGTTAATGCCTAATCTGTCGCCGCTGTTTCTGATGATGTTGGAAATTGTAATAAGCGGAGCGATGCCCATATTGCTGCCGCTCGCTGTCTTTATTTCATCTGCGCCTGCTGCAAGAGCCATCATTGAAGCGGCTGCGGAGCAACCGTTTTTATTATCGCACATAACACCAAGCTTTACATTTTGTATTGCAGGAACATTTTCTTTGGTTTCTTTAATGAAGCCTACAAAAGTATCGGGAAGCATAGATGCATCATCGTCACATATTGTAATTGTTGTTGCTCCTGCATTGATAGCAGCATTTATTGCATCGTAAAGAAAATCTTTTTCAGCTCTTGTAGCGTCAAGTGCAACAAACTCGACATCCTTACAAAGGGAGGCTGCTTTCTCCACAAGTGAAGTAATAAGCTCAAGCATTTTGGGCGCTTTTTTGTGGCAGACATATTCCATCTGAACAGGGGAAAGAGGAAGCGCAACAGAAAGACGGGGGTTAGCTGCAGATGAAATTGCGTTCCATGCGCTTGCAACGCCTTCTTCAGTCATACCTGTGCATACGCTCATTGTGCTGTTTTTCAAAAAGGCGCATATTGTTTTTAACAGAAGAGTATCAATTTTAGTGTTTTCAATTACAGGGAATTCTACAACCTGAACCTTTGCGCTTTCAAGAAGTCTTGCAATTTCAACCTTTTCTTTAAAGCTCAGAGATGTGTCCTTTGATTGTGCTTTAAGAACAACGGTACGATCTGCAATAATTATTTTTCTCATTTTACTCATCCTTTCGGAAAAAATTAAATAAAGTGACTGTTTGAATAAAACAAAAAACCCCGAGGTCAATGTACTATGACCTCAGGGACGAATTCAAAAATCCGCGGTACCACCCAGATTACTGCAAAAGCAGTCACTCATTAAGGCTCTATAAAGCCTGTAGCCATGATAACGGGGCATCCGTAGCTCCTTACATGCCAAAAGCGGTTGGGGAGCTCTGCTCCGGAACGAGACCGAATTTTTGTAACAGATTGACTTGCACCTGCCGTCAACTCTCTGAACTGCCGTACCAAAAATACGTAATTCCTTCGTAGCATTTAACAAATATGTATAAAATAATATCACCAAAACAGTTTTTTGTCAACTGATTTTTGCAAATTTATTTAGTGTTTATGTTCGGCTTTTGTCAGAATAATTTTTGCAAAAAACTATTGACAAAAAGTTTTTGTTGTGCTACTATACATCAAAACATGAATATCGCAAATAAAAACTGTGACGAAGACGGTTGAAGCTATGGTCTTTCAGAGAGTTGGCGGTTGCTGCGAGCCAACAGCACCTTGTTTCAAAACCTATCCCTTCTGAGTTGAAGAACCGAACGATTTTTCCAGTAGGCTTCTTTCGAGTATGCTGCGTTAGTGCAAAGGGGTTGATTGACCCTGAGTGGCAAGTTTTTCTTGCAATTTGAGTGGTACCGCGGATTTTTTATTCGTCTCAAAGAGAACCATAAGGTTTCTTTTTGGGGCGTTTTTTATTTGCGCTTTTCGTTTTAATTATTTTCCTGAAAGGGTGAGATTATGCAAAACAATTCTTATGAAAACAAATTAGCAGAGGTGGCTGAGCGAATTAAAGAGCTTCGCGATATCTACAATTTATCCGATGTTGAAATGGCTGAAAAAACCGGTGTAAGCATTGAAGAATACCTTGCATACGAAAAAGGTATGGAAGATATGCCTTTCTCATTTGTTCATAAGTGCGCATTGGCTTTCGGTGTTGAGCTTACAGACCTTCTTGAGGGTCAGAGTGCAAAGCTCACAACTTATAATGTTACAAGACGCGGCAGGGGTCAGGTAACCGCTAATGAAGAAGGTATTCTCATTCAGAATCTTGCTCCCAAATTCAAGAATAAGCTTGCAAATCCGTATTGGGTTAAATATGAATATTCAAGTGAGCTTCAGACAAAACCGATTGAGGTTACAACTCACTCCGGTCAGGAATTTGACCTTGTTATTAAGGGCTCTCTTAAAATCCAGGTCGGTGACCATGTGGAAATCCTTCACGAGGGTGACAGCATATTCTACAAGAGCTCAATTCCTCACGGCATGATTGCTGTTGACGGCGAGGATTGCCTTTTCCTTGCTATGGTTATGGCTGAAGATGAAAATCTTGCAGATAACCATATGAGTACTGTCAATACCGGCAAATCTACAGCAGAAGAGAAGCTCATCTGCGATAAGTTCATCACAACAACGGTTGATGAAAACGGTGTTTGCAACAGCATTAAGTTCAATAATGAAGATGAATTCAACTTTGCATTCGATGTTGTTGATAAAATAGGAAGAACTTACCCTGATAAGGTAGCTATGATTCATATCTCGGAGGATATGACAGAGCGTAAATTTACATTTAAGGATATAAAAGAGTATTCTTCACAGGCAGCAAACTATTTCAAATCCTTAGGCATCAAGAAAGGTGACAGAGTCCTTCTCGTACTCAAACGCAACTATCAGTTCTGGTTTGCTATACTTGGCCTTCATAAGCTTGGTGCAATTGCAATTCCCGCAACAAATCAGCTTGTTGTTCACGATTATGAATACCGCTTTAATGCAGCCGGTGTAAGTGCGGTTATAGTTACTGCCGACGGTAAAGCAACCGATTATATTGATGAGGCTCAGAAAAACTGTCCCAGCCTTAAAACCAAAATTGTTGCTAACGGCTCAAAAGAGGGTTGGCATAATTTCGATAAAGAGTTCGGTCTTTTCAGCAGACGATTTGTTCGTGAACCCGATGCAGCCTGCGGCGATGACCCGATGATTATGCTCTTTACTTCAGGCACAACAGGCTATCCGAAAATTGCGGCACACAGCCACAAATATCCTTTGGGACACTTCATTACAGCTAAATATTGGCACTGTGTACAGCGTGACGGTGTTCACTTTACAATTTCCGAAACAGGCTGGGGTAAAGCACTGTGGGGCAAGCTTTACGGACAGTGGCTTTGCGAAGGCTGTGTATTTGTTTATGACTTTGACCGTTTTGACGCTTCAAAGATTCTTCCGATGTTTGCAAAATATAACATAACAACCTTCTGCGCACCGCCTACAATGTACAGAATGCTTATCAAGCAGGATATTTCGCAGTATGATTTATCTTCAATAAAACACGCAACTACTGCCGGCGAAGCCCTTAATCCCGAGGTCTTCAAGCAATTTGAAAAAGCAACAGGATTAAGAATACACGAGGGCTTCGGTCAGACAGAAACAACCCTTTCTATCGCAAACCTTAACGGCACAAAAATCAAAATCGGAGCAATGGGTAAACCTACACCGCTTTATGATATTGATGTTGTTGACCCGGACGGTAATTCCGTTGCAGACGGTGAAACCGGTGAAATCGTTGTAAGAACAGGCGATAAAAATCCGTGCGGACTCTTCTTAGGTTATTATAAGGGTTCTTATGTGGATGAGGAAAAAACACAAGAAGCTATTCATGACGGTCTTTACCACACCGGCGATACCGCATGGCGTGATGAGGACGGATATCTCTGGTATGTCGGCCGTGTTGATGATGTTATTAAGTCATCGGGCTACCGTATCGGACCGTTTGAAATAGAAAATGTTATCATGGAGCTTCCGTATGTTCTTGAATGCGGCGTTTCTGCTGCTCCCGATGAGGTTCGCGGTCAGGTTGTCAAGGCAAGCATTGTTCTGACAAAAGGCACAGAGCCGACGGAGGAACTCAAGAAAGAAATTCAGGAATATGTCAAGAAGAATACAGCTCCCTATAAATATCCGAGGATTGTTGTTTTCAGAGATGAGCTTCCGAAAACAATCAGCGGAAAAATTATAAGAAACAAGCTTTGATTTTCACATAGATTATATATAAAATTACTATTGACTTTTCAATATAATTGTGATATCTTTGAGAGAGTTAAATATTAAAGGCGTTGAAGAAAAGGGCACGGTATACTGAGCTTTTAGAGAAATGACGGTCGGTGCAAGTCATAGCAAGGTTTCTGTTGTTTGTAGTTTCTGAGCCGGGAGGAAGAAAGGCTTTTTGCTCAGTAGAACCTCTCCGTGATTGCTGCGTAAATGCATAGAGGTTGACAGACCTTGAGAGGGGCAGTTTTTACTGCAATTTGAGTGGTACCGCGGGTTAGCTTTAACTCGTCTCAAAGAATATCTTTGGGACGGGTTTTTATGTTTTATGTCCCATAAAGCAGGAGGATTAATCAATGGAGAAAATGACGGGTCTTGATTATAAAATCAAGGAAATGGCCGCCAGAATCAGAGAGCTTCGTGAAATTGAAGGGTATACCGCTGTTCAGATGGCTGAAAAAACAGGCGTTTCTGAAAGCGAATATCTTGCTTGTGAAAACGGTGAAAGTGACCTTAACTTTGCTTTTATATACCGTTGCGCATTGGCGTTCAATGTTGATGTTTCAAGCATTATTGAGGGTAGTACACCCAAGCTTACAAACTATGTTTTCACAAAATCGGGCAAAGGTCAGAAAATTGAAAAAGCACACGGCATGACATATTTTAACCTTGCCGCAAAATTCAAGAACAAAATTGCCGAGCCTCTTTTTGTTGAAGCTACATACAGCGAAGAAAATCAGAACAAGGATATTGAGCTTACATCTCATGACGGTCAGGAGCTTGATATTGTTATTGAAGGTAAGCTCAAAGTTCAGGTTGGTGAACACTCTGAAATTCTCGGACCCGGCGACAGTATATATTATGACTCTTTAACACCTCACGGTATGATTGCCGTTGACGGTAAGGATTGTACCTTCTACGCTATCGTTCTTAATCCGTCAGGCGAGCCTATTCCCGAGCTTCAGCCTGCCAAAACTGTTAAAGATACAAAGTCGTCAACAGTCAAGGATACAAAAGAACGCATTTATAAGAAATATGTTGATGTTGTTGAAAACGAAAACGGAACTCCGACATCAATTAAATTTAAGAATATAGAAAACTTTAATTTTGCTTTTGACCTTGTAGATGAGCTTGCAAACAAAGAACCGGAAAAGCTTGCAATGCTCCACATCTCGCGTGATAAAACGGAAAGACGTATCACATTCAAGGATATGAAAAAAGGCTCTGCTCAGGCAGCTAACTATTTCAAATCCCTGGGTATTAAAAAAGGCGACAGAGTTATGCTCGTTCTCAAGCGCCATTATCAGTACTGGTATGCAATGATTGGTCTTAACAAGCTGGGCGCAATTGCAATTCCCGCACCTAATCAGCTTCAGGAACACGATTTCGAGTACCGTTTCCAGGCTGCGGGTATTAAAGCTATTCTTTGTACTGCAGACGGTGATACTGCTCACCAGGTGGATTTGGCTTCGAAAACCTGTCCTTCACTTGAACACAAAATTATTGTTAACGGTGAAAGAGAAGGCTGGAGAAATTTCGACGAGGAAAGAGTTCTTTACAGTACTCATTACGAAAGAGGCGAGAATGCTCCCGGCGGAGATGACCTTATGCTTATGTTCTTTACATCGGGCACAACAGGTTATCCGAAAATTGCTGCGCATAATTACAAATATGCTTTGGGCCATTTCCATACGGCAAAGTATTGGCACAATGTTGACCCTGAAGGTCTTCATTTTACAATTTCCGATACAGGCTGGGCCAAGTCAATGTGGGGCAAGCTTTACGGTCAGTGGCTTTGTGAGGCAGCAACCTTCGTCTATGACTTTGACAGATTTGATGCAGCAGATATTTTACCGATGTTTGCAAAGCATCATATCACAACCTTCTGCGCACCGCCGACGATGCTCAGAATGATGATAAAGCAGGATATTTCAAATTACGATTTCTCATCGGTTAAGCATATGACAACGGCAGGCGAGGCTCTTAACCCTGAGGTTTACCGACAGTTTGAAAAAGCAACAGGTCTTCAGATTCTTGAGGGCTTCGGTCAGACTGAAAGCACAATGATTATCGGTAATATGACAGGCGCAGACCATAAAATCGGTTCAATGGGTAAACCTGCTCCGATTTATGATGTCAAGCTCGTCGATAGCGACGGCAATGAGGTTCCTGTTGGTGAAAACGGTGAAATCGTTGTTAATGTTAAAGATGGCGCTCCCTGCGGTCTGTTTACAGGCTACTATAACGATGAAGCCAAAACAAAAGAAGTCTGGCATGACGGCTACTATCATACAGGTGATGTTGCCTGGCGGGATGAAGACGGCTTCTATTGGTATGTCGGTCGAGTTGATGATGTTATTAAATCATCAGGCTACCGTATCGGACCGTTTGAAATTGAAAGTGTTATTATGGAACTTCCTTATGTTCTTGAGTGCGGTGTTTCAGCCGCTCCCGATGAAGTTCGCGGTCAGGTTGTCAAGGCAAGCATTGTTCTTGTCAAAGGCACAGAGCCGACAGAAGAGCTTAAAAAGGATATTCAGAAGTATGTTAAGGAGAGAACAGCTCCTTACAAATATCCGCGAATTGTTGTGTTCAGAGATGAGCTTCCTAAAACAACAAGCGGTAAGATAATGAGAAACAAATTATAATTCATAAGAGGTGATTAAGGTGCAAAGCAAGCGTGTTACGTTGTTCGCAGGTCATTATGGCTCAGGTAAAACAAACATAGCGGTAAACTATGCTTTTTATCTTAAAAATCTCGGTAAAGATGTTGTAATTGCAGACCTTGATATTGTTAATCCTTATTTTCGTACAAGGGACAGTATTGATGATTTGACTCGGGCAGGAATACGGCTTATATCCTCGGAGTTTGCTTCATCTAATGTGGATTTACCTGCATTGCCTCAGGAGGTTTATTCGGTTTTTGACAAAAAGGGAGAAAGTGCTATAATGGATATCGGCGGCGATGACCGGGGCGCTTATGCTTTAGGCCGTTACGCTGATTACATCAAAAACGAAAACGATTATGAAATGCTTTTCGTTTTTAATAAGTACAGACCCCTCACTCCGACGGCAGAGGATGCCCTTGAAATTATGCGGGAGATAGAAGCGGCTTGTAAAATCAGCTTTACCGCTATTGTCAACAATTCTAATCTTGGTGGAATTACAACACCTGAAGATGTTTTAAGTTCTGTTGATGAGGCAGAGAGATTAAGCGAAATTTCTCAGCTTCCCATAAAAATGACAACAGTAACGGCAAATTTAGTTAATAATCTCAACGGAAAGATTTCAAACCTGTTTCCGCTGACTTTACAAAATAAGATAGTATAACAGATTTTTTTGAATGGAGGCAGAAAAATGGCAAAAGTAACATTTGCAGAAAATGTGTGCAAAGGCTGCGGCTTATGTGTAACAGTTTGTCCTAAAAAAATAGTAGAGCTTGACTCTGCAAAGCTTAATGCAAAAGGGCATCATCCCGCTCATTGCATTGATGAGAGTCAGTGTATCGGTTGTGCTTTCTGCGCAACAATGTGCCCTGACTGTGCAATTACGGTTGAAAGGTAAGGTGAAAATAAATGGGTGAGAAAGTTTTAATGAAAGGTAACGAGGCTATTGCTGAAGCGGCAATCAGAGCAGGCTGCATGCATTACTTCGGCTATCCTATTACACCTCAGACAGAAATCGCTGCTTATATGGCAAAGCGTATGCCGAAAATCGGCGGCGTATTCCTTCAGGCAGAAAGTGAAATTGCTGCTGTTAATATGGTTCTTGGTGTTGCTGCAACAGGTAAGCGTGTTATGACATCATCATCAAGCCCCGGAGTATCTCTCAAGAGTGAAGGTATTTCATACCTTGCAGGTTCAGACCTTCCTGCTCTTATAGTTAATGTTCAGCGCGGTGGTCCCGGTCTTGGCGGTATTCAGCCCTCACAGTCGGATTATTTCCAGGCAGTTAAAGGCGGCAGCCACGGTGACTTTAAGAAGATTGTTCTTGCACCGTCATCAGTTCAGGAAATGGCTTCTTTAACTTCAACAGCATTTGACCTTGCAGATAAGTACAGAATGCCTGCTATGATTCTTGCAGACGGTACTATGGGTCAGATGATGGAGCCGGTTGAGCTTCCTGAACCCAACGCAAAATCATTTGATAAGCCCTGGGCACTTACGGGTACAAAGGGAGAGAGAAAGCACAATATAGTCAATTCCCTTTATCTCAAGCCCGAAGAACTTGAAAAAACAAACTTTGAGCGTTTTGAGCGTTATAAAGAAATAGAAGAAAACGAAGTTCTTTACGAAGAGTACTTGATGGAAGATGCAGAAATCTGCGTTGTTTCCTTTGGCATTACAGCCCGTGTAGCCAAGAATGCAATCGTTGAAGCAAGAGCAAAGGGTATCAAGGTAGGCATGATTCGTCCCATCACACTCTGGCCGTTCCCCAATAAGGTTCTCAGAGCAGCTGCAGAAAAATGCAAGGCATTTATTTCTGTAGAAATGAACATGGGTCAGATGATGGAAGATGTTCAGCTTGCAATTGAATGTAAAAAGCCCGTATATCTTTGCAACCGCGTAGGCGGTATGATTCCTTCTCCGGAAGAGGTTCTTGCAAAGATTGAAAGTGTCAATGAAGGAGGCGACAAATAATGGCTATTGTATTTGAAAAACCCAAGTCATTAACTGATGCAACTCTTCACTATTGCCCGGGTTGCACACACGGTATTATTCACAGACTTGTTGCTGAGGCAATTGATGAACTTGGTATTCAGGGCAGAACAATCGGTGTAGCACCTGTTGGTTGCTCAGTTATGGCTTACGATTATTTTGATGTAGATTTTGTTCAGGCTCCTCACGGCAGAGCACCGGCTGTTGCAACCGGCGTTAAGCGTGCAGACCCCGAAAACAATATAGTATTTACATACCAGGGCGACGGTGACCTTGCTGCTATCGGTACTGCAGAAACTGTTCACGCAGCCGCAAGAAGAGAAAATATTACAGTTATTTTCGTTAACAACGCTATTTACGGTATGACAGGCGGTCAGATGGCTCCGACAACTCTCCCCGGTCAGGTAACTCAGACCTCTCCCTACGGCAGAGATGTTGAAACAGTAGGCTATCCTATCAAGGTTTGCGAGCTTCTTTCAACAGTAGACGGCGCAGCATATCTTGAAAGAGTTGCGGTTAACAGCCCTGCAAACATTAAAAAGGCAAAGAAGGCAATTAAAAAGGCGTTCCAGAACCAGATTGAGGGCAAGGGCTTCTCCCTTGTTGAGGTTGTTTCAACCTGTCCTACAAACTGGGGTATGACACCGGAAAAAGCACTCAAGTGGGTTGAGGAAAAAATGATTCCTTACTATCCTCTCGGTGTTTATAAAGATATTTACGCAGAAGAGGAGGCAAAATAATATGAGCTGTAATATTCTTTTTGCCGGCTTCGGCGGTCAGGGTATCCTTTTTGCAGGTAAGTTTGTTGCATACAAGGGACTTCTTGAAAACAAGCAGGTTTCATGGCTTCCGTCCTACGGTCCTGAAATGCGCGGCGGTACAGCCAACTGCAGCGTTATTGTAAGCGATGAACCTATTGGTTCACCCATCGTAAGCAATCCTGATGTTCTTGTGGCAATGAACCTTCCCTCACTTGACAGATACGAAAACGAGGTTGTTTCAGGCGGTAAGATTTTTGTTGATTCAACACTTATTACCCGTAAAGTTAAAAGAACAGATGTTGATGTTTTCTATATTCCCGCAACAGAAATTGCCAACGAAAAAGGTATCAGCACACTTGCAAATATGATTATAACAGGCAAGCTTCTTAAAGAAGTTCCCATGCTTGGTTTTGACGGTATAGATGCTCCTTTGGCAAAGGTTGTTTCTGCCCGTCATCAGGACCTGCTTGAGGTTAACAAAACAGCACTGAAGCTTGGTTATGATTATTAAGATTAATTGAAAAGAGGAATTTTCAATGAGCTACAATTTTAAAATAGAAAAAACTACTGCTCCCAAGGCAAAACCCGCAGACGAAAGCAAGCTCGGCTTCGGTAAAATCTTTACAGACCATATGTTTGTAATGAATTACGATGAAGGTCAGGGCTGGCACGACGGCAGAATCGTTCCCTACGGTCCGCTTTCTCTTGATCCGTCATCAATGGTTTTCCACTATGCACAGGAGCTTTTTGAAGGTCTTAAAGCATACAGAGTTGCTGACGGCAGCATTCAGCTTTTCCGTCCTCAGAAAAATATTGAAAGAATGAATAATACCTGTGACCGCCTTTGCGTTCCCCGTATTGACCCCGACCTGGCTCTTGAAGCTATCAAGGCAGTTGTTGATGTCGATAAGGATTGGGTACCTCACAGTGAAGGAACATCTCTTTACATCCGTCCGTTCATCATCGCTACTGATGCATTCCTTGGCGTTCATGCTTCCCACAGCTATATTTTCTGTATTATTCTTTCACCTGTTGGTTCTTACTACGCTAACGGTATGGATCCGGTTAAAATTTATATTGAAAGAGAATATGTCCGCTGCGTAAAGGGCGGTACAGGTATGGCTAAAGCCGGCGGTAACTATGCTGCATCTCTTATCGGTCAGGAGAAGGCAGATAAGATGGGCTATGCACAGGTTCTCTGGCTTGACGGCGTTGAAAGAAAGTATATCGACGAAGTCGGTGCAATGAATGTTTTCTTTGTAATTGATGATGTTGTAATTACTCCTACTCTTGAGGATGGCAACATTCTTCCGGGTGTAACAAGAGCATCATGTATTGAAGTTCTTAAAGCAAACGGCTATAAGGTTGAAGAAAGAAAGCTTTCTGTTGACGAAGTTAAAGAGGCTTACAAGGCAGGCAAGCTTACGGAGTCTTTCGGTACAGGTACAGCAGCTGTCATTTCACCTGTTGGTGAATATATTGACGGTGATGAGCACCTTGTTATCAATGATTCAAAAATCGGTCCTGTTGCTCAGTTCCTTTATGATGAGCTTACCGGTATCCAGTGGGGCAAGAAGGAAGATAAGCTCAACTGGATTGTTAAGGTTAACTGATTTAAAATAGAATCCCAAATAAAAACTGACTTCGTTTTTAGCGGAGTCAGTTTTGTTTGTGTTTAAGCTTAATTAAAACCCGAACTTTTTACTTTGCGGTAAAAGGTTCGGGTTTGTTCTTAATGCTACTTTGCTTGATTATAATAAATTATTTTGATATACTGTAAAAAAGGTTTATGGAGGCGATTAAATGAATGAAACTTGGATTATAAGATGTGCAGAGCTTTCTGATGTACAAGATTTATATTTTATAAATAAGACAAGTCTGGGATATGACTATGAATTGGATAAGCAAAAGCATAAACTTGAGCAAGTGTTGAATGATAATACGCAAGCTGTATTTGTTGCCGATATTGGCGGTAAAGTAGTGGGGTATATACATCTTGCTAATTACGATGTACTTTATGCCGATAATTATAAAAATTGTTTAGGCTTTGCGGTTGATAACAACTATAAGAGAATGGGCATAGGCTCTGCGTTGTTGAAGCAGGCTGAAATATGGGCAAAGGAAAACGGTGCTGCGGGTATCAGACTTTGCTCGGGAGTTGAACGGGAAAAGGCTCATAAGTTTTATTTATCTCAAGGGTTTATTGAGTGTAAACTTCAAAAGAATTTCAGAAAGAATTTTTAATTTTTGGGTGAGCTTTTATGACATATTCTGACTTGCTTGATTTTTGTCTTTCAAAACAGGGTGCTTATATTGACCATCCGTTTGGTCCTGAAAGTGATATAATTAAAGTGGAAGGGAAAATATTTGCACAACTGTTTATACTTAATGGTAAAGAAACCGCGACCCTGAACTGTGAACGCATGACAGGTGAATTTTACAGAAAGCTGTATCCCGGTGTTATAGTCAGGGGCTATCATTGTCCACCTGTTCAGCAACCGTATTTTAATACTTTCCCCATAGATGCTGTTCCTGATGAGTTGATTTTTGAAATGGCAGACCACAGCTATATTACTGTTGTAGGGAAATTGCCTAAATATAAGCAAAAGAATTTGTTTGAATAATTTTTATAACGGTGAATTATATGAGCAATGAATTAAAAAGAACCTATGTTCCTTTTAAGGATTGGAAAGAAAAATCAAAGCAAACCGAATATACCGAAAAAACTCCTTTGCTTGCAGCTGACGGTACCTTGCTTGCAAAAGGATGGGCAAGAAAAAATGTATTCGAGTATAACAGGGACTATGTCAAAAAGGGCATTATAAGCCGTAAAGAATGGGATTTCTATACCATTTTTGATGATGAAATGCAGATTCTTGTCAGCTTTGCCAATATAAATATTGGCGGCTATGTTGCCGCAAAGCTTGTTAACCTTAAAACAGGCGAAGTTATCTGCGATTCGGTGCAGTATTTTATAGGTGCAAATAAGCATGTTTCACATTCAAAGCCCGATGCACCATCGCGTTTCTGCGATAAAATAGGTAAAACCGAGTTCGATTTTGATACGAAGGAAAATGAACGCACATTAAGTTATAAGGGAGCGTATAAAGGCAAGCCTGTTGATGTTTTTGCGCGTATGGAAATACCGGAGGGGCTTGAAAGCATTACTACGGTTTTTCCTTTTGATGAGGATAAACATAAGTATTTCATGACTACAAAACAGCTTTGTATGCCTTGCGAAGGCAGGTTTGTGTTTGGCGATTATGTGTACGAGTTTTCTAAAGATAAGTCTTTTTGCTCGCTTGATTGGGGCAGGGTTAATACACCGCATGAAATGGTGTGGTACTGGGGCAGCGGCAGCCAATACATAACCGATGCTGACGGCAATAAGCACCTTTTCGGCTTTGAGATAACCTGGGCTATAGGCAATGAAAGCAACGCTACGGAAACCTGCCTGTTTTATGACGGAAAGGTGCATAAAATCGGTGCGGTTGATGTAAAAAAATTCCCTAAGGGCAGATTTCTTGAGCCGTGGGAATTTATCTCGGAAGATGGCAGATTCAATATGACTATGGTGCCTACCCTTGATAACCATTCCGATGTTGATTTTAAGGTTGGCAGAATGAATTGCCATCAGGTGTACGGAATATGGAATGGCTTTGTTCTACTTGATGACGGTACAAGGCTTGAAATAAAAGACCTTTTTACTTTCTGCGAATATGTTGAAAACCGTTGGTGATTGCTATTATAACGATGCTTGTTGGATAAATTAGTTGAATAATTGAATGCATTTGCATTTTTCGGGGCAACAGCGTTTTTAGTTGTTGCTCCTGTTTTTATTAATGACACGAAAAGTATCACCTTTGTTACCGGCCGAAGCTTTACTTTTTTTATGCGGTTTGATACTGTTGGGTTATTCGAACAGAAAGGATATAAAAACATGAAAAGTAAAGAAAAAGTTTTATTGGTATCGGGGACTTTGTTAATTGTCGGCTTTATAATCTGGACAATGCTTATACAAATTATTGATGTGCATAATGTGGGGGTTAACTCAACCGCGGTCGGCTTCGCAACATTCAATACATGGTTTCATACTGCGACAGGTGTAAATATGCGGCTATATAATATTACAGATTGGTTGGGTCTTGTTCCGTTGTTGGTTTGTGCAGGTTTCGGGGTTGTTGGTTTATTTCAGCTGATAAAACGGAAAAGCCTGTTAAAAGTTGATTTCGATATTATTGTTTTGGGCGTATATTATGTTATAGTAATACTATGTTATATGCTTTTTGAAATAGTACCGATAAATTATCGACCTGTGCTGATTAACGGCTTTATGGAAGCATCATACCCTTCATCAACTACTCTGCTTGTGTTGTGCGTTATGCCTACTCTTGTTTTTCAGCTTAACCGAAGGTTGAAAAGTCCGACTGTAAAACACATTTTAACAGTTTTATCTGCTGCTTTTTCTGCCTTTATGGTTATCGGCAGACTCATTTCAGGTGTGCATTGGTTTACTGATATTATCGGTTCGGTTTTATTTAGCACAGGTTTGTTCTTGATTTATAAATCGCTTATTTTTCTTAAAGCGGAAAGGAAAAATAAAGTGTATGGATTTTAATGAAAAACTTCAGCAACTGCGTAAGAATAAAGGAATGACACAGGAAGAATTGGCAGAAGCTCTGTTCGTTTCGCGTACCGCTGTGTCAAAGTGGGAATCGGGCAGGGGATACCCGAATATTGAAACGCTGAAAGATATATCGTCATTCTTTTCTGTTTCAATTGATGATTTGCTGTCAGGCGAAAAGCTGCTGTCAATTGCCGAAAAGGAGAATAAGTCCAATATCAGAAATATGTGCGATTGGCTGTTCGGCGCAGTTGATTTGTTTTCGTTTTTGCTTGTTGTTCTTCCGCTTTATCCCGATACGGTTGAGAGCTTTGTTTATTCGGTGAATCTGTTCCGTTTTACACAGATCTCACCGATGAATAAAACAGTTTATTGGCTTATGTTTGCAGGGCTATTGATTTCGGGAATTGTAAATCTGATTCTTGTAAAAACAGGTGCTGAAAAAGGTAATAAGCTGTTAATTAAAGCGTCATTGGCTATAAATATTTTTGCTGTAGTATTCCTTGCACTAACAAGGCAAGCCTATGCCGTGGTGTTGGTGTTTATATTACTGTTGGTTAAAGGTGTAATACTTTTAAAGCGTATCAGAGCAGAACGTTGAATTGACTCTTTTAGTATTGAATTATCTTGAAATGTTGTGTATAGTATAATTAAGTAATTATATTTGCAGATAAAGGTGATGCTATGAACGGAAAACTGTTTGCTCAGGCGATAATAAAGTTCGTTCTCGGCTTTTTGCTGGTTGGGGTGTTGGTGTTCTTACCGGCGGGCAGTTTGGCTTTTTTCAACGGCTGGCTGTTTATGGGTATACTGTTCGTGCCTATGTTTATTGCCGGCATTGTAATGATGTTCAAAAATCCGGCATTGCTTAAAAAACGCCTTGATGCAAAGGAAAAGCAGAGTGACCAGAGCCTTGTTGTTAAACTCAGCGGGCTGATGTTTCTGCTTGGGTTTATTGTTGCGGGGCTTGATTTCCGCTTTAGTTGGTTTGCTCTGCCAAAAGGTGTTTCAATAGGTGCGGCTGCGGTGTTTCTTATTGCTTATGCTCTGTATGCCGAAGTTTTGCGCGAAAATACATATCTATCCCGCACCATTCAGGTGCAGGAAAACCAGCAAGTTATTTCTTCGGGGCTGTACGGTATAGTAAGGCACCCTATGTACAGCGCAACTGTGTTGCTGTTTCTTGCTATGCCGCTTATTTTAGGCTCTGTTTTTTCGTTTGTTATTTTTCTTGCCTATCCGTTTATAATTGCAAAGCGAATAAAAGGCGAAGAAAAGCTGCTCGAAAACGAGCTTGAAGGTTACCGTGAATATAAGCAAAAAGTTAAATACCGCCTGATACCGTTTGTTTGGTAAACCCGGGGCCGACTATGATATAGGTTGTATGGTTAAACTCTGTAATTTTTTTGCGAATTTCTTTGAGCTTTAATTTCTTGAAAAGAGGTGTGACTTATGCTTGAACAGGTGTATGCACTTGATAATACTGATATATATTCGTTTGTAAATCCGGACCTTAAAGGCTTTTGTCTGTCTTTGTATATCAGGGCGGGCAGCCTTTTTGAAGCCGATTCGGAAAACGGCATAAGCCACTTTTTTGAGCATATAGTTTTCAGAAACTTAAAAAGAAAATATCCAAGGTTTTATGAGCTTCTGGCGATGCATGGGCTGGATTTGCAGGGCTGTACATATAAGGAGTTTATACGCTTTACCTTGAACGGACCGAGCGGTGAATTCGGCTTTGCTTCGGATATTCTGTGCAGTCTGTTTGATGAAATAAAGCTGAACTCCGATGAATTCAATAACGAAAAAAAGCGTATCAAAGCTGAAATCCGCGAAAAGGATTACCGTAATACCCTTGATTTTTGTTTTAATTCTCTTGTATGGCGCGGTACTCCGGCGGAAAAAACCGTCCTCGGCTATTGCAAGGTGCTTGACGGAATAACTGTTAAAAAGATAAACGAGTTCAGAAAAAGAATTCTGTCAGCGGGTAATTTCTTTGTTTATGTAACGGGCAATGTTTCTCAAAGCGATTTTGAAGGCTTAAAGCAAAAAATGAAAAGCCTTGATATATGCGAAGAAAAAACGGAATATACAAATACCGTTCAGGTTAATGACGAATTCTTTAACAGAAGCTGTTCAATAAAAGTAAAAAACGATTATTGGCACTATATTAAATTTGGTTTTGATATTGATTGCCGTAAATATCCGGGCGGTGCTTTGGATTTGCTTTATGCCGTTCTTTTCAAGGGCGATAAAGCGTTGCTGCACAATTATTTATCGGAAGATAACCCGATTATATATTCTTTTGAAAGTACGCTTGAACAGTACGATAATATAGGCAATATCAACTTCATGTTCGAGGTCGGAAAGGATAAAATATTGACTGCTGTAAAGGCGGTTGTTGATGCGCTCAATGCAGTAAAAAGCGGCAATTTCAATTTTGAAGCAAACCTTTTTTCTGAAAAGATGTATACCTGCATTGAGCAGGATAATCCCGACAATCTGAGCTGGAGCCTTGCATATTACAACCACATACTTAAAACTCAGCCCATTGATTATTCGGACGAAAATTACGGGCGGTACAATGTTACTAAGCAGCAGGTTATGCAGGCGGCAGAGGATATATTCCGCACCTGTAATATGTCGGTAGCCGTAAAAGGTGAAAAGAAAAATATAAAGATAAACGATATTCAGGCTTTACTAAAGCTGCTTGATTAAATTAAAACGCACACTTCGCAAACGCCCACACCCGATAAGGAAGTATTTGTTTCTCGAGTAAAATTCCCCGTATCTTTGACAAAAGCCTCGCAAGGCGACAGCCTTGCTGCGTTTTTGGCTTCGATACAAGAAATTTTATACTCTTACGAAACTGCGAAGCA
>JAFQBE010000016.1 GCA_017416765.1 Clostridia bacterium
CTGTTCCGTTCAGCCTACCAACATCATTCATTTTTACTTTGCTTTTGTTTTTACGCTTTTTATTTCCGCCGTTAATGATTTTTAATTGTTAATCGATTTTATAATAGGCGGCATTGTCTGCGGCGACTCGCCGCTAAACTGAAATTTATCCTATCAAAACCCTCTTTGCGATATCAATAAACTGCTTTGTATCAATATTTTCCAGCTTATGTGCGTCTGTGCCTATATTGAACTGCGCACCGACTTCCTTACCTATGTTGTACATTTTTCTGTATATATCGGGAAAAGCAGGCACTACATTCAGATTCAACTCAAATGCAGTTTCGTGCTGCTTTGCAAGGGTCAGCAAATCGCCTATTTCGTTTTCTGTAAAGCAATTCGGTACACTGCCTTTGCTGAAATCTACAAGTCCCCTTGATGAATTTGTAAGGTAAGAATCGTGAAAAGGGTGGGCTATGCAGTCCGCTTTATCTGCTTTTATAAGGTTAGTAATGGTAGCTATCATGTGCTTTTTGTAGCCTTCAGGGCTTCTGTCCTCGGGTTGTTCCCAGCCGGTTACATGGTAGTGGTTGTGCGCCCACAGCCTGTAATCAAGCTCGATTTCTTCGCCCTTGAAGCTGTATTTATCCACACCGTATGCGGAAAGCTCACCGCCTATATATACCTTTATATCGGTAGCAATTGTGTTCAGCTGTTCTCTCAATTCTTTTACATTTTGTCTGAATTCTTCGTTTTGGTCAAAAATATGGTCGGTTATTGCTATAGCTTCAAGTCCTGCGTTCTCAGCGGTTTTTATTATGTCGCTAAGCACCATTTCGCGCTTTGCGCAGCCTGAAAACAGCGCGTGAATGTGCAGATTCTGCCTTGCGAGTATGTCTAAATCGTATGTGGGTTCGTGAAAATACATATTACATTCTCCGATGGATTAATTTTATTTTTTGATTATATCTTATTTTCAGATAAAAATAAAGAACAATATATTAAAATTATGAAATTTCTTTTAAATTCCGAATAAGAAAAATAACTTGACAAAGTTTAATTATAATCGCATTTGGACAGAATTCGTCAAAATTCTTCCCTGATAGGAGGTATATTTATGTCTTTTGTAGATGTAGCTTCGCTTTTTGGCGGACTTGCGTTTTTTCTGTTTGGTATGAATACAATGGGAAACGCACTTGAAAAAAGCGCAGGTAACCAACTTAAATCAATACTCGGTAAACTTACCTCAAGTAAGTTCAAAGGTTTTGTGCTCGGTTTACTTGTAACGGCAATTATTCAGTCTTCATCGGCTACTACGGTTATGGTTGTCGGTTTTGTAAACTCGGGTATTATGCAGCTTTCTCAGGCTGTTGGTGTTATTATGGGTGCAAACCTCGGTACATCAGTTACTGCGTGGATTCTGAGCCTTACAGGCATTGAAAGCGATAATTTCTGGGTATCGCTTCTTAAACCCGCATCATTTACTCCCGTGCTTGCTTTTATTGGTATAATACTTTATATGTTTGTCAAGAAGGCAAAACATAAAGATATCGGTGTTATCCTTCTGGGGTTTGCTATTCTCATGTTCGGTATGGAAACAATGTCTGATGCCGTTGAACCTTTGACGGAGCTTGAAGGCTTCAAAAATGCACTTGTTCTTTTTACTAACCCTGTTCTTGGTGTTGTTATGGGTACCGTTGTTACAGCAGTTGTTCAGTCATCATCTGCTTCGGTCGGTATTCTTCAGGCTCTGACGCTTACGGGCAGCATCAGCTATATGACCTCTATTCCGATTATAATGGGTCAGAATATCGGTACCTGTGTCAGCGCTATGATTTCTTCTACAGGTGCTACAAAGAATGCAAAGCGTGCGGCATATATTCATCTTTATTTCAATGTTATTGCTACCGTTATTCTGCTTACGGTTTTCTATGTTGTAACTTCTGTTGTTGATATTCCTGTTCTTGATACGGCGGCTAATCCTCTTGGTATTGCTGTTGTCCATACAGGCTTTAAAATAGCTGCTCTTATTATTCTTTTCCCTGCATCAAAGCTTCTTGAAAAGCTTGCTTGTCTTACAGTGCGTGATAAGGGTGAGGATGAACATGCGCAGCTTCTTGATGAACGCCTTTTCAGTACACCTGCAGTTGCTATTGCGCAAAGCCGAAATGTAACATCTGCAATGGCTCAAATCAGTAAATGTGCTGTTGATGATGCAACAAATGCTCTTTATTCATATGATGAAAAGCTTGCTGAAAGAGTTCGCAAGGGTGAGAAAAAAGTTGATAAATACGAGGATACACTCGGCGAATATCTTGTTAAACTCAGCACTCATAATCTTACAGATGAAGATAGCCGTGAACTTTCAATGCAGCTTCATCTTATAGGCGACTTTGAACGAATCAGCGACCATGCGCTTAATATCCTTGAATCAGCTGAAGAGCTTAAGGATAAAAAAATGTCCTTCTCCGGACCTGCGAAGAAGGAACTTGAAAATATTGTAAATGCAACAAATGAAATTGTAGCTCTTGCAACTACCGCGTTTGTTGAAAATAACCTTGAAAAAGCCGCTCTTGTTGAACCGCTTGAGCAGGTTATTGACGAACTCAAGAAGAATATGAAAAACGGCCATATCGAGCGCCTGCGCCGAAACGAATGTACGATTGAACAAGGCTTTGTTTTTAATGACCTTATTACAAATCTTGAACGTGTTTCGGACCATTGCTCCAATATAGCCGGTTGTGTTATTGAAACTGCAAATGAACGCTTCGATATGCACAAATATCTTCGCAATATCAAAAAGGGCAATGAAGAATTTGAGCAGAAATATGCGGAGTTTGCACACAAGTATTCTGTATAAATCAAACAATTTCGCCTGTACAGCTGTCGTTTTCGGCAGCTGTTATTTTTATGTTATAAACTTCACCGCATTCTGCACCGCTAATTATTTTAATGGGTGTGTAGTTCGCTGTATATCCTGTGCAGCTGCCGTCCTCAGCTTTGGTTTCTGCAATAACTTCAACGGTTCTGCCTATTTGCGCTTTCAAAAAGCTTTCTCTTATTTCGTTTGCAGCGGCTGCCATTTCTGCGGCGCGCTTTTGTTTTGTTTTTTTGTCAGGCTGGTTGGGGAATTTTGCCGCTCTGGTACCTTCGCGCTTTGAATAGGGAAATACATGTACTTTTTCAAAGCCTATCTTTTTTACATATTCTACAGACTGTCTGAATTCTTCCTCTGTTTCTCCCGCAAAGCCTACCATAACATCGGTTGTGATAGTGCAGTCGGTAAAGTTTGCGCGCAGAGCGTTACAGATTCGCTCATATTCGTCTGCATCATAGTGTCTGTTCATTCTTTTTAAAGTTTCTGTACAGCCGCTCTGAAGCGAAATATGAAACTGCGGGCAGAGCTTCGGCTCTGCTTTTAATCCCGCTATCATTTCGTCGGTCATATGGTCCGGTTCAAGCGAACCTAAACGCACACGCATTATACCTTCAACGGAACAAACGGCACTTACCGCATCGCAAAGCGAAAGGCTGCAGTCTGTACCGTAGGAGGATAGGTTAATGCCTACAAGCACAATTTCCTTAAATCCGTTTGCGGCAAGGCTTTCAGCTTCTTTTTTTATTTCTTCAAGCGGCTTTGAGCGTACTCTGCCTCTTGCATAAGGGATAATGCAGTATGAACAAAATCGGTTGCAGCCGTCTTCAATTTTTATTGCTGCCCTTGTTCTTTCGTCAAAGCCCGAAATACTGCACGGTACAAAATCCTGACCGCTTTCGTGCTGCTCAATATTAATATTGCGAAGTTTGTTTTCAAGGTGCTGTTTAATCATTGCAGGGAGCATATTGTTATTGCGGTTGCCCGCGACAATATCCGCCTGTATAAGCTCCTGAGCTGCCTGAGGATATGCCTGCGGCATACAGCCTGTAAGCACTACAACACTTTCGGGGTGAAGCCTTTTGTAGCGCCGTACAGCCTGCCTTGTTTTTTTGTCGCTTTCCGCAGTAACGGTGCAGGAATTTATTATGTATACATCGGCTTCTTCGCTTTCAGGCACAATTATAAAGCCCTCTTTTACGAGCGCTTCGCTGATTGCTTGTGTTTCGTATTGATTTACTTTACAGCCGAGTGTAAAAAAAGCAGCTTTCATTTTGTCTCCTTGATAAATATGAGAAAAGTGCATTTTAATGTGAGCAATGATTTTTAAACAATGTTTATTCGCCCAATTTTATAACGATTACATTATCAATTACTTTTACGGAATCCTTGGCAGGCCATACATCCATGTTTTTGAATTCTTCACTTTTTTGTATTTCGTTTTGTAAATCCTCGTTGGCAGAGATTAAGTTCACATTGAAATAATAGCGGAGAAATTCATATATGTTTCTATGGCTGCTTGCTGTGATTTTTGCAAACTGACTATTAATATAAGGGGTACCGTTGCCGGGGATGGCAGAATTATAGGTTTCATTTGGTAATGTGTTTACAATAGCGATTGTGTCAAAATCTTCTTGCTCAGCTTTTTCATCTATGCGTATTGCCATTTGCATTGTCTGAGCGTAACTGGCTTCATATGACCTTTGCAGCAAATGGTAACCGGTATTTGCCAAAACTGCATAATTCAATGAAATTATAACAAGTAGCAGTGCGCAAAAAGCCCTGACTTTTTTAAATGATAATTTTTCAAAAAGAATTGCTGCAAAAATATATACTATAGCAATACTTTGCAACATGAGTATATGGTATCCGACATGTTCTGTGGTAAACAGCCAGATGTATGTGGCTGTAGGAATTAAAGCAAAAGAAAACAGAAAAAGAACGGTGCGTATTATATTTTGGTATATTTTGTTTCTTATAAAAATCAGTATAGCTGTAACGGCAAAACATATAAGAAAAACAAGGTTAAGTATACCTGCAGCGGTCAACTTGCCGTTAACAGTTTCAAGCATTACAGATAAGTATGAAAACACAAGACTTGCCGGTAATTTTAATATGCGTATAAAATCTATATTATTGCCAATTTCTGAAATCCCCTGATAATCAGTAGCTGTTGTATCTTGAAAAAACATACAAAGCTGCCAAATAATATAATATGCTGCAAGCCCTGTGGCTATAAGTCCGATTCGGCTGAAAATAAAACTGAAGTATTCTTTTACCGTGCGATTGTTCTCAATCAGATCTTTTATAAAGCCGCAAAGAATCAATACAAGTGCAAAACTGACATATGCCTGATATATTCCGCAGGTAAGGCATAAAGAAAGAGCTGCTGTTAAAAGAAGAAGTTTGTTTTTTTGTTCAAATCGCATCAAAAATGCGCTGAGTGCAGCAAGTGCCATGGCAAGCATATAACCGTCAGCTGTATAAGAGTAGTATAAAGTGTTGGTTATTGCGGGGTAGGTAACAAGCAGAGCAGAACAAATTATTATCAGAATGGGGTTATCAATTTTGAAGAATTCTGTGATAATTACCATTGCTGTTGCCGCAAAAAAAAGTGTAAATAACCCGGTAATCCAAGGCAGGTCATAAAAGCTGCTTAAGCCGCAGGCAATGCTTAAAAACCATCGTCCTGAAGCAAGAATGTTTTGTGAATGATATATGTTTAAAAATGAATCATGATTTGGCAGGAAATTTAAAAATTTATATGCATGCGTCAATAATCCTATTATAAATGTAGCAATGAAAGCGGTTTTCCATTGCTTTCTGCATTTTTCCTTATACCACAATATTATTGAACTTCCCATATATGCACCCTCATCTGTTTGGTTTATTTTAAATTATATCATCAATTAATATGTTAAGTCAATTCTAAAGGTTGATTAAAGTATTTAAATGTAATTTATTTTTATCTTTATACATACTATTTTATCAGTTTTATTTGTGGAGGAGATATGCTTGAAAAGACTTTTATGTACTATTGTTTCTGCTATTATCGCAATACCTTTTATGTGCTTTGGAGTTAATGCCGAAAACGGTTCGGTTTTGCCTGTTACCGTCAATGCAAAATCGGCGATTCTCGTTGATGTTTCAACGGGTAAGGTGCTTGTGGCAATGAATGAGCATGAGCGGCTTTTTCCGGCTTCTGTTACAAAAATTATGACACTTCTGCTTGTTATGGAAGCGGTGGATTCGGGTAACATAAAGCTTGACGATACAGTTGTTGCAAGCGGTACTGCCGCAGCAAAAGGCGGTTCACAGATATGGCTAAAAGAAGGCGAAACTATGACTGTTGATGAGCTTTTACGTGCTGCTGCAATTTACAGTGCTAACGATGCCTGTGAAGCCTTGGGTGAACATATAGCCGGCAGTGAAGAAGCACTGGTCCGTATGCTCAATGAAAGGGCAAAAGAGCTTGGCATGAACGATACGCATTTTGATAACTGTACAGGTCTTGACGATACAACCGAAACTCACCTTACAAGTGCTTATGATATTGCACTTATGTCCGTTGAATTGCTCAAGCATGAGCTTATACAAAAGTATACAACCGTGTGGATGGATTCGCTGCGGGGCGGTGCAACAGAGCTTGTAAATACGAATAAACTGGTCCGTTTTTATGATGGCGCAACAGGATTAAAAACCGGTACAACAGCAAAGGCGGGCTGCTGTATATCGGCATCTGCAGAGCGTAACGGTACACATCTTGTGGCTGTAATTATGGGAAGCCCAACAAGTGATGAACGCTTCAACGGTGCCAAAGCCCTGCTTAACTGGGGCTTTGCAAACTATGAAACGGTAACGCCGCAGCTTGATAAATCGCAGCTTGCACCTGTAAGAGTTATAGGAGGGAGAGTTGACAGCTTTATGCCGTCTTTGCCTGAAATCAGACCTGTACTCGTCAAAAAAGGCGATGCGGAAAATATTAAGCAGAGCATTGAGATTGCAACCGATGTTCAGGCACCGGTTGAACCGGGGCAGAAGGTAGGTAAAGTTGAATTTGTTCTCGGCAATGAAACAATAGGCGAGTATGTTCTTTCAGCACCTGATAGTATTGAAAGGCTGACAATTTTTGAAGTTTTACGCCGTATTTTGTGTTCTTTTTCCGCTTTGGAATAAAATATGGGGTAAAATCGGTTAAAAAATATTAAAATTGTAAAAAATTTTTAGAAAATCATCTTGCAATAAGATTAAATATAGGTTAAAATAAACAAAAATATATATGTAACCCTAATGTGAAGGAGAATATTTGCGGCTATCCTATTTTCCGCAAACTACGCAAACCTATGGCAATTAAACTCAATCCCTCTTATGTCGGCAAGGTTGCCGACGCCACCGCACTCAAGGCAATCGAACACGAAATCATCAAAGCTCACGAGGCTCTGCACAACGGTACAGGCGCAGGTAACGATTTCCTCGGTTGGCTTGACCTGCCCGTAAATTACGATAAAGCAGAGTTTGCAGCTATCAAAGCTGCCGCTGAAAAGATTCAGAGCGATTCGCAGGCTCTTGTAGTTATCGGTATAGGCGGTTCCTATCTTGGTGCACGCGCAGCTATCGAATTCTGCAAATCCGCAAATTACAATCTGCTCTGTAAGGACACTCCGCAGATTTTCTTTACCGGCAACACAATAAGCTCGTCTTCCGTTAACGAGGTTATGCAGCTTATCGACGGTAAGGATTTTTCAATAAATGTTATTTCAAAAAGCGGTACTACTACCGAACCCGCAGTTGCTTTCCGCGTATTCAAGGAAATTCTTGAAGAAAAGTACGGCAAGGAAGAAGCTGCAAAGCGTATCTACGTCACGACGGACAGGGCAAAGGGTACTCTTAAAAGCCTTGCAGACAAGGAAGGCTATCAGACCTTTGTTGTGCCGGACGATGTAGGCGGCCGCTATTCAGTTCTCACAGCAGTCGGTCTGCTTCCTATTGCTGCAGCAGGCATTGATATTGATGCACTTATGCAGGGTGCAGCCGATGCAAGAGAAAAATATTCCGTACCCTCAATCGAAAACGATTGTTACAAGTACGCTGCCATGCGCAATCTCCTTTACCGCAGCGGTAAAAAGGTTGAAATGTATGTCAGCTACGAGCCTTCCTTTACTCTCATGAATGAGTGGCTCAAGCAGCTCTACGGCGAGAGCGAAGGCAAGCAGCTCAAGGGTATCTATCCTTCTTCCGCGATTTATTCTACCGACCTTCATTCACTCGGTCAGTACGTCCAGGAGGGCGAAAGGCTGATGTTTGAAACGGTGGTATATGTCGATACACCCAAGGCAGATGTCAATATTAAGGAAGACCCTGAAAATGTTGACGGCCTTAACTTCCTTGCGGGTAAAACGGTTTCCTTTGTAAACCGCAAAGCCTTCGAGGGTACACTTCTGGCACACACGGACGGCGATGTTCCAAACATTGTTATTGAAATCCCCGAAATGAGCGAGTATGTACTCGGCGAGCTTATTTTCTTCTTTGAAAAGGCTTGTGCGGTTTCAGGCTATGTTCTGGGCGTTAACCCGTTCGACCAACCCGGCGTAGAAAGCTATAAGAAGAACATGTTTGCTCTGCTCGGTAAACCCGGCTATGAGGACATGAAGCTTGAGCTGGAAGCAAAACTGAAGTGAAAATTTTAAACATAAAGGAGTAGTTAATTATGGTCAAACTCATTCTCGGTCACAAAGGCGCAGGTAAAACAAAGAAGCTCATCGAGCTTGTCAACGCAGCTGTTGAAGCATCAAACGGCAACGTTGTCTGTGTAGAAAAGGAACCCCTTCTCACACTCAACATCACACACCGTGCAAGACTTACAGCGACCGACGATTATAAAGTAAGCGGTTATGATGCATTCTACGGTTTCCTTGCAGGTATCTGCGCAAGAGACCACGATATTACAGATATATTTGTTGATGCAACTCTTCGCATCGGCGGCAGAAATTATGAAGAACTCGGTGCTTTCCTTGCTAAGGTAAACGAGCTTTCCAAAATCACAGAACACGATATCACATTCACTGTTTCCGCAGATAAGGAAGAAATTCCCGCAAGCGTATTTGATTTTGCAGAAGTTCTTTAATTTTTAAAGTAATTTGTTCTTGACAAATTGTCTTTAAATAGGTATAATGTTCTCTGCGTGTTATTCGGCACAGCGGCAATTCAGCTGTGAGGGAGGTAACCTACAGTGTTTTTAGAGCTTGAACCCATTTTTAACAATATAGGTGAAAAACTCGAATTTGATTACGATATGGATTTATCCGCTATTGAAATCAGCACTGTTTATCCCTTTAAAAAGCCGGTAAAGGTTAAGGGCAGCGTGTTTAACCGTGCAGGTGTTGTTCAGCTTGTGGCTGCAGCATCGCTCGAATACGATGCACCGTGCGACCTTTGCACGCAGCAGACAGTTAAACCTCTTACTATTCCCGTTGATCATGTTTTGGTCACCTCGCTTAACGATGAGGAAAACGATGAGCTTATTCTTCTTGAGTCATTTCGTTTTGACCTTGACGCACTTGTTACGGAGGATATTCTGCTCAGTCTGCCGTCAAGGCATCTGTGCAAAGAGGACTGTAAGGGTGTTTGCCAGTACTGCGGCAAAAACCTTAATCACGACTCATGCAGCTGTTCCGCACCGCCCGACCCGCGTCTGGCGATATTAAAGCAGCTGTTAGATAATAACGATGAGTAAGAAGTTACACAGCAGCAAGGAGGTTCCGAAATGGCAGTTCCGAAGAGAAGAGTCTCTAAGGCAAGAAGAGACAAGAGACGCAGCAGCGTATGGAAGCTTAATGCACCTGAGCTGATCAAGTGCCCCAAGTGCGGCGAATACAAGAGACCGCACAGACTGTGTGCCAACTGTGGTTACTACAATGGCAGACAGGTAGTTGAAACAGAGGCATAAGAGCTTTAAGCTTTAAGGCAGAGAGGTCATTTATCCTCCCTGCCTTTTGCTTTTGCGGATAATTTTTGCGTTTTTCATTGTCACTTCGAGCTTGAAATACCTTTGTATTCCTTCGCCTTTGCGCCTTGAAAGACGCAAAAATAACCACGCAAAAGTTTTAATAAACTAGTTTTTGATACATTATAACCGTTGTCGGTGATTTCTTGATAATATTTAATCCGCGATGATTTGTACTATCGTGATTTAAGAATAAACGGTTGATAAAAAGGCAGGTGATAAGTGTGTCCGTAAAAATTAAAGATGTTGAAAAAGGTTCAATCTGCTACAAAAAGATATCTGCCGGTGACACGCTTGTTGCCGTAAATTCCCACGAGATTAACGATGTGCTTGATTACCGCTTTTATACAAGCGCATGTAAATTAAAGCTCGAAATTGAAAATTCTAAAGGAAAACGCCATACCGTAAAAGTAAAAAAAGGCGAGTATGACGATTTAGGTCTGTGCTTTGAAACATACCTTATGGATAAGCACCATTCCTGTAAAAATAAATGCATATTCTGTTTTATTGACCAGATGCCCAAAGGTATGCGCGAAAGCCTTTATTTTAAGGATGATGATTCGCGTCTTTCCTTCCTTTTCGGCAACTATGTTACCTTGACCAACCTTACCGATAAGGACATTGACCGAATTATCGAAATGCATATCAGCCCCGTCAATGTTTCTGTTCACACAATGAACCCTCAGCTTCGTGTTGAAATGATGAAAAATCCGAATTCGGGTACATCTTTAAAATATCTCAACACACTTGCAAATGCCGGTATAAAGCTGAATACTCAGCTTGTATTATGCCCCGGTATAAATGACGGAAAAGAGCTTGAATTTTCTCTGTCAGAACTTGGCAAGCTATATCCCGCTGTTCAGAGTATAGCCTGCGTACCGGTAGGGCTTACAAAGCATCGTGAAAATCTGCCGAAGTTAGAGCACTTTAATAAACAAACGGCAACGGCGGTTATAGATACTGTAGACGATTTTAATGCCCATTTTAAATATTTTAATGGCGAAGCAATAGCCTACGCGGCAGATGAATTCTATATCTGCGCAAAGCGTGAAATACCGGATGAAGAGTATTACGGCGATTATCCGCAGCTTGAAAACGGTGTGGGTATGTGGCGTCTGCTTGAAACCGAGTTCAATTCAGCTTTGGAAAATGAAGATTTTACGCTTGAAAAAGTCCGTAGTATTACCGCTGTAACCGGCACTGCTGCATATCCGCTTATAAAAAAACTTGCCGAAAAGGCAGAAAAGAAATATAATAAACTTAAAATAAATGTTGAAGAAATTAAAAATACTTTCTTCGGTGAAAGCGTAACCGTTTCTGGCTTGCTTACAGGGCAGGATATTGCCGCACAGCTTGCGGAAAAATCTTTGGGTGATGCTGTGCTTGTACCTGATAATGCCCTGCGTGACGGTGAAGAAGTTTTTCTTGATGATATAACATTGAGCGGTTTATCCGAAAAATTAGGTGTACCTGTAATTGCAGTACAGGCTGACGGATATGAGCTGCTTGAAAAGTTTCTTGGAATAAACGAAAAGGAGAGTGAGTGAAATGTCAAAACCGATAGTTGCTGTAGTCGGCAGACCTAATGTAGGTAAGTCAACGCTTTTCAATAAGCTCTGCGGCAAGCGTCTTTCAATTGTTGACGATACTCCCGGTGTTACGCGTGACCGCATTTACGGCGAGTGTGAATGGACCGGCAGAAACATGATTCTTGTCGATACGGGCGGTATTGAACCGTATTCGGATGATATTATCCTTTCTCAGATGCGCCGTCAGGCACAGCTTGCCATTGACAGCGCCGATGTTATAGTCCTTGTCTGCGATGTGCGCACAGGTGTGGTTGCGGCAGACCAGGAGGTTGCGGCTATGCTTCAGAAAAGCAGTAAGCCGATTATTCTTGTTGTCAATAAGTGCGATTCAATCGGTGAGCCTCCGCTTGAATACTATGAGTTCTATAATTTAGGTCTTGGCGACCCGATTGCCGTTTCTTCCGTTCACGGTCACGGTACGGGTGATTTGCTTGATAAAATTCTTTCCTATGTGCCCGAAGAACCCGAAGAAGATGTTGATGACGATACAATCAAGGTTGCCATTATCGGTAAGCCCAATGTAGGTAAATCTTCACTTGTTAACAGCGTTTCGGGTGAGGAACGCGCCATAGTTTCCGATATTGCGGGTACAACGCGCGATGCAACCGATACCTTTATCGAAAACGAGCACGGCAAGTATGTCCTTATTGATACAGCAGGTTTGCGCCGCAAGAGCAAGGTTGAGGACGCTATTGAAAAATATTCCGTTCTGCGTGCCAAAATGGCTGTTGAGCGTGCTACCGTCTGCGTTATTATGATTGATGCAAAGGAAGGCTTTACCGAGCAGGATTCGAAGGTTGCGGGTATTGCGCACGAAATGGGTAAGGCTTGTATTATAGCCGTTAACAAGTGGGATATAGTAGAAAAAGACGGCAAAACCATGGATGCTTACCGTAAAAAGCTTATGAACGATTTTTCGTTCATGTCCTATGCTCCGATTATTTTTATTTCCGCAAAAACAGGTCAGCGTATTGACAGACTTTTTGAACTGATTAATTTTGTCGATGCACAGAATGCAATGCGTATTTCCACAGGTAAGCTCAATTCCGTCCTTGCCGATGCTACGGCAAGAGTGCAGCCCCCCACCGACAAGGGCAAGAGGCTGAAAATTTACTATATGACGCAGGCTTCAACCCGTCCTCCGACGTTTGTCTGCTTTGTAAACAATAAAGAGCTTTTCCATTATAGCTATCAGCGCTACCTTGATAACCAGATTCGTGAAATATTTGGTCTTGAAGGTACGCCCACCCGTTTCGTTATCCACGAAAGGGAAGAAAAGAAAAAATCCAGGTAAACAGTCTTTCAAGCTCGGTGCCGAAAGTTTCGGTGCCGAGCTGTATTTTTTCGCTCTGCGGTCCGAATACCATGGCATAGCTTTCTTCGTTAACTGTAAGCATTGCAATTGCCGCCAATGTCATACCGCAGATTATAAGGGTAAAAACCATATAATACTGTAAAAGCCTTTTCAAAATTAATCTTCCTTTTTCATTTGTTCATCTAACAGCTTTACAAGCGAATCGCCGAGCAGTCTGCCCGAATATGTCGCTTCCTCAAGTGTATTTGCACAGCTTCCCACTTCTATAAGCAGGTTGTTGTGCGTTAAATCCATGTTGTATTTGCGCTGGCAGAAAAACAGCGGACGCATAAGGCCCGGGTGGTTTTCTTCAATCACGCTTTGCAGTTTAAGTGCAAAGGTAAGGTTGTATTCCCAATCGGGGAAGTCGGTCACTTTACCTTCTTCGCAGCCTGTTATTATCATAAGCTGTGCTGCTTTTTTGCCGTGAACCGTTGCGGTGGGCTTTATTCTTGTGCCATTATCAAGCTCAATTGCGTCGCGGTGAATATCAAGCACAATCTGAATATCCGGGTTTTCTTTCAGTATTTTTTCAATGCTTTTTCGTGAGTGTGCGTATGCGCCTGTGTACTTCGTATCGTGTATCTCTGTATCATGTATAACCTTGTAACCGCCTTTTTCAAGCTGTTCTTTTATTTCTATACCGACTCTTATCATATTGCGGTCGGCAGAGTTGCTGCGTGTCAGCTGGTCCTGCGCGTACCAGCCTCTGTCAAGCAGTTCATAGGTTTCCGTAGTATGCGTGTGAAAAATCAGTACTGCGGGCGAATCCTTATCTTTAATATTGATATCGGGTTTTTCTTCGTAATACTTTAAAAAGTTTATATTCTGCTGTGTGCTTGTAGTGTTTCGTATTGATACATTGCCGATTTTTGCGTTGCTTTTATCGTATTGCTTTTCGCTTATTTTGCCGTCTTCAATATCGTTTTTGCTGTTCTTTTCTGCGCTTGAAATAAGCTGTTTTATATCCTTTGGTGTTACGGCAAGCTCATTTAACGCTGCTTCAACTAAAACGCTGTCAGAATCGCTTTTTCCACCGGCAGAAGAAAAGTTGTCAACCAACGCTTCAAGCGGCTGCGCGGTGTTTTTTGTAATGTTTAAAACAGCCTGAACAGCGGTGGCTTTTATTTTGTTTGCGTTTGCCGTTGCAAAGCAGGTCAGCAGAATTATAACAGCTGCAGTAAACGCTGTTGCTTTATCGTAAAAAGAAAAAGTACTGTTTTTCAAGAAACCTGTCCTCCGATACACTTTGTCACTAATGTATATGCGTATCGGATGCTTTTAATTACGATACAAGTGCCATAAGGTCATTTATATCCATGTGCGGTTGAAGTGCCGAATTAATTGCCGCGGCAACAAGCTTGGAAGAATGTTCAATAAGCAGGTCTATTTCGCGCGGTGTTACCATCATTCTTTCGGAATTCGGGTCGATTTTTCCTTTTGAGTTTTCGCCGATTAAGTCGCAGGCGAGGGTAGCGGCATCAACAACCGTCGGTACCCCCATTGCTATTACAGGCACACCAACCGTTTCCTTGCTGATTTGTGCCCTTGCGTTGCCAACACCCGAACCGGGTGTAACCCCTGTGTCGCAAAGCTGTACCGTACAGCCAAGGCGCGACAGCCTGCGCGAAGCCAAAGCATCGACCGTAATCAGCGCAGCGGGGGATACCTCGCGCACGATTCCTGCAAGAATTTCGCCCGTTTCAATTCCGTTCTGACCCAGCACACCAGGTATTACGCGGGCAACAGGGCGAAGGTTTTCAAAGCCAATGGATTTTTGCAGTTCCTTGCCGATATGCCGCGTGGAAAAAATAAGCGATGCACATTCAGGTCCCAGTGCATCGGGCGTGATTTTGTCGTTGCCCAGTCCTGCAATCAGTATTAGCCCTTCTTTGGGTAAAAGTGCCTTGAGTTCTTCTGCTATAATTGCCGTTGCTGCTTCGTGGTTTGCTGTTGTTTCGCCCATGTTACCAAGCTCAACCGTTATATAGCTGCCCATTTTCCGTTTCAGCTTTTGCTCGCCGTTTTCGTTGGTTATTTTAATTCTGGTTACTTTTATATTGCCTTTTTTGTATTCCTCGCAGTCAATTCCGTCGGTTTCATTCTGTGCGTTGATTTCACGCTGTTCAAGCGCAAGGTCCGTTCTTAAATTCAAAATATCAGCCCTTTACTTTGGTTTTCATTTGTAGTATTATACTTTTGTGAAGAAATTTGCATTTTATTAAAAATAAATCGAAAATAATTCAAAAAAAACTTGCTTTTTTCAGCTAAAAATGGTAATATACATATCTGTGTGATAGTAAAAGGAGGTGTATTCCGTGCCGAACATCAAATCTGCTAAGAAAAGAGTTCTTGTAAACAAGACAAAGGCAGCTCGTAACAAGTCTGCTAACTCCGCTCTTAAAACAGCTATTAAGAAGGCTAACGCTGCAATCGAGGCTAATTCTGCAGAAAAGGACGTTCTTGTTACAGCTGCTGTCAAGAAGATTGACCAGGCTGCTGCAAAGGGTATCATCCACAAGAACAACGCTGCAAGAAAGAAGTCTGCTCTTGTCACAAAGGCAAACAAGGCTTAAGGCGTTTTTATTGGGGCAGGGTGTTTGTTCCTTGCCCCACAAAGCGGCTTAAAGCTGCGGCCGGCCTGTGTTCCCAAGGTTTGGGGGCAGAGGCAGGCCGCAATTTTTTATTCCGTTTTTTATATAATTTTTCTGTTTAATCTTGACTTTATGTTCTGCAAAGGTTATACTTTTATTGATATTAATTATCGTATATTAAGGAGGATAACCCAAATGAAATGTTTTAAGAAGGTTCTTAAAGTTGTAGGTATTATCGCCGCTATCGCTGCAGCTGCTGCAGGTATCTATTTTGCAATCACCAAGATTAAGGAAAAGAAAGCTGCTCAGGCTAACGATGAAGAGTGCTACGTTTCCTGCTCTTGCTGCGAAGCTGACGCATAAATTTAATTTAAAAAATCAGATGTACGGTTTATTAAAAGCCGTACATCTTTTTTGTTCTTGACAGGGATTTATATTCATAATATAATTTTTATTAATAAATATAATCGTAAAGGAGATTTCTTATGCGAAAAGGTTTTTATAAATCTAACAAATATCCGCAGCGTTTCTGCGAATATTTTAACGCTGAAAACGGTCTGCTTTCAAGCAAGGCTTTGTGCCTTGGTGCAGACAAAGGCGGCAATGTTTACATCGGTACAGAAAACGGACTTAACTACACAAAGGCAGACGGTACACTCGGCAGCTTCCCCTGCGGTAAGGTACAGATGATTTTTTCTGCAGGTGATACTGTTTACTTTGCATCCGGCAATGAGCTGTATACAGCTGAAAACGGCGAAATCAGCTCCATGCAGACCTTTGAAGACGAAGTTATTCAGATGAGCGGTACAGATACGCTCTACCTTATCACTCCAAGCTATCTCTACATACTTAACGACGGAAAGTTTGAAAAATTTTTCCATACAGAATTTATGCCGACCGATATTGCAATTTCAGGCGAAAAGATTACTGCCGCAAGCGGTGACAACTTCATTATCGTAAACGGTAAGAGAAAGCACTGGATGTCCATTTTCCATGAGCATTCAACAATGCCCGAGTTTAATATAAACTGCATCGCTTTTGACGGTATCGGCTTTGTATGGCTTGGTACTGACAAGGGTGTATATATTTATGATATGAAAAACGGCTGGTACGGTCACGATGAACTCAACTGCCTGCCCGAAGAAGAGGTTTACAAAATCCGCTTTGCTGATGACGGCAGAGTTATTCTTTCCTCCGCTGCAGGTCTTATCATCATAAACAACGGTTCACGCAAGTATCTGCCTGCTTGCCGTTGGTCCTGCGAACCTAAGCTCAATGACGCTATTGCAGTAGGTGACACAATCTGGACAGCTACCGATTCCGGTGTTACAAAAATTACCGAAAAAATGATGACCCTTGAAGAAAAGGCTGATTATTTCTTCAACCTTACCGAAGAAAAGTATATCCGCGGTATGGGCTTCACAACGGGTATTGACGGTATTGAAAACTTTGATATTGATACAGGTAAGGTCTGCATTACCGACAATGACGGTCTTTGGACTCAGACCTATGTCGGCGCTCTGGCTTATTGCTACGCAGTAACAAAGGATGAAAAGGTGCTTGAAGCTGCAAGACGCTCCATGAAGGCTATGGGCTACCTTGCTAAAATTTCAGGTGTCAAGGGGTTTACCGCACGCGCAGTACGCTTTGAAGGTGAACCCGGCTACGGTACGGTTGTAAAGCGTGACGGTCAGGAATGGCATCCCGCACCCAACGGCGAATGTGAATGGCTCGGTGAAACCTCAAGCGATGAAATGACCGGTCATTTCTTCGGCTTCTCACTCTATTACGATTTCTGTGCAAACGATGAAGAAAAGGAATATATCAAAGAAATCGTATGCGATATAGTTGACCATATTCTTGAAAACAATTATACTCTTTGCGACGTTGACGGCCTGCCGACTACATGGGCTATGTGGAATCCCGAACAGCTCAACCGCAACAGCATGTGGCAGTGGGAAAAATGCATTAATTCCCTTGAAATGCTTACCTTCCTCAGCGTTGCTTACCATGTATCGGGCGATGAAAAGTACAGAGAAGAATACCTTCGCCTTGCAGTTGAAGAACATTTTGTTCTCAATGCCGCACAGCACAAGAAGGCAGACGGCCATACCTGCCATATCGACGATAATCTCGGCTTCCTCTGTACTGTTACAATTCTTCGCCTTGAAAATGACCCCGCAATGAGAAGATTTCTGCTTATGGGCATGAAGCACCATTGGGAATACGAGCGTCCCGAGCATTGCATGTTCTACAACCTTATCTACGGCGCATTTACCGACGAAGCATGTGACCTTGACCTTGCAGTTAAATCACTTCGCGAATTCCCCATGGACCTTGTACGCAGACCTATGGTAAATTCACTTCGCAAGGGTCTTGTTTACGATACCGAACAGGAGCGTTGGGGCGGCAGAAAGCAGCTTAAAGAAGCACTCGATATGGATGCAAGAATTGTATACAACTACGATTCCAATCCCTTTATCCCCGATGAAGGCAACGGCACGGTAGCTTCACCGCCGAGCGTATATCTGCTTCCTTACTGGTTCGGCAGATATTACGGTATTATCGGAGAATAACCCTATAAAACTAAAAGCCAGGGTGAGCAAATTCACCTTGGCTTTTACTGTTTTTACTTTAAGAATACATCAGGGTTATTCTTAATATATTCTCCTGCGGGTATGAACAAATCAATATCCTTCGTAAGTTTTTCAAATTCTTCATTCAGCCTGTCGATATTCTGCGGAATAACGGAAGCGGTTTCGTTTTCTTCATCGTAGCAATCAAACATTTCTTTTATAACAGCGTAAATTTCTTTGCTTACAAACAATTCTGCCGCATCAACTGAATCGCTTGTCAGCGGGCGGCTGCTTGCCTTGAAAAAGGCGGAAAGCTTTAATTCTTTGGCTTCGCTGGCAAGGTAATAGTAAGCGTATATCTTTTTTTGTCCGTCTGTCATTGAATTGTAAAAATTTTCGGTGTTTTCAGCTTTCTGGCAGGCGGCTTCAAGGTTAAGCGCAACTCCTTCAAAAAGCGAACCGGCGGGCGCATTTTCAATAATTTGAGCCGTTAAATCCTTGTAAGCATCGCGTATTTCTTTGTTGCGCTTTGCTTTTGCCATTATTTCGTTTACTTCTTTTTTGTGCCTTGTAGCTGCTGTAGCAGCTTTTTTCCAAACAAACACAGTGATTATAATAAGCACAAAAAGTATAATGTACAGATACCAGAATTCCTGCATGTTTTGTAGCATTTTCATTTCTCCTTAATCTAATAACATTTTATAAATATCGCTCTTTTTAAAGCCTGTTTCCTTTGCTGTTTGCTTTGCGGCTTCGCTTGTGCCGCAACCGTTTTCTATCATTTTCTGTGCCAGTTTTACAGCCTGTTCGAGCGTCATTTCTGCTGTTTCTTCCTCGGGCGCACCGTCAACTATAATTACATATTCACCCTTGGGGTCAGTTGCTTCATATTTTTCTATTGCCGCAAAAAGTGTGGTGCGTATAACTTCCTCGTGTATTTTTGTTATTTCGCGCACAAGTGCAATTCTGCGGTCGCCGAAATATTCAGCCATTTCCTTGAGCGTGCCGAGCAGCTTGTGCGGTGCTTCATAAAAGCACATGGTGCGTTTTTCGTTTCTCAGTTCTTCAAGGTGTTCTCTGCGGCGAGGCTTGCTTGTGCTTAAAAAACCTTCAAATGTAAATCTCTTTGCACACATACCGGAAAGCGCAAGTGCACTTACAAACGCACATGGACCGGGCACTACCGCAACGGGAATATTCATATTGTGGCAAAGGTCAACCAAATCCTCACCGGGGTCGGATACTGCGGGCATGCCTGCATCTGTTACAAGGCAGCAGTTTTCGCCCGCCATAAGCCGTGCAGCAATCTGCTCTCCGCGTTCTTTTCTGTTATGTTCATGGTAGCTTACCATGGGCTTTTTTATTTCAAAACGGTTGAGAAGTTTAAGCGTTACCCTTGTGTCTTCGGCGGCTATAAAATCGCAGCTCTCAAGTGCTTCAACAGCCCTTGGCGAAAAATCGCCCAGGTTACCAATCGGTGTGCCGACTATATAAAGTGTACCGATACTTTTGTTTTCAGTTTGCATAGCCGCCGTATATCCTTTCAAGTTCCTTTTCGTCGTTCATATAAAGCGTATTTTCCGTAACAAGTCCGGGCTTTGCGTCTTTTTTGCCTTCAATCAGCACAAGCCACGGTGCGCTTTTTTCATTCTTTGCTACAAAGCGCAGACGCTTTGGTTCAAGCCTGTTTTCACGCATGGTGCAGATAATGTCAGTCAGCCTTTCAGGTCGGTGGCACATACACATTCTGCCGCCCGAGCGCAAAAGCCATGCCGCTTGTTTTACAATATCATCAAGCGTACAGCAGACTTCGCTGCGTATGATTCTGTGCGGTTCATCGCCGCAATCGTAGCCGCTGCCTACAAGAAAATACGGGGGATTGACCGTAAGCAAATCAAAGCTGCCGGCGGGTATATTTTTTCTTATTTCTTTTAAATCGACATTTAATATATTAAGCCTTTTTTCAAGCTGACTCATTTCAACAGCCCTTTGCATAAGCGCACAGGCATCAGCCTGTATTTCAACCGCTGTAACAGGCTTATTTTTAATATCTCTTAACATCAGCAGGGGAATGATACCGCAGCCGCTGCATAGGTCGCAGGTGGATTCGCGGTGCTTTATATCTGCAAAATCATACAGCAGGAAGGCATCTGTGCCAAAGGTGTGTATTTCGCTGAGTATCGCATAAACACCGCCGCCGAGTGATTCAATTTTTTCTTCGCTCATTTTGCCCTCCTGAAAAACAGTGTGTTTTATTATTATAATACATTATGCAGAATTGTCAAATTACAGTTTAATAAAAAAGAATCCGATACAATATTGTACCGGATTCTTTTAAACTGAAGATTAGCCTATTGCTCTGACAAGTTCCTGGAAGATAACATAGAGTCTTGTGCTCTTGAACCAGAATATAATGTCTTCAAGAATTGCATTAAAGCTTGTTTCTTCCTCGTATTTGAGGTCTTCTGCGCCGTTGTCAATAACAAGGGGCTGAGTTACGGTCATGCCGCCCTCACCGAGAATTTCAGCGCGGATGTAGAGGAAATCTTCTGCACCTTCGATTTCATCAAGGTTGAGAGTATGTGTGCCGCTGCCGTTTACAGCCTTCTTGTCGATAACCTTGCCGTTGGCAATCCACTGAATCTGCTGTGCGTCAGTAAATTCGCAAGTAACTGTGTGACCTGCTGTTGTGACCTTTGTGAACATCGGGTAGGGAAGGTCGCTGTCGATAACATCGAATTCTTCTGTAGGACCGATTTCAAAGTCATTTGCGCGAAGCTTTCTTGTAACTGAGAAGAAAGCACCGTTCTGCATTGTTTCTCTGACATGGTCCATATCATTTTCTTCCATCATGAAAATCATGAAAGAAGAATCAATGGTGCTTAAAAAGTGAGCGTCGGTGTTGCTGTAGCCGAGTACGTTTCTGCCGTAGGGCAGGCAGTACATGAGAAGGTTATCCCACAGTACGCGGTCGTAGCCTGTTGTGCCGTTGCGTTCGTTGAAAACTTCCATACCGGTGCAGGAAAGATATTTAAGCAGTATATCGCCGAAGTATTTGATGTTTGCAGGGTCATTTACTGCATCGGGGTTGCTGTTGGAATCAAGCCAGTCACCGGGGTGGTTGATGTGGGAAAGGCCGCCGTTTTCTTCAATGAATTTAATTGCACTTTCGAATGAGTTTTCGCCGCCGTCCCATGTGTTGCCGACATCAGCGGGAAGGAAGTAGCCGTTTGTATGGCTCTTTGTAAGGGTTATGTAACCAAATTCATTAGCGCCGGTAACGCAGGTCATGCCCTTGCCGCGGGGTGTTCCGTCATAAAGAGGATATGTACCTGTTGTGATACCCTTGTATTCTTCATCTGTAAGGTGAGCAACCTCGTTGCCGAGAATATACTGATAAAGGTAAAGTGCAGGGCGTGCAGGCTCTTTGTTCCATTCTACACCTGTTACACCGTGGTCGGCATTTGCAACAAAATCGTAGCCCTGCTCGTAATATTCCTTAATCATTACGGGCAGAGAAAGGTCTGCGTCGGAATAGGTTGTGTGTGTGTGGAGTGTGCCTTTGTATGCACCCCAGGCATTGTCACCGCTCCATACAACCCTGTCATATGGGGAAACAATGGTGTAATCCGCATCTGCGGCGCTGACACTCATAATGCAAACCTGCATTGCAAGTATCAGGCAGAGGAGTACGCTGAAAATTTTTGCTGTTTTTTTCATAAGGTTAAACCTCCTTAAATTCTATAGTTTAAATTATCGCATTAATATTAAGATTTGTCAATCTTATTTTTCTAAAATTACTGCACCGTAAGCGGGTATATCAACACTTGTGTAGCTGACCGAATTTCCGCCGATAAGCAATCTTGCACCGTGCCAGCTTTCGGGCAGGTAGTAGGTTATGGGGTGTACATTTCGGTTAGCTATTGTTAAAATGCGGTTGCCGTTTCCGCATCTTTCATAGGCTATACAGCCTGCAGCTTCGGATACCGGTATGAATTCGCCGTCTTTAAGGGCAGGGGAATTGCACCTGATTCTGCCGAGTGCTTTGTACCATTCAAGCAGCTCCTTGTTTTCATTACCCCAGGGATAACAGCCGCGGTTAAACGGGTCTCTGCATCCTTCAAGCCCTGCTTCGTCGCCGTAGTATATGCTCGGTATACCGGGCAGGGTAAACTGAATTGCAGAGGCGGTTTTCATCATTTGTATGCCTATTTCTTTTTGTTCGTTTGTGAGCTTCTGTTGTGCCTGCCAGCGCCTGTCGCGGTTTTCGCAGCTTTCGCCGACCATGGCCGTAATTGCTCTTACCGTATCGTGTGTGCCTATGTGATTCATCAGCAGGTTGATACATTGCGGAGGGTAGTTTTCCAGAATACTGAGTATTTTATTTGTAAATCCGCTTGCAATGCCTGTACGCATAAAGTACATTACGGCATCGGCAAAGGGGTAGTTCATAACGCTGTCAAGCTGACCGCCGAGCAAATACCTGCGGCGGATATTGTAGGCGCTTTTGTTTGATGCATCTTCCCAAACTTCGCCAAGTATAAGCGCATCTTTGCTTTCTTCTTTTACGCAGGTGTTCAGCCGGTCAAGGAAGCTGTCGGGCAGTTCGTCTGCAACATCAAGCCGCCAGCCCGATGCACCGAGATTCAGCCACTTTTTTATAACTCCGTTTTTACCGAACATGAATTCGCAGTAGCTGTTATCCTGCTCATTTATGTTTGGCAGAGTATCAAAATCCCACCAGCATTCGTAATCGCTGTTCCAATTGCGGAAGCTGTACCACGAATAATAGGGCGATTCCTTGCTCTGGTATGCACCTACAGAAGCATAGCGGTTCAATTTGTTAAAATATACGCTGTCTGCACCTGTATGGTTAAATACACCGTCAAGAATAATACTGATACCCTTTTTATCTGCGGCTTTGCACAGGCTTGCAAAATCATTTTCTGTGCCGAGCAACGGGTCAATTTTCGTGTAGTCTGCCGTATCATAGCGGTGGTTTGAATGTGCTTCAAATATAGGGTTAAGATATATGCAGTTAACACCTAAAGAAGCTATATAGTCGAGCTTTTCTTCTATGCCTTTCAGGTTGCCGCCGAAATAATCGCTGTTTGTTATTTTACCTTTTTCGTTGGGCTGCCAGCGTGGCTTCCCGCCCCAATCATCGCGCAGCTCTCTGTCTGCAGGTACATCTTTGGCTTTTATATCTGCTTTATAAAATCTGTCGGGGAAAATCTGGTATATAATACCGCCCTTGAATTTTTCGGGTGTTGTGAAATTTTTATCATAAACGGTCAGCTGCCATTCATCGCCATCTGCACCGAGCATACCTACACCGTTTTCTTCGTGGTATATTTTACCGCTTCCGAAGGGGATATCGTATTCAAAGTGGTACCAGTAAAGCCCTGCATCCTGCGCAGTGAATTCAATCCTCCACCATTCTTCGCCCAAACCTTCCATACAGTCCCAATAAAACGGGTATTTTACCGCTTTTTCGCCGTCTTTGCGTATAACAAGCCTTACGGCACTGCAACGCATTTCACGCGGCAAAATTACGCGCAAAGAAACGGCGCAGCCCGATGGGATTGCGCCGAAAATGCTTTTATGAAACCGAAGCCTTGAATTGTAGGGGATATAGTGCATGAGATTTCACCTAAATTAAAAATGCCTTTGCAAGTGCGAAATAAATAACAAGGGTAACAATATCTACGAGTGTTGCAATCATCGGACCTGCCATAAGTGCAGGGTCAAGCTTTACTATCTTTGCAAAAATAGGAAGCGAGCAGCCGATGAGCTTTGAAACGATAATTGCTATAAGCATTGCAAGCGAAACAACAAGAAAAACTTCAATTGTGCCTTCGCTGAAAAAGTACATTCGTATTATATTGGCTGTTGCAAGCACAAGACCGCATACTGCGGAAACACGAAGCTCTTTTAAAACAATTTTAAAGTAATCCTTTATTTCAATTTCGCCCACTGCAAGTCCGCGGATAATAAGCGTTGAAACCTGGCTGCCTGCGTTACCTGCCGTACCCATTAGCATGGGCATTGACGCAGTCAACGCAACAAAGCCCGAAAGCAACGCTTCATATCCTTCTATAATCATGCCTGTAAATGTGCCGGAAATCATCAGGATAAGCAGCCACAGAATTCTGTTCTTTGCAAGCTTGAATATGCCGGTTTTCAGATATTCATCGTCTGACGGGGTCATAGCCGCCATTTTTTCAAAGTCTTCCGTTACTTCTTCTTCAATAACGTCAACAACGTCGTCAATAGTAATGATACCGACAAGGCGGTTTTCGTTATCGGTAACGGGTACGCTCAAAAGGTCATACTTGCGTACAATGTCGGCAACATATTCCTGGTCATCAAGCGTGTTAACGCTGATTAGGGATGCAGCATCTTCCATTATTTCGGAAAGCAGAGTGCTGTCTTCGTTAAATATAAGCTCGCTCAAGCCTATCGTGCCGACAAGGTGACGCGCCTTATCAATACAGTAACAGGTGTAAATAGTTTCTTTATCAATACCTGTTCTGCGTATGTTTTCTATTGCCTGCGCCACGGTTAAATTGTCATGCAGCTGTACCATTTCAATGGTCATCATGCTGCCGGCGCTGTTTTCCGGGTAGCTTAAAAAGCGGTTTATAAGCTGACGGGTTTCCTTATCCGCGTTCTTTAAAACACGGGTGACAACATTTGCCGGAACTTCTTCAAGGAAGTCCACAGTATCGTCAAGGAAAAGCTCGTCAACAAGTTCGCTGAGCTCGCGGTCGGTAATCGAGTTAACAACATTCATCTGGTCATCGGGTTCAAGGTAGGCAAAAACCTCTGCCGAAATATCCTTGGGAAGTATGCGGAAAACCAGTAATTGCTGTTTTTGTTCAAGCTCGCCGAAAAATTCAGCTATATCAACTTCGTTGAGTTCGGAAAGCTCGGATTTTAGTGTGCCGAATTTGCCTGCTTCAAGCAGCTCAAAGAGAAATTCAAAGTTCTTCTCGTCCATAAAAAATGCCCTTTCCGCTTGTTCGCTTCAAGCAGAAAGGGCATAGCTGACTAAACGGTTCTCAATCCCTTACGGGTGCAAGGAGACCGTGGTTACTTCTGCAAGCAACGAAAAGCTGTTTTGTTTTAAAATGTGAGCAACATAAAGGTATGCTGTCCTTACTGTCCAAAACAGTTTGCCTCCTTTTTTGAGAAAATATCTTAAAGATATTTAAATATTAGGCTTTTTATTCAGTTTTGTCAAGATTTTTTTGCTGTTTTAGCCTTGCTTTTTGCGGGAGCCTTGGCTTTGGGCTTATCGCCAGCCTTGGCTTTCGCTTTGGGAGCTTCGGGTTTTACAACGGGAGCGGTGTGCCAGATGTTGGCGGCATATTCGTTTATAGCTCTGTCAGCGGCAAATACACCCGCACCGGAAATATTCATAAGCGACATCTGGTTCCACTTTTTACGGTCTGCCCAGAGCTTATCAATTTCAAGCTGTGCCTTGCGGTAATCGGCAAAATCTGCAAGAACCATGTAGGGGTCGTGGTGGATAATACTTGCACTTACATCGGGGAACTGCTTGCCGTTTATTCCCTTGCTGATAAAGTCAACAACCTTGCGGATTTCCGCATTGTTTTCATAGTAGGTGTGGGGATTGTAGTTTGGCTTGAGTGCGTTTACTTCGGGCGTTCTCATGCCGAAAATAACAATATTATCTTCACCTACGGCGTCGTGGATTTCAATGTTTGCGCCGTCCATTGTGCCGAGCGTAATTGCACCGTTTAGCATAAGCTTCATGTTGCCTGTACCGCTGGCTTCTGTGCCTGCAAGCGAAATCTGTTCGCTGATATCTGCGGCGGGCATAAGTGTTTCAGCCATAGTTACATTGTAATCTTCAACGAATACAACTTTAAGTCTGCCCCTTACATCGGGGTCATTGTTTACAAGGTTTGCAAATTCGCAGATAAAGTTGATTATACGCTTTGCAACAATGTAACCGGGTGCAGCTTTGGCGGCAAATATATAGGTGTGCGGTACGAAATCGCCATCGGGATTTTCCTTGATTGCAAGGTAACGGGAAACAATCTGAAGTGCATTGAGATGCTGACGCTTGTATTCGTGCAGACGCTTTACCTGCACATCGAATATTGAATTCGGGTCAAGCTCAATACCTTGTTTTTGTTTGATAAGCTTTGCAAAACGCTGCTTGTTGGCAAACTTGATTTTTTCAAGTTTTTCAAGCACTTCGTCATTATCTTTATAGTCGCGCAGTCTGAGCAGTTCGTCACCGTTATAGGTGAAACCGTCGCCGATAAGTGAGGTGAGGTATTCTGTAAGCTCGGGGTTGGACTGGTTGAGCCAGCGGCGGTGTGCAATACCGTTTGTTACATTGGTGAATTTTTCGGGTGTGAGTTTATAGAAATCATTAAAAACAGTATCCTTGAGAATCTGGCTGTGAAGCGCGGAAACGCCGTTTACTGTGTGGCAGGCTGCGACGCAAAGGTTAGCCATGCGGATGCTGCCGCCGGAAATGACAGCTGTACGCTCAACATAATCGGCATCGTAGGTTGATGACCATACATATGAGCGGTAGCGGTTGTCAATTTCCTTGGTAATCTGATAAATGCGGGGGATAAGACGCTTAAACAGCTCTTCGCTCCAGCATTCAAGTGCTTCCTTCATAACCGTATGGTTTGTGTAAGCACAGGTCTGCGATACAATTCGCCATGCATCGTCCCAGCCGTAGCCGCATTCATCAAGGAATATGCGCATAAGCTCGGGGATAGCGAGGGTCGGGTGAGTATCGTTAATGTGGATTGCGTTCTTTTCGGCAAAGTTTTCGATTGAGCCGTAGGTACGCAGATGGCGTGCAACAATATCCTGAATTGAAGCGGAAACAAGGAAATACTGCTGCTTTAAGCGCAGGCTCTTGCCCTCATAATGGTTGTCGGAGGGGTAGAGTACCTTGCTGATAACCTCTGCCATAGCGTTCTGCTCAAGGGCTTTGAGGTAATTGCCCTGGTTGAAATTTTCCATATCAAAGCCGGGTGCTTTTGCAGACCACAGACGAAGCACGCTGACAGCCTTGCCATCCTTACCGGGAACAAAAAGGTCGTAGGGTACAGCCTGAATAGGTGTGTAATCCTTTAATTCTACATGGTGGTAGTGAGTATCCCAGAAATCTTCAACCCAGCCTTCAAAGCGGATTTCCTGCGCACTTTCAGGACGCTCTACAAGATGTGCTTCGCCGCCGGGAAGCCAGAAATCGGGCAGCTCAGTCTGCCAGCCTTCAATGATTTTCTGCTTGAATATACCGTATTCGTAAAGAATGGAGTAGCCCATGCCGTTGTAGCCCTGCGTTGCAAGTCCGTCAAGGTAGCATGCGGCAAGTCTGCCGAGGCCGCCGTTGCCCAGGCCTGCATCGGGTTCGCAGTCAAAAAGCTTGTCGAGCTTGATGCCGAAGGAGGAAAGAGCCTTTTCCATTGTAGATGTAAGGTTAAGGTTGAAAAGATTATTTTTAAGGGAACGGCCCATAAGGAATTCCATAGAAAGGTAGTATACTTTTTTGGTATCAGTCTTTTTAGATTCCTTTGCGAATTCTGCCCTGCCCTTTGTGAGCATATCCCTTACAACCATTGCTACTGCTTTGTAGTAGTGTTCGTAAGTAGCCTCTTCGGGTGTTACGCCGAAAAAGTGTGAAAGTTTATTTGATATAAGCTCCTTTGCTTGAGCTGTAGTTAATGAGTAATTCATACAAAACCCCCAAAATCTTCTCAAAATAAGCTGTTTTTTTGAGATTTTTTATATATTTTACACTAAAATTTACGGTTTTTCAATAGGTAAGCGAAAATATGTTGAAAAAACCGGAGCTTTTTTTCGGCTCCGGCAGAAAATGTAAAACACTGCATCTAAAATATGGTAATTTATATAGGAAAAACTGTTCTGTCAAGTCCGAAACTCACGCTCAGGGCTCTGTCAATGCGCATCATATCGTTTTCACCAAGGTTGCCCATTTTTTCTTTAAGCCTGCGTTTGTCAATTGTGCGCACCTGTTCAAGCAGAACGATTGAATCCTTTGCAAGTCCGCAGCCGTCAGCATCTACTTTTATATGTGTGGGTAAGCCGGTTTTATATTTCTGGCTTGTGATGGCAGCAGCTATTACAGTAGGGCTGTGCCTGTTTCCCACATCGTTCTGTACTATGAGCACGGGGCGGATTCCACCTTGCTCAGAGCCGACAACAGGACTTAAATCGGCATAATAGATATCTCCTCGTTTAATATTCATTTTGAAAATCACTCTCCGAATTTATGCAGCACATAAAAGGCTGGTTTAAGTTGTTAATCATATTTTTACCTGTATAAAGGCTGCTTAAACATCGGGGAGCGGTATTTTTTGCATTTATTTCATATTATGCACGGCTATTTATTTTGTTCATACGGTTCAAGTATTACGGTAAGGTCGGCACTTTCTATTTCTAAAAATGTCGGTATTAATGTATTTCTGTCAGCGTTTATGTAGTATTCGCCGTACGGTGTGCTGCCCTGTATCAAAATACAGGTTTCAGCAGCTTCGTATACACCTTTACTGTCGGTCAATGCCGAAAAAATGAGCGGAAGAAACTGCTGCATCTCCGCTTTCGGCAAAGCTGTGAATTTTAAGCCGTCAAGCTCATAGGAAAAGCCTGAGCCGTTATAATATATTTTCAGACCTTTTATTTCTTCCGGCAAAACAAAAGCAACGCTGCAGCCGTTTTCATTAATCTGAAAATCGGCTGTATACGCTGCTGATTTTTGTGTTATGGTTGCTTTTGCCGCAAAATTGCGGTTAATTTCGTTTTCAATGTGTGAGCCGGGTACGGAACAACCCGAAAACAACAAAACCACGGATAAGATTGCGTACAAAAGCTTTTTCAAAGTTGAGTTCCCCTTTACTGCTCGTATTCTGAAAGCAGTTTGGGAAGAACCGCTGCCATGTCGGACGGAGTCATACCGTATACCGAATTGATCTTTGCGGCAATATCGCCGGCCTTGCCGTGAATATGTACGGCTGCAACTGCGGCTTCAAACGGTTCAAAGCCCTGGGCAAGTAAGCCTGCAACCATGCCTGCAAGCAGGTCGCCGCTGCCGCCGCGTGCCATGCCGGGGTTTCCTGTACGGTTTACATATATTCTGCTACCGTCGGAAATAACCGTGTTTGCTCCTTTGAGAACAACCGTAATGCCGTATTTTTTTGCAAGCGCTGCCGCAAGCGGAATTCTGTTTGCGTTTACCTGTTCAGTTGTAAGCCCGAACAGCCTTGCCATTTCACCGGGGTGCGGTGTAATAACCGCACGGCCTTTAACTGCTTCAAGCATATTTATATTCGCACCGAGCAGATTTATGCCGTCAGCATCAATTACAACCTTGTCTTTACAAGCGGTAAGCACTTCTTCAAATACGCTTGCTGTGGCAAGTGTTTGCCCCATACCGCAGCCGATAAGTGTACAATCGGCTTTTTGTGCTTCTTCAACAAGAGTATTTATTGCTCCTCTTGCAAAAAATCCTTCTTCACAGCAGGGGAGAGAAAGCATAACGGGTTCGGTTAGTTTTGCTGCAATGGCAGAGTATGCCTTTTCGGGGAAGGCAGCAAAAACAAGCCCTGCCCCCATTTTTACTGCGCCCGTTGCCGCAAGTACCGCCGCACCGGGGTATTTCATGCTGCCGCATACGCTTAAAACCTTGCCGTAATCACCTTTGTGCGATAAGCTGCTGCGCTTTGGCAAAAGCTTCTGTGGCTTTGTTGAAAGGGTAGTAAATTCTTCTTTTACCGCTTTTGTGTCAAGCCCGATGTCAACGGTTTTTGTTTTGCCGCAGTATTCGCAGGAGGGCTTGAGCACATGAACAGGCTTTTTACAGCTTATTGCAAGTGTTAAATCGGCTCTTACGCAGTCTTTGCAAACCTTTGCGCTGTCGCATTCCGCACCGCTGGGGATATCAATTGATACAACAGCACCTTTGGATTCGTTAATAAAACTGAATACTTCAGCCGTTTTTTCGTCGGGTTTACCTCTGAAGCCGAAACCGAAAACGGCATCAATTATAACATCAGCCGTTCTGATTTCTTCCTTTGCCTGTTCCTGTTCAAACAAAAATACGGGAACCTCCTGCAGCTTGCCGAATATGGTCAGCGCGTCTGTAGCTGTTGGTGAACCGCAGGCAAGCACAACGCTTACTCTGCATCCCTTTTTCTTGAGCAGGCGTGCGGCAACAAATCCGTCGCCGCCGTTTTTGCCCTTGCCGCAGACAACGGCAATATTTTTGTCTGCACAGTCAAAATATCTATATATTTCCTTTGCACAGGCAGCACCGGCATTTTCCATCATCGAAAGATAGCTCATACCTTTTTCGTTTGCCGTTGCTTCAATTTTTTTCATTTGTTCGCTTGTATAAATCTTCATCGGGGAAATCCTTTACTCTTTGTCAACGCCTTCAAGGAAGTTTACTTCCTCAACCTTGCCGTCTGCATGAATTCTGAAGGTTTTGATTTCATGGGGCAGGAAGTCAACGCGGAATGCGGCATCAACAATGTCGCACATGATATTTACTCTTGTCTTTTTGCCCTGTGCTTCAAAGCAACGCAGTACAGCGTCGCCCGAACCGTCCTCACAGAATTTGAAAGCGGTTGCTATTATATTATCCTTATTTATATCAAGGAAGCTTGCCTTCTGCGGTGCGCCCTTGCCCTTGTGGTAGCTTTCAACTACCGTTACGGGGCGGCAATTGAACTTTGTGGCAAGATTCATGATTTCGGTGTTTTCAACTTCGCCTTCGTGGGTGAAGATTGCGTATTCAAATCTGTTCATACCTTCGTCGGTGAAATTGAAATCAGCCGCAGGTCTGTGTGAATAGTGGTCTGCAAAAATAACATTTCGCAGTGCGGTAAGACGCAGCATTGTGCCGGGACAGTCATAGCTGTACTTACCGTCGTTTACAACGGCAAGACCTGCACGCACGCCGTTTATTGTGCTTGTGATGTCAGCCCACTGCTGTGTAGGCTCTTCTTCGCCGTTGCAGGGACGCTTGATATAGCCGCAGGGGATTTCATAGGTTGAAATCTCGTCTTCACCGCCGATGTCAAACGGAATTTTAAGCATGGTAAACTGTTCGCTCCAGTTTGCCTTGCACTTTACGCGGATGTTCTTTTTGCCTGCTGTAAGGCAGAATTCCTGAGTAAGTGTTGAGTGGTTGAAAATGTATCTGATTCTGACACTTGCACGCAGCGGACCTTCTTCAACAAGCTCTGCTGAAACAACATCCATAGTGCCTTTGATATCGTGGAACTTGAATACATTGTGTGCCCAGGTGTCGGTTTTATGGTCATCAATAACTGTGGGTACTGCAAGTGCGCCCTTTGATGCGTAATCTATACCGCTTGCTTTGTCAAGCAGCTTTGAAATACCGCCGTTGGTCTTATCGAATTCAACTCTGATAAGCTCGTTTTCCATGAACAGAATATTGTCATCGCCTGATACAAGGTTGCTTGTGTATTCCTTTTCTTCGCCGTCACCGTAAAGCCAGTATGTAGCGTAGCCGAGTGCGGGAATTTCTGCCATGAACAGCGTGTCAAGGTGAGTATCGTTTGAGCGGGAGGAACGGACATTCTGGAAAAGCACTTCCTTACCTTCGCTGTCTGTAACCTTCAGACTCGGGTGGTAGGTGCGTACAGGCATTTCAACAGCAAATGAAAGGGGATTGAACACAATAATCGGTCTGGGAAAATCAGGTCTTGCACCATGGTTGCGCACTTCTGAACATTCAGGATCGGAAACGCCGTCAATCCATGTGTCAATCTGTCTTGAAATTTTGATAAGTGCTGTGTTGTAAATGTTTGCGGCAATGTCAAGTGCGTGTCCGCTGCTTGCTTTTACATCTTCATATGCTTCCATAATGGAGCAGCCGCAGAGTATATCGTGAAATTGATTGAAGCATACCTTTCTCCATGCTTCGGCAAGCTCTTTTGTGGAGGGGACTGCGCCTGCAATCTTTGCGGCAACGGTGTTGAACTTTTCTGCCGCTGCCAGCTCGTTTTCGCATTTTCGGTTGAGCTGCTTTACAAGCGAAGTTGCAGAGTAGCAGCCGCTTGCATGGTGCTGTAAATCGTCAGTCCATACAGGTATATCAAGCGGTGTTGCAAGCATTTCTTCAAAGAAATCGTCGGGGGATGAGAATTCAAGGCTTTCAAAGCCGTCCTCCTTCATCTTTGCTTTAAGATGCTCTATGTCTCTTCTTGTCGGTCCGCCGCCGTGATTGCCTACACCGTAAAACAGCATCATGCCGTGACCGCTGTTTTCACCGCGTTCCATATAATCTTCCATAACCTTGTCAAGGTGCTTGGGTGTGCTGTGGCCGTAGCCGTCGGGAATGTGGTAGGTGAGTACGCGTGAGCCGTCCGGGCTTTCCCACCAGAACATATTTTCAGGAATTTCTGCGTTTTCGTGCTTGCCGGGGCGCATCATAACATATGCACTCATGCCGCCATTGCGAAGAAGCTGCGGAAGCATACCGTTGTGTCCGAAGGAGTCAACATTATAGCCCGTTTTGCAGATTCTGCCGAATTTTTCGTAGTAGTAAAGCTGGCTGTAGAGTGCCTGCCTTGCAAAGCTTTCACCGCTGGGCATATTACAGTCGGGCTGTACCCACCAGCCGTTGACTATATGCCAGCGTCCTTTTTTTACCATTTTCTGAATTTCTGCAAACATTTCGGGGTCAATTTCTTCAACCCAGCGGTAGTATGCCGCAGATGAGCAGGTGAAAACAAAGCCTTTATATTCTTTAAGTCTGTCAAGGGCGGAGCGGAAAGTCTGCATAACCTCGTTGCAGCCTTCCTGCCAGCGCCACAGCCAGATTGGGTCAAGGTGAGCGTTGCCGATAAGATGTATAGGTTGTTTCATTTTGTTTTTCCTCCCTTAATCCTCAATAAATCCGTGGTAAATTCCTATCCAGTAAGCGTAGGTGTATACATAGCAGCTTTCTACAACATACATGCCGCCCGAATCCTCGTCTTTATACTCCCACGGGTCGCGGTCGTATTTTGCAATGAAGTGTTCGTCGGGCTGCAATAAGAATGATGTCTGAACATAGTCGTAATTCCAGCGGTGCTTTTTTGCCACATCGTTTCTGCCTTCAAGGTAAACGCCTGCGGCAAGGCGGCTGACATTAAAACGCTCAAACCATTTTGCGTTACCTTCCATGTTGAGCCCTTGAGTGCCGCAGCTGAGCGCAAACGGATATTCATAGCCGGGCATATCTTCGCAGCATACGGTACCGCGCCATGTTTCAAAGCCTCTCTTGTATTTGGCGAGCAGTTCGGGGTCTTCTTCAAGTGTGCAGAGTGCCCAGAAGGAGCAGACTGCAAGCATATTGTCGCCGTACATAAGCTCTGCGGCAATGTCATTGCCTTCAAGCAGAGAAGTCTGATAAGCTCTGTCATAGTGCTTTTCAACAAGGTCAGCATAGCCCATGCCTATGAGCTTTTCATATTCTTCCTGCCATCTGCCTTTTTCGCCTGTGATAGCCATAGTCATTTTAAGGTATGAAAGCAATTCTGCAGAGTTAAGGCATGCGTCTGTCCAGCCCATTGCTGTGTTGAAATATTCAAGGTTCCATTTTGCCCATGTTGTCGGCTGACCGTTGCATTCCATAAGCTGATAGCCGTTGTCAATAATGTGTGACATAAGCCCTGTTGCTGAGTTCTTTACAAGCTCGTCAAATTCGGGGTCGATGCCTTTGAGGAAAAGGTGCGAATAGTAAAGCTGCATAAAGTGTGCCGTTACTTCGTCGCTGCTGGTATCGCCCTTGTAAACAATACCTTCTTCAGTGTAGCCGCGTTCTGTGAACAGCTTTCTCAGCCTTTCGGGAATGGGTGCTGATGCGTCAATTTCCATTCCGGATATGCCTTTTTTCTTTGTATCTGTTGTTTCTACACCCACAGCCTTGTCGCCTTGAATACGGTAGAAAAGTCCGTCATCGGGTACGGGTTCATCGGGTGCAAGGTAGCTTCTTGCGGGGAAGCCGTTACCGCGCTTTGAAATGTGAAGCAGAAGCATACACGCTTCACTTGTACGCATTGCAAAATTAAGTGCTTCCTTGGTTTCGGGTGCATCTTTGCCGAGTTCTCTTTTAAGTACTGCATAGCGGTGAAGCATACCGACGGAGAACCACGATGTAAAGCCGCCGTCGTTATCGGAATGACCGTAGGGGACGAAGGAATCAAGGTCACGGGGTGTTGCAAGCCTTTTCTGGCTGTACATACCTCGTCTGTCAACAATTCTTCTTGATTCTTCGAGCAGCATTTCTGCTTTTTGTCTGGGAGAAACAGGCTTCATTTCTATATGTACAACACCTGTTTCGGTCTGTACCCAAACACCCTTATCGCTGTCGGGAATAAGAGATACTACTTTGTTGTCATAAAGGTAGCGGTCGCCGCCGAAATGCATGACCTTGTCATCGTCTTCAGCAGCTTCGTCCCAGCGGGTTACACCGCCTTGGGAACCGAGCCAGAGCACACCGTCTGTGCTTATTGCACTGCAGGTATAATCTTTTTTTCTTGAAGGAAGGGGAAAGCGGATATCCGACAAATCGGGAACCGTACATTCCGCATTGAAAAGCTCCTGCGGAACTGCTGCATCATCCTTTTTGTAGAAGGTGCAGAATCTGTTGAGTGTGGTACGCAGTTTAATTGTTTGCATATCTGTCTCCTTGAGGTTTAGAAATTTTTATTTGACAATTATGTATTACATAATTAAAATTGACTTAAAAACTTTTAGAGGTGATAATTCTGTGAAAATTGAAAATAAAGCTCTGCGCGAAGCATATAACCTGCTTGAAAAGGCGACACCTTTAGGTTCTGCCGATTGCGGCAGCGTTTGTTCAGCCGTTTGCTGCGGCGATACACTCGGCGACAGCATGGAGCTTTTTCCGTACGAAAAAGATATGTTTGAAAGCCTTGATGGCTTTACCGTTACCGACGGCGAAACACCGCTTGTAAAATGCAACGGCAGCTGCGCTCGCTGTGAAAGACCGCTTGCCTGCCGTATTTATCCGTTGTTCCCACTTATTGTTGAAGAAGACGGAAAAGAGAAAATACGCGTAATTTACGACCCTCGTGCTACGGCAGCATGTCCGCTTGTAAAACAGAAGGCAAGGCTTGACCGCCGCTTTACCCGCGCTGTAAGACGCGCAGGTAAATACCTTCTGCGTGATGAGAAATCCGCCGAGCATCTTAGAAAAACAAGCGAATTCTTAAAAGAGCTTATTGAACTTGAAATGAAGCTCGGTATCTGATTTATCTTTTGATATTCATTATATTATTAGAAACATTCTATAATAACTAAAAAGAATTTGCAAGCTATTTGCAATAATTTAACCAAAAAATATTTATTGTTTCAGCTATCTTCTTCAAAGGGTTCGATGCCGCCGTTTATAAGTGTTTTAAAGCAGACATCGCCGCCCTGTATTTCAAAGCGTATGCCTTCAATGTGCAGGTAGCGTATATAAGCATAATCGTAGCTGCTCAGCTTGCGGTTGTAATAATCGTCGGAATGGGCTGCAATGTATATTTCGTTGTCGGCTTTGTCTGTTACAACAAGCGTGTGATAAAACAGACCTTCGTCATTTCCAAGCTGTATTATATCGCCTTTTTCTATTCTGTCTGCCGTTACTTCGGTTGCAAAAGGTCCTTGTTCTTTGTTGTTTACCATAAAATCGTAAAAGAATTGTACGCCGCTCCATGACGGAGTTCTGTCATTTGATGATATATAATACCAGCCGTAGGTCGGGGTGTAATTCATTACGCAGCTGCCTGCAAAAATGCATTGCGAGGCAAAGTTTGTGCAGTCACCGCCGATTCCGTTAAAGCTGAAGAAAAGGGGATTGCGGTCAAGCGCCCAACGCTTAGCATAGGCAAGGGCGTTTTCGCGGTTATATTCTTTTGTTACAAACATTTTTGTATACCTCCTTAAAATATTTTATGTTTTTATCCTGCATTTGTGCTTGTAACAAATGTGGAATGGTGATATAATGCAGAGCGTATTTTATTTTGGGAGATATATCAGAATGAGTATTTTAGTTTCTCTTACAGGCAGCTTTGTAAATGTGGTGCTTGTGCTTCTGGGCGGCGGTATAGGCTTGCTTGTAAAAAAAGGTTTGCCGGAAAGAGTGTCCGATACGGTAATGAAAGCCATGGCACTGTGTGTGCTTTTTATCGGTATTGACGGTGCGCTTGAAGGCAGCAATGCCCTTATTGCCGTTATATCAATGGCGGTGGGTACAATAATCGGCAGTCTGCTTGACCTCGATAAGCACATTAACAATGTTGCCCAAAAAATCGAAAGCAAGCTTTCAAAGGGTAATGATAAGCCGCAGTTTGCAGAGGGCTTTGTTACGGCAAGCCTGCTTTTCTGCGTAGGCGCTATGGCTATAGTCGGCTCGCTTGAAAGCGGCATATCGCACGATTACAGCACGCTTATAACAAAATCGGTAATAGATGCTGTTTCGTCAATCGTGTTTGCTTCAACACTCGGCTGGGGTGTGCTTGCAAGCGTTGTACCCGTTTTTATTTATCAAGGCACTATAACCTTACTTGCGGGCTTTGTTGCACCGTATCTTAATGATTATACGGTTGCGCACATGACCTGTGTAGGCTCCTTGCTGATTATTGCTATAGCACTTAATATGATGAAACTGACCAATATTAAGGTTATGAATTGTCTGCCTTCGGTATTTTTACCGATTATTATTTGCATGTTCTTGAAATAATTTTCATTTTTTTAAGAATTTGTTACGCTTTTTTTATTGACTATTGCCTATGTTTTTTGGTATAGTGTACAAAGAGACCGAATGAAGGTCTTGAATTTCATTAAATTTTGAATGAGAGGGATATCCACAATGAAGAAAGTACTTATGTCCGTAGTTGCTTTCCTTGTTGCTGCTATGATGCTTGTTTCTTTTGCAGCATGCGGCGGAAACGAAACACCCGATGAAACCACAATAGCTCCTGTAGTTGAAGACGATTCCACAGTTGCAGCAGATGCTCCCGTAGAAGATTCTTCCGCAGCAGAAGTTGAATCCACAGAAGCTCCTTCCGAGGTTGAATCCACAGAAGCTGTTTCCGAAACTGAAGAAACAGAAGTAGCTACAGAAGCTGAATCAACAGAAGAAGCTACTCAAGCAGTTGCAGCTCCCACAGACAAGGCTGAAATCGTTGCCCTTTACAACGAAGCAACAGCAAAGGTTGCTTCTGCAAAGCCCGGTTATAAGAAGACAGTTGAAACAAAGCTCAACGATCTTAAGATGGGTGCACTTGCAAAAATTGACCTTGTACGTGATACAGTAGGCGACTTCCTTGGTGAAGGTACAGAGACTATCAGTGTTGCAAAGGGTAAAGCAAGCAAGGATTTTGTCAAGAGCACACTTACAGCAGCAGATGTTACAGCTGCTTCCTGCAAGCTTTCAGCAGACGGCAAGTATTACGAAGTAACAATCACTGTAAAGAATGAGAAGAATCCCCTCAAGGGTAAGAGCGCTCTCAACAGGTTCACAAACGATTATAAAGATATAAACGAAATGAGAGATGGTCTTATAGATGCAGGTGCAGCTGTTGAAACAATTGACATCACTGTTAAAGCTGCTACAATCAAGGCAAAGATTGCTGTTGACACAAAGGCGTTCAGTTCAGTAGATTATACAATCGATTCAGATGCATACCTTACAAATGTCAAGTACACAATCGCTAAGGTTAAGGTTGTTACAGGTAATATCTATACAACAGTCAAATACTCCGACTTTGCATATTGATTCGGCTTTTAAAGCGGTTCGATATCAAAATAATAAATTTATTTAACGAAAGGATTTTTTACCATGAAAAAGCTTTTAGCACTCCTTATGGCTCTCGCTATGGTATTTACCTTCGCAGCTTGCGGCGGTGACGATGTAGCAGACGAAACAACAACAGCACCCGTAGTTGAAGACGATTCCACAGTTGCAGCAGACGCTCCCGTTGAAGAATCTTCCGCAGCAGAAGTTGAATCCACAGAAGCTCCTTCCGAAGTTGAATCTACAGAAGCTGAATCAACAGAAGCAGCTACAGAAGAAGTTGAATCAACAGAAGAAGCAGCTCCCGCAGGTGATATGACAGCAGCAGAATTCGCAGCTTTCATGAATGCTGAAACAGCTAAGATTGCAAAGAGCGGCAAGTACACAGCAAACAGAGAATGTAAGTACACAAACCCCATTGATGTCGGCGGTGCAACAGATATTCTCAACAAGATCATCATGGCTATCGATGAAAATTCCAACCTCGATACAGTTGTTGGTGACTTCCTCGGTATCGGCACAAAGAAGGCTAACATCCCCGCTGAAGATATGGACAGCGATTACAAGATCAAGGCTACATCTCTCAAGCCCGAAGATCTCGGTTCATTCGCAGCTAAGGATGGCGTTTACACCTTCACACTTAAGAATGAAACCAACCCCAAGAAGACAGGCGCTACACCTTTCAACAGATTCACAAATGACTTCATCACACACGAAGAAGTTGTTGACGGTATCGCTGAATTTACAACAGCTATTAAGGTTAACAGCACAACAGTCAACTACAAAAATATCAAGGTTGAAGTAAAGGTTGTTGACGGTAAGATTTCAAACATCAAGTACTCCTATGCTTTCGATGCAAAGCTTGCTCTCAAGGCAGTTGTTACAATCAACGGCAGCGGCGCAGCTGTTACTAACGGTGTTTATTCCAACATCAAGTATTAATTTTAATTAATGAACTTTTCCTCTGCATCGGTTAATCCGGTGCAGAGATTTTTTATTGCAAGCTATATTCTAAAACAGAAAATTAATTTTCTGTTTTGCTGTATAATATATCTGTAATAATAATGGAAAGAAGAGATATTATGAAAAAGGTTATATCACTTTTTATTATCGCGGTTACCTTGTTTTCGCTGGTAGCCTGTGGCAGCAATAACAGCACACATGCTACAACAGAAAAAAATACAGCCGTTTTAAAGGAAGAACAGCTTGATATAACAGAAAAGGTTGATATATCTGTTGAAAGCGTTACGAAAGATAATTTTGCTACAGCAGAATCAACAACTGAAAAAGAAAAAGTTATTGAAGAAGAAACAACTCATGGGACTGAAGAAAATAAACTGCTTGACCTTAACGACAAGCAGGCGGTGCTTGATTTTTACAATGCCGCAGTTGTAAAAACCAATCCCGATAAACCCAAAGGCAGCTATGTAATGGGCTTTAGTAAGGATGTAACCGGTGGCGGATCAACTGTTATTGATATTATAATCAAGCTGGTTGTTCCTGTTGCCAAAATTGTTTTAAAGAATAACGAGTCGGAAACTGATTTTGTTCCGGGTGAAGGTAAACTCAGGCTTGATGACTGTCAGTCGATATCCGCAACGAGAAAAAACGGCATTGTTACAGTTGATATAAAACTCAAACCTCATACTGACGGTCCTGACGGTGACCCGAAAAACGGTGGTCCTTCCGCAAGGGGTATAGGTACACTCGGCAGTATAAATTATGCCGCTGAACAGATGGGTATTGAATTTGAACACGGCAGAGATACTATTCAGATTACATATACAAATGCGTCAATTAAAGCTGCCATAAACGAGGAAACAGGTAAGGTAACGGGCGGCACATGGAAATTCGATGTTGACCTTCTTATCGGTGATGCAACAGCTACATTCAAAAAAATCAGACTGACTGTTCAGGACCTAAAGGCTTCCTTCTATTATATTTTCACAATCTGATTTTTAATCTGTATCGGCACACTTTTCGTAAAGTGTGCCACAAGTATTTAAAGGAGATATTGGCTATGCTTTGGAATTGCTTTGAATGCATTGAGTTTGAATTTGAAGGTTATGAGGCAAGGGTGGTTATACCCGATAAGAAGCTTGAAAAACCTTCGCTTATAGTAAAAACGGAATATTGGAATGCTTTTCCGGAAACGGAAATTAAACTCCTTCAAGAAGGTTTTTATCTCGGATATATAAAAAATTCCAACCGTTGGGGTGTTGATGCAGACCTTGACAGAAAAGCGCGTTTTGTTGAATATGTGACACAAAGGTTTTCGCTTAAAAGCAAATGCATACCTGTCGGTATGAGCTGCGGCGGACTTATTGCCGTTAAGTTTGCTGCCCGTTATCCTCAACTTGTTTCTTGTGTTTATATAGATGCACCTGTTATTAACTATATGAGCTGTCCCTGCGGTTTCGGTATAGGGGAGAGAATAGATGATGAAGAGTTTTCTGAAATTCTCGGTGCGCTGGGTATGAGCAGTATATCTGAACTGATTTGTTATCGAGATATGCCGCTGGATAATATACCCGAACTTGTAAAGCATAAAATTCCCATTGTTATGGTGTCGGGTGACAGTGATACCATTGTGCCCTATACAGAAAACGGAATCATGCTTGAAAAAGCATATAAAGAAAATAAACTGGACTTTGAACTGTATATAAAGCCCGGGTGCAACCATCATCCGCACGGACTTGAAAATCCGCAGCTTATAGTCGATTTTATCAAAAAACACAGCTGTTAATTAGGTATATTGATGGTTTACTTTTCAAAACAGAAATATTATAATATTTTGTGTATATATTTTTTCGATTATATTTACAGAAAGGAATTAAAAGAATGGAAAGATATCTCATTATAAACGCAGACGATTTCGGTATGTGCCGTGCGGCAAACTTCGGTGTATTCGATTTACTTAAATCAGGCGGTATCACATCTTCAACAATTATGGCTCCATGCGGTTGGGCACCCGAGGCTGTTAAGTTTGCAAAGGAACACCCAGAATTTGCAATCGGTGTTCATCTTACAACTACAGCTGAATGGGAAAATTATCGCTGGGGTCCTGTCAGCAGCAGTGCAAACGCATCTCTGCGCGATAAGGATGGCTATTTTTATCACGAAAGTGATGAGTTTGAGGAGCATGCTGACCTTGAAGAGGTAGAAGCAGAAATCAGAGCGCAGATTGAAAAGCTAAAGTCCCTCGGACTTAATCCCTCACATCTTGATAATCACATGGGTTCACTCTACGGTGTTGCAACAGGCCGTTTTGAACTGCTTGAACTCATGATTAAAATTGCGGGTGAATACAAGCTTCCGCTTCGTATGCCTATGAACTTTACGGAAGCACAGTTCGGCAACGAAACACTTGATGTTCAGGTTCCGCCCGAACTCGTAAAGGGTCTTATTGATAAGGTTGTTGCTTACGGCAAGTCACTCGGTGTAGCTATGCCCGATTACCTTATGCCCGGCGATTGGTCCGGTCCGCAGAAGGACAGCTATGAAAACTTCAAGGAATATATTTATGAAATGTATCGCGGTTTCCCCGAAGGTGTAGTAGAAACCTATATCCACCCCGCATATGAAACCGATGAACTTAAAGGTACAACAGGTTGTTGGGAACGCAGAGTCTGGGAATACAAGCTCTTCTCTGACCCGCAGACAAAGCAGCATATCGATTCACTCGGTATCAAGCTGATTAACTACCGCGACCTTGCAAAAATGCGTGCAGCAGAATAAGAAAAAAGAGGAATAATTATGTTTTCCGAACTTGTAAAGGCAACGCGCAGTTACCGCAATTTTGACCCGACGGTCAGAATAAGCGATGAACAGTTAAAAAGCATTATTGAGCTTTGCCGCTATACACCTTCAACGGCGAATAAGCAGTCAATTAAATTTGCCTATGCCAACAGCGAAGAAATGTGTGCAAAAGTTTTTGAGCTGCTTGGCTGGGCGGGCTACCTGACCGATAAACCGCCATATGACGGCAATGTTCCTGCGGCGTATATTCTTGTCTGTTTTGACAATTCAATTGCGCCCGATATCGAAATTGATGCCGGAATCTGTGCCCAGACTATAGCTCTCGGCGCTACGGATTCAGGCTTAGGTGCTTGTATGCTCGGCAGCTTCAATAAAGAAAAAATGGCGGAGCTTTTTAAGCTGGATGAGCATATAAAACCGCGCCTTGTAATTGCCTTGGGCAGACCCAAAGAAACCGTTGAGATTGTCGATGTTTTAAACGGCGATGTGAAGTATTATCGCAACGGTAAAGAAAAGCATATTGTGCCAAAGCGCACATTGGGTGAAATAATTTTATAATTTGAAAATATAAAGAAAATCAGGAGATATTGGATGAACGATATTAAAACGGTAACAGTAATTGGCGCAAACGGTGCCATGGGGTCAAATGTTTCGGCCATGTTTGCTTCATTCGGAAATGCGAAAGTTTATATGGTTTCGCGCAGCATTGAGGATTCCCATGCTGCTGCAGAGAAAGCGGCACTTTCGGTTAAAGCGGGCACGGTAAGAAATAATCTTATACCTGTTGATTACAGCAGTTTAGATTATTGTTTATCCGTATCGGATTTCGTTTTTGAAAGTGTCAGTGAAAACGAAGAAATAAAAAAGCAAGTATATTATTTAATGCATAATTTAAAAGAGAATGTTATTATTTCAAGCGGTACATCAGGTTTATCCATTAATAAACTTAAAAAGTATCTGCCTGAAAATGTACATGAATGTTTTTTTGGTGTGCATATGTTTAATCCTCCTTACAGTATGCCGCTGTGTGAGTTGATTCCGAGTGACGGCGCAAGTCTTGAATTAACTGAACAGTTGAGCGAGTATTTGAGTGAAGTTCTGCGCAGAAAGGTAGTTACTGTTAAGGATACGCCTGCTTTTTTAGGCAACAGAATAGGTTTTCATTTTATTAATTCAGCTCTTTTACTGGCAGAAAAATATAAAGATAACGGCGGAATTGATTATATTGATGCGATTTTTGGCGGCTTTACCGGCAGAAATATGCCGCCGATAGTTACAGCTGATTTTGTCGGGTTAGATGTTTATAAAGCAATTGTTGACAATCTTTATGAAAATACAGCTGATTATCAGCATGAATATTTTAAAACACCTGATTTTGCTGAAAAACTGATTTCCAATTCATGGCTTGGAAGAAAAAGCGGAAAAGGTTTTTATTCAACAGTAAAAGATGGAGAAACAAAAAAAAGATTGGTGTACGATATAGCACTCGGAGATTTTCGCGAAATAAGAAAATACAACATTCCTTTTGTTGGTATTGTTGTTGAAAATCTGCGTAACGGTAATTATAAAGCAGCTTTTGATACTCTTCAATCCGATAAATCCCAGGAAGCACAAATTTGTAAAGAATTATTGATAAGCTATGTTATATATAGCCTTTTTTCAGCAAGAGAGTCAGGGTGTAATGCTTCAAATGCTGATACAGTTATGGCAGAAGGTTTTAACTGGGTTCCGCCCATGGCTTTGGTTAAAGCGTTTGGCGGAAAAGAAAAATTGCTCGATATGATTAGAAAAGAGTTTTCATCTTCTTTTGAAAACATAGATTATGAGACTTTAATCCTTTCGGCAGAGTTTTCAGATTACGATTACAGAAGATATTTAAAGGCAAAAAGGTGAACTGATGGAAAAGGTATATGTTCTTGGAGGCGCACAGACTGATTTTGAGCGTAATTGGACAAAAGAAGGTAAAGGTGTAATAGCGCTGTTAAGAGAAGTTATTGAAGACGGATTGGCAGATACAGGCATAACTTATGATGATATAAAAAAACTTAACAATCAGAACAGAATAGCTTGTTTTGTCGGAAATTTTATAGGTGAGTATTATATAAATCAGGGTCATCTTGGTGCGCTTCTTACAGAAGTTAACGAAGCTTTTTATGGTGTGCCTTCAGCAAGGTACGAAGCTGCCTGTGCTTCAAGTTCAGTAGCATTGGATGCTGCTCTTACAAAGGTGCGCGCAGGCGACTATGATCTGGTGCTTGTAATCGGTTTTGAACTTATGAAAACTGTAGATTCAAAAACCTGTGCAGACTATCTTGGCAGAGCGGCTTTTTATGAAAGCGAAGGAAAGAATATTGATTTTCCCTTCCCGAAACTTTTTGGCAGGCTTGCAGACCTGACTGTTGAAAAATACGGTCTTGATAAAGAGCGTTATCTTAATAATCTTGCAAGGATTTCTGAAATAAACTATGCAAATGCTTCACGCAATCCTGCGGCGCAGACAAGAAAATGGTTTATGAACTACGAACAGGCTTCAACCAGAGGGACTGCGACCAATACTTCTGTAGGCGGAATGCTTGCGGTGTCTGATTGTTCTCAGATAACCGACGGTGCAGTTATGGTGGCGTGTGCTTCAAAGCGCTTTATTGATGAGTATAAGTGCGGTAATACTTATCCTATTGTAAAGGGGTGGGGGCATACAGTCGCACCTATAACTTTTGATAAAAAAATCGATATGGCTAAAGAAGCTGACTGTGTTTTACCGTATACTGCAAAAGCGGTTGAGTTAGCATATGACAAGGCGGGTCTGAGTGTTGAAGATATTGATTTCTTTGAAACACATGATTGCTTTACATCAAGTGAATATGCCGCAATTTCTGCATTCGGTATTACTCCTGTTGGTGAAGAATACAAAGCTATTGAAGACGGAACTATTTCATTTACAGGTAGTAAACCTATTAATCCCAGCGGCGGTCTTATAGGCTGCGGACATCCTGTTGGCGCAAGTGGTACACGAATGTTTCTTGATTTGTATAAGCAGATTGCAGGTAAGGCGAAGGGCTATCAACTGAAAAAGGCAGATAATGGTATGATGTTGAACATAGGCGGAAGTGCTACAACGAACTATGTTTTCATTGTGGGAAGGGATGCTGAATAAATGAGCAAAACAGATCTTGTTGTTTTTGGTTCCGGCGGATTCGGTAGAGAAGTTATGTGGATGATAGAAACCAATCCTGAACTTACCGAAAAATATAATATTCTTGGTTATGTTGATGATTCAACCGAAAAAAAAGGTTGTGAAATTAATGGTAGGGTTGTTGTAGGTAATACGGATACTCTTCTGTCAGCTGAAAGTGAAACTGCGGTAGTTATAGCGGTTGGTGATCCTGATTTACGAAAAAGCATTTATGAAAAACTGAAAATAAATCATAATTTGTTTTTTCCTACAGTAATATCTGCTGATGCACGTGTATCTGATTATGTTAAAATGGGTCAGGGTAGTATAATCTGCTGTAATACAATCATTACAGTAAATATTGAAATAGGGGATTTCTTTATTTCAAATCTTGACTGTACGGTTGGTCACGATGCGGTGATTGGCAATTTTGTAACGCTGAATCCAAGTGTAAATGTTTCAGGAAATGTTACTGTTAAAGATGGTACCGATATAGGCACAGGCACAAATATTATTCAAGGTAAAACTATAGGCTCTGATGTTATTATTGGTGCAGGTTCGGTTGTTGTAAAAGATATTCCCGACAGCTGTACTGCCGTAGGTGTGCCTGCAGTGCCGATTAAATTTCACAATTGATTTATGGGAGAAAATTAAATGAGTGCAATAATTTCATTTTTTTCTTATATTTTAGCTTTGTTAATAGCTTTGCCCGGAATTATTTCTTCGGGTGGAGAAAGTATAAACGACTATAGCTTTTCTGTCGATGCTTCGGCTATTGGCACAGAGCTTCCCAATGTTGTAAGTAATGTCAATATCTGGGATATGAACGGTTCTGACCAGTTTACAAACCTTAAAATTAACGATGAATACAATATCGGTGAATTTGTTGAGTATGTGCAGTTTATGCAGTGTACAGGCGGCAACGAAACACGCGATTTGTTCAAAAATCCGCTTGATGCAACTGTTCTTGATGATTACGATTTCACCCGTCTGATTGATAATTGCAAGGGTGTACTTGAACTTGGTGCAAAGCCGCACCTCAAGCTTGGCAGTGTGCCGATTAAGTATTCTGCAAATGCACTTGCCGGTGAAGATTTCGGTACCAATATTTACCCGCCTGATGATTATGATGTATATTATAACTACATGGCGGCTATGGCACAGGCACTTGTGGATGAGTTCGGCAAGGAAGAACTTTTAAAATGGCGTTTCGGTGTTATGACCGAGTATGAAAATTCACAATGGTTTATGGCAGTCAGCGGTGACCCGCAGGAATCGGCTGTTGAATATTGCAAGCTGTATGACTATACGGTTGCTGCTTTGCAGGAAAAAATTGGTGAAAATGTAGTTGTAGGCGCACATTCGATGACCGTAACCGAAGGCTTATGGGATGAAAATATTTTCATTGACCATTGTGCTAACGGCATTAACTATAAAACGGGTAAAAAGGGTACTCGCATATGCTTCCTTACAGGTTCATTTTACGATTATTGCCCCGGTGAACCGACAAGCGGATACACTTTGCCCAAAACTATAGCTTTTCTTCAAAACTGTGCAAAAAAAGCAGGGCTGAAAGATATAATTTTCGGCATTGATGAGGGTAGGCTTCTTTGCGGTATTAATTCAGGTGCAGATGACAACCAGCTTTTCAACCGTACCGTAGGCTATACATATCAGGCAGCTTACGATGCCCGTGTTTATAAGCAGCTTTTTGATTCTGATGCGGATTATTTTTCAGCATGGGGTTATCTCTCAAACGGTCTTTTTGACGGCAATCCGACTGTCAGCTACCATGTTGCACGCAATATAGCAAAGTTTGCAAACTCTAACCGTACAAGTGTTGAAAAGGCAAAGAGCGGTGTTATTTATAAGGCAGAGGTTGATGCAGTATCAGCATATGATGCTGATACAAAAACTCTGCGCGTGATGGCTTATAATTTTAAGGATGATATTGAATACAGCAAGTCTGCTGATTTAAACTTTGAAGTTAAGCTTTCACAGCTTGAAGGTGAAACCGTACAGATAACCAAATATGTTATAGACGATAACTGTAACTATTTTGATGAATGGGTTAAAGACAGAGTTACCTACGGCATAGGGGATGAATGCTTCGCTTGGTCACCTGATGACCCGTGTATAGACACCTCCACAACCCTCAGGGATTCTGCTGCCCGCGAAATTTATTTCACACAGCTTCGTGATAAGTATTATGAATGTTCAAAGCTTGTTCCCGTAACTCAAACCACAACGGTTGAAAACGGTAAGCTTTTGCTTGAAGATACTCTTGCACCAAACGGTGTTATCTTCTATGAGATTGCACCCGTAAAATAAATTAAAAAAGTACAGCTCCCATGCTCAGGTTTTCTGAACATGGGAGCTGTTTTGTTATTCTAATTCTTTTATTACTTTTATTATTTCGTCGAGCGTGTAGCCGTTGCCTGTAAAGCTGTACATAACATTTTCGTAAACAAAGGTTACGGTTATTCTGCCGGGCATATCGCCTGCGGTGTAGCAGACGGCATCAATATCAAGCTCATCAATATGGATTTCATCAAGTAAAATCTTGTGACCCATGGCATCAATGCCTTCCGAAAATGCAAGCACATAGCCTTCTTCTGCACCGACATTGAGCATGTATACGGATTGATTGAGATGTTTTTCGCCTTCCGCACCGTCGCTGAATATCTGCGGCCACCAAAGGTCAACTCGTGCAATGCTGCCGTCTTTATTAAGGCTTGTGTCGTAGTTTACCATAGGGTTTTCGGATTCTTTATGGTGAAGTATATCAAAACCGAGTACAGCTTCAACTTCCGCGTGAGTCATTGGCAGCATATTGCCGTATTCTTCTGTTTTTGGTGCGGTGTCGGGTATAGCTTTGAACATTGCGTTTTCAATTATTTGCGCGGTTGAACCGTCATCAAACTGAACGGACGAAGACCAGTTTGTACGGCTTGCCGCTGTATAAGCAATTGTTCCAACTATCAGCAGTATGACTATTGTTGCCGCAAGCGGTGCTTTTATAAACAAATCCTTTATATTTCTGATTTTCGGCTTTTCTGTTGCATAAGCGGCAGCTTCTTCAATGTATTCATTATTTATACCGTCAAGAATTTTTGAAATATCTTCTTTTTTCATATATCAAACCCCTTTTCGTTAAGATGTTTTTTCAGCGCATTTCTTGTGCGTGAAAGTTTTACCGTTATGTTGTGGCTTGTGGTGTTTATGCTTTTGGCAATCGCCGATATATCTTCGCCAAACCAATAGCGTTTAACAAAAATGATACGGTCTTCTTTCTTGAGTGTTGTCAAAAACAAGTTTATTTCTTCGGATAAAATGGCGGCATCAGCATCATCTTCAGCGTTGAAATTTGACGGCAGACAGCTTTCAATTTCATCAAGTGCGGTTTCATAAAAGCTGTTGCGTTTTGCTGCGGAGTTATAACGGTGTTTTTTTAGCGCAAGGTTGCGCACAACCCTGTAAACATATGCGGATAAAGGCTCGGGTTTTTCGGGCGGTATTCTGTTCCATATACCTAAAAACGCATCGTTCACACATTCCTGCGCATCAGCTTCATTGCCAAGTATGTTGAATGAAATTTTGTGGCAGATTTTTGAATATTTTTCCGACAGCTCGGTTATTGCCTGCTCCGAGCGCTCAAAGAACAAATCAATTATTTTACTGTCGTCCAAGGCTTATCTCCTCCTTTCCGCCCTCAACTATATACTACCGGTTGGGTGATGAATGTCACAAAAGATTAACAAATTGCAGTTTGTCAGGGACAAACAATGTAAAATGGAAAATTAAAAATGTAAAATTGTGGGAGGGCTTTGCCCTCGCCCGATTGTAAAAACTATTACCTATTATTTATTATCTTCTATCTCTTATCTCTCGCTGATTTTTAATATCGTTTAGATAATAGATAAGAAATAAAACCTAATAGATAATAATTGTCGGCGGGACACCTGTACCCGAATATA